>CAXUNT010000037.1:471-30946 GCA_964252595.1 uncultured Armatimonadales bacterium
TATTAAGACAGTCATGTTAGTCCTCCTCGTCTTCGGTGTCAGTGTCGGCGGCCAGTTCGGTTCCTGCATTCTGTTCGGCGGCAGGGGTCCAGAGGGCGGTGGGCAGGGCAGGATCGGTGTCCGGGGCGAACTCGGCCGCGGGGTCGCCTTTGACATCCAGCGCCTTCTGGATGTCGGGCACGATGCGCTGCAAGAGCTTGGCGGCACGGAACTTGTCCCGGCAGGCAAGGCGCACAGCCCGTTCCAGGTTCGGCAGCGGCTCCTGAGCCAATTGAAAGGCAATCGGGATCGTGATGTCTACTTTGTAGAGGTCGGCGATGTCATAAACGAAGGAGAGCTGCTTGCCGGTGTGGATGAACCCGATACCGGGGCTGTAGCCGGAGGCGAGGATCGCGGCGTGGCAGATTCCGTAGAGGCAGGAGTTGGCGCAGGAGAGGGCGCGGTTGACGGGATCGGCCTCCTGCCAGCTTGTCCGGTCATAGTTGCGGCCGTTCCATTCGACCCCGGAGGCGGCGCTGGCTTCGGCGTAGGCTTTACGAACGCGGATGCCTTCCATGCCGCGCAGGGCTTCGACGCTGAGAAGTCCCTGGGGAGTATCGGTAAAGCGCATCTGATACATACGTTTGACGACTTCCAGCCGCCGGGCTTCATCGGACGCTAACCGGGCTTGCAGGAGCAGGGGCTGAGCGCTGCGGGTGCCGCCGGTCCCGCAGGCGTAAAAGCGGACGTTTTCCTCGCCGGCCCAGATGACGAGGCAGTTATTGTCGGCGAGAGCTTGAATGGCGGCGTGGGTGATGGTGGTACCGGGTCCAAGCATCAAAACGCAGAGAGATGCGGCGGGAATGGCGGTCATGCCGGTGTCATCCCAGACGGCGACGCTTTTGTCGGAGCGGTCAATACGTCCGTGCTCGATGTAGAGGGACGAGATCTGGTCCCGGACTTTGGGCAGCAGTTGCAGGTTTTCCATAGAGCCTCCTAAGCTTTGTTCTGAGTGTCTACTCGCGGAAACGCGAGAGAACCGGAAACGAGTGCGCCGGTTCATCCCCACAGACGCGGAGCAAACTTCACCAGGCATTTTGAGTGGATGCGAACCGTCGGTACATCCCCACATATGTGGGGCAAACGCATTACCGGAAGTATTCACAATTCCTTGACCCCGGTTCATCCCCACAGGCGTAGGGCAAAAGAACAAGTCCTGCGTGGCGTTGGCGTACATGATCGGTTCATCCCCACGTGCGTGGGGCAGACTCCCTATGTCCCCCTCAGCCGCTTTTCTCAGGCGGTTCATCCCCACGTGCGTGGGGCAGACACCTGCTGCTGGGTCCGGCCCGGTTCGCCGTTCGGTTCATCCCCACGTGCGTGGGGCAGACGATGATGGCCTGGTACTGGTCGTCGGTCATGGCGGTTCATCCCCACGTGCGTGGGGCAGACGGATCACGGCGTTGCGGAAGCCCGCCGCGTTGACGGTTCATCCCCACGTGCGTGGGGCAGACGTCGCTGGGGAAACGATAACCCCAGCCGTATTCGGTTCATCCCCACGTGCGTGGGGCAGACGATCCGGCAGATTGGCGGCGGGCGCTGCGGTTAGGTTCATCCCCACGTGCGTGGGGCAGACGCAAGCTTCGGTTTCTCGGACACCGGGGCTTACCGGTTCATCCCCACGTGCGTGGGGCAGACGCTTCTTGGGTATTCATCAGTTCACCGCCTTCGGTTCATCCCCACGTGCGTGGGGCAGACGCGTGCTGGTGAAGACGGCAGCCGACGTGAAACGGTTCATCCCCACGTGCGTGGGGCAGACGCGACCTGGGCGTCCGTGAGGCGGAGCGCGGTCGGTTCATCCCCACGTGCGTGGGGCAGACTTAATGCCCTGCGCCCGCAGGAACTCCGCCGTCGGTTCATCCCCACGTGCGTGGGGCAGACGGTTTGGCGGTCGGGTGCAGGTGCAGGCCCGTCGGTTCATCCCCACGTGCGTGGGGCAGACCGACCCTTCGCCGCCGTCGTTCCACGTCGTGACGGTTCATCCCCACGTGCGTGGGGCAGACTCAGTAGCGGTTCCTCTTTAAGATCTTCGGGTTCGGTTCATCCCCACGTGCGTGGGGCAGACGGGCAAATCCATACCGTCCGCGCTCCACTGGGCGGTTCATCCCCACGTGCGTGGGGCAGACACGCAGAGTGCTAGGAACGTCAAACTTGATCCCGGTTCATCCCCACGTGCGTGGGGCAGACTCCGGCAACGGTCCCGCCGTAATTATCGTTGACGGTTCATCCCCACGTGCGTGGGGCAGACCGCCCGGAGCCGGTCGCGGTAAAAGAGGGTGTCGGTTCATCCCCACGTGCGTGGGGCAGACGCTTTACGACGCGCTGGCCGCCGCGCCCGTCTCGGTTCATCCCCACGTGCGTGGGGCAGACTGCGGCGTCGTGTAGTGGGCGAGCGCGACCATCGGTTCATCCCCACGTGCGTGGGGCAGACGGCGCACCGTGCGCCCCGACACAAGCCCGGCTCGGTTCATCCCCACGTGCGTGGGGCAGACTGGAGTTGACCGCAGGCGACAACTGGCCTGATCGGTTCATCCCCACGTGCGTGGGGCAGACGGTTTGGCACGTCCATTCATCCCGCTCAAAAACGGTTCATCCCCACGTGCGTGGGGCAGACGTCATCGTGTTTCCTTCTATAGCTGCTGATTGCGGTTCATCCCCACGTGCGTGGGGCAGACAACAACCAGAACGGGGAGATTTCGCCAGTCGCCGGTTCATCCCCACGTGCGTGGGGCAGACACTAATGATGTCACCTTGCATTTTGCCTTCCCCGGTTCATCCCCACGTGCGTGGGGCAGACAGAGCGGAAGTCATGCAGCAGGTCCCGCACTTCGGTTCATCCCCACGTGCGTGGGGCAGACGGCCAAGATCAGGACCCAAATCACTACTCTTTATCGGTTCATCCCCACGTGCGTGGGGCAGACGGCGCACCGTGCGCCCCGACACAAGCCCGGCTCGGTTCATCCCCACGTGCGTGGGGCAGACTCTGTCTTATGAAAGGTTTTTCATGAACGCTTCGGTTCATCCCCACGTGCGTGGGGCAGACGTCAAGCGGGTGCGGACGGGGCCGACAAGCACCGGTTCATCCCCACGTGCGTGGGGCAGACTGCGTCCGCACCCGTCTCTCCCCTTGCTCAGACGGTTCATCCCCACGTGCGTGGGGCAGACCAGCCGCTCGGCGACGGCGGCGGGCAGATGCTCGGTTCATCCCCACGTGCGTGGGGCAGACGCCGCCTCCAAAGTCAATCCTTGACCTGGTGGCGGTTCATCCCCACGTGCGTGGGGCAGACTCTAGAAGCATGTCTACTGGCTCTGCTTACACTCCACTCTCAAAATGCTACTTGAGGCGGCTGACGCTCAGCAGGCCGAAGCCGAAGCCTTTGCCAGGTCCAATCCCATTGGCAAGTGCAGCAAGGAATATCTCGGCTTCGGTCACGCACAAAATTCCCTCGAACCGAGCGGCACTAAAAACCGCGGTTCTTTCTCGGGTAGGACAGGTGGCCTGTTCCTCACTGGTGACGGTCGCCGTTTCCAGATGGAACCCGTGGGCTTCAGCCTGACGCACCAGCCAGGCGTAGCGCTCTTCTTCCGTGTAGAGTCCCACTCGGTCTCCCTGCGCTCTGCCCTCACGTTTCGCGGCGAGGCGCTTGGCAGGATTGGCCCGGAGGCGAAAGGCGAGATGCTGACCGTTCTGAACGACTGGCCGGAACGGCTTGATCTGCGGCGGCAGTCGCAGGTAGTTAAGGGGAACAGTCAAGCGGTCCCAGTCGGGGGCAGTTTTCGACTGCACGAGAAGTCGGACCGCTCCCTGCGGGTCTTCCTCGACGCGGAACAAGCAGCGAGCGGCGGCCTGGGCCGCGTCGCCTTCTTCGAACGCTTTGGATAAAGTCCGGTGCATTTCGTAAGGACTGCGGAGTTCCGCCTGAACCTGCCGGCAGCGCGGGTCAAGTTCCAGTAGTGACAGATAAAGCATGAGAAAGTGCCTTTCTTAATCCAATGTTTCTCTTAGTCCGAAATCGTGTTCGTTTCAGGACTCTCATGCGTCCGGGTCAGGATCAGCTTTTTCGCCTGCCGAAATCCATAAAGACGGGCGGCGTTCAGCCGCAGGGCATCCTGCCGCAGCAGGGGGCCGTTCGGGTCCTCCACATAGGCCGTCCAGGGAATTGGCGGCCCTGCCGAGCGGCGGGACTCGTGGGAAGCGCCCAGCCAGGACCAAGCGTGCTGTTCCAGCGCCGCTTCGATGTGCTCATAGGCATCTGTCAGTGCCTCGAAAATCGGGCGGGTCGGCACGCACGCCTTGCGGCCGAGAAACAGGGGCCAGACAGGACGCTGAAGCGCATCGGCGCACCGGCGCAGCAGATCCGGGTGCACTTGCGCCCCCGCTTCCAGCGCCACGAGAAAGGCGGCATCTTCTAAAAAGAAGCGCGGCGAGAGAATGGTCGCCGGGCGTGCGCCGGGATCGGAGCGCAGGGCGGCGGCGGATTTCGTGCCGCCGAGGACTTTGAAGTCGCCGGCTGCGGTCGGCAAAAAGTCGGTGATGGTCTGGAAGTCTTCCAGAACGCGGCCGGGCGCTTCCACTCGAACGCCAAATCGCAGTCCGGCTTCCAGTTCGTCTTCCAAGCGGCGGTCGCCGCGTTCGTAGCCGAGAGCGCAGCCGAGCAGGCCGACGACGCCGGACTTGGTCGGCTCCGGCTGAGTATCCCGCACGTCCCACCGGGACCGGCTGCCCCACGATTGCAGCGGTCCTTCCAGCCGAAGCAGCAGGATCGGCTTACCCATGAGTCACCGCCTCCGCCGCGCCATTCTTTTCCGCGCCGTTTTGCGGGTCGCGGATCACGGCAGCCAGCCGCGCCGCCAGCGTGTTCAAGTCCGACACCCGCTCGGTCCCGGTGATTTGAAGGCCCTCATGCTCCGGGGCGAGCAGCAGCCGCGCCGCCGCTTCCAGGTTGAAGCCGTTCGTCAGCGCCGTGACATGCTGCCCGAACTTCAGCAGCGACGCCGAAACAAGGTCATCGCCTTTGCCCGCCCGCGCCGGCTCGACAAACGCATTCGCGTAGCTCACGGGCGTCGGATACGGGCGCACTTCGACCAGCACGGCGGCAGGGAGCTGATGGGCGGCGAACGAGTTTTGCTTCCCGGTCGGCGTCACCAGGACAACTGCTTTCAGCATGGCTTCCACGGCTTTTGCCGCCAGATCCCGCGCGTTTGCCCGGTCTTCCGCCGGAACGTCCTTGCGGCGGTACGGCCCGGCCCCGGTCAGATTGTCCACCAGCCCGGCGACGTCCACCGAGAAGTATTTGTAGTAGCAGGCCGAGTTGAACTCGACATCGCCGATCATGTCCGCTCCGGCGTCTTCTTCTTCCTCGGACAATCCCTGCAAATCGTCCACCGCCGTGAAGTAGTCGAACTCATGGTCTACTTTGTGGGTCGAAAGGGCATGGGCGACCTGGCAGGACGCCTCCACGTCCCGGAACGCCTCCGAAGTCGTCATCCGCCCGAACAAAGCGACATCAGCAGTTACAGGCCGGTAGCCTTTCAGGAACGCCACTTTTTGCAGATCGGCGGCTTTCAAATCGGCAAACTGCTTTGCCGTCTTTCCTTCCGCCGCCACTCGAAGCGTCTCGACAACCGCATCAATGTCTTTCTGTGTCAGAAACATGGACTGGGCTGTCAGATACTTACCGCTTTTGGCATCCAGCTTGGCTTCCGTACCTTCCTTGTTGCCAAATCCCGACGATTTTTTTGCGGCTTCCTCGGCCAGCGGCTTCAGCGCGGGGTCAGCGTTAAAGGCTTTCTTGACTTCTTCCGGCAACTGCCGCGTGCGGGTCGCGAGGTGTCCCGCCAGCGCCTGCTGGAAAACACCGGAGCGCCGAACCGTGCGCTTGAGGCACTGGCTGGAAATGCGCCCGCGCTTGTAGCCGCCGAAGACGCATTCCTTCGGGCTGCCGGTATCGTCGCGGTTTAAGTTGGAGGGAGCATGGTTTTGCAAAACATGAATCTCAATCAGCATCGGTGTCTCCTTGTGTTTCGGTCTGTTCTTCTGTCTGCGCGTCTTCGTTCTTCAGCGCGGGGGCATAAAAATCTTTCGCCCAGCGTTTCTGGACCCGTTTGTCGGGGTCGTTCCAAAAGCGCAGGTCGCTGAGAAGCTGCGGCCAGTCAATGCCTCCTCCGCTGGATACGATCAGCTTCACGGTCTGGCGCAGGCGAAACGGCAGCTCGCCCTCGCCCGTCCGGGGGTCGTAGTCAGCGTCCAGCAGGATCGCGAACCGCCGCTCCAGGCTTTCAACGTTTGCTCCCGGCACGGCCTTCATCCGCGCCATCGTGTGGCCCAGCGAACCGGTGAAAGAGCGCTCTTTTTTCAGGAACGGCCGATCCAGCGAGATCAACGTTGCGGTCAAAAACAGTATTTCATCGCCATAGATTCGCCCAAAATCGTTCAGCAAGTCGTAAACCCATGTCACCCCGCGTGCATCTTTCAGCGGCTCCCCGGCGTTCCGGCGGAGAACCGCAAGACGGCCTTTTTGGGTTTCATCCCAGCCGCGCACGATGCTGACGAATGCTTGCGCTGGGGACGACTTTGTTTCTACCATTGATGTCATAATGCAAGCGCTCCTTGTGATTTTTCCCGTGCGTTTTCATTTGCGGCCTTTTTGTTCTTCTTGGCAGCCTCCCGCGCCGCCTTTTCCGAATCCGTTGCCAAGAGGACATACAAGGCATTTTGAAACGACAGCTCCGCGTCCACCTGCCGCCGAAGCGCCTCGGCATCCGTGTCGAGACTTCCGATCGCCGCCGCCAGCGCCGCTTCTCCCTGCTTCCGCAAGGCCGTCCACCACACCCGCTGAACGCGCCCCCAGCCTTCCTCATCCATTGGGTTCAGTGCCGCCATTTGTGTCAGCAGTGTTTCCCAGGCGGAGTGAATGTCGTGCCAGAATTGACGCTGAGCGTAAGCGATCAAGTCTTCGTATGCCTTTGCATTTCCCTTTCCTTCGCGCTTGTATGTTTTCTGAACGGCCCGCTTCAGTGCATATTCAACGCTTCCGGCGCGTTCCATTTCCGTCTGCACCCGTGTCGCATACTGGTCTTGCAGCACCAGATCGCACGGCAAAGCCATTGGCTCGGCGTGCCACTCGAACACTTTCATCTTCAGGTCGGTCCGCATCCCGTACAGCTTCAGCCGCAGCGGCCCCGGCTCGATGTATCGGTCTTGGGTCATCTGCGCCCACTGCTCGATGATCTGCGGGCGGCGGAACTCTATTTTGCTGTCGCCGCCTGCATAACTGCGGGCGTTCAGCAGAGCCAGCGGGGCGGTGTCGCGCCAGACGGCTTTGCCTTCCTGCGGGCGCATCACTTTCGGCCCCTTGTCGTCAATTTTGTACGGGACGGACGGATCGCGCCAGCCGCCGTTCGTGAAGTCGCAGGACGCGCCTGCAATGAACTTCATGCGCTGAACGAGAACCGGGCAGTCCTGCCCCGTCAGCGAGCAGCGGCCCGGCCCGCTGGAAACAAGCTGAATGCGGCGCGACCGCCAGGTCCACCCTTCCAGCAGGTCCGCCCGCAGGCAGCGCTCGCCGGGCATCACGGGCTTATCCTCGCGCCAGGCAGGCCGGCCCAGCGCCAGCGTCTGCCGGTCCAGCACATAAGCATTAGCGCACAGAGTCGCAAAGAGCGTGTCCCCGACGATCAGCGCATACCACGGCGGAGCGCCGTTGAGGGACGGGGCCAGACCCGCCCCGCCCGCCGTCATAAACGCTGCCATCGTCGTCAAAAGCCGCGCTGCCGCCGCCGGAGAAACCCCAAACTCGTCTTCCTGGGCATGATAGAAATGCGCCGCGTTCGTGCCGGACGGGACCGGCGGCAACAGTCCCGCCAGCGGCTTCGCCGCTTCTCCCGCCATTCCGGCGGTTTGCAGAAACGGATACTTTTCCGAGAACAAATCAAACCGATCCCGCCACTGTGCAAAGTAAGCGTCAACAGCCTCAACGTCAAAACATCCGGCGGCGATTAGCTCGGACAGCATTTCGGTGTCTTCCAGTTGGAAGATGTCCAGAACCAGCACCGTGAGCAGTCGGTACAAGCCGAACTCTGCTGTGGGAAGCGGGTCACGAACGGCGCGGTATTCATGGGCATGAAGCAGCGCATCTCGTACCCCGACTTCTTCCGGTTTGCCGTCGCTTAGGCGAACTACGGGTATCCAGGGTTCAGCAATTAGGTCAAAGGTCGGCATCTTTATCCTCTTTATCCGGCGACCATTGCAGGCCAAGCACATCGTCGTCGGTGACAGTCACCGATTTATATATGACCTTGCCAGTATCTTTATCTTTCCTCTCTTGAATTCCTTTCCAGACTTCATCCCGCATGATCAAAACATCATGGTGGCGCAGGCGCTTCGGCACGGTCTTTTTGTCCAGCCACTCGAAGCCTTCGGCGGGCGAGACGCCGGCCAGCCAATAGGCAGGCAGGCTTGCTTTTTGGAGAAACAATCGTTTCAACAGGTGTTTGACAGAACGCCATTCCTCGCCGCTTTCCCGCTCCTGCCGGCTGCCTTTCCGCACGGCGGCAATCAGCGTTGGATCATGCAGAATCAAGACCGCGCGGCTGTCGTCGCCTTCGCGCGTTTGAGCGCGAAAGAAGCTGGCGGCCTCGCCGTCTTCGCCTTCCA
Source organism: uncultured Armatimonadales bacterium (assembly GCA_964252595.1). Lineage (GTDB taxonomy): Bacteria > Armatimonadota > Armatimonadia > Armatimonadales > Capsulimonadaceae > JANXMY01. The sequence goes on from CAXUNT010000037.1 coordinate 9,167, forward strand.
TGACCGGCTGGTCCGGTTTTTGGGCATACTTGAACACTTTTGGGCTGGGTTCAGCGATTAAATGTGTCTTCGCTTTTTGTTCGCTTTGGGCTTGCCGGTCGGTACGGGATTTTTCGGCGTCAGTGATCCACTCGGCGGGGAAAGAGGAAACCGGAAGGCGTTTGGGATCGTAGCAGCCTTCAATCAGCGGGCGGAAGTCGGCGGGAAGGCGGATTTCAAGCTTGTCTTCCAGGAGGGCCAGGGTGCGGAGCAGGGCCGCACGGTCGTACACGCCGCGCCAGTCAGTTCCCCGCTTCTGGATTTCCATGCCGCCGAACTTAATTTTCTCTCCGTCCAGTACGGGCAACAGCACATGAAGGACAGCATCCGGGCCGGTGGGGCGCGGGTTGTTTGCCTCGTGCCGGTGCAGGCGGCCGCTGCGCTGAAGCAGCAGATCTATCGGGGCAATCTCGGACAGCATCACATCAAAGTCAATGTCCAGCGACTGCTCCACAACCTGTGTGGCGACAAGAATAGCCCGCTTGGGCCGGTTCTCGTTCGGGCCGCCGTTGTCCACCTTGCCGAAGAGGCCGACGACCTCCTCTTCAATCTGCTGACGGCGCTCGGCGCGGAAGCGGGCGTGGAAGAGAATCAGGCGCGTGTCGGTAGGGTTCAGCGCCTGCAATTCCTGGAAGATGTCCTGAGCGGAGCGGACGGTATTGGCGAGGACGCAAGCGCAGCCGTTCTCCGCGACGGACTCGGCGGCCAGACGGGCGATTTCTTTGGGATCGCCTAATGCGCCGGGATGCGGCTGCACCCCGATCACGCGGGTCCAGCGGAGGTCCGGTGGGACTTCCTGCACGGAAGCCGGCCCTTCGTGCGGCACAAACGTCAGCAGCGGGTAAGGCTCTTCAGCCGCGTCCGCCGAAAGCGCCGGCAGGCTGCCGGAGCAGCCGCTGTAAGCCTCCGCCAAGCCCCGCTTTTGGGCCTGAGACAGCGTCGCCGACAGCAGGATGACCGGCACGTCCAAAGCGCGGCACCAGCGCAGGAGCATCTTCATCAGCGTCGTCATGTATAAGTCGTAGGCATGGACTTCATCAATGATCAGCGTCTTCGTGGTCAGCCCCAAGAAGCGCAGAAAGCCGTGCTTGACGTTGAGCGCCGCCATCAGCACCTGGTCCACCGTGCCGACGCCGTCCGTGGCGAGCAAGGCCCGCTTGGCGTTGGCGAACCAGTCCCGCGAAAGCTGCCGCTCGTCATCGTTCGTCTCATCTCCCCATGTCTGCGCGGTTCTATCCGGCACCTTGTCATCCAGCAGCCAGGCCATGCCGTGTACCAGGCGCGGGGCGCGGTCTGCGCCGAGGAAGTCACGTAGCCGCCGGTGCATCTGGTTGCTAGTCGCCTGGGTCGGCAGGGCGATGTAAACTCCGGGCCGGTTCCAGCAGGCGGCAGCGTACAAAGCGGCTTCGGTTTTTCCCTCCCCCATCGGTGCTTCGATAATCAGCAGGCCGGGCGCAGGATAGTGTTGCAGCAGCATTTCCAGCGCCGCTTGCGTCGGACGCGGCGGATGCTGCGGCCAGACATCCCGGAACGGCTTCGTCACCGGCTCCCTGCGCTCTCCCCAACCGTCCAGCTTCAGCGTCTGCACGGCGTGTTTTGCTTCTTTCTGGGCTTCTTTCCAGTAAACGCCTGGCTCTTTGCCGAAGTCACGTTCGGAATAGAGGTTTGGGTAGCGGTACGTTTCCGGGTTGGACGCTATCCAGTCAGACAGCACAATCAGGCCGGACAGCTTCATGCCGCCGACGCTGGCATCGGCAAACCGTCCCGGCGCGGGTGTTAAGGGCATCACGTCAAGCGTGTTCTGGACGAGAACAGCGAGTTCTTCACGCAGCAGACGCCACGGCTCCCACTGCACACGCTTGTTTTCCTCTTCCGCGTAGGCGGCTGCTTGAAAGTTGCCGTGATGTCCCGTAACCGCCTGAGCGACAACCCGGACAGCGTTTGCGTCCCAGCCGCGCCGTTCCAGATTGACCCACAGCCACTCCGCCGAGCGCTTCTCGTGCCTGTAAGCGCGATCCGGCTCAAGGGGAAACCACAAGCCGGCCTCGCGTAAAGACACAGTCAGAGCCTCCACTTTGTTTTGAAACTGGGCGTCCGCCTTGCCGACATCGTGCAGCGCCACCAGATAAAGCAGCCACTCTTCGGAGAGACCCTCGACGCCACCGAAGCGCGGCAAAAGGGCACGGCAGACGGCCGCGACATCGAGCAGATGGCACCATAAAGGGTGGTAAGGGTCGGACTTCGCCCAAAGATGCGGAAACAGGGGAATGTTTGTCATGGTAAAGTTATCCTAGCACAGGGAGAGTGTCAACTGTATGGCACTTTCTCTGCGGGCTTTCACGAATTCGGAAGAATCTTCAGAGAAGAACTTTTAGGATTAATTCTTGGCAGTGTCTGCCGGGTAGAGGGCGGCCATGGCGTGGACTTCTTCGGCCATAGCCGCCCGAAGAGCAGGGCCGCCGAGGACGTGGCAGAAGCGCCGCCACCGCAGAAGTTCCGGCACCAGACCGGAAACGCCGGCCGAGATCCCGGACAAACGAACAGCGCCGTTTTCTTCTGAGGTGATGAGGCCGGCAGGCCACTGATGGGTGCGGGCATAGGCCGCGACCGGCGGGATGAACAGGACATCTACGGGGGTCGGGGCCTCGCCCCGGAGGCCGCCGATCACGCCGCGCGTTTCCAGGAAAGCATCCCATTCTTTGGAATGCAGGGAGAACGAGGTGTCTGTCCGGCGCACGCCGCGCACCTGATCCAGTGCGAAGGTGCGGATGGCCTGGTGGCGGTGGCACCAGCCATGCAACTCCCAGAAGCGGCCGTCGCGAGCCTCCACGCGGTAAGGGTCAAGGGTGCGCCAGGCCCGGCCGGCGCCGCTGCGGCTGTCGTAGTCAATTTCGACGGTGCGGCGAGCGCGAGCGGCGTCTTGCAGAAAATCCAGGGGCGACTGGGAATAATCGCGGGTCGGAGTTCCCCACCCCACAACGGCCCCGGCTTCTTCCAGAAGTGCCGCAAGGGCGGGCGGCACGGAGCCGGCGAGTTTATCCAGAGTGCGGCGGAGAGCATCGCCGTGCGGGATGCCGGGCGCAGCGGCGAGGCTTTGGAGAAGGGCCAGCGCGAGCGCATCGGCGGGAGTGAGAGCGGCGATGGGAAAGGTCCAGCCGGTGTCCGGCAGGTGGTAGCGGCCCCGGCGGCGGTCGTAGTCAATGGGGATGCCGGCCTGCGCCAGGAGGGCCAGGTCCCGGTGGAGGGTGCTGAGGCTGCACCCGCAAGCGCTGATGAGAGCGGCCCGGCCTAGGGGCTGTGGCCCGGGACTTGGGTCGGCAACCAGGGTCACGATCTTGAAGAGGCGAGCGAGCTGCGCCAGGGCATCGGAAGTTCTTGATTTTGAAGGGCTTCGTTGAACTGACGGCATGGTAGGAGGCTGCAAACACGGTTGGCGTCAAGATGTTGATCAAATCAATGGCATAGTACCTGGACATGAGGAGATATTCGACTGCCCTGTGTTCACAAATGCTCCGTCGGAAAATCAGCCATTCGGTCGCTGTTGAGTTTCATCGCAAATCTTCAGACCGGCGAGGCAATGCTCCGACGCCTCCTAATAAAAACTGTCGTTTTGGTTCATAGCAGCCTATGTTCATAGCTGCGTAGCAGGAGGAGACAAACACTTTCTACCGAGCGAACATCAAGGTAGACCGTCCTTGCCGCAGGATCGCGTTGGTATTCTGCTTGGGCCTTGACGGCTACTTCTGCCGTGCCACTCTTTGCTGTTTTTCAAATTGCCATTTCGCGGTTCGTCGTTCCAAGCCGCTTTTTCAGTGTTACAATTTCTCCAGTCAGTTTGTTGATCAGACAAGCGCTAAAGCACAAAAACCCCACGATGGATAAAGCCATTGTGGGGTCAGCAAGCGGAGCAATTAAGTCTAGTAAGCCGGCATGCGGATTCGAACCGCGGACCTGCTGTTTACGAAAACGCAATCCCAGCAGGCGTCTGCCCCAAAAACTTGCTTCAGCTTTCCCGGCGCGGGCGCTGACAGCCCGGCCTAAGCGTTCACCTCTAAAACAGCGCGAAAAACAGCCTTGTCGCCATCTTTCGCGGGCATCATACCACGAAGCTGCCAAGCATTGCAAGCCTTTATGCCGCCGAAAACAAAGAAAAACAGCAAGCGTACTGGCCGAGACGTGATTTGCGAACAGCACATGGGAAAAAGCGGCAGTTGTTCACGGTGTCAGCGTCGCCCGGAGCCAATCGGCTGGTTGTCGGCGTTGAACGTGCTGCTGTGTCCCTTGAAAGAGGTGAGGTTGCCGGGGCCACCGCTGGTGCTGTCGTCGTAGCCGTACGAGAACTTGCCGGAAGCGCGGGTGCTGGTCTCGCCCGTGAGCTGGCTGCGGTTCAGGAACGGGTTTGTACTCTGTCCGTAGTCGTACCCATAGCTTGTCGTGCCGCTGTAGTTTGCGGGTGCGCCCGGCATTGAAACCATTACGTTCAGCCGGTTGCCCACGCCGTCGTAGCCGTTCGTGGCGGGAACCGAGAAGTCGGACAGAACCGTGCCGCCGCTGGTCTTGTTGGCGAGGCCACGCAGCCGTCCCTGCGGGTCGCGGGTGAATATGGTGACGACGCCGTTGGCGAGTGTTTTGTTTTGCAGCCAGCCGTTGTCCTGGTAGCCGTAGCTCGTTGTCTCGCTGTTGTCGTTCTTGAGGCTGTTCATACGGCCAACAGCGTCATAGCCGTAGGAGAACGCCCGCCCATCCGCCGTCATGCTGCTACGGTTGCCGTCAGGGTAGAAGCCGTAGGAGATCGTTTTTGCAGCAAAGCCCGTCCATGTCACGTTCTTCTGGGTGAGGGCGTCGTCATCGTCATAGGCGTAGGTCTGCCCGCCCGTGCCGTCGGTCATAGAAGAACGCCGCCCGTAGGTATCGTAGGCGTAGTGAACGTTGCCGATGCTGCCCGACGGGTAGGTGATGTCGGTCAGGCGGCTTTCGGGGTCGTTGTAGGCGTAGCCAGTCGTGACGTTGTTGCCGTCGGTACGCGAAAGGACTTTCGCGCCGTTGCAAGCGTAAAATCGTTAAGCGGGTGGCAATATAGTCACTTAGCCTTTATACCCTTCAGCAGCTTCTGTTGTATCAATCAGTTGTACAAAACGCGACAAAATTGAAGTGAGTTGATAAGAATCACCAATGCCGTAGAATTTTTTGTTTTCGATCCAGCAGCGTAACCAATCTTTCTCTTGTAACACACCTCCTGGTTTGCTTAAAACAGCATCTTCAAGATTTGTTCCGTCAAGATCAATGATTACAGACCAGCCCGGATTATCCAAAGTCGCTATCGTCATGCCATATTCATGCTCCCATTCACCATCGCAACAGGAGGCGTACCAATGTTGTATGCGTTGCAAATCTGTAGATGAAGTTTTCATGTGTTGTTGTGTTGGATATAGTTTGTCTGACCGATTGGCCTAATCATGGCAGTTTAACAAGCCTCACTTTGCTGGTTAGAAAGACTAAATAGGAGTTACGCAGTTGCAAGCAAAACGAGAGTATTTTGCTATCTCGCTCACGCTAATTTACTCTTCAACTGCGTAACCCCTAACCAAAGAAGGCTTGCTCGAACTTAAGGATAAGGAGTTGCCTCGCCAGTAGGATCTTGTGTATGTGGAGGAGGTACAACAGTCCCATCTCTATTTGTGTGCGCTGGCCCGACGCGATCATAGCGTCCACCAGGATTCCAAGGTGCTGGTTGTTGAGGATTGGTATTACGTTCCCAAGCTGCGCCATGGTCAATGTTACCGCTTTCTCCAGTCCGCCACGTGCAATGGTCGCCTGTAGCGTTGGGGTCTGGGCGAAGCCCCTTACCGCCGCGAACTTCTGTTGGTGCAGGCAGTCCGTCTTGCCCCGGTATGCCATTTGCAATCGCGTTTCCAATCGGTGCGCCGATGAGCCAGCCGGCAGCCGCTGCCCCCGCGCCCAGCAACACGGGAAGTGCCGCAGCACCAGCCGCCGCCGCTCCCGCCCCAAACTCACCTAATCCACCGAGACCAAGACCTCCTAAGCCTAAACCGCCCAGGCCGATAGGAATGCTTCCGCCTCCCGGTAAAGCAAAATCCAACCCACTCGGATCATTCCGATTGCCCGGATCGCTGCTGACATATCCGTAGAGGTTGATGCCCCCGCCGTACCCTATCGGGTCCCGCGTCAGCCATCGTCCGTTGCTTGGGTCGTAGAAGCGGTGGGTGCAAAGCAGCAGCCCCGTCAAGCCGTCGCTGAAGTACCCCCACTGCGCCCCTGTCCCCCCCAAAGAGTCCGCCGTCATGCAGTACCCGAAGCTACTCTGCGCTCCCACCGTATACTGCACCGACTGATCCGGCGCAAGGCGCATCACCGTCGCCCCCGACAGGTCGAACGTGAAGTAGCGGTCATCCGTCGAGACCGCCGTGTTGTGGACACCGAGCAGGCCGTTCGCCCCGAACGTCAGGTAGTACCCGATGCTGCCGTCGCTTTTGAGGAACAGAAGCCGCGTGTCGCCGTCGTAGACGAAGTAGGACTTGCTGCCGCCGCTGGGGGCGACCCATGCCCGCAGTCCGTCGCCGTCATAGCCGTTGGTCTCGGCAGTGCCGTAGGCGGTCATGCGCTGTTCGGGGTCGAAGGTGAGCGCGGTGCTTCTGTAGGTCGTGGGGCTGCCGTTGCCGTCGTAGGCGTAGCCGGTGTTCGTGACCTGGTTGTCGGCGTTGAACGTGTTTGCGGTTCCCTTGAAGCTGGTCGGGTTGCCGGGTCCGCCGGTGGTGCCGCCGTCGTAGCCGTAGGAGAACGTCGCGCCCGCACGGGTGCTGCTCTCCGCCGTGAGCTGGCTGCGGTTGAGGAGCGGGTGGGCAGATAAGAGCAACTGCTACCTTATGGGTGGAGGGGGCCAACTTTCCTCTTTAGGCTCGGCAGCAACTGACAGATGCGGTGGGAAACTACTGGATTGGTTCGACCTGGAAAAATCAACTGTGAGACGTATCCAACTATAGATCATTAACAATCCAGCTATAAATCCAGCAAAGATCAACGGGTATTTTCCATTTTTCGCTAATGTATACCAATATCGGTGATCACTATCATAGATTGCTTTTATTATAATAGAAAGGATATTACCAAGCGCCATCGGAATTAGCCAATTCAGGTATAGGTAGTGCCGCTGTCGGACGCTCTTTATCAACATTATGATGAGGCAGGCACAAACAGTTGTAGCGACTAGGTCACCAAAAAAAGCGGAAAAATTATTCATAAAATACTTTCTCAGATGCTATGGCAGTAAATTATAGCCTTGTGCCATTTTGCTTCGTTGTCGCGCTGCATATCTATTTTTTGAAGAATTTGACAATTCCTTGAATGTTGAGCGCTACTACCGTAGTGAGGCATTCTACTAACCAGTTCACATGTAGTTGTTTCAGCGTGAACAAGGTTGACAATGCAACACAATAGCTGACAAAGAACTTGATCCACCACGTCAAACGCAATCTTCTCATAAATTTGATTGTTGCAGGCGATGTCTCAAGATTAGGAGTTACGCAGTTGAACCTAAAACGAGAATGATTTCGGTGTTTCACTCACGTCGACTTATTCACCAACTGCGTAACTTCTAATTTGATTTTCAGTTCTATGCAGTCGAGAAGATTATTTGCACTTGACTCGACTGCATGAACAACTCAGTTTTCTACCAGGCAGGTGGGCCTCCCGGTCCGTATCCCCATGGAGGAGGTCCATGAGTGCCTGGAGGCCCTAAACCCGGATCGGGTCTAGTAGGTGGCGCAGGAATAGAGTCGATTGCTTTTTTAATCCCTTCAAACGCTAAGCCTGTCACAACAGCGCAAACCCAACCTATCACCCAAGGATTAGGCTCATTTTCGTGAACCGCTCCTGGCTCGTCTTCATCCTCGCCAGGCGGCTCACCGGGGGGTAGTTCCATAATGGGCGTTGGTATATCATCGGGGGGTGGGCTTGGAGCAGGCTGTGGCATAGGCCGTGGCACGGGCGGTCGTATTGGTCCATCTGTAGGAAATTTCGGGCCGCCTGGCCCAGAGCCGCCGGGACTACCCGCACTACCCCCTGATTGATTTACTTCGCCTCCATGCCCGCTCGGATCAACCCGATTGCCCGGATTGTTGCCGACATACCCATAGAGGTTGATGCCCCCATCATACCCCATCGGGTCCCGCGTCAGCCACCGCCCGTTGTTTGGGTCGTAGAAGCGGTGGGTGCAGAGGATCAGGCCCGTCTCCGTGTCCGTGTAGTACCCCGCCTGCGCCCCATACCCGAATGGGTCCGGCTGGGAACCCTGGCTGACCATGATCCGGCTTCCATAAGCCGTATAGTCATCCGTGGAAGAGACCGTTTTCGTCGTTGCTTGCACCCGCTGGCAGACATTGCCCCGGTCGTCGAACGTGTAGAGCGTGAGCTTAGGCCGACGCGAGGAAACTAATCCATCCGCCCCGAACGTGTTCAGGGCACCGATGTTCCCGTTGCTATATTCCTCCACGACCGGCTGGCTGCCGTCGTACAGGAAGTACAGCTTGCCGTTGCTGGTCTGCTTCCACGTTCGCAGGCCGTCCCCATCGTAGCCGTCCGTCTGGCTGCCGGTGCTGTCGCTCGTCATCCGGTTCTCCGGGTCGAAAGCAAGCGACTGGCTTTGATAGGTGTTCGGGTTACCGTTGCCGTCGTAGGCGTAGCCGGTGTTCGTGACCTGGTTGTCGGCGTTGAAGGTGTTTGCAGTGCTGCCAAAGGTGGTCGGGTTCCCCGGTCCTCCTGACGTGCCGCTGTCGTAAGCATAGCTTGCGTTGTTGTAGTAGTCCTGCGGCGGGCTGTACGTCTCCTGGGTGAGCTGGCTGCGGCTCGCCTGTGGGCTTTGGGTCTGGCCGTAGTTGTACTGATAGGTTCTTGTAATCGCACTGCCTCCAGCCTGGCTGGTCACAGACAAGCGGTTCCCCACGCCATCGTATCCGCCGGTGGCCGGGATGTGGAAGTGGGAGAGCATAGACCCGCTTTGGCTGTTGAGGAGGTCAGTGATCCGTCCCTGAGCATCACGCGTGAAGGTAGTGGTCACGATCCCTGCCAGCGTCTTGGACAGCAGCCAGCCGTTGGCCTGGTAGCTCCAAGTATGCTGCTGCCCGTCGAGACCGAGAAGCCCAGTCATACGCCCATCGCCGTCATACGAGTAGGAGCAGGAATGCCCGGCGGCGGTCATCGTCTGGCGGCTGCCATCAGGGTAGAAGCCGTAGGACACCGTTTGGGCGGACAGTCCCGGCCACGTTATGTTCTTAGCGGTCAGTGCGTTGTCGTCATCATAGGCGTAGGTCTGGCTTCCGGTGCCGTCGGTCATCTGACTGCGCCGTCCGTAGCTATCATAGGCATAGTGAACGTTGCCGATGCTGCCCGACGGGTAGGTGATGTCGGTCAGGCGGCTTTCGGGGTCGTTGTAGGCGTAGCCAGTCGTGACGTTGTTGCCGTCCGTGCGCGATAGCACGTTGCCCGCGCCGTCGTAGCCGGGGAAGCTGACGGTATCTTTTGTGCCTGCCGTCAGCGGAGCCGTGGGCGTTCCCGCGCCGGGGTAGACTACTTGTGCCAGGTAGCCTGCTACGTTGTAGAAGTAGCTCGTCGTGTTCCCTGCGGCGTCTTTGAGCGTCTTGACTCGATACTGCGGGTCGTAGGTATAGCTCACGGGTTCCGTGCTGCCTTTGGCGGAAAGCAGTTCGCCTTCGCCGCCGTAAGCATTCACCACTTGCCGGATGGCCCCGACGTTGCCTTCGTCATACTGCGTGGTCGTGGTCAGCGGGCCGTACTGCAAGCTCGCCGCAGGCCACTGAGACGTGGCAAAGCTCGACGGCTCGCTGAACAGGTAGCTCATCAGGCTTCCGGCATGGCCGCTGCCGCTCTGACCCGTGGCGGGCAGGGTCGTTTGCAAGGGCAGGTTGCGGATGTCGTAGGTCTGGTCGGTCTCGTTGCCGAGCGCGTCCTTGACCCCCAGCGTGTTGCCCTGAGCATCGTAGCGCAGATGCGTGATCTTGCCCAGGTTGTCTGTTACCGTCAGCGGCTGCCCAATGGCGTCAGGCTGGCTGTAGGAGCCGTCGGACGTATAGTTCATCGTCGTTGTGATCGTGCTGGCCGCGTTGTTGCCGGGAGCAACCACGGTCAGGACGTTGCCGAGGCTGTCGTAGGTGTAGGACGTGACGGCGGTAGAGGCGCTGCCGACCGTGCCGGGCAGGGGCGCGGTGACGGTCTGCACCAAGCCGCTCGGCTCGAAGTAGGCGTATGTATTTGGCGACTTGCTGCCGGTCTGCACCTGCGTCAACTCGCCCAACGCGAAGTTTACGTAGCTGTAAGTGTAAGTTGTAGCCGCAGGAGTGCGGACGCCGCTAGAGGGCGGCGTCATCGAGGTCACATTGGCGTAGGCGTCCCACGTCATCTGGGCGGTGTTGCCGTTGCCGTCCGTCACGGACGAGGGGCGGTATGGATCGTGCGAGTCGGAGAACGTCTTGCTCATCAGCGCGTGGCCGCTGCCGTCGGTGACGCTCTTGCCGCTCATGTACATATCTACGCCGCCGATGTAGGAGTAGACGACGTTGTTGTTCTTGTCGGTGACGGTAACTTTGGTGTAGTTGCCCTGGGTGCTGGTGGTGTTGCCGCTGGCGTCGCAGTTGGTGTAAGTGCGCGTGTTGCCGTTGCCGTCCACAAGGCTTGACACGAAGCCTGCACCGCCATTCGTGTAGTTGATGCTCGCTGTGCTGGTGCCGGTCTCGTTGACGGTGAGCGACGCCGTAGAAGGCGCAGGGCCGGACGGCGACGGAACTGTAATTGTGTGCAGTACCGGCTCCGAAAAGTTTTGGTCGTCGGTGTAGAACTGGTAGCCGTAGGCGTACTTGTCCGGGAGGCTCGAAGAGCTCAGGGAAGCTGTGGGAACGATCTGCGAGACATGAGTTAAAGAAGCCGTAGAGACATATGCCGGTCCTTCGGCGGCGGACGTGTAGGCGACGCTACGTCCGTAGCAGTCGGAAACAGATGTGACCCCGCCGCCGCTGTTGCGGTTGATGCTGAGAAGTGTCGTGCCTGCCGAGTTGCTGATGCTGCTCAGGAGCGGGAAGTTATCATAGTTGTAGGTGATATACCCTCGTCCGTTGTAGATAGTGGAAGTCAAAGGCGCACTGTAGTTTAACGTGACTGCATTGCCGTTGCGGTCAACAATTTGATGCAGAACATACTGCGATTGCCCGTCCGCACCTGTCGTGACCCACCGCGTCCGGTCCTTCCAGGTGATGACAAAGTGGCCCCACGCGCTGCCGCTGTCGTAGTCCCACTCTACCAGGAAAGGCGCTCCGGCCTGCGGGGTGCAAACAACGCGGGGCGTTCCTGCGGTCGGAACGGACGGCGCGTTGATCGTGACGGTGCCGCCGTTGGCGAGATACAGTGAGGTCGCGCCCACTTTGGGCGCGCTGGCTTGAACCGCAAACGATCCGCCTTCAACGGAACCCGTTGTATGGACATAGTTAAACGAGTATCCTGTTCCTGGGGTCTGCCCCGCCGGAACCGTGATGGAGTAATGAGTGCCTTGTGCGTCTGTCGTCGAGACGAGGGACCAGCCGTTTGGGGACGTGTTGGAGGCAATAGTTGTGCCGTTCCCACCGATTGACCAACTGTCTGATGTAGGGTAAGGATAGCCGGTACTCCCGCCGCCGTTAGCTAGAACAGGACTCGTGATGCCGGTCAGACAATGGGAATACGGGCTGGAAGCCACGGCGTTGGAGTTCCGCACCCCGACGTTGTAGCCTTGTGACCAGCCGGGGCCATAATCCTCTGTCTCATAAGTTAGGGTGTTGATACCACGCAAGCTGTCGTAAAGGCGCGTCCACTGCACCGACGGCCCTACCGGATTATAGACTGTCAGGTCCGGGGCAGGCCGGTATTCTTCCTCGCCCGTCGCTAAATTGACCGGATCGCCGCCGGAAGCACCCCCAGAACTATGAGGGGCGTCTGCCCCGCCACCGAACATCCCTCCGAGGCTCCCGTCGCCGTAGCGATTGCCGCCGCCGATGGCGTCTTCCAGGCAGCACACAAGGCAGTCCGCGCACTTCAGGGCGTCCCAGCGCACGGTGCATTCCGGCAGGTAGCCGCCCCAGTCATAGCGCAGAACGTGCGGTCCCAGATGGGAAAGATGCAAAGCGACTTCCAGCGACCGGCCCAGGCGCGGCAAACGTCCGGCGCTTGCGACCTGCACTCCGCCGGAAACAGTCCCGCGCGTTGTCGGCAGCGCCGTGATAGTTTGGTTCCAGGGGCTGTTCTTGATGCTGACCGCGCAGTAGACATCCGGTTCCAGCAGGTGCCACTGCTTCCAGGTCAGGTCAACCCGTCCGCCCGGCCACGGGCCGCAGTCGCTGCATAGATACGAGACGCCGCGCTTGTCCGCGCGGATCAGCGCCACGAAATGATCATGCTCGACGTGTGCCACCAGCGGCATCGGCAAGGCCATCAATCCCTGATCGTCAGCAGTGAGTGCATCCACCGAAACGCCCAGCTTCTGCCCGGCGTCCCGGATGTCGTTCAAGCTGCTGCCTTCGCCCGTCACGCGGCAGGCGGCCAGCAGCGTCTTTTTGTCGCTGGGTCGCCCTAGCGTCCGCAGACCCGCCGCCAGTGCAGCGGCCCCGCAGAGCGGATCAAGGCGCGGTGGTTCGGGGATGTCCTGGGCCGACCGCTCGGCATGGTAGCCCGCGCAGACCGCCGCATGGCGCAGCCACAGCGCACACTTCTTGCGATTGTAGCCGGGCAGTGCCGTCTTGGGAGCCAGCAGGCGTGAAAAAGCGTCTTCCGAATCGGCGTAAGCACCTTCCTTGAAGAAAGCGACGGCAGTATCATAGGAGGCAAGGCCGTAAAGGCGATCCGCATGAGCGAGCCGAGCGCGGGCCTCGTGGAAGTGCCGCAGCGCCGTTTCGGGCTGCTCGTTGGCGGCAAGCTGCCACTCGCCGAGCCAGAGGTGAAGCAGAGCCGCCCGCGCTGGCAGAGGATGTGCCGCCAGTTCCCGGCTCCATGCGGCGGCTTCCATTGCCGTTACCGGATGCGCGAGATGCCCGACTTCATCAAGCAAAGTCTGAGAAGGGGCCAAGAAGGGCGATATTGGCGAAGCTCCCACCGACTGTAAGGAAGCTGTTGATAGAGCGGAATGCGTCTGTATAGGGGCTGACCGAAGAAACGGCGACGGAACAGCCTGGAAGACAGGTGCATGAGGGAAGTGGGAGCGCTGGGGCTTGTTAGCTCCTGTGTTGCGATCCGGTGCGGCAGCCATCGCCGCGCCCGCTCCGGCGAAGGACCAAAAGCAGCAAAGGGCCAAAAGAGCGGAGAACAGGCGCAGGGCGGAGGCGGCGCGGCCACGCGGCGTGACGGTGGGGGCAACCGTCACAGAGGGCAGGTAGGTCATCGGTGTCTCTTTCTATCAAGAGCAAAAGAAGGGCCTGAAAACTCAGGGCGACACATGACGCACGGTGACGGAGCGGGGAACAGCGGGTTGTCACAGGCGATTACTCGGAAGTTGCACCGCGTTTCTAAGCGCGGGTAAAGCATAAGAAGGCTTACTTCACAGACGTAACTCACCTGCCTAAAACAACCAGCAGAGGTTGACTCTATGCTAACACAGGTTGTTCGTTCTGTCAAGCATTTGTTGAAAATAATATCTAATTCGTTTTCAGGAATGCTGCCGCAATAAGCTGCCGTGCCTAGCTACTTCGCTCTGCCTGGGGAACGAGCAAGCAGGTTAAGAGGCACTAAAGAAGCGGAGGATACACAAGTGGACGCGGAGACGGCTGAGGTCCCGGAGAGCATGTCAAGTCAAAGCGATCTACTTGTTGGGTCACCTTGCTCTAGGTTTTGCGCTCAAAAGATAAGTCCACGCCCCAAGCTTTATTCCTTAAGCGCCACCCGCAGCATCCTTTCTCGCCCTGCCGTATCCAGGTTATCAAACACGCTCAGCAGCATCCGCATCCCCTGCGTCTGCTGGTATCCCTATGCTGCCGTCCCGTTCGGCAGCGCAGAGTCCGGCACACCGGCGCCAGGTCCGTTCAACTCCGTCCAGATCGTATTTGGTACACTGGACAAAATGGCTATTGGGAAAAGCATATGTATCAACAAATATTGTTAAAGTAGAAAAAGTTAATGTGACTCACCGGAGAACGAGTCGCTAGATTGAAGCGGCATCGCAGAATTGAAGTACACACTGGAAAGAGGCCCTGTGTTCTGGTACACTTAGGAAATGCGGCTCAAATTCTTTGAACCGAACAACTTAAAACGCTCACCGTTCAACGTCCGCGAAGCATTGGAAGCGATATCATGAGGCACCGCCTGGCCTTGGGCTGGAGCTAGCAGGAACTTGACTGCTGCTTTGGCGTGTTGCGCTACCGTTTCGCAGTACGAAAGTAGAAATCAGGTAAAATACGAACACGATGCCAATACTCAAACGCATGTCTGATACAGAAAATAAAGGGAAGATAGGTGAAAAGAAGGAAGGCAAACAGATGCTGCATGTTGGCCTTGTTCTTCGGGCACGGCGGCGCGAGATGAACATGAGCCAGGCGAGCCTCGCCGAGAAGATGCAGACAAGCCAGGAAGTCATCTCGAACTACGAAAACGGCGTGACGCCGGTTCGCGCTGATGATCTGCCCCGTTTTGCCGGTATCCTCGCCGTGACGCCTATCTATTTCTTTGAGCCAAATCAGCAGAATAAAGCAGCCAGTGCGCAATATCAACCAGTAGATGCACACTATCAACGGGGCGGCGTAGGATCGGATCAACGAGACGGTATACATCCGGCTGCCGGGGGAGTCAGTGCAGTCGCCGAGATTGACAGCAGAGCCGCTGAGGAAAGTGCTGACCACGCATTAAGCTCTGAACACGCACCAAAACAGGCTGCGGCAAAAGTGGATGCCGCTGAAGCGGCGAGGCCCGACGGTAAAAAGAAGCCAGAAGCTTTGGATAGAGGACCGGATGCCCTAAAGTCTGATGCCACAACGTCTGATGCCGCAAAGTATGATGCTGAGAAGTGCAATGCGCTTCCGCTCCGGGCACTCTCGGAAGCAGATTTGGAGAAGGTAATGCTTACGTGTTACCGCGCTCTGGGCAGCCGGATGCGGATACTGGCCGTAAAGCTGATCCGCGAGATCGCCCAGGATGAGCGTGAACCCGCAGCGAGGGTCGTAGTGTGGAAAGCAAAGCCGTGACCTGCCGTAGTGGGCGTTTGTCAGAGTAAGGTTTTCGCCCGGAATGAGCGGGTCCAAAAAATAGTGGATTGACCGTCAAAAATGCGGGCTTTTTTCGCGCAATGGGGTATAATTGCGATGGACCAAAAAAGCCTTTTCCGCCGGGTCTTTGGTTTACTTTCAGGTCGTAGTGCTCGCAAGGGCGTGCGAGTTCGAGTCTCGCCTTCGGCAGTAGATACTTTCAAGAAACCGATGAACAAGAAACCGACAGCTTAACTGGCTGCCGGTTTTTTGCATTCTGCCTCCGCGTCAACTCGCCGCTTTTTCTGCGGACAAGATCGCGTCAATCTGCGCGAGGTCGTCTGAAGACAGCTTGATCTGGACGGCTTTTGCATTTTCCCGCACCTGCTCGGCGCCGGTCGCCCCGATGATCGGCGAGGCCATCGTCGGCTGATGCAGAAGCCAGGCCAGCGCAAGTTGCGAAAGCGTCATTTCCCGCTTCCTGGCCCAGGTCGCCAGCGCCTGCATCTTCGGCAGCTCGGTTTGAAGGCGCTTCTGGAAATCTTCGTTGCCGGCCGCGCGGCTGCCTTCAGGCACTTCCCCGCTCAAGTACTTCTCCGAAAGCAGTCCCTGCGCCAGCGGTGAGTACGGGATCTGGCCGATGCCTTCCCGCTCGCAGGCGGGCGTGATGCTCTCCTCAACGCCCCGCCCCAGCATGTTGTAATAGTTTTGAAGCGAGACGGCCCGGTTGAGTCCAAGCCGCTCCGAAACCTGCGCCCGTTCCTCAATTTGTGCGGCATCATGGTTCGACCAGCCGAAGTAGCGGATTTTGCCTGATTTCACCAGGTCGTCCAAAGCGCGGACGGTCTCCTCGGCAGATGTATCAGGGTCCGGCCAGTGAATCTGATAAAGGTCAATGTAGTCGGTCTGAAGGCGGCGCAGGCTGTCTTCGACCGCCTCAAAGATGTGCTTGCGGCTTGCGCCTTCCCCGTTCGGGCCGTCCCACATGCGCCCGCGGCACTTCGTGGCAAGCACGATCTGCCGACGGTCTTTGCGTTGCATCCAGCGGCCCATGACTTCTTCGGCCTTGCCGCTCGCGTACACGTCGGCGGTGTCGAAAAAGTTGATGCCTTCCTCGACAGCAGCGTTAATGACAGCAAAAGTTTGTTCGTCGGTGATGCGGCCTCCGAAGTTGATCCAGGCTCCGAGGCAAATTTCGGAAACTTTCAGTCCCGAGTTGCCCAGTCTGCGGTAGTTCATCTAGTCGTCTCTTTTCTGCGGGCCGGCAGGTATTCGGCACCGGCCCCGCCGTCAGTCTACCCGCATTCTGAGGAAAAACCGGCTGAGAGACTTTCTAAAGAGCAGGAATGGGCGGTTAAAACCGCAGCAACACTGGCACGAAACCTGCCTTCGCAGGTTAGGATAAGACAATTTGTATCAGTCCGCGAAGGCGGACTTTGCGCCTTTGTTGCCGCGACTTCAGTCGCCCGACACGCTTTCTAGACAGTTTCTAAGGAAAAACTGGTGTCGGCCCTTTAAGCCTGGGTCATCTGGGCATGACGGGTGCGGAAGCGGGCTTTGTCGGCGTCGGTGGTACTCGCGAAGCAGAGGGGGCAGGAGACGCCTGCTTCGTACTCGGCGTGGGCGCGGTCTTCTGCGCTGAGCGCTTCGCCGCAGGAAAAGCACATGGCGTAGCGGCCTGTCGTGAGATTTTGACCAACGGCCATGCGCTGGTCGAAGACGTAGCACTCGCCCTGCCAGCGGCTGTCTTCAGTTGGGACGGCTTCCAGATATTTGAAAATGCCGCCTTTAAGGTGATACACTTCGGCAAAGCCCTCTGCCAAGAGAAACGCCGACGCTTTTTCGCAGCGGATGCCGCCGGTGCAGAACATGGCGATCTTGCGGTCGCGGGCCGGGTCCAGATGCTGCTGAACAAAGTCAGTAAACTCGGTAAAATGGTCAATCTGCGGATCAAGCGCGTCTTGAAACGTGCCGATCCGAGTCTCGTAGCGGTTGCGCGTGTCCAGCAGCAGCACGTCGGGGTCAGCCAGAAGCTTATTCCAGTCTTCCGGCGCGACATACGTTCCGGCCTGCACCGACGGGTCGGCTTGGGGCTGACGGAACGTGATGATCTCCTGCTTGACCCGGACTTTGAGGCGCGGGAACGGCTTCTCGGCGGCGTGTGACAACTTGGCTTCTTCGGGCGGCAGCCCGAACCGGCGGCCCAGCAGTTCCAGCAGGGCATCAATCGCACTTTCGGTGCCTGCCAGCGTGCCGTTGATGCCTTCCAGGGCAAGGATCAAAGTGCCGCACAGGCCCAAAGCCGCGAGTTCTTGTTTTAGTTCAAGGCGCAGGAATTCAAGGCGCAGGGCGGCAGGGTCGCCGAGGGGGGTAAATCGGTAGAATGCCGCAATCGTATAGGCCATGGCATCAGTGTACCCGGCCCGGCGGCAGAGAGCGCAGCGTGACCAGGTCCAGCGGGCTGATGTTTGGGATAGTCAAGACGCCGTGGCGCATGACAAGCAACGCGGCTGAGGCGCTGCCAGAACGGTGTACAACAAACCGCAGCGCGGGGACTTTCGCTAGTTCGCGGACGCGCACAGTGACGGCGTATTCTTGCGCGTGATAGCCGCTGTTGTGGAGCGGAAAGTTTGCGGGATCGTCGGCATCCTGGAAATCCGGTGCCGTGAAATTGGACAGGCCGACGGCCCAGGAGCCGTCAGGATTTTTCGCGGCGGCGGCATTAATGCGTGGTTTTTTGCCGTTGGTGTAGGTCATCTCGTCGTCCAAAGAGCTGACGCTGTGACGAAAGATCGCGCCGAGATCAAATGTTCCCGACAACTGACGCAGTGAATAATACTTTTGCAGAACCGTGAGGTGAAACGGCTGCACGGCGGTCTTCGGGTCGTATTTCAGAATGCGCCCGGTATTGCCAGCGGGGTCGTCATACTCGGTCCCGATAAAGAACTGCCAGTGGGTAACGCCGTGGTTCATGTCGTTCAGGAAGCGCGACGACGCGCTCGCGGCCTGCAATCTATCCCCGGATTTTTCGTCGCTGTCGGTGATGCCGCCGGCTTCGGTGATCCAGTACTGCTTGCCGTGCCGCCGCTCCGCCATGTCTTCCGTGGCCGCGTTGTTGTAGGAGTGCGTCGCGATGCCCTCCAAATCCCGCCAGGCTTCGGGGTCGGCATGGAGGCTGTCTACGACCGCGTAGGCGTCCGCGCCGCAGTTCGCCGATTCAGGCGCGACAATGCCGACTGCCGACAATCCACGCGCGTCTAAAGCGGCCCGAAGCGCTTTAATGAGGACCGGCCACTGGGCATTTGAGGGCTTCACGGGCCGGTCGTTCGGCTCGTTCAGCACCCCGCAATGGTTAATGAGAATGCCCGTCTGCGCCCTGAAGTCCGCGATAAAACCCGCCAGCAGCGCGGCGTACTGCGGGACGGCATCGTTTCGGAGGTACCCGTGGCCGTCGTTCATGGCCGGCGGCAGATGGTCGGGGGCTAAAATCAGATCGGTCGCCCCGGCGGCGATGGCATCGGGCAGCTTATGCGTCCCGACATAACCGTCCACATAGTACGAAATAGGTTCCTCGCCGGGGTGTATCCAGAGCCGGACCGAGCGCAGGCGGGCGTCGTGCCAAAGCAGCCTGGCCATTTCGCGGGTCTGTGCGGGCGTGACCTGCTGGTTATAAACGGCGGCGGGCGTCCACGGGAAAATGCTCGCGCCGAGGCCAGCGAATGTTTGACGCCCCCCCGGCTGAACCGTGATGGTGATCGGCGCCGGAGCAGTCTGCGCCTGCGCCGGACAAGCGGCCTGCGCGAGTGCAGAAAAAAGCGCCCCCAGCGTCAGCGCACACTTTGCCGCCTTAGAGTTTGCTGCCTTAAAAGCTGGCATAGAACGAAATACTGGCATAGAACGCTATCATACCAGCTAAACTCAAAAATCTTGCCAAAGCGATGAAGATGTGCTATGATTTGCCGAAACGTTCAGTCAGCAAGGGGTTTCAGATGTCTTTGTCTCCGTGGACAATTTTCGTCGTTCAGCACTCGCATATTGATCTCGGGTTTACCGACAGGCAGGAACTCATCGCCGAGTATCACGCGCAGTTTATTGACCAGGCGCTGGCGTTTGCACTGTCGGACGCCAACCAGTCGCGCCCGGCGGAAAGCCGGTTCAAGTTCACGCTGGAAGGCTTTTGGGCTGTGGAACAGTATTTGGCGGCAGGCGGCCCGGAGCGCGAAGCCCGGCTTGTGCAGGCCATCCGAAGCGGGACAGTGGAGCTGACGGCGTTTTATCTGCACCTGTGTGAACTGCTGGACTTGGGCCACTTGACGGACACGCTGGCTCCCGCCAGGGAGTTTGCGGGCCGACACGGCCTGCCGCTGACGACCGCGATGGCCTGCGACATCAACGGCCTGTCGTGGGGCATGGCCGATGCGCTGGCGGACATCGGAGTCAAATATATATCCAGCAGCATCAACCCGCACCACGGCGGCAACCCAAATGGCGGGCCGCTGAAGGCGTTCCGGTGGGAAGGCCCGCGCGGCGGCCAGGTGCTGGTCTGGGACGGCCTGCCGTACCACAAGGCCAATCTGCTGGGCCTGATGGGGGGCTGCAACCCGGTCGGCAATGCGGGCGTGCCGGGCATCACAAACACAGGGACGGACTCGCCGTTTGTCATGGTTGACGGAATCGCCCAAGCCGAGCGGCTGCTGCTGCCGGTGCTGGAAGGCCTCGAAGCCGCCGGCTACCCATACCAGTTTCTGCCGCTGATGGGCAGCGGGCTGTACACCGACAACAGCCCGCCAACCGACGCTTACTGCGCGATTATTCAAGAGTGGAATGCCGCGCACGGGCAAGAAGTGAAAATCCAGACGGCGACCCTGGCCGAGTTTTTCGCCCACGCCGAGCCGCTTCTGGGTGACATTCCGACCTTTCGGGGCGACTGGCCTGATTGGTGGTCCGACGGCGCGGCGTCCGCCCCCGCCGACACGCTCTTGTTCCGCCATGCCCAGCGAGCAAAGCGGCTGGCCGAGCGGCTTGACCCCGGCGGCGTCGTGATGAGCGCCAAGCGGCGCAGGGACATCAGCCAGGCTCTGTGCCTGTACGCGGAGCATACATTCGGCTACTCGGACACGGCCAGCCCGAAGCTTTTGAGCCGTCAGGTCTTCGCCCGGAAAAGCAAGACGGCTACAGAAGCCGATGAAGCGGCGTCAAATGCGCTTGACGCCGTGCTGCGCCTGCGCGGCCAGGACGACTTCACGGCGCACCGCACGCTGACCTACAAGATCATCAACACCGGCCCGGCCCGTGCGGGGTTTGCGGCCCTGCCGGTTGACCCCTGGGAAATGCCGGCGCTGTCCGTGCCGTTTGCCGTGGCTGATGCGGACGGCAGGACGTACCCAGCGCAGATCGCCCCGGACTCGCGCGGGCGCTCGCTCTGCCTGACGCTGGAACTCGGCGCGGGCGAAGAGCGGACACTGCGGCTTCTGCCGGGATCGCCGGAAGATAGCCGGACCGATGAAGGCAATGTCGGCGGCGGGGTGTACGAGAATGCGTTTGTTCGGGCTGAGTGGTCGGACACGCGCGGCATCACGGCGCTGACCGACGGCGAAAGCGGCCGGGAGATTTTAGACAGCGTTCTGGGGCGGGCGCTCGGTGCTCCGGTTTACCAGATTTTTCCCGGTGCGAACCGGTGGGACGCCGCCGGGTTCAACTTCGCCCCGCGCTTCATTCCAAAAAGCGTGGTTCACGAAGGCGTCTGCCGCTCCTGCCGCATTTCGGCAGACGGCCCCGTGTTCACCGTCGTCACGGCCGAGTATGCCGTCGCCGGGACACGCTCTTACGCAGTAGACGTGAAATTCATCCACGCGCTGCGCCAAGTGGAGATTGCCGTCCGCACCGAAAAAACAGGCGAGCGGGACCCGGAAGGGCTGTATGCCGCGTTCCCGTTTTCCGTCCCCGGCGGCGTGTGGCACTTGGACAAGCCGGGCGGCCTGATGCGGCCCGGCCTGGATCAAATTCCCGGAACCTGCGCTGACTACTACTGCGTTCAGGATGGCGCGGCGTATTTGGGGGAGAACATCGGCCTTGTCTGGACGACTCTCGACGCCCCGCTGGTGCATCTCGGCGACCTGCGCTTGTGGCAGTACAACACGGCGAAGCCAGACAACGCAGCGACTATGCCGCAAGGCCCGGCGTATGCCTGGCTGACCAACAACAAATGGGACTGCAACTTCCCGCTGGATATGGGCGGCAATTACGAGTTCCGGTTTGTGCTGGAAGCCGGGCCGCACCTCACCGCGCCGGAAGCCGCGCAGCGGCAGCTTGCGGCGAACGCGAACCCGTTCACGGTGCTGCGGACGGGGTAGGAAGCCCCTGGCTTTCTCTGATAAGAACCCCTCCCGCTCATTCTTCGCTCCCTCCCCTGCTAGGGAAGGGGAGGAGAAGTACTTCCGGTCGTTGCGTCTCGTCAAGAGGCACAGCCTGAAAGCATGGCCTCTTGCCCTTCCCTAGCAGGGGAGGGAGCGAAGAA
>CAXUNT010000037.1:30956-41036 GCA_964252595.1 uncultured Armatimonadales bacterium
CCCGCCCGGCTTCCCCCCCCGCCGCGGGGGCGGCCGCAAAAATGGCCCGGGAGGGGTTCTTACTCTTTATTATTGGGGGCTGGGGGGACTTCTCACCATGTTTGACCAGCAGCTTCATCTCACGCTCCATCAGGCGCAGGCGGCCCGGTACGACCGGCTGGCGATTGATGGCCAAAGCCTGCCGTTCTGGGTCGTCAGCCATGTGCAGGACGGGCAGGTTGAGACACGCACCGGCACGGAAGTCCGCACGGCAGCGTCCGGCACAGTCATGGTCCATCCGCCGGGAACACCGTTTTCCGAGATCGCCGATGGGCCGGGCCGGCATGAGTTTTTGTTTTTGGATGCCAAAACCGGCCCTGGCATTGACCTTTTGCGGCTGTACCCGGTCGCGCTGACGGTGAAGCTCAGAGCGCCGGGCGACTGGTCGGAAGCGTTTGCCGGTCTGCTGCGGGCGGATGGCGGAGCGCCAGGGCTGGCCGCATTCGGCCTGACCGTGCAGCTCCTCAGCGCGGTGATCGCTGACTGGCAGGCCGCCGGGGCAGACCCGCGCCCTGCCTCGCTGGATACCCCCGCCGACCGCTTTGCCGGGTTGGTGCATTACATGGAAGCGCACCTGAGCGAGCCGATTGGGCGAAGTGAGCTGGCTGCGCGGGCGTGCCTCCATCCCGGCTCGCTGAACCGGGCCTTCGGGCAGGCTTACGGCATGGCGCCGATGCGCCTGCTGCGGGAGCTGCGGCTGGCCCATGCCCGGCGACTGGTGGAAACCACTGACAAAACGTTGGACGCCATCGCGGCGCTGTGCGGCTTCGAGGACGCAGCATATTTCAGCCGGGCGTTCCGCGCCCGCTACGGCCTGCCGCCGGGCAGCCACCGGCGGCGGATCAAAGAAGGCGTCAAAAGTGCATTAGACAGTTACTCTCGTCCCTTGCCTGGTTCCGCGCCGGGGTCTATACTGGAAGCAGAATATCCCAATGCCGAAGGAGACGAAACCCATGCTGACTGAAGACCAAATCGCCGAGTTTTACCGGGAAGGCTACGTTGTCGTGCCGGGCCTGGTCCCGGCGGGCGAGATTGACCGGGCGCTGGCCGCCGCGCCGAAGACCGGCGAAGGCGGCGGCGGCTGGGCCGCCCGCATTTTTGACCACAAAAAGCCGGAAGCCGATGCGGGCATTCACCGGCTTTTAGTGGAGCCGCATATTGTTGAAGCAGTCCAGGACCTCTTCGCCAACGAGCCGCGCGTGCTGTACGGAATGCTGGCAGTGGTTCCGGCGCACGGCGGGACGGGATTGCCGTGGCACCAGGACAACCAGTATATGCAGGTGCTGGGCGGGGCGCTGAACACGTTTGTCGCCCTCTGCGACATCACGCCCGACAAGGCAATTTTGTGGGTCGCTCCGCGCACGCACCGGCTCGGCACCCAGCCGTCGAAGGCAACCGCGCAGGCGAACACGTCGGGCCACCGGGAAGCCGTCACCGAGCCGGAAGGCGGGCAGCCGCTGCCGGCAATGCGAAAGGGCGATGTCTGCATTTTCGACCGCAACACCTACCATCGGTCGCTGAAAAACGAGACCGATGAAGACCGGCCCGCGTATGCCGCCCAGTACCAGGCCGAAAACGCCCGCAATGCCGAGAACGGGCTGGTAGACACGCCGGAAGTCGGCCCGCGCCTGCGGGCAAGCGAGCTTCGTGCGCTCTGGCAGAGCCGGGGTCTGCTGTGAAAAGCTGCGGCGGCGCACTAGAAGAAGAGGATAAACTTTTGCAGGCAAGACGCTTTTTTCCCGCTGCCCTGTCGGCAATACTGATTTTCTCAGGCTGCCGCTTCCAAATTGCGCTGGCGGACACGCCAGGCACGCAGGCGATCTACGGGGATGCTTACGAAAACGGCTGGTCGTTCGGCGGGTGGGCCAAGTCGGTGGATGCCGCCAGCACGGAGGCGGTGCATGGCGGGAAGGACGCCATCGCGGTCGCCGCCGGGCCGTATGAGGCGCTATCGCTGCGGCACGCGGTGTTTGACACGTCGGCCTACGCGGCGATTTCGTTCTGGCTCCAAGCGCCACCGGAAACCAAGCTGAAGCTGCAAGCTCTGCGGGGAGACAAAGCCGCGCCGGGGCCGGAGTTTGCGCTGGCCGCGCCCGCTGGGAATAAGTGGCGGCATTATGTGGTGCCGCTGGCGGCGCTCGGCGCGGATAAAAAGCCCGACATGGTGGGCTTTTGGATTCAAGACGCTTCCGGCACGGGCGCACATTTCCAGGTGGACGATGTCGCGCTTGTGTCAGCGCTGACCGGGGACGGCCAGGCGGATGACGGGGTCCCGCCCCCGCCCCAAGCGCTGCTGCCGGTGGTGGCCGTGACGGTGGACGCCGCCCTGAACCGGCATGCGATCTCGCCGGACATCTACGGCATGAACTTTGCCGGGCCGGAACACGCCCTGCTTCATGTCCCGCTGAACCGGGACGGCGGGGATACCGAGTCGCGCTACAACTGGAAAGAAAACGCGCACGCCATCGGCAACGATTACTTCTTTGAAAGCGTCCCGGTCGGCGACCCCGTGCCGGGCAAGCAGGCCGATAATTTCGTCGCCGCAAGCAAAGCCATCGGCGCCCAGCCGATGATCACCATCCCCCTGATCGGCTGGGTCGCCAAGCTCGGCCCGAACCGGGAGAAGCTGGCGTCGTTCTCAGTCGCGAAGTACGGCCCGCAGAAAGAAACCAACACCCAAGAAATGCCCGATGCCGGCAAAGGGGTCCGGCCCGACGGCAGCGTGATCACGAACGACCCGAACGATGCCAATGTCCCGGCGGACCCGGCGTTCATGCGCGGCTGGGTGGAGCATTTAGTCGCAAAGTGGGGGCCGGCCTCAAAAGGCGGGGTTCGGTACTATTTAATGGACAATGAGCCGAACATTTGGAGCCTGACCCACCGGGATGTGGACCCGCATGGGATCGGCATGGACGAGTACCGGGACCGGCTGTTCGCCTATGCGGCGATGGTGAAAAGCGTAGACCCATCGGCTCTGGTGATCGGCCCGGAATGCTGGGACTTCAACGGCTCCAAATACTCCGACGCCGACATTTACCAGGCCAGCCACGGCGGAAGCTGGAATGTCATGCCGGACCGAAAAGCGCACGGCGGCGAAGACTTCTTCCCGTGGATATTGGACCAGCTCCGCGCTCATGATCTCAAGACCGGCAAAAAACTGGTAGATGTCGCCTCGTTCCACTACTACCCGCAGAAGGGCCTCAGCGACGATGTTTCCCCCGCGCAAGAGCTGGACCGGAACCGCAATACGCGCTCGCTATGGGACCCGCATTACAAAGCGGAAAGCTGGGTCAACGACACGATTGATATGCTGCCGCGCATGAAAGCGTTTGTGGCCGGGCATTATCCCGGCCTGAAGCTCGCGTACACCGAGTACAACTGGGGCGCAGACCAGTTCATCAACGGCGCGACGGCGCAGGCGGACGTTCTGGGAATCATCGGGCGCGAAGGCGGCATTGACATGGCGACCCGGTTTTCCGCGCCGGACGCCGGCACGCCGGTCTTTCATGCGTTCGCGATGTACCGCAATTACGACGGCCACGGGGGTGCGTTCGGCAGCATCAGCGTCTCCGACATGGTTCCGAACCCGGACAACCTGGCGTCGTTCGCCTCGGTGCGCCGCGCCGATGGAGCGCTGACGATCATGGTCATCTCCAAAGTCCTGACCGGGCAGACTCCGCTGTCGCTGACGGTGCGCCATTTCGCGTTGTCCAGCCCCGTGCAGGTCTGGCAGCTCACGTCGCGCAACGTCATCACCCGGCTTCCCGACACGCGCTGCCTGGCGGGTCAGCTTTCGTTGACACTGCCCGCGCAAAGCATCAGCCTGCTTGTCGTTCCGGCTTCCAAGCAGCCCGCGAAGTAACCTCGTGCATTTTTCGTCAAAACCGGCTATAATGGAAGCCCATGCTGCTCGACCCCATTACTGAAGATGCCGAAGAAACGCTGGCCGAAACGCTGCGTGTCCTCCAAAGCCGCCTGGCCGCAGGCGTGAAAGTCACGCCTGTCTGCCTTGCGGTCATCGGCTGGCTCTGCGACACCCCGACCGACCCGGCCATCGCCGACATCAAGCGCACCGACGAGGGCCGGGTCTGGCTGCGCTTGTCCGACGAGAGCCGCATGGAGCCGCTTTGCTCGTTTCTGGATTTTCTGTCCCAGGTGCGGATCATTGGCCATTCGCTGAAGCTGACGGAAGCCCAGACCCAGCACCTCATCGCCTGGACCCGGCAAAAACTGGGGTGAACCCACCCCGCTGCAAGCAGCGACCCTCCCGAAGCGGGAAGGTGAGGAGCCAGATAAAGACAGTCGAGGGGCGCGGCAGGCAGTGTCCCGAACCACCGCCCGAAACTCTTTACCCTCCCGCTTCGGGAGGGTCGCTGCTTGCAGCGGGGTGGGTTCTTAGCCAGTCCGCGTAGTTTGGGCGCGGCAGATCAAACAAGTCGGTCGTTTTGACATACCAGCCGCCGCCGTGCATCCGCCCGATCAATTCCAATTTTTCCGCGTGAACGCGCAATGTTTCCCCGTCCACAAACTCATCGCCGAGGTGCAGGTACACCACTTCGCCCAGCACAATCCGGTTGTCCCCGATCTCCACAATCGAGTGCAGGCGGCACTCTAGGCTCACCCGCGCTTCCGCTAGGCGCGGCGCGGCCACCCGCACCGACGGCGCGGCGGTCAAGCCGGCGGCGTCCAGCTCGCTGACCCCTGCCGGGAAGTCAATCGCGCAGGCGTTCATGGCATCGGCGAGGCCCGCGTGAACGAGGTTGACCACAAACTCCCCCGTCCGCGCGATATTCGCCCGGCTGTCCTTCGGCGTATCTTTGTTTTTATTTGTAATTCCCAGCGCGACGGTCGGCGGGCTGCTGCCCAGCAGATTAAAGAACGAGAACGGCGCGGCGTTGGTCGTGCCGCTTTCATCCAGCGTAGACACCAGCGCAATCGGGCGCGGCAGAACCACGCTTGCGAGCAGCTTATAAGACTGCCCCGTGTCCATCGTATCAATCGGGAATTGCATGAACTGATTGTACCTGCCCACGCCCCCAGCCAAACAGGAGCCAAGACACAAAGACGCCCGGCCTCATCGCTAAGACCAGGCGTTTCTCTTCGTACTCGCGCTGTTTTACTTGCGCTGTTTTATTGAAGCATTTTCAACCGCTCCTTCACCGCCGCGCTGATTTTATTATCCCCAAGCTCCGCCGCCTTCTGGTATGCCGCCTTTGCGCCCATGTTGTTTGCCGGGCCAAGCAACTCAAGTAACAGACCTTTGTAAAAGTAGACAAGGGGCGAGGTCGAGGCAAAGACCGTTGCTGCTTGTATCTCCGACGCTGCCCGTTTATCATCGCTGGTGCTGGAGTTCATGGCTCTCATCAGGTGCGTCATGGCTTGCAGCTTGGCGGGATCATAATCAGACCCGTCAAGACGGAAGTTCCGCGGCACGAATTCCATCTTTCTGATGCAACGCCCCTTTTTGCACAGATCAGTGACATGATTATACAGGGAAACGGTTTCTTGCCCTTGTCCGGCTTGGTTGAGTACCAGAATGTACTCAGTCAGCAGGTCAATGTCGTCATCCTCATGGTGGCCGTATATGGCGCTCCGGTAGTAGGTGATAGCGGTTGTCAAGTCGCCCTCTGTCACCGCACATCGGGCCAAACCCAGGATCGCCGTTTCATCGGTAAGGCAAGCCGCAAGCGCCTGTTGATAGTCAATCTTTGCTTCTCGGATGTTGCCAGCCTCGGCAGCGAGTCTTCCTGCCTTGTCTAGCTTAAAAGCGAGGGGGGCGTTGCCAATCAGCGGCAGGTCCGGCCCCAAAGGCGAGCTTGCATCTGCGCCCACCGCAATACCGCTGAGAAGCATCGCCACAGCAGCAGACATAAGAGTGATTTTAAGTTTCATGTTGCTTTCCTTTCTTGACAAAATCAAGGACGATATTGTTGACCAGAGATGACCACGTTCCATTGTGGAGGGTCTTTCGCGTCCGTTGGGGATGGTGCTGTGTAGTTTCCTGTCGCTGACCAGTTGCTGGGGCCACCGCTGGCGTTGCCGGACGCTTTCCAGGTCGCTGACTTCACTGGTATCCAGACGCCACCATCCGGCTTATACATCAGCCAAGTTGTGAAGCTGTCCGAGATACTTGAACTCGTCCACATTATTCCACCATTGTCCACATCAGATGTGGTCTCTTGACCTTTCGGATTATCCCCTGATGCTCCGGTTCCACTCGCCTGCCACGAGGAGTCGCTTGCTATGCCTGTGAGGTTGCCGTTAGCGTCGGTAGTGAAACCAATGGCGTATGGAAAACTGCCATCAAGGCCAGTTCCCGGAGCGATCCAAATGCCCTGAGCATTTAATATCTTCAAGGAATAAGTAGAAACTCCTTTTCCTGTTGCGGTCCGTGTGATAGTAGCACTTGGCGTAACAAGTTGTGCAAAGCAGCCCTGTCCTCCTGAAAATGGAGAGGGCACTGACAACTTGGTGGGATACCATGTTGTATTCACGCCGTAAGACTGCGAAGTCGTCGAGTCGTCGTGAAAGCCTATTTGGTTGCTGTTTGCCGTTCCATTAGCAGGCACGGTTTTCGGGTCAACTCCCCAAGTTGCTGTTGGCTTGAGGACATGAACTTGGGGCGAAGTTGCCGTGAGGTTGAGGGTAGTCTTGCCGTCAGGAGCGGTCATCGTCACGGTGCAGGTTACAGTCAAGTCCTCCTTGACGCGGTCATAGAAACTCAGCCCGGCAACGGTCGTGCTGCCCGCCGCCGGGCCGCTAAGGTCTGTGGAGCCGAGCGCAACAAGCTGATTGCTTGGGAGGGTGTAGTCGTAGGTCTTGAAGCAGGTCCCGGACGGCGAAGACCAGGTGTACTTAGTGACGGTGTAGCCGGTAGGGATGCCGTTCACCGTTGCCGTGATCTGCTGGCCTGTCAGCACCCGGTAGTCCCCATGAGTGGGATCATAGGTGCCGCCAATAGCAATAGTGACAGGATAAGGGGTAACACTGTAGTTGACGTTGGCATCGGCGTAGACCGTCGAACGCGAGGAGCTTGTAGTCGTACCCGTGTAGTTAAGCGTCGGGCTACAGCTCACGGTCACGGTGCTGCCGGAAGGCGACGCTACCGAATAGCCCGTTACCGTGCCGCCCCCGCTTGGCCCACTGGGAAACGCCGCCGCACCGGGGATGCCGCTGGTGCCAGACCCCGATGTGGTTGCGCCGTCCTGGGCACTGTCCGTGTTCCACACCAGGTAACAGGTCTGCACCATGATGGCACTGGGAGCGGGATCGGCACCGTCGGGCAGGTTGGGGTCAGGCTGCCAGGTGTAGGTGGCGGTGGGGGAACCGGAGACGGTGATGCTGCACTGGCTGGGAGTGAAAGCGTAGACTTTAGTGGTTGCGCCGTAGCCGGTGCTGGAAGCAAAGACGGGCGGGGGGACGCTGTTGTCGTGTGCGGTGTCGGTCATGGTGCCGCCGCTGTAGGGGTTGGGACTGGTATAGGTTCCGGCCTGGGCATGAGGGGCAGCCAGCAGGAGGCTTGCCAGAAGAGCAGCTTTCAGCAGCAGAAACGACGGGGCGCAGAAACGACGGGGCGCAGAGAGTGAAGCATCACAGGTTCCTCCACACAAAAGCCGTAGCAGCAAGTCGTACAGCCAGTCAATAGGGAGCGGCTGCGGACGCCCGACGTTCAGCGCCTTGACCCATTGTAGCACGGCATACCAAATGAGTCAAGCGCTATTTTTGCAATTTCTTGACAAAGGGCAAGAAAGAGAAGAAGGGCAGGAGC
The DNA here is from genome assembly GCA_964252595.1 of uncultured Armatimonadales bacterium. Lineage (GTDB taxonomy): Bacteria > Armatimonadota > Armatimonadia > Armatimonadales > Capsulimonadaceae > JANXMY01. The sequence continues at coordinate 38,764 of CAXUNT010000037.1, forward strand.
AAGCCCCGCCCCTACAGGAGAAAATCATTTCCCCGGCGCACGGTGGCGCAGGCGGTCCAAAGCGACGGCGGCGATGATGACGATGCCGATGATGATCTGCTGGACATAGGCGGGCCAGCCCATCTGCTGGGAGCCGTTGCGAAGCAGCGCCATGATGAGTGCGCCGAGCAGGGAGCCGAGCACCGACCCTTCGCCGCCCGACAAGGAGCCGCCGCCGATGACCACGGCGGCAATCACGTCCAGTTCCGCCCCGATGTCTACCGTGGGGTCGCCCTGGGACAGGCGCCCGAACTGCAAGGCTCCAGCGAGGCCGAAGAACAGCCCGGCGAGGGCGTAAATGGCGATCTTCAGGCGGTCCACGCGCAGGCCGGACAAGCGCGACGTGGTCTCGTTGGAGCCGATGGCGACCACATACCGGCCCAGCACGGTCTGGCGCAGAATGATTGCCGTCACGAAGCCCAGCGCAATCGTAATCCAGACCCCCGGCGTGACCAAAAGCCAGGCCGGAGTCGGGAAAGTCGCCGCCAGCCCCGTGATCCAGTAGCCCGGCGCGTTGACCGCCTGCTCGCTCGCCAGCCAGCTTGCCATGCCGCGCAGAACGCCAAGCATTCCCAAAGTCACAATAAATGGAGTCACGCGCAGCTTGGTAATCAGCGTGCCATTGATCGCGCCGGTGACGCCGCCGACAACAATCGCCGCCAGCACGGCCAGCCCCGGCGGGACATGCTTGTTCAGCAGAATGGCAACGACCACGCTGGTCAACGCAAAGACCGAGCCGACCGACAGGTCAATCCCGCCGCTGATAATAATCAGGGTCATGCCGAGAGCGCCGAGGCCGACAATGACGGTTTGGGTGGCGACGCCCCGGAAGTTGTCTAGGCTCAGAAACGTGGCCCGGATGTCCGGCGACAGCGAAAACAGGCCGATCACCAGCGCCAGCCCGATAAACGGGCCGAGGACGGCAAGGAGCTGCTGCCAGGAACGCGGGGCGGCGGCATTTTCGGAATCGGTGGAAGGCGCGGAAGGCGTACTCACGCTCATGGGCGGTTCTTTCTTGGGATCGAGCAGCCCCCCGCCCCAATTTTGGGGAGCCATACGGAAATGAACCCGTAGGGGCGCTGCTTGCTGCGCCCTTCTTGCCGTTCTGCTCTTTTCCGGCTCCCCAGGATTGGGGCGGGGGGTTCTTTTACTTCAAATACTGAGCCACCGGCGGGTTCAGATACTCCTGCATGGCCGGCTGGTTCATGTTGTCCGCCGTCACCAGGGCGACTCCGGTGTCTACGTTCTTCGGAACCGTCTTTCCCTGAATGGCGCTGACCAGGGTTGTCACGCCGACTTCGCCCATCTTGAACGGGTTCTGAACGACAATGGCCTGAATTTCGCCCGCTTGAAGCGCGGTGACTAAATCGGGGGCGGCGTCAAAGCCGATGAATTTGACTTTGCCGAGCAGGTTGGCGTCTTTCAGCGCCAGCCGCATCCCGCGCGTGTTAGTCTCGTTGGAGGCGAACACGCCGTCAGTCTGGGTACCATAGCGGGCCAGTAGGTTCTGAGACGTCTTGTTCGCCGTGTCGGTGGTCGGGCCGCCGTACTGGTTGGACGACAGCACAGTGATGCCGGGGAACTTTTTAATCGCCGTCAGGAAGCCTGTTTCCCGTGCTTCGGTGCTGGCCGATCCCTGCGCGTAGGCCAGGACCACGACCCGGCCTTTGCCGTTTAAAAGCTTGCCCATCTGCTGGCCCGCTAGCTCGCCGCCTTTTTCGTTGTCGGTGGCGCAGAACGACGAGTACGCCGGGGTGTTGAGCGCGGAGTCAATGATGACGACAGGAATTTTGTGCGAGACGGCGTCCTGCACTGGGGTAACGAGCGCTTGATTGTCCAGCGGGGCCAGCACCATGCCGGAAACATGCTGGGTGATAAATGTCTCGATGATGTTGACCTGGCCGTTGCGGTCGCCTTCACTTTCGGTGCCTTTCCACAGGATATTGATCGGGGTTCCTGACTTCCCCAAATCTTCCTGGGCTTTCAATGCCCCGGCATGGATGGACTTCCAGTACTCGTGGGACGTGCCTTTCGGGATAACCGCGATTTGCAGGGGCCCGCTCCCGCCGCCCGCTGGGCTGCTTCCCCCGCCCGTGCCGCCGGTCGTGTTCGAGGCGCTGTGCTGTCCGCAGCCCGCGAGCAGCGCGGCTAATCCTACGGCGGCCAGGCCGAACTTGCTTTTCTGTGCTGTGCTTCTGCTTCTCTGCAATGTGTTTGCTCCTTGTGTGTTTATC
>CAXUNT010000038.1:0-40442 GCA_964252595.1 uncultured Armatimonadales bacterium
CAGGCAGTGTCACGGAGTTTGCGCGGGCGTGCTGCGGGAGGCGCGGGAAGGTCACGGAGAGGTGATGGGAGGATCACGAGAAGGGCGCGGAGGATCACGGGGCTGAACCCGCCGTGCTTTGAAGGGCAAGCTCCCGCCTGCGCGGGCGAAGATGTTGGCCGCTCTTGTCTTTTGCCCGCGAAGGCGGGGAGTTGCACTTTTGAAGCACGGGGGTTCAGCCCCGTGAAAACGGTTTTGACCTGTGAGGAGGTACACTCTGACCATGAGCGTTAAAGAAATACAGTCGGCAATCACGGAGCTTCCGGCAGGGGAACTGTCAGCCCTGCTGGAATGGATTGAGGAGTACCGGGCGGAGGCGTGGGAGCGGCAGATCGCGCAGGATGTCGAGGCGGGCCGCTTTGATGCGCTGCGGCAGCGGGTCCGGGAGCAGCGACAAGCAGGGCAATGCCTGCCTTTGGAAATGCCTCGCTAATCTTCTGTGATGAACCATTTTACCACGCCGGACTTTTGGAAGCAGTACAACGCCCTGCCGGCAGAAGTGCGGGAACTGGCGGACAAAAACTATGCCTTGCTGCAAGTCGATCCGTTTCATCCGTCACTGCATTTCAGGCGGATCAGAGAGGATTTGTGGACAGTTCGCGTCGGGCGGCATTACCGCGCGTTGGCGTTTGAGAATGCAGAAGGGTACGACTGGTTCTGGATTGGCCCCCACGGCGAGTTTGACCATCTTCTTGCTCAGTTGTAGTTTCGCGGCTTGATGCGAATAGCCCCGCGCCGATAGGCGCGAGGCTTTTAGTTTTTTTGCTTGCTATCGTTTCTGTCCACCTGGGGTATTATCGGGACAACGAGGGACCGACACCATGAATGATTATTCCAACGAGAACTTTGGCCTGTTGTTTGCAACCCCGAACTTCTTGGAAGGCTTTGCGCGGGCGCTGGATATTGGGGGTACGTTTACCGTCTACAACACATCGCCCGATCCCGGCTATGCAGACTTTCTGGCCCTTCGCTCCGACTGGCGTGCAATCGGCGATGATTTTTATACGGTTCTTGGCGAATATGAAGAGAGCGAGCAGGAATGAAAACGCTGTCCGCAGACCGGAAAACGATGATGATGACAAAAGATGGTGGTGAAGAAATCGGGCGGCGCGGGCTGGAAATCTACGAGAGCCGCCTGCGAACCGTGCTGGAAACTGAAGAAAACATCGGACGAATCGTGTCTATTGATGTCGAGACCGGCGACTACGAGATCGGCGATGACCTGATCGCGGCGGGGCGGAAGCTTCAGCAGCGCCGCCCGGAAGCACGAATGTACGGCAAGCGCATCGGGTACAACGCCGTGTATGCGGTCGGCGGCTCGCTGACCCGGACGACGCCATGACACAAGGCTTGGTTCGGGATTTACAGGCCCGCGTGGACGTAGTGTTCCGGCTGCCGGGGCAGCCTAATCTTGTCATTGAGTGCGTCGTAGATACTGGGTTTGCTGGGGCATTGACGCTGTCGCCGGGGACGGTGGACGCGCTCGGCTTGCCGTTCTTCCAGGAAATCGAAGCGAACCTTGCCAATGATGCCGATGTCCGAACGGCGGTTCACATTGCCACTATTATTTGGCAAGGCCGTGAGCTGGAAGTCGCAGTGCTGGCAATGGGACGGCGTCCGCTACTCGGAACCGCATTGCTGGATGGGAACCACATCGGCGCAGATTTTACCGATAACGGCGAAGTGGTTGTCGAAAAGCTGAACCGCCTGACAAAACAAGAAGTCGCGCAACAGGTTCAGGAGCGATTGACAAACATCACCCCCGGCGGCGTCACGCTTCATGTGCAAGAGAGCGATGTCCGAAAAATAGATAACTGGTGGTACGTTCCCGTGCGCCCTAGCCGCTGGCCCAAGCGGATGTCGGACTTCTACGAGGATTTAGCAATCGTGGAAGACGATCTCCAGGAACAAGAACACTTGAATATCCTGCTGGCGACCGGAGTGCCGCTGGAAGAAGAGCCGGACGCTGCCCTCGTCTAATGCTGCCGAAATAGCCCTGCGCCCTGTGGCGCGGGGCTTTTTGCTGCCTTGTCAGACGGCGACTGCGCCGGAGCGGGGCTGAGTTTCGAGGGGTCGGGTCGAATAAGTCACGACTTCCGTTTGCATTTGTTCCAGTTCAGCGCGATAGCCGCCCGCCATCAGACCAAACTCTGCCGGCGTTGCCGTGGCCCGGAGTTGTCCGAGCAAGCGCTCAAAGTAAGCAATCCGCTCTTGTGTTCCCTGTAATTCCTGGTCAGTGGTGATCATAGCATTAAACGGCGACTGCGCCGGAGCGCGGGCGATGTTCGCCGGGGGCGATCTCGTAGGCGCAGCCGTGGGCGGACGGGAGAACTTTGCCGGGGTTGCAGAGGCCGGCGGGGTTGAAGACGGCGCGGATTTGCTCCATCGTTTGCAGCGTTTCGGGCGGGAACAGGAGCGGCATGTAGTCGCGCTTCTCAACCCCAATGCCGTGTTCGCCGGTGAGGGTGCCGCCGACGCCGAGGCAGAGTTCGAGTATCTCATGGGAGGCGGCCATGACGCGGTGCACGTCATCGGGCGAGCGCTCGTCAAAGAGCGTGACGGGGTGCAGGTTGCCGTCGCCGGCATGGAAGACGTTGGCGATGCGTAAGTTGTGCCGGACGCCGATGTCTGTGATGGCTCGCAGCACTTCCGGCAGCTTGGAGCGCGGGATGACGCAGTCCTGAGTGACGCACGATGGGGCAAGCCGCCCCAGTGTGCCGACGGCTTTCTTGCGGGCCATCCAGAGGTTAGCGCGGTCTTTCGGCGTAGACGCAGCGTGGACATCCCTGGCTCTGCCGTGTTCGCAGAGAGCGCGGACACGGGTGGCCTGCGTGTCGATACCCGCCGCGAGGCCGTCCAGCTCGATGATGAGAATGGCCCCGGCATCGCGCGGGAAGCCGAAGTGAAACGCGTCTTCTACCGTCTGCAAAATCACCGCGTCCATCAGTTCCAAAGCCGCCGGGACAAGGCCCGCCGCCATAATAGCAGAGACGGTCTCCGTGGCATCGTCTACCGTGTCGAAGATCGCGAGAAAAGTGCGGACGGCTTGCGGGGCGCGAGTCAGGCGCACCGTCGCTTCCGTGACAATGCCGAACGTCCCTTCGGAGCCGACGGCGAGACCCAGCAGATCGTAGCCGTTGACGTCTTCGGTCTTGTCGCCGAGCGTGACGATCTCACCGCTCGGCAAAACCATTTCCAGCGCCAGAATGTGATTAGCCGTGACGCCGTATTTCAGCGTGTGCGGCCCGCCGGCATTGTTCGCGATGTTGCCGCCGAGCGTCGATGCCCCCTGGGAAGACGGGTCCGGCGCGTACAAGTAGCCGTCGGCGGCCACGGCTTTCGTCAAGGCGATGTTCACAGCCCCGGCCTGGGCGGTCAAGCGCCGGTTCCGTAAATCCACGTCCAAAATCTTGTTCATCCGGGCGACGCCGATGAGAATGCCGCCAGGGCAAAGGGTTCCGCCTGCGAGGCCGGTTCCGGCCCCGCGCGGCGCAAACGGAATACTGCGCCTTGTGCAGACCTGCATGACCTCCGAAACCTGCTGCGCCGTGGAAGGCAGCACCGTCGCCAGTGGCGCGGCTTTTTCCAGCGGATACGCATCATTCTCGTAGACCGCCCGCTCCCCGCGTTCCGCCAGAACGGCATCGGCTCCGACAATTTTTCGCAGCTCGTCCAGCATAATCATTTGCTTCCTAAAATACGCACAGCCGGCAGGGCGTTGCCCTGAGCATCGAAGACAGAGTCCCAGTTCAGGGTGTCCGGCTCCCACAAAATCACGCCGCGTCCAAGACCGTCCGGCACGGTGCGGACCGCGTGAATGAGCGCGGCGTAGAACGCGGCCTGGCCTTGCGGCGTGAAGGCAAACTCCGGCGCTCCCGCGACATCTGCGGCATTGCTTGCCTGCGGCCAGCTCGTTTCCACCACCATCACCGGCTTGTGCAGGACCGTCGCGATATAGTGCATCGAGTCGGACAGGTGCGACAAATGCCAGGGTTGGTAGCCGGCTTTATGGTCCCAGGGAATGCCCGGATAATAAGACAAACCGATCATGTCGTAATGGAGCGTCACCGGCGGGTCGGCAGTCCGCGCGGCTTGAGTGAGCGCCGGAAAATACCACTTGATGAAACCTGTGTCCTGCCCGTCGGGAACGTGAATGATCGTCATCGGCGGGTGTGCCGGGTCGGCGTCGCGCACCCCGGCAAGCCCAGCGGCAAGAAGACGCGCGGCCCGCTTCATGCCCTTGTGGTCCGGCTCCCAAAACCCGCCTCCGGGATGGGCGGCGTCCCCAATCAGCAGACCGTTCCGAGTCTCGTTGCCGACCTGCACCAAGTCTGGGCGTGCGCCATTCTGCGACAGATGGACAACCGTGTCCCGGCTGTAGTCATGGACGGTGCGGACGAGCGCCGGGAACGGCAAATCGGCCCACGCGGCAGGCTTGATCTGGTGGCCGGGATCGGCCCAGGTGTCCGAATAGTGGAAGTCCAGCAGGAACTCAAATCCCGCCGCTTTGATGCGCTTTCCCAGCGCCGTCACATGATCTAAATCCGAAACGCGGGCCTTCGGGTCAGCGCTCGGATTGACCCAAAGCCGCACCCGAATAATCTTCCAGCCGCAGCGCCTGGCAATCGCCAGCAAGTCTGCATTTTTGCCGCCGTCGGCATATTTCACCCCGGCGGTTTCATAGTAGGGCAGCTCGGATAGGTCAGCGCCGGTTACGAGCGACGGACCCCGCGCGGCCTGCGCCGGGGCAGCAGTCAGAAGAAGCAAAAAGCAAAGGCGCAAAATTAAAATGGCTGTTCTTCTCATCTAGCAGGCCGCGCGGGTATACTTTGGACGGAAGCGGGCCGGGCAGCAGGCACCGAATGCTGCTGCTGGTAATAAAGCCACAGGCCGCCGGCGACTAAAATGACGATCGCCATGCCGAGCGCATTGCGGCGGCGCTCGGCGCTGTTGTCGGGCCGGGGCTGAAAAACGCGGCGATCCATAAACTTACCTCGCCAAAGATTTAACTGCAAAGATTCTACCCGTAAACCCTAGGAGATTGACCCCATGAAACTGGATAACAAAGTGGCAATTGTCACAGGCGCCGCCACCGGCATCGGCCAGGCGATTGCCGCCGGAATGGCTAAGGAAGGCGCGTCGGTCGTGATTGACTATGTCGGCACTCCCGACGCACCCAATCAAACCGTGCAGATGATTGAAAGCGCCGGCGGCAAGTGCCTCGCGGTAGAAGCCGATGTGTCCAAGCCCGACGAAGTTGCCAATCTCATGCAGCAGGCGCTGGCGAAGTTTAGGCGCGTAGATGTTCTGGTCAACAACGCCGGGATCGAGCGCAAGCACCCGATCACCGAATTTCCGCTGGATCAATGGAACATGATCATCGCGGTCAATTTGACCGGGCCGTTTTTGTGCGCTCAGGCCGCTGCCAAGCAGATGATCGCCCAGTCGGGGCCGGGCCGGATCATCAACATCTCCAGCGTCCACCAGGACCTGCCGATGCCGGGAAACGCGCCGTACTGCGCGTCGAAAGGCGGCCTGCGGATGCTGATGCGGACGATGGCGGTGGAGCTGGCCCCGCACGGCATCACGGTCAACAATATCGGGCCGGGCGCGATCTTCACGCCGATTGACGCCGATGTCCAGGCGAACCCGGAAATGGAAAAAGCGCTGATGGCCGAAATCCCGCTGGGCCGCTGGGGCAAGCCGGAAGAAGTCGCCAACCTCGCGATCTTTTTGGCGTCGGACGATGCTTCGTATGTCACCGGCAGCACCTATTACATTGACGGCGGAATGCTGCGGATGTCGGGAGGGCTGTAAAACACCGTACCCGGTATGATACCCGGCACTGGAAGTGCCGGGCCAACGCAGCAAAGAAAGTCCCTATGGGACTGAAGACTCCCCAGTGCCGGAGGCACTTTCTGTGCTGCATTAGCCCGGCACTTTGAGTGCCGGGTATCTTTCTATCATGCTTATTCCGTCGCTCCCAGCTCTTATACTCGCGCCGATGCAGGGCCTCACCGACGCGCCGATGCGGGCGTATCAAGGCGAAAGCGGCGCGTTTACGTTTGCCGTGTCCGAGTTCCTGCGAGTCAGCGGCGACGTGCCGCCCGCCAAACTGTTTCTGCGTCATGTGCCGGAGCTGTGTCACCGGGCGGCGACGCCGAGCGGACTGCCGGTGCAGGTGCAGCTTCTCGGCGGCGATCCCGGACGCATGGCCGAGGCGGCGCAGGTTGCCGTGAAGGCGGGCGCAAAAGCGATTGACATCAACTTCGGCTGCCCAGCCCCGACGGTCAACCGGCACGATGGCGGGGCGGCAATTTTGCGGTCGCCTGAGCGAGTCGAAGCCATCGTAGGAGCAATCCGAGCCGGGCTGCCCGCCGAAGTCCCTGTTTCCGCGAAGCTGCGGCTTGGCTGGGATGACGCCAACATCATCTTTGAGAACGCCAGCCGCGCCGAGGCCGGGGGCGCGTCTTGGATCACCATTCACGGGCGGACCAAGATGCAGGGCTACACGCCGCCCGCCGACTGGGTGCGGATCGGACAGGTGCGCGAACGGCTGTCTATTCCGGTCGTCGCCAACGGCGATCTATGGTCGGTCGCCGACTTCAAGCGCTGCCGCGACCAGACCGGCTGCCGCCACTTTATGCTGGGACGCGGGGCGCTGGCGAACCCATTTCTGCCGCAACAGATCGCGTGTGAGCTGGGGATCGCGACAAAACCTTGTCCTGCAAACTCGGACTTGCCGATTGATTGGGTACCGCAACTGAAGCGGCTGCTTGCGCTGACGGCGCAAATTGAGGGGAAGACGGAAAGAGACAAGCGCACGGACCACTTTCTCGTCTGTCGCCTCAAGCAGTGGCTCAATCTGGCAAGCAAGCAAGGGCATTTCGCAGACTTTGAGACGGTGAAGCGGCTGGAAACAGTGCCGAAATTGCTGGCGTTTTTGGAGCAGAGGGCCCCCCGCCCCAATTTTGGGGAGCCGGATTAGAAGAAGAGACGCAGAGCGCAAGGTTCTTCCTTGTGTGGCTCCCCAGAATTAGGGCGGGGGGACTCATTATTGGGGGCTGAGGGGAGGCTTACAAGTCCACCTTCTCATTCTCGCCGCTCTGTGCGGCTTGGCCGTTCAGGGCGACTTTTGCCAGGCTGATGGCGTGAGCAATCGGCGACGCCGGGCTGTCCCAGTATTCGGCCTGATCGGCGTTGATCTTGATCAGTGCAATGTCGGGTTCATCTACACCGTTAGGGAACCAGGCTTTCAGTGACGGCTGCCACAGTTCTTTTATTTTGGCGGGGTCACGGACAAGCTCGGCACGGCCCGACAGCGAAACGTAGGTCTGGCTTTTCGGGTCGGAAAACGCGACGTTGACATACGGCTTGTTTTCGATCTCGTAGACTTTGGGCGTAGACGCATAGGTGAAGAACCAGACATCGCCGTCGAATTCCACTTCTTTGTTCGACGACATCGGGCGGGAATGCAGGCGGCCTTCGGCATCTAAAGTCGTCAGCATGCCGAAGTCAATAGACTTGATCAAGGCAGCGATCTTCTGGACGCTCTCGGCGTGTGCGGCATGGTCGGTCATTTCGGGTATCCTCTCAAAACAGTGTCTTGGGAGTGTTACCCAAAATGCTCCGTAAGACAACATTTTCAGTCTCATCCATAGAACTAGAGGAACGTCCCATAAACAAGTTTTTGCGCTTTTGTGCCGCTTTTGCCTGCCTACTGCCTGTCGTCTCCGTTGCCCATGCCGATGCTCAGAACGCTCCAGCGACTTTGACTGCTTCGCCTTTACCGTTCGGCGTGAGCCCCCATTATTTCGATTACGATCAAACCGCGCCGTTTCCCGTCACGGCGAAGCCGTATGACACCGAGAACGGTGTTCAAATCACGACAGTCACCTATCCCAGTTTAATACACACTCCCTACGCCGTCAACAACACGGTCACGGCCTATGTGTTTGTGCCGCCGGGTCCCGGCCCTCACCCAGCGATGGTCGTGCTGCATGAGTTCAACCCCAGCTCACTGAAAAGCGGCTTTCTGCTGGGCCGGGCCGTCGCCCGCGCGAACGTGATTGCGCTTCTGGTGGTCGAGCCGTACAGTCTGAACCGGACGCCTGCCGAGCGGAACAGAAACAACGCCCATATTTTGTCTGGCAATGTCCCCGATATGGTGGGCGCTCTCAGCCAGATCGTCTTTGATGCCCGGCGCGGCCTGGATTATCTCGCGAAGCGGCCCGATGTAGACGTCACCCGGATGGGCATCGCCGGCATCAGCCTCGGCGGGATTATGAGCGCAGTTGTCGCCGGCGTGGACCCGCGCGTCAAAGTTGTGCTGACGCTGGTAGGCGGCGCGGACTTCCCAAAAGACATCTGGGACGGCGTGCTGACACGGCCCATTCGCCGCCAGATCCTCCAAAGCGGCTACACTTACCAGTCATACAGCGCGGCGATGGCCCCAATTGATTCGTCCACCTGGCTGCCGCAGCGGCACTTCAACCCCGAAGACGTGCTGATGATCAACGGCCATTACGACACGGTCATTCTGCCGGACGAGGCGAAACTGTTAGCGCGAAACTTCGGCGGGACCCGCATTGTCTGGCTGAACTCCGGCCACTACGGCGCTCAGTTCAGCGCGGGTCCTGCCTCGGATTTAGGCGTTAAGTTCCTGCGGGCGCGGTTCTTCGGCGAGACCGCAGCCTTTCACCGGCCTGACAACCTGCCGTCACGGACGATCAAGCTCGGCTTTCTCCTCGGCGGCCACGAGGGCCTCAGTCCTGTCCTTGCGACTTCGCTGCTCAATTTTGATGGACCAGGGCGATACACCGTAGACGGCCAGCTCACGCTGCACGGCTTGTCGGCGGCGCTGTCCGCCCGGATCGGCCTGCTCGGCTCCGTCGGAGTCGAGTTCCCGATCTTCCACGGCACGACGAGGCCCAAGCCGTTCGTCATGTTCAGCTTGACGCTGTAGGCTAGGATCTAAGCCGCTGACGAATAACGTGCACGGCATGAGTTCCACCGACGGCGATTGCGGCTGCCGCCAGCGCGTAAATCCACCACGGCAGACCGCGCCCGAAGACGAACACATAGGTGTAGGGAAGAAACCAGAAGAAGACGCCGAGCGCCACGACCCCTGCGCTCGGCTTTTTTGCGCGTACCCGTGCCGCAAGCCAGGCCATAGTTCCCCAAAACAGCGGATGATGAGCCAGGTACAGCACGGCAAACAAGAGCGGGTTGACCCCGTAGTGCGTGCCGATTTGCGTGATGTGCTGCCAGAGCGTCAGGAGCATGAGAGGTTGCCAAGAACTCGGCGCGGCGGAAGACCCGGCATTAAAAGTGCCGGTTTAACGAAGCACGGAAAGTGCCTCCAGCACTGAAGTCTCCTCAGTCGCGGAGCGGATACGCAGGAATGCCGCAGGCATACTTTCTTTGCCGCGCTAGCCCGGCACTTCCAGTGCCGGGTCCATTGTCAGTCGAATGCAATATCCGGCGGCGGCAGCAGGCAATCCGCCGCAATGCAGGATGCGAAGTAATTGAGGGTCGGAAGCCGTGCATCGGTAAGCTTGTAGAGCGCGACCAGTGCCGGGTCTGCGGCGAACGGCACAGGCGCATTGAGTTCAAGCGCTGCCACCAGTTGGCACGTCCACTGATGTTCCTCTTCGGCGGCAAATGCGATCATCATGAGATGCGCGAAGTCCAGCCCATAATGCACCAGCACTTCCAGACTCGGAAAGTGGTGAGTTTCGTCATGCCGGCGAAGCAGCGCGGCCTTTTCGGCGGCGGCGGTGACGGGGACATAGGCGGCGCGGGTATGCCAAGCTTTCGTGTTGTAGGGTAGCAGTGCGACTTCGGGCAGGTTTAAGACGGCTTCGCGGTCAAACTCAAACAGCACATGAGGATACCCCTGTGCCAGCTTATCGCGCAAAAGCGGCGTGTCCGGGCGTGTAGACAGATGCACCCAGTCGGTCAGCCCCAGCATCGTATCCCGGCGGACGGCGCTCCGGCGCGGCTTGATCCCCTGCCCCGCCGTGATGCTTTTGGCATACAGCGCTTCGCTTCGCAGAATGTGCGGCAAATAATGCAGCGGCGTCGCGTGGTAGAGGAACAGGGTAAGCCTCCTTGCTCAATAAGCCCAAAGCGCCACGGAATAAATTCCGAGGCTAGGAAAAACAGCCCCTTCCAGGTCTGCCAATGCAGTCCAGGAGACGCAAGAGTTGTATCGCGAATTGCTTCTTGTGTCGCCGCGACACTGGTTTACTCAGCCTCGGAATTTATTCCGTGGCGTCTTCTTCCGTGGCTTTTTCGCTTTGCTGTGCTATTCTTCCTTCGGCCTGCTCGGCGGCGGAGGCCACACCCCCGCCTGTTCCAGCGTATCCTCTTGCGCGGCAGTCGCCTGCAACTTTAGGAGCAGCTTTCGATCACGAGCCACAAAGTGCCAGGCCATTACAGAGCAGCCAATTAGAAGAAGCGCCACCAAATTCTCTATCAAGTTCAGTATCCATGATGGAACACCAGCTCTATTAGGCGGGCCGGGCGTAGTACAAACACCAAGAATATATAGAACGGCCACACTACCTACACATATGTATCCCGTGATTAGCCTCTTTGCAATTTTTGCCTCGAGTGCATGAACGGCTTCTTCTTTGGCGGCGCGGCTTTTGGTATCCATCAGAACCCGCCGTTTTACCAACCGCCACTCTTCACGCGCTCCGGCAGTGGGTGCGCTTCCAGGTACTCGTCGTAAGTGCCGCGGAAGTCGAGCAGGCCCGCTTCGGACATAGACCAAATGCGGGTTGCCATTTCGGAGATCAAATCGCGGTCATGCGAGACGACAAATGCAGTTCCGGCAAATTGCGACAGGCCCTCGGCAAGCGCAGAAACGGCTTCCAAGTCCAGGTGGTTTGTCGGCTCATCGAAAATCAGCACAGGATGGCGCTGAAGCATCAGCTTTGCCATCAGAAGCCGGGCCGCTTCGCCGCCGGAGAGCGCCTCAGTCTGCTTGAGGCTCTCGTCGCCCTTGAACAGCATCTGGCCGAGCAGGCCGCGTACATACTGCTGGCCCTGCGCTTCCTCGTCAAAGCTCATGATCCAGTCCAAGGCAGGAATGCCGGACGGGATCTCGGCCCGGTAGTCCTGCGAGTAGTAGCCCCAGGTCATGCCCCCGCCCCATTTGATCGTCCCAGCATCGGGCGTGAGGTCGCCGACCAGGCAGCGGATCAGCGTGGTCTTACCGATGCCGTTCGGGCCGATAATCGCAATTTTCTCGCCGCGCGTGACTTCCAAGTTCAGGTCGCACAGGACACGCTGAGGGCCGAACGATTTGGATAAATTGACGACTGTCACGACTTCCCGGCCCGACGGCTTTTTCTGGTCAAAGCGAATAAATGGACGCTGGATATTCGACTTCTTCATCTCGGTCGGAGCCAGACGGGCCATTTCCTTGCGCCGGGACTGGACCTGCGACGACCGCTGGCCGGCGGCAAAGCGCGAAACGAACTCCTGCAACTGGGCAATTTTTTTGGCTTTGTCTTTGTTGTCGTTCTCAACCCGGCTGCGGGCCGAGATCTTATGCTCCACCATGTCGTCGTAGGAGCCGGGATAATTGATGATCGTGTCGTAGTCAATGTCGGCGATATGGGTGCAGACGGCATTGAGAAAATGCCGGTCATGCGAAATGACAATCAGCGTGCCTTTGTAGTCCAGCAGAAATTCTTCCAGCCAGTGGATCGTTTCCAAGTCCATGTAGTTCGTCGGCTCATCCAAAAGCAGCGCGTCGGAGCCGCCGAACAGGGCCTGAGCCAAGAGAACCCGGAACTTGAAATCGTTCGGCAGTGTGGACATTAAATCCGTGTGCTTCTCGTCGGGAATGCCGATGCCGCGCAGAATTTCGGCGGTCTCGATCTCGGCCTCGTAGCCGTTTTCATCCGCGATCAGCGACTCTAAATCGCCGAGGCGGTTCATCATCTCATCGGTGAACTCGTCCGCCTCGCAGAGCGCATTGCGCTCCAACAAAGCGTTCCACAGAGTCATGTTGCCCATCATCACCGTGTCAATGATGCGCTTGTCATCGAACGCATTCTGGTTCTGGCTGAGGACGCCGACTTTGCGCGGCTTTGTGACGGTTCCCCGGTTGGACGGCTCAATGTCGCCGGTGAGGATCTTCATAAACGTGGACTTGCCCGCGCCGTTCGGCCCGGTCAGGCCATAGCGGTTGCCCGGCGTGAACTTGACCGACACTTGGTCGAAGAGCGTGCGTGTCCCATACGATTTGCTGACATCCTGAACTGTGATCATAATCTAACCCTACTGACAATCAAATAATGCCATTATTATACCACAGCCCGGTTCGTGGGCGGCGAAGCCGTGATATAATAAACCCAATGACAGATTTAGTAATAAATTCCATGACCCAGGAAATTGCCAACGCCGCGTATCGCTTGACTTCCGACGGTGCATTGACGGCGGCATACCCCTGGCAGGCCGGATTGTACGCACGGCTGTCCGAGCCGGACGGCGACATCGGCGGCCTGCTGCTGGCGGGAACCGGCGCGGGCAAGATGGAGTCCGTGCTGATTCCCGCCCTCGGCCTGCGGCGCGGCGGCGCCCCGCGTCGCGTGTTTCTCATCGGCCCCGACGGCTCGCCTTTAGATGACTATTTGTACCGCGCCGTGCCGTACCTGCGGGCGTTCGTGCAGGCCGACGAGACGCCCCGCACGGTCTGCCTGGACATCGCCGATGAAGACTCGACCGGCAATCTGTGCCGCCGCTTCTTCCCCGACGGCACCGAAGATCCGCAGATCGTGACGAACCCGCTGGAAGCCGACGTGGACCTGATCCTCACGACATTCAGCCGGTTCCGCGAGCTGTTTTTCGGCAGCGGCGGGGTTCATGCCCTTCCGGCCGCGCTGATCGGTTCGGCGGACACGCCCCGTCGGGACTTGTTCTTCTTTGACGAAGCGCATTCCTACACTGGCGACGGGTTTTCCCGCTTCCACCGCCTTTTAGAGTTTCTGTTCGCCGAAGATATGGACATCATCGCCGCGTCCTCTACGATGCCGCCCGCGTTCGCCGAAGAATTGTCGTTTTTGGAGACGCTGCCTTCGCCGCTGTTCCTGCCGCCGCCGCCGCGCACGCTGGCCTACAAGCCCACGCCCGATCCACTGGCGCTCATCGAGTCCGAAATCCGCCGTGCTTACTTCCAGAACTCACGCGTCTTCGGCGTCACCGAAACCGAAGCCGAAGCGGAAGCCCTGTTTTCGCGCCTGTCCGCTGCCTACCCGCATAACGTTTATTTGTATTACACCGGCCAGCCGGCAGACAGCCGCCGCCGCACTTATGCCCAATTACGGGAACTCGAAAAAGAAGGCGAAGGCTACCTGCTGCTTACTACTGGCGACGCTCTCGAAGCCGGCGACCTTGACGCCACGGTCCTCTTATCTACCCTCTGCCCGCCCGAAAACCTGATCCGCCGCGCCGGACGCTGCAACCGCCGGGGCGATCTGCCCGCCGCCCAGATCGTCTTGTTCGGCGCCATGTTTTCCCCCGCATCCCGTTCCCTTAACCCCGCCCAAACCAGTGATTACCTGTCTGCCCTCCATGCCCAGACCGACCTGCCTTTCGACCCGGAGTTCTGGAAAGCATTCCTCTAAAATCAACTCTGATGATTTGGCAGATTATCTTTTTCGTGCTTGTAATTTCGGTTGAGATTGGTTTAGCAGCCGCCTCCATGCTGTTGTCCGGCTATGTTCTTGCTCACCTGCACCTGTCACACTTTTGGAGGTCACTTCTTGGACTTCCACTCACGGTTATTTTCATCGGCGCGGTTGTTGCTCCCATGATCTACCTGCAAGCGAAAATTCAAACGTATCGCCAGCGAAAGAATTCCCCGCACAAATAGCTGTCACTGTTCTTCGATGACCGCTTCGCCGCCACTGCGGGCATCTATGCCGATGTACGAGCCGTCCATCAAAACCATGCCAAGAAGAGGACGGCCTTCGGTGACGAGAACTTCGACAGTACGCGGTTCCTCATTCCACTCAATCTCAATGTAGCAGATGAGAAGTTCGCGCAGTGAGCCGTCGGCCAAAGCAAACGAACGAGTTTCATAGCCTGACTGCCGTTCCAGTTTCGCGACAAGTGTGCGCGGCAGGGCAAGTTCACCCTCAAAGCCGGTATCTATCACGGCTTCCGCCGCGAGTTCGCCTTCTTCTCCCGGCAAAGTCAGCAGGACGTAGGCAGCGTAGTCACGGACATGTCCAAGCAGCATCAAGACTTGCCTTCTCGCACCTGCTCCGGTCCGATCCGTGCGAGCAGTGCGTGGTCAGGATGCAGGCCGACGCGCATTGTGACAGTGCCCCCTTCGGGATGAAGTCGGCGCATGGCGTGGCCGGCGTGGGTTGGAGTATCAGCAACAAGGTAATCGCCGGACTCAGGATGAATTGCCAGCCCACGTCCAGTTTGCTCCGGTTCGAGTTCGGCTTGGAGCTTTTCGTAGTACAGCGCCATTGCACGCACAGTCACGTCGGACAACGGACGCGGGTATTCGCCTTCCAAAGTCAGCATGGGCATCTTCCTCCACTTTTTGCAATGCTCAAATTGTACCCCTTCGGGGTATAAACATCTATCAGAAAGCGGGGCGAGTGTATGCGGTTTGGGTTTGCGGTGAAGGTGATCGGACATGGGGGAAATCTGGCAACGGTGCCGGCGGAGGCGGGGATGCCGTCGAACGATGCCCGTAAGTGGAAGACGGGGCCGCATGTGCGGCAGTCCATTGAATACGTCACGGAGATTTTTCACTACCTGCACAAAACGGACATTCACATGTACCGAATGTCGTCGGACTTCGTGCCCTATCTGACCCATCCTGACATGCCCCAGTTCCATAATCAACTGGAAGAAGCGGAAGAAGAGCTGACGGCGCTGGGCGCTTTGGCGAAGAAGTATGACATCCGGCTCAGTTTGCACCCGTCGCAGTACATTCTGCTGAATGCTTTGGATGAGGAAGTGGCGACGAAGAGCATCAGGGACCTGAATGCGCAGGCGAAGCTTTTGGACACGCTCGGCTGCGGGCCGGAAGGGGTCGTCGTCACCCATGTCGGTGGGGTCTACGGCGACCGGGACGAAAGCAAAGCGCGGTTTATCCGGCGGTATCTAGAGCTGCCCGAGGCGACCAAGAAGCGCCTGGTGCTGGAAAACGACGATGTTTCTTTTAGTGTCACGGATGTGCTGGAAATCAGCGCGGCGACCGGCTGCCCGGTCGTGTTCGACAACCTGCACCATTTCTGCTTTAACCCCGAAGCCCTGCCGATCGCGGAAGCCTTGACACAAGCGCTGGCGACGTGGCCGGAAGAGGTCACTCCAAAGATCCACTATTCCTCGCCGTCCACCGACTTTGAGATTACCGCCGAAAAAGAAAAAGGCGCGACAGGTCGGGAGCGCACGGTGACGAAACTGCACGCGCCGCGCCTCAAAGCCCACGCCGACTTTATCAACCCCCTGGAGTTTGTCTTGTTCTGGCAGGCCGTCGGCGCGGACAGCCTGCGCGACTTTGATGTGATGCTGGAAGCGAAAGGCAAAGATGTGGCTCTGCTGCGCCTGCGCCGAGAACTCGGCAAGCAGTGCGAGCGTCCTATCAATGCTGGATAGGAAGCGCAGAAAAAAATAAGAAGTGCAGAAAAAAGTGCAGGAGAAAGTGCAGGATTTTGCGGCGTCTGCCATAATGCAAGTATGCAAAGAATTTGGGAATAATATGATATAATGAGGAGTTAATGCAGGACGCCTACTGCCTCCGTCGGAACGCTGCTTTATTTTACATCCTCAGCGTTTGCATTTTGTCTGAATCATACTTCGGGAGGTAGCTACTATGAGTCACATGCGGACATCCATCAAGTGCAACTGCGGCCAGCGCGTGATCGCCAAGGACGTGGTTCAGCACGGATACTATCTCCGCCTCTTCGGACCAAGCTTCGTGTATGTGAAGTTCCGCTGCTCGCGCTGCAAGAAGCTCGGTGAGCAGTTCATCAAGCAGGAAGAGTGGGAAGAAGGCATTTTAAAAGACACGGCAGTTGAAGTCTCCCACAACGAAAAAGAGCAGTTCGCCGCCAAAGGCGCGATTGACATCGGGGAAGTCATTGACTTCCATTTCGAGCTGGAAACGCTGAACGACTTGAAATCTTTGGAAGCGCTGATGCCGCCGAAGAAAAAGACCCGTTCGACGCCGCATTCGTAGCGTCCAGCGTCAGAGATAAGTCAGCCGGAGTGGGAGCATTTCCCGCTTCGGCTTTTTTCATGACCGATTTCCGAGACCAGTGGGCAGGAATCGGGGTGCTTCGGCGCGAAATAACCGACTATGCCTGAACAATTAACACAAGACCAAGTGGCTCGCGTGGCTTTTCTCGCGCGGTTGGAACTGTCCGAGACCGAAACCCTGCGCTTGACGACCGACTTGAACGGCATTCTCAGCCAGTTTGAGCGGCTGCAAGAACTGTCCACAGCCGGCGTTCCGCCTACCTCGCACTCCCTGCCGCTGCAAAACGTGTTCCGCGACGATGCTGTCCGTCCTTCGCTCTCCCGCGAAGCCGCGACCGCAAATGCTCCCGAAAAGCGCGACGGGAATTTTATTGTGCCCCAGATTATGGAAGACTGAAAGAAGATTGAAAAGAGAAGATTAGACAGAACCAATGCAATTATATGAACTGACGGCGCATGAGCTAGCCGATAAGATGGCATCGCGCGAGGTTTCCGCACGGGAAGTGACCGACGCGGTTTTAGACAGAATTGGCGACGTAGAAGGCCATGTCAAAGCGTATGTCACCGTGACGGAATCAGTCGCGCAGACGCAGGCGGACGCGGTGGACGCCGCACGCGCACGCGGCGAAGCGCTGTCGCCCCTGGCGGGCATTCCGATTGCTTTAAAGGATAATCTTTGCACACTCGGCGTGGAAACGACCTGCTCGTCAAAGATTTTGCGGGGCTTCCTGCCCCCCTACTCTGCCACCGTAGTAGAAAAGTTGCAGGCGGCAGGCAGCGTCTTCGTCGGCAAGGCGAACTTAGACGAGTTTGCGATGGGATCTTCTACCGAAAACTCGGCCTTCGGCACGTCCCACAACCCCTGGGACCTGACGACCGTTCCCGGCGGGTCGTCCGGCGGCTCGACGGCGGCAGTCGCGGCGGGCGAAGCGATTTGGGCACTCGGCTCGGACACCGGCGGCTCCATCCGGCAGCCGGCGGCGTTCTGCGGGGTCGTTGGCCTGAAACCCACCTATGGCCGGGTCAGCCGCTACGGCCTGATCGCGTTTGCGTCGTCACTCGACCAAATCGGACCGATCACCAAAGACGTGCGCGATGCGGCTTTGCTGATGAACGTCCTCAGCGGCCACGACCCGATGGACAGCACCAGCATTGACCAAAGCGTCCCCGATTACACAAAGTCGCTGACCCCTGATGTCAGGGGCATTAAAATCGGCGTCCCGCAGGAATACTTCAGCGGAGCGATTGACCCGGCCGTCAGCGCCGCCGTCCGCGCTGCCATCGCCCAGCTTGTTTCCCTGGGCGCAGTCGCCGAAGAAATCCATCTGCCGCACACCGAGTACGCCCTGCCGACCTACTACATTATTGCCCCCGCTGAAGCGTCGTCCAATCTCGCCCGCTACGACGGCGTCCGCTTCGGCCACCGGACCGCGCGGGCGACAACTCATGTGGATTTGTTTGAAAAAACCCGTGAAGAAGGCTTCGGCCCGGAAGTCAAGCAGCGCATCATGATCGGCACCTACGCCCTGTCGGCGGGCTACTACGATGCGTTCTATGTCAAAGCCCAGCAAGTACGGACACTGATCAAGCAGGACTTCGACCAGGCGTTCCAACGCTGCGACGTCATCATCGCCCCGACCGCCCCGACCGTCGCGTTTAAGATCGGTGAAGTTTCCGACCCATTGGTGATGAAGCAGAACGACATTTTGACTATTCCCGCCAACATGGCCGGCATCCCGGCGATCTCTCTGCCCTGCGGCTTTTCACACGGCCTGCCCATCGGCCTGCAAATTATGGCCCCAGCCTTCGGCGAAGAAGTCTTATTTCGCGCCGCCTACGCCTACGAGCAGGCCAGCGAATGGCACACTGCCAGGGCCACCATCG
Source organism: uncultured Armatimonadales bacterium (assembly GCA_964252595.1). Classification (GTDB taxonomy): domain Bacteria; phylum Armatimonadota; class Armatimonadia; order Armatimonadales; family Capsulimonadaceae; genus JANXMY01. Next base: position 18,166 of record CAXUNT010000038.1, read on the forward strand.
AGCGCCCCAGCCACATCCACGTCGAGTAGAAGTAGTCATGTCTAGTGATTTAGAGGTAAAAATACAACCGCCGATAGACGCGAATTTGCTGCTCCGGGATGCCGAGCGTATTTTTTCGGAGATACTTAACGTCGGCTTCGTGACACCGTTTCGCTTTTGGGGTGCAGGAATTGGATTGGTCGCACTCGGACACAGCGTAGACTTTGGCGAGATAGAGATTGAAGAGCAACCGCCGTGGATAATTTCCGAGCAAGCCGGGACTTATGCGTTTGTCACCACTAATGGAAATCATGGGATGTCCTATGCAGTCGCAGCCAGCCTTATGCTCGCAGTGGCTCACAGACATAACTCAAACGTTATTGATGGTGCCTCGCGCTGGGTCAAGTTTCCCAACCCACTCAAGAATGACCGTGGATGTTCCGCCGCAATTTTTCAGAAGGCAGTCACGAACTTAGCCGCGTTTGCCGATTTAGACACAGCGGCAAGTGCGTTTTACAAGCGCCTGCCGGTGTTCGTTGCAGACCCTGGATGGATGGATTGAAAATGCTGCGTTGGCGAGAATAGAGACATTGTCAGAGGAAAACGCGCCATGCCCGCCGTCGTCCTGGCGGCAGCATCCGGTCACACAGATTTTAGTGTTTGCGGGCCTCATGGCGGCAGTTTTGTGCGTCATTGGCCTGCCGCTGCTGGCCGTTTTTCACTTCACGCATGTTCGGATTGACCCGAACAGCGAGCATGGCGGATTGACGGTGGAGTTCTGCTTTGCGGTCGCCGCCGTCATGGCGTATGTAATCGCCACGAAGCGAATTGATCAGCGGACGCTGACCGACGCCGGGATTTCACCGCAGGGCTTTTTCTCGGAAACGGGGATTGGGCTGCTTCTTGGCGGGGGCGTCTTTTCCGCGATTATCGCCATGATGGGCGTGTTCGGGCTGTACCGCTTCGGCAGCATGAACCCGCATTTCAAGCCGCTGCTGCCGCTGGAACTGTTTTTGTGCATCGCCGTCTTTCAGGAAGTCGCCGTGCGCGGCTGCATCTTTCAGACCCTGGAACGTTATTACGGTTCGGGAATTGCCCTCATCGCGTCGTCGCTGTTCTTCGGCCTCATGCACCTCGGCAGCCCCGTGGATGGCCTGACGACCGGGCAGTGGCTGGTCGGGCCGCTGTTTTTGTCGCTGGAGACGGGCCTGCTGTTCAGCGCGGCTTATCTGCTGACCCGCCGCCTGTGGCTGCCCGTCGGCCTCCACTGGGGCTGGAACTTCTTTGAAACGTCGGTCTACGGCACGGCCAATTCCGGGGCTTGGGAAAACGACCCGAACACGCTCTTCGCCGGCCATGTCCACGGCCTGTTTGTTTGGACCGGCGGCGCGTTTGGCCCGGAAGCCAGCGTCATCGGCCTGCTTGTCGGCACCTACGCCGGGATTCTGCTTCTGCGCCTCGCCATCCGGCGCGGCCAGTGGCGGCCCGCACCTGCACAGAATCAGGTAGAATAGAGACGGGAGAAACTGACGATGAATACCGCAATTTTTCAGAAGCCGACGGCGCAGGAAGAAGTCGAAATCAAAACCAAGATTGAAGAAGCCTTAGCCGAGCTAAAACGCCTGAACGCAGAAATGGCGCAGGACAGAGCAGACTTTGTTCACTTGGCGGAGGAAACTAAAGCATTACGGTCAGAGTCTCACTTGATTTTGGCAAAGACGCGGGAAGTGCTAGCGGCATTAGAGGCGGCCTAACCCGATGTGGAAACAACTGCTGGATGCTTTGACGCAGATTGTTACGCTCACCCAGGAAACGCGGCAGAACCGGGCGGACATCAACAGCTTGAAGCAGGAGCAAAAAGAAATAAAGCTGGAAAATGAGATGCTGAAATTTGAGCGGCGACTGCCGCCGGGGAAATCTGAGAACGAGTGACAGTACTTATGACCACAACTTATGAACCTGTGATCGGGATGGAATGCCATGCCGAGCTTTTGACTGAGAGCAAGATGTTTTGCGGCTGCGCCAATGAGTTCGGCGGGGCGCCCAACACCCGCACCTGCCCAGTTTGTTTAGGGCTGCCCGGCTCGCTGCCGACGATGAACCGGCAGGCGGTGCAGCTTGTCCTCCGAACGGCGCTGGCGCTGCACTGCGACGTATCGCGGGACTGCGTGTTTGCCAGGAAAAACTATTTTTATCCTGACCTACCCAAAGGTTATCAAATCTCCCAGTACGAGAACCCCATCGGGGTCGGCGGCTACCTGGACATTGACCTGGAAGACGGCGGGACCAAGCGCATCCATATCCGCCGGGTGCATTTGGAAGAAGACACGGGCAAGCTGATCCACGCGGGCGGCAACGAAAGCGAAGTGGATTATAACCGCTCCGGCGTCCCGCTGATGGAGATCGTCACCGAGTTCCCGCCCGATCTCACGTCGGCAGATGAGGCCCGCGCGTACTTAGAGAAGCTGCGGTCTATTCTCGTTTATCTGGACGTGTCTGACGGCAAAATGGAAGAAGGCCACCTGCGGGCCGAGCCGAACTTGAGCATTCGGCCAGTCGGCACGTCGGGCGTTGGGGTCAAGACCGAGATCAAGAACCTCAATTCGTTCAAATCGGTTTACAAGGGCGTCTTGTACGAAGTCGAGCGCCAGTCAGAATTACTTAGCGACGGCGAGGCTGTGCGCCAGGAAACGCTGGGCTGGAACGATCTGCGCGGCGAAACCTACCACATGCGCTTCAAGGAAGAAGAGCAGGAATACCGCTATTTCCCTGAGCCCGACTTGGTCGCCCTGCACTTTGACGACGCCGTGGTTGAGGAAGCCCGCGCTGCCCTGCCGGAGCTGCCTGATGCCAAACGCGAACGCTTTGTCACGCAGTACGGCCTGCGCCCCTACGACGCCGCCATTCTCACGGCGTCCCGCCCGCTCGCCGCCTACTTTGAGGACGCAGCGACAGGGGCCGATGCCAAAGCCATTGCGAACTATGTCACCGGCGATCTGGCCCGGCTGCTGAATGCATCCGGCCAGGACATCACCGAAACCAAAGTCACGCCGGCTCATTTGCGTGACCTCATCACGCTCCGGGACAGCGGCCAGATCACCAACGCCAGCGCCAAGACCGTTCTCGCGGAGATGTTCGAGGCCGGCGGGGAGGCGTCCGCGATTGTCGCCGCGCGTGGCCTCGCCGCCGTGTCCGACGACTCGGCCATCGCCGCCGAAGTCGAGCGCGTGCTGTCTGCCAACCCGGATGTCGTCGCCAAGATCAAAGCCGGCAACGACAAAAGCAAAGGCTTCTTGACAGGCCAGGTGATGAAAGCCCTCAAAGGCCAAGCCAAGCCCGACATCGTGAACCGACTGCTGGACGAGAAAATGGCGGCGGTGTGAGAACGGCGCTCATTTCAGACATTCACGGCAACTCTGATGGCTTGCTGGCAGTGCTGGCTGATATTAAGCTGCGTCAGTGCGATCGCATTGTCTGTCTCGGCGATCTCGTGGACGGTGGCCCTCAAAGCGCCGAAGTCGTGCGGCTTGTTCAGGAACTCGCCATTTTGACAGTGCAGGGTAATCATGACGAGTACCCGAACACGGACCTGCCGGCGGACATCGTAGATTGGCTGCAAACCTTGCCGGAAGCTATCGCCGAAGGCGGCGTGATTTATACCCACACGTCGCCCCGTGTGAAGAAGTTGAAAATCAGCGACGCCGTGGAAGCCTGGAACGTCTTCGAAGAGACTGACTACCGGCGCATTTTTGTCGGCGACATTCATATTCCGCTGATCTTTGGGCAGCGGTGCCTGGAGCAAGTCTCCGCGCTGCCGTATCCCATTCCCTACGATGCCGAGTTTCCCTTTGACCCTGATGACCGTTATATCATCTGCGTCGGCGCGGTCGGCTACAGCCGCGATGCCTACCACTGGCTCCGTTACGCGGTCTACGATGACGTCCAAGACACAGTTGTTTTTTATGCCCCGGAAGGCCCCATTCTTATCTTTTAGCTTTTCTTTTAGCCATGAACCAATTCCGCTGGGCATTGCTGTCGCCGGGAGATAAAGTGCTGGTCGCGGTTTCCGGCGGGCCAGATTCGCTGAGTTTGCTGCATCTGCTGTGGACCGAGCGCGAGGCGCGGCAGATCAGCGTTGAAGCCGTGCATCTGGACCACGGTTTGCGGGGCGCAGAGTCAACGGCGGAAGCACAATGGGTCGCGGGCTGGTGTGCCGAGCGCGGGATTGTCTGCCATGTGAGCTGGGAAGATGTCGCGGCTTGGGCATCCACGCACAAGCAAAGCACGCAGGAAGCGGCGCGGGCAGTGCGCTATGCGTTTTTGGAACGCACGGCGGCAAGCGCCGGCGCAGACAAAATCGCGACGGGACATACGCGCGACGATCAGGTCGAGACAGTTTTAGGAAATATCCTGCGCGGGACTGGAACCGACGGACTGCGCGGCATCCCAGAGCGGCGCGGCTCCATTATCCGCCCGATGCTCGGCGTCCCGCGGGCCGAAATTGAAGCCTACTGCGCGGCCCATGGCCTGTCGCCCCGGCAGGACCCCTCCAACTTTTCCCCAGATCACTATACCCGCAACCGCATTCGCTTGGAGCTTATGCCGCAACTTCGGCAGGAGTATAACTCGCGCGTTGACGACGCACTTGTGCGGCTATCGGAGATCGCGGCGCGGGACAGCGACTACTTGGCAGGGCAGGCGCAGGCGGCTTTAGCGACAGCAATCCATTCCCGTCAGAATGACCGTGTCATTCTGAAACGCCGAGTGGTGGCCTCCCTGCACCCTGCTCTCTTGCGCCATGTCGTCCGGCTGGCGGCAGCGGAAGTACGCGGCACAGCCGCAGGCATCAGCTACGATCTGTTAGAAACGCTCTGCCAGGCGATTTTGATGCGGCCAGGGTTAAACTATATCACTTGGCCTGTTCCTCCTTTCTTTGCGCTGACTCTTCCCTCACCACCATGCCATGTGCTTGTTGACGAAGGGTTTGTTTACTTCACCATGACGTACCGTGCGGCTAAGGCAGAGGCAGTTCCTGTATTTCTCTCTGTGCCAGGGAGTGCTGTACTGCCGGAAATCGGCTGGGCCGTGCAGGCGGCTTGGGAAGTTGTGCCCAATGCCGTGCGGCTTGATGCCGATGCCGTTGACCTCCCGACGCTGAAAGCACGGAACTGGCGACCTGGGGACAGAATTGACCCGCTGGGGATGGGCGGAAAGCACAAGAAAGTGTCGGATATTTTCACCAACGCCAAAGTGCCGCGCTCCGAGCGAGCGCGTATTCCCCTGATTGTGGACGCGCACGGGATCGTGTGGGTAGCCGGGCAGACGCTGGCGGAGCGAGTGAAAGTCACCGAAAAGACTGCACGCGTCTTGTATTTGTCGTTACACCCAAGTCCCGACTAGAAAAAGCAGGAAACGGCGGGCAAATCGGGAATAAACAAGCAGGCGGTTTTCGCCTGGAGCAAGTGTGATGTGTTCTCTGCGCAGCAAAGCGTTTACGCTGATTGAGCTTTTAATTGTCATCGCCATGATTGCGGTTCTGGGCGCATTGCTGTTTCCCGCCTTCGGGAAAGTGCGCGAAAATGCCCGGCGGACGACCTGCCAGTCCAACCTGCGGCAGATCGGCCTGGCGATTATCCAGTACACACAGGACAGCGATGAAGTGATGCCGCCGGGGGCATATGCCCTCGGCGGCGCAACCGTCACCTGGCGGCAAGAGATTTTCCCCTATGTGAAAAACGTCGGGGTCTTCGCCTGCCCGTCCAACCCGTACAATGCGCTGGCGACTGACGTGGACAGCGGCCAGTTTAATGTGTCTTACGGTGCAAATGAATCTGTCCTCCAAAGCGGGACGAGGCCGGCGGCGCTGGGGGCGATTCAAAACCCATCGGCCTTGTTTTTAGTTGGCGAGACCGATGGCAGCGGATACAAGCTGAACAACCCACCGAATCCGCCGCTGCTGTCGCCGGACTGCGGCGGCTGCGACCTGCACCCCGAAGGGTCGCACACGGATTTGTTCGCCGGTCATTTGACCCGCAGCAACTGGCTGTTCGCCGACGGCCATGTGCGCTCGCTGCGTCCGACTCAGACCTGCGCGGGCGCGGACATCTGGGATCTGGACCGAAGCAACGCCGGCCAGCCCTGCTCCGGGCCGCTGGCCGCCGCGCTGCAGGACAATGAAGCTTACTGGAATGAGACAAACGCCCCGTAAGATAACCGTGCTGTAGACGCTGTGACAACGGTTTCAGGAGACTTGCATGATTTACGAATGCCCGCAGTGCCAAACGCCGCAGGAAGCGGGTGAAACGGTCTGCCCGCACTGCCACGCGGAGTTCGATGGCCCCGTTCCCGCCGACGCCATTGTTCCGGCTGCCGAACCGGCGGGCGCGGAGGCGCTGGCGGCAGCCCCTGAAGAGCCATTATCTAAGGAGCCGGTCACGGCGGAAACACTGCCGGTCACGGCGGAAACACTGCCGGTCGCGGAAGAGGCGGCTGCCAGCGAGCAAGAGGCGGCTGCCGATACCTCCGCCCCGGTCCCCAAAGCGGAGCCGGGAGACCAAGCCGCCGCGCCTCCATCTGCTGCGGCAGAAGCGCCGCCGCCCTCCGGCCCGGCGCCGTATCTGACATCGCCGTCTTATTCGCCCCCGCCCTATTCACCGCCGTCGTCCACCGTCACACCTCTGCCGTACACAACGCCCGTAAACGCAGGTGGGCCGTCGCTCGGCCGTCTGACCCGCGCCCTATTGATTGCTTTTCCCATCGTTCTCGTGCTGGTCCTCGGCGGCGTTTACCTCGCCGGAACCCTGAATATTGACTCCGATGCCGTGCCGGAGCCGCTCCCGGTCGTCCATGCCGCAACGCCGCTCCCTCCTGCCCCCGCAGCGAACGCCGCAGCAGTGACGCTGCAGGGCGGCAGCAATACAAATGACAGCACCGACCCGCACGTCAAGCTGCTGGCGGGCCGCTGGGTCTCTAAATCCAACGATTTTTATGTTTTCAATTCTGACGGCACCGGCACGCGCGGCTCCGCCCTGAACCCGACAGGTGACCAGCCATTTTTGTGGGGCCTGGTCCAGAACCGCCTGATGCTCTACGGCGCGAAAAACGAGACCCTGCGCTTCAATGTCGGCCCGGACAGCGACACGGTGTTTCTCGCCCCGCAGACCGGCCACTACGTCCAGTATTCGCGAGCAAAGTCATAACACACTCAGAAGTTCCCAATTACGCGGTGATCCTCTGGGACAATGACGGCGTGCTTGTCGATACCGAACGCTGGTACTTCGAGGCCACGCGAAAGGTTTTCGCCGATGTGGGGATCAATCTCACAGTTGAACTCTATTTTGAGTACTTCTTATCACACTCCAGCGGCACCTCAAAGTTTGCTTTTGCTCACGGACTGAGCGACACGGACATCGCCGAGATGCAGGGTGTTCGGAACGAGCGCTATCTGCGAATGCTGGAGCAGGAACAGATCACGATTGTGGGTGTTCGCGAGACGCTCGCGCTGTTACGGCCACACTTTGGGATGGGGATCGTGACAAGCTCCCGTCTCCGGCATTTCGAGGCGATGCATCGCCGGACGGGCCTGCTGGAGTTTTTTGACTTTGCAATCACGCGCGAAGATTACGCACGAAGCAAGCCGGCGCCTGATCCATATCTCGCCGCAGTCGCTCGCAGTAGGCTGTCGGCCGGCAGATGCCTCGCGATTGAGGACGCCCCACGCGGGCTGATTGCCGCGCAGGCGGCCATGCTCGATTGCTGGGTCATTCCCACGGAACTTACTCGGCGAGCGACATTTTCCGGCGCGGCGCGAGTCCTCGATCATATTACCGACGTTTCGGCCTTGCTGCTCGGTACAGTGGTATGAAGTGGAGACAAACTGGACGCTACCAGCCGTCCTGCCAGCGCTTGACATCGTAGCCGTGGAAGCCGTAGCAGCGGACCATCTGGATGGTTCGGATTGGGGTTGTATACGGCGGGTTGCGGGTGATCAGCAAAGGCGGCTGCGGCTCGACGCGGTCAAACACGGCCCTCAGGTCGTCAAAGTGGTCTTGGTTGTCGGTGTCGTTTAGGAAGATCGCATTGCGGCCTTTGAGCGCCGACGGGTTTTCCCAGAACATGTATTCCGACGCTTTGTAGTTCAAAAACAGCGCGTAGGTGCCGGGATGGCCCGGCAAATAAAACGCCGCTTCCGACGGCATCCGGTAGTTAATGCCGAAGACGAACGGGTCGCCGCTCATCGCCTTCTTCTCTAGCGTCACCCGGTCCGCCATCTGCCGCCAGCCGTACAACTCGTTCGTCCGGTCATCGGGCGGCTTTGGAAACTTGACGCCAGAGGTGTAAAGAGCGCCGGGAAACAGCACGGCAGTCGTCAGCACGACGGCAAGTGCGGCGGACAAGCCGACCCACACACGCTTAATAACCCTATGGCTGTCCCAGCATCGGACCAGCACGGCGGCAGTCAGGATGAAGCCCGATATGTATGAGTCAACTGCCCAGTTGCCTTCCACTTTGCTTTTGAGCGCCGTGACGACAATCGCGGCGAAAGACACCGCCGCCGGACACCACAAAAACAAATACGCTTCGTCGTGTTCTTTGTACCCGCGCTTGATGCCGTCGCCGAGGGCATACAGATAGGTCAGAAAAACAAGCGGCGACAGTAAAACGGTCTGGTCGCCGAGGAACCGCCCGACCCATTTGAGGCCGTCATGGCCGGAGCCGCGCGAACTCATCGCGTGCGCGTGTATCCAGAAGGCGTTCTGGTGCGTGTGGTTCCACCACAAAAACGGCGCGAGCATCAAAAGCGCCACGGCACCGGCAAGGTACGGCTCCGGGCGGCGCAGCCAGCGGTCGCGAGCGGGCGGCGACAGGAGAAGGTAGAGAAAGACGCTCGGAAGCAGCAGCAGTGCGTTCAGCTTGGCCTGCGCCGCCAGCCCTGCCAGAACGCCCGCCCAAATCCACCAGCGCGGCCTGTCTGTCAGCGCCCGCTGAATGACATACAGCGCAGCGGCCCAAAGCGCAAGCTGGACCGGGTCCTGGGTCATAATCACCGCCCCGGCGGCAAACAGCGGCACGACATTCGCCAGCACGAGCGATGCAAGTGCGACCGTCGGCCCCAGCAGGCGCTTTGCCAGCAGGTAGATGAAGACACCCGCAATCAGCGCACATACGGTCGCCCCAGCTCGGACTCCCAGCTCGGTTGTGCCGAGAAGCGCCGTAAAAAAGTGTATCACGGGAGCCATCAGCGGGGTATTATCGTAGTAGCCCCAGTCCAGATGCCGTGACCACTGCCAGTAGTAGGCTTCGTCTTGAAGTAATTGGTGCTGGGTATCGTACCAAAAGCGGAAGGTAGTGAGCAGAAGCAGCAGACCGGCGGCGGCAAGGTCAATCATGCGGTCCGGGCGGCGAGTGGGTTTTGGGGTCATGGGGCCAGATAGTACCCGGCACTGGAAGTGCCGGGCTATTGTTGAGTGAAAGTCCCTGCGGGACTCAATGCCGCTTGCGTCAGGCTGATCCTGCGTCCGCGAACATTTTGCACTTCTAAAGCCCGGCACTGCACTGGCAGACCTGGAAGGCTTTCAGTGCCGGGTACTCCGCTAAATCTTAAACAGCGAGTCGCTGACCGGCTGGTTGACGCGGATGTTCTGATATACCGTCGCGCCGGCCAGCTTGTTTTGGGTGTTGTACAGCTCCACGCGGGTCGGGACCCAGATGCCGGGCGCGACCTGGACCGGGTTAATGTAGCGCAAAATCTTGGTCAGCTTGCCGTCCCGCCCGTAATTATACCTCTGGGTCGTGATATGTGTCTTGGGATCAATCCAAACCAAGTCTTTTTGCGTTTCCCCCGCTTGCTTCGGCTGGATTTGGAAGCAAAGCAGGCCGGCTTCCCGGCGCAAAAACGTCGCATTGTAGTCGGTCAACAGCTCCGGCGGGATAAAGCCGAAGTCCATCAGCGTTTGACGCTTCCCCGGCTCGCCGGTGGTGTCCTGGACTTTATGGACAAAGGGCGCGACCGTTAGCTTCTGGTTGCCGTTGACGATATAGTACCCGGAAATAAAGTGCGGAATGCTGGCGTCAATCCGCAGCTTGCCGGGCTGCTCGTAGACTACCGAGCCGCGGTGCAAGCGGTATGCCAGCGCAATGTCGCCGTCAATGGTTTTAAGCTGGTCTTGGTTCTCGGTGACAATCTCGCTGCTCGCTTGCAATGTTTTGATATTGGCTGAAGTCAGCGGTTGAATACTCGGCGCGGCCTGCGCGGCAGCAAGCGGTGCAAAGGCCAGCGCCGCAGAAATCAGAGCCAATGAGCGGTATGTCATGGGAGTTTTCTCCAAAGTTTCCGTGTTCTATAAGTATAAAGCCGCGACGCCGATAATTAGTTCCCGAACTACTTTGCCGCGCTGAAAGAGGAAATCCGCGTTTCTCTGCGGAACTCTCCCGCATAAAACCGAGCGGATGTTCTTTTCTGAGACGGTCAACACGGAGGACGATCATTATGGCAAACAGCAATCTGACCAGCGCTAAACGAGCGAAAAACGACGAGTTTTACACGCAGTATCACGACATTGAGAAAGAAGTCAATGCGTATACGGAGTTCAACCCGGAGGTGTTTCGGGACAAAATCGTCTTTTTGCCGTGCGACGATCCCGAATGGAGCAACTTCACCAAGTTCTTCGCGCAGAACTTTCAAACGCTGGGATTAAAGAAGCTGGTGAGTACCAGCTACGCGGCGGACAGCAAAAAACTGGCGTCGTATCAGCCCACGCTTTTTGAGGAAAGCAGCGCGAAGTACGACGCAGGCAAAACTTCGCAGAAGGGCAAGATTTTTACGCTGACGGGCGACAAAAACGGGGACGGCAAGATTAACGTGAACGACCTAAGCTTTGACTACTTGGCGGGCGACGGTGATTTCCGCAGCCAAGAAGTCAAAGCATTGCGCGACGAGGCCGACATTATCATCACCAATCCCCCATTTTCCCTGTTCCGCGAGTTTCTGGCCTGGTTGGTGGAAGCCAATAAGCAGTTTGTCGTTATCGGAAGCAAGAATGCAATTACCTACAAGGAAATCTTTCCGCTCATTAAAGATAATAAAATGTGGGTTGGCGCGACAAGTTTCAACAAGGATATGTTGTTCATATCGCCGGAAGAAATTGACCCAACACAAAGGCCAAGTACGGCTACGCGAACTGTAGATGGAGAAACATACTTGCGCTCGCCGTCAGTTTGGTTCACGAACATTGATCACGGTCGGCGGCATCAGCCGCTACAACTTATGTCAATGGACGACAACTTAAGGTTCAACAAGAAACTCAAAGGCACAGCGAAGTACGACTGCTACCACAACTACGACGCGATTGAAGTGCCGTTTACCGATGCAATCCCAAGCGATTATGACGGCGTGATGGGAGTGCCGATTAGTTATTTGGATAAACATAACCCCGACCAGTTTGAGATTATTGGATCAAGCAGGACACTTGGGAAGCGGATGTCAGAAATCGCAGCAGCAGGTTCCTATATGCAAGGCGGCCCGCGTTTTTATCTTGATAATGGCAATGGCACATACGAGCGTTTATATGATCGGATCGTTATCAGGAAACGTAAATAATTGACTGTTTTGGCGTGATATGTCATCATAGGATTACTTGTAAATAATATGAATGGGACCAATCATGCTTGACACACGCCAGATACACTCCATGAGCGACTTTCTTCGGAACCACAAGGCACATGTGGCGCGGCTCAAAGAAACCCGTATCCCGGAAGTGCTGACGGTCAATGGCCGGGCGGAAGTCGTGCTGCTGGACACGGAGACCTATGAAAACATGGTGGAACAATTGCACCGGCAGCAGGAGGACGAAGTCGCCGCCGCCCGCGCTCATATGGACCTGGCCCGGAAAAATGCCCCCCCCCAGGAACCCATCACGGAAGCGGAGATGGAAAGACGGCAGGCAGCAATGAGAGAGCTTGTCGCAGAGACGGAGCGGCTTGGTCTGTACCGATGACCGCCGCCGAGCCGAAAACTGTTGCCGTCCTGGACGCCTGCGTTCTTTATCCGCCTTCCCTGCGCGATCTGCTTATGTGGCTTGCCACCATCAGGGCCTATGAGGCCCGCTGGACGGAGGAGATACAGACCGAGTGGACACGCAATGTGCTGGCGGATCGCCCCGGCGTGACGCCCGCGCAAATGGATCGCACTTGTCGGCTGATGAGTGTGGCCGTTCCAAAGGGTCTGGTTGCCGGTTATAAGATGCGTATCCCTGCCCTCAGTCTGCCGGACGAAGGCGACCGTCACGTCCTGGCCGCCGCCATCGAGGCCGGGGCCTCCGTAATCGTGACTTACAACCTGTCCGATTTCCCGAACACTATCCTTAGTGGCTATGGCATTCAGGCGCTCCATCCCGACGTGTTTTTGTTGGCGCTGTTTGACCAGGATGACGCCTTGTTTTTGCGCGGCGTGCAGGCGCATCGGGCCTCACTCCAAAATCCGCCCAAGACGGCGCAAGAGTATTTGGCGACACTGCGGGTCACCGGTTTGAAGAGGCTGGCTCTGCGCCTGGAAGCATTTTTGCCGCTGATTTGATACAAAAAAATTATGGAAACTACGCTCAAGCACTACACGGTCAAAGAAGTCTGCGACGGCTTTCTTTATAACGAACTGGAAGGCAAAGGCTTGTTCGGACTTTCCGGCAGGCTCACCATCCAGCCCGAATACCAGCGCAACTATATCTACGCCGACGGCAAGCGCGATGTCGCGGTGATCCAGTCGCTGCTGAAGGGCTACCCATTAGGGCTGATTTATTTCAACAAACTCAGTGGAGACAAGCTGGAAGTTCTGGACGGCCAGCAGCGCATCACCAGCTTCGGACGCTATGTCACGGGCAAGTTCGCTGTCAAAGACGAGCACGGCATGGAGCAATACTTCCACAGCCTCGCCGCCGATAAGCAAGCACGCATCCTCGAGGCGCAGATTCTGATGTATGAGTGCGACGGCACCGAAACCGAGATCAAGGAATGGTTTCGGACCATCAACATCGCGGGCGTTCCCTTGAACGACCAGGAGCTTTTGAACGCGGTCTATTCGGGGCCGTTTGTGACGCTTGGCAAAGCAGAGTTCAGCAACAGTCAAAACGCCAATGTTCAAAAATGGAGTGCGTACATCAAGGGCAGCGTCAACCGGCAGGATTTCTGGGAACGCGCCTTGGAATGGGTCAGCAAGAGCGACGTCAGCGGCTACATGGGCAGGCATCGCACCGACACGGGTATCAACGAAGTCAAGACATACTTCAACAGCGTGATTGACTGGGTTTCAAGCATATTTACTGGGGTGGAAAGCGAAATGCGCGGGCTGGACTGGGGCGGACTGTACGAGACATACCACAACCAGCCTTATGATCCGGCAATGATCGCGCAGCAAGTGCGAACACTGTACGCGGATCCGTTTGTGAAAAAGCGCAGCGGGATTTTTGAGTACATTCTCGGCGGTTCGGTCGAGACGAAGCTGCTGGAAGTGCGCGTGTTTGACGACGCCGTGAAAAAAGCGGTATACGCAAAGCAAACAACAGCCGCGACCGCAGCCGGCACCTCCAACTGTCCTTTATGCGCTCTGGGACACGATGCGAACAAGGGCAAACTCTGGAAACTGACCGAGATGGACGCCGACCATGTCGCGGCATGGAGCAAGGGCGGTCAAACTTCACCGGAAAACTGTGAGATGCTCTGCATCACCCATAACCGCGCCAAAGGAAATCGCTAAAGAGAATTGGCAGTAAAGGCTTAATGATAGACACACACGCTTTGCGCGTTTTGGAATTTGAGGCGATCCGCCAGCAGCTTGCGGGCCAGACCGCCTGTTCATTGGGACGGGAGCTAGCCGAGGCGGTGACGCCGCTGGACTGGCTCCCGCAGGTGCAGGCACTGCTTGATGAGACGACTGAGTGCCGCAATTTGATCGGCCTGAAGGGCAATCTGCCGCTCGGCGGCGTTTCGGACATCCGGCCACTCGTGCGCTCGGCGGAGATCGGAGCGATCTTGGAAGCGCACGGGCTGCTGGACATCGCCGAAGCGGCGGCGGCGTCCCGGTCGCTGAAGCTGTTTTTGCAGAAGCTGGCCGCCGAGTATCCGATCATGGCCGAACGGGCCTCGGCGCTGGGGCAGTTCCCGTCGCTGGAGTCCGAGATCAACGCCTCTATCGGCATCAACGGCTATGTTCTGGACTCGGCCTCGCCTGATTTGGCACGTATCCGCAGCCAGCGCAAAACAGCCTCGTCGCGGATGATGGACCGGCTGAACGGGATCATTTCCGGGCCGCTTCGCACGATGCTTCAAGACCCGGTGATTGTCCAGCGCGGTGACCGCTACTGCGTCCCGGTCAAGGCCGACCACCGAGGGGCGTTCGGCGGCATTGTCCATGATACGTCGTCGTCCGGCGCAACCCTCTTCATGGAGCCGCAGGTCGTCGTGGATTTAGGCAATGAGATCAAAGAGCTGGGCATCAAAGAAGAACAGGAAATCGCGCGTATCCTGCGCCGCCTGACCGACAGCGTTGCCCGCGTCGGGGCAAGCTTAGTTGTCACAATGGAAACGCTGGGCGCGATTGACTTCATCGCTGCCCGTGCGCGATTGGCCGAGGTTCACCGGGCCGTTGAGCCGTCGCTGAACGCTTCGGGTCTGACCCGGCTGCTGTCGGCGCGTCATCCGCTGATTGACCCGAAATCCGTTGTGCCGATTGACATTGAGCTAGGGGCGAGCGCGAACAAAATTCTGCTGATTACGGGGCCGAACACCGGCGGTAAGACAGTGAGCCTGAAGACGACGGGCCTCTTGACACTGATGGCCCAGTGCGGCCTGCATGTCCCGGCGTCGCGGGCCGAAATAAACGTCTTTGACCAGGTGTTCGCGGACATCGGCGACGAGCAGAGCTTGCAGCAGTCGCTGTCTACGTTCTCAGGCCACATCACGAACATTGTGCGAATTCTGCGCGACCTGCGCCGGAACGCACTGGTGCTGCTGGATGAAGTCGGTGCGGGGACCGATCCCGGCGAAGGCGCATCCCTCGCCCGCGCCCTGCTGGACCATCTGCGCTCCTACGACGCCCGCGTTATCGCCACCAGCCACTACGGAGAGCTAAAAACGTATGCGTTCGTGACCGACGGCGTTCAGAATGCCAGCGTCGAGTTCGACGAGCAGACCTTGTCGCCGACGTACCGGTTATTGCAGGGCATTCCCGGCTCGTCCAATGCCTTTGCGATTGCGGGCCGCCTCGGAATGCCGGGATCGGTTTTGGACATGGCCCGTGTTGCACTGACCGGCTCCGACGAGACCGCCGATCTGCTGCGGGAGCTGGAAGAAGGCCGGCGCAAGGCGATCAGCGAGGGCCGGGCCGCCGAGCAGGCGCGGGTCGAAGCACAGATGCTTCGCCGCCGCTACGCCGATGAGCTGTCGAATCTGGAAGCCCTGCGCCGCGAATCGCGCCAGAAAGCCCAGGAAGAAGCGCGGGCGCTGATCAAGCGGGCGTCGGATAAAGTGGACCATACGCTGACCGAGCTGCGCCGTGCCCAAAGCGAAGGCAAGCAGACCGAGCGGGTCCGCCAGAAGATCAAGGACATCGGGAGTGATTTGCAGGCGGCGATCCAAAACAAGCTGTCTGAAGGCCAGCCCGCCGCCATCGAGATGGTCCCCGACCGCCCTCTGCGCCGGGGCGACAAAGTGACGATCACGACTCTCGGCATGGCCGGCGAGCTTTTGGAAGATGCCCAGGGCGATTCTCCTGTGCCGGTGCAGGTCGGCGCGATGCGGGTTTCCGTCCCGCCGTCCACGCTGCTGCTGTTAGGTTCCGAGCCGCGTCCAGCAAAAGCGCCCGCAGTTCGCCCGGACATGACGCCGCTGCCGCGCTCCGCCGCCAGCCTGCCGCCGGTCAAAGACGGCGATGCTGCCCCGTCCTTCAACATGGAAAAGACCGTTGGCATTACCCCGCAGTTGACGCTTCTCGGCCAGCGGGCCGAGGAAGCTGTCTCGAACGTCGAGAAATACCTAGACGACGCTTACGCGGCGGGGTTGAGCCGCGCCCGCTTGGTGCATGGCAAAGGCACGGGTGCCTTGCGCCGCGCCGTGCAGGAGTATGTTTCCTCACACCCGCTTGTGACTGAGTATGCCACAGCCGGCCCCGAAGAAGGCGGCGCAGGAGCTACGGTTGTGACCTTGCGGGCGACATAGTCAAAAAGCGCATGGGAGTTTACTCCCACGCCTCTTCTTGTCCGTGAGTTAGTCTCTTACCATGCCTGAACTTTATACAATCGGTTATGAGGGGATCAGCCAGGACGCGCTGTTTCAAGTGCTGGCGTACCACGACATTGAGACGCTGCTGGATGTTCGTCAGTTGCCACAGAGCCGCAAGCCGGGTCTGTCTAAAACAGCACTCGGCCTCGCGGCTGCCGACTATGGAATGCGCTATGAGCATCTCCGCGCCCTCGGTACGCCGCGCGACCTGCGGTATCAGCGGAAAATAGACCATGATGAAGCCTCGTTTCGCCGGGGCTACTTGACCTACCTCGCGACGCAGGACGCAGCGATGGAAGCCCTGGTAGAACAAACGCAGCGCGAGCGCTGCTGCCTCCTGTGCTACGAAGCCAACGTGGAAGAATGTCACCGGCTGCTGGTCGCGGGCCGCGCCGTCGAAATGACAGGCGGTGTGCTGACCGCCGTGCATTTGTCCGCTGTCCCTTCCACCCTCTCGCTGTCCCCTTCCCCGGCACCCGCGTAAATAAGTTTGTTCTTTTTCCTCCAAAGCCTTGACAAGCAGTAGACAATGGTTTATACTGTGCCATTGCGATACAACTGTAGTGCTACAGTCGCATGGAAACTTTTAGAAATCCTGCATGAACAGCGAACCCGCAGCAAAGCTAGCGAAATCAGCCCCAGCGTACCAGCGCATTGAAGAAGACATTCGTGCCAAAGTGCGGGATGGACGCCTGCCGGCCGGCACCATGCTTGCCGGGCGGCACGCCCTAGCGCGGGAATACGGGGTGGCCCTGTCCACCGCCCAGCAGGCCGTCGCCCGGCTTCTTGCAGACGGCGTGCTGGAAACGTCCGACCGGCGCGGCACGTTTGTCGCGCAGGGACGCGGCCTAGGCCCGGCGGCGACACGGCTGGCCGGAGCAACTCTCGGCATTGTTGCAACATCCCGGATTGAACCCGCGGCCTCGCCGGATGTCGGCAGCCTTTGGGCACGACTTGCCATCCGGTCTTTGGAGCAGGTCTTTTCGGCATCCGGCGGCACGACACATTTTTTTGAGCGCTACCCGGACGAGCGCGGGCCGTATCCGCGCGGCCTGGATGACGCGAACGCTTACACAGTCACAGAGGCAATCCATTCGCTGCGGGCCACTGGGGCGGAAGCGATCGCCATCATTGGCCTGTGCGATGCGAAAGACTTGTCGGATGAAGTGGTCAGTGCCGTAGACGTGGAGCAGGTCCCGGCGGTTTATATCTCGTGGCACGAGCTTTCGCCGCCGCTGGCCCAGGTCTTCTATGACAACCGCTTTGCGGGCTATCAAGCGGCGCGGCACCTGCTGTCGCAAGGCTACCGGACACTGGCGTTTGTCGCGCCGTTCGCCGATGCCTGGCTTTTGGAGCGGATCGGCGGTGCCCGCGACGCCGTCCGGCAGGCGGGACTGCCCCCGGACACGCTGCGTCTTTATCCCGGCGCAGCACAGACCGCTATCTACGACCGCCATATCGCCGCGCAGACGGTTTACAAAGTGACTTCGGCCCTCTTTGCAGACCTCGCCGCCGTCGGCAGCCGCCCGGCGGGGGTGATCGCCCCCAATGATGAAATGGCGTATGCCGTGCTGGATGCGGCCTCGCAGTTCGGTCTCACAATGGGCCTGGGCTTCGGCTTGATCGGTTTTGACGACGATGTCCGTTCCTGCGCGGCCGGTTTAACCACGGTTCGCCCGCCGGTCGAGGCGATGGGCGAGGAAGCGGGCCGCCTGCTTCTGCGGGCGCTGCGCGGGGACAAGCAAGGCGTTCAAGTGCGCGTGCGCTCCCAGGTCATCCCGCGTGCGTCCACTGTGCTGCTGCCGAAAAGCATCGCGGGAAGGAGGGCTTGACGGCACACCGCGCACTGAACTTTTTTACGCGCACTGAACTTTTTTATCGGTGACGGCTCTTTGTGACAGTGACAACTTTCTCTGCAATGAAAGGCATCAAGATTATGAGAAGGATTATGAAGAAGCGTGGCTTTACGCTCATTGAACTGCTCGTTGTGATTGCGATTATTGCAATCCTTGCGGCCATTTTGTTCCCCGTGTTCCAAAAGGTCCGGGAGAACGCCCGCCGGACCAACTGCGTTTCCAACTTGAAGCAAATCGGCCTCGGCGTTCTTCAATACAACCAGGACTACGACGAGCGCTTTCCGATGGTGGACTTTATTTCCCCCAGCGTCGGCGGCGAGTTCCGCTGGTACAATGCGGTCGGGCCGTATATCAAAAACGGCAGCACCTACAGCAACGGCTATTACAACGGGGCCGGCGGCATCTGGACCTGCCCGGATTTGCCCGTGCCGCAGCCCGGCAACTACGGGGCGAACTGGCTCCTGATGCCGTCCGGCGTCGGGGTCGGCGCGAACTGCAATTCCAGCGGGTGCAACGGCTGGGTGCCGCCGACGCTCGCTGTGCTGCAAGCGCCGAGCGATACGGTGATGGTGGCGGAGAAGGGCATGAACGTCGGCAACACGTCGGAATTGCAGTTCCAGCCCTGGGAAGGGATGTGGACGGCGCAGGGCGGCGGCACGGCGGCCAACAACTATGCGTATTCCGACCATGTTGACTTGAACGGAACCACCGGCGACTGCGACTTGACCCCGGACATGACGACCTACGGGGCCGGGCCGCAGTGGAATACCTGCGACATGATGCCCCGCTACCGGCACCAGAGCAACACCAGCGACTTCCTGTTCGCGGACGGCCATGTCAAGAGCATCCAAAGAGGCGGCATCAACTGGTATAAGAACATCTACGTTCAGGGCCAGTACGAGAGCATCATCGGCGGCTCTCCTTACTAAACTCGCTCCCGCCGGGGGATGTTGTCCCCCGGTTTTTCAGGAAACACCCGATGACTTTTCTGCGAAATATCGACGCAACGCTTGCGGTCGCACTGTTGCTGGCTTTCGCCGGGAGCGCAATCGCCGCGCCGCCGGATGCTGCAAAACCGGCAATGAAGCCGCTGCTGATGACGCATTATATGCCGTGGTTTCAGGCCCCCCCGGTCAGCCCGCAGTGGGGGTGGCACTGGACCATGAACCATTACCGCCCGGATACTGCTGTCAACGGACAGCCGGAAATCGCGTCGCATTACTCGCCGCTCATCGGCCCGTATGACTCCGGCGACCCCGATGTCCTACGCTGCCAGGTGCTGCTGATGAAGCTCGCCGGGATTGACGGCGTAATCGTAGACTGGTACGGCAACGACGAGTTTATGGATTACGGGGTCAACAACCGCAATACCGAGCGCCTGCTGCCGATTATTGAAGCCGCCCACATGCACTTTGCAATCTGCTATGAAGACCAGACCGTGCCGAAGGAGATTAGCGGCGGGGTCTTCCCGGCGACGGACGCCGTCGGTCACGGCCGGCGCTTGATGACCTGGATGCAGTCGCACTTCTTCGCGTCCCCGGCCTACCTTAAGTTCAACAACCGACCCGTACTGCTGTCGTTCGGAGACCCCTATTACACTGACTCCCAGTGGACGCAGATTTTCTCGGTCCTGCCGCAACCCCCGCTGTACTTTACCGAATCGACACGGCGCGAGCCGCAGGCGTCGGTCGGGGCGTTCGACTGGCCGCTGCCGAAAGGCGGAACCGAATACGCAATGCAGCAGCAGGACAAGTTTTATGCGACTGCCGAAAGCGACCCGCTGTTCATCGCCGCCGCGTTTCCCCGATTTGACGACATCTACGAGCAGGCAGGGGTCATCAAGTCGTGGGGCCATGTGGAGGACCGGGACGGCCTAACCTACACCGACACGCTGACCAAAGCGCTCGGAAGCCATGCGCCCGTAGTCCAATTAGTGACGTGGAACGACTGGGGCGAAGGCACCCAGATTGAGCCGTCGGTTCAAGTCGGCTACCGTGATTTGGCGGAAACCCAGCGCCTGCGCCGCCGGTTTGTTGACCCGAAGTTTGCGCCCGCCGCCGCCGACCTCTCGCTGCCGGTGCAGTGGTACAAACTCTGCAAAAAGTATGCGGACAACCCGGCGGTTCACGCCAAGCTCGCCGCGTTCTTCTCGCTGATCGTCAGCGGGCAGAGGGACAAAGCGCGGGCGCTGCTGGCAAGATATAGAAGAGCCACGGAATAAAGTCCGAGGCTAAAGCAAACCAGTGTCGAGACGACACAAGAGAAAGCATCCAGCAGCGCGGGCTTGTCTTACGTCTCCTAGACGCTGTTTTGTTCAGCCTCGGACTTTATTCCGTGGCTTTTAAACTGAAGTACCCGGCTTATCTACTCTTCTGTCAGCTCCGCATCATCGTCGTCTACCGGCGTGACTTCCCACCAGTTATGGCCGGATTTGACTTCGGCTTTGAGCGGCACGTCGAGCGGGTAAGCGTTCTGCATGGCGTCTTTGACTAGTTTGGACAACTCGCGGACGTTGCCGGCGGGACACTCGAATAATAGCTCGTCGTGGACCTGCAAGACCATGTGAGCGCCGAGATTGGCTTCTTGAAGGGCCGAGGCGACATGGAGCATCGCGAGCTTGATGATGTCGGCGCTGGTTCCCTGCACCGGCATATTGGCGGCTTCGCGCTCCGCCGACTGCCGGAACTGGAAGACGCGGGAATTGATGTCGGGGACGTAGCGGCGGCGGCCTAAGAGCGTCTGGACGTAGCCCTTTTCGCGGGCGCCTTCCAGCACGGTCTCCAAGTAGGCGCGGACGCTGGGGTAGAGGTCCAAGTAGGCTTTGATCAGCTCGGCGGCGCGGGCGAAGTCAATGCCAAGCTCGGCGGACACGCGGAACGGGCTGGCGCCGTAGATGACGGCGAAGTTGATGGTCTTCGCCTGCCGCCGCTGGTCGTTCGTGACAGGCTGGTCGCCCGGAACTTCAAAGATGCGCCGGGCAGTCTGAGCATGGATGTCCGCATCGGTGTTGAACGCTTCCACTAAGCCTGGGTCTTTCGTGATGTGCGCGAACAAGCGCAGCTCGATCTGCGAGTAGTCAGCGGACACCAAGACCGAGCCGGGCGATGCCACAAAGCCTTTGCGGATTTCGCGGCCGATCTCCGTGCGGACAGGGATGTTCTGCAAGTTCGGATTGCTTGACGACAAGCGCCCCGTGCTGGTGACGGTCTGGTTGAGCGAGGTATGCACTTTGCCTGTTTCGGGGTTAATCAGCGCAGGCAGGGCATCGGCATAAGTGGATTTGAGCTTGGCGACCTCGCGCCACTGAATAACCTTGCGGGCGATGTCGTGGCCTTTCGCCGCCAAATCTTCCAGGACGTCTGCGCCGGTCGAGTAGCCTGTTTTCGTCTTCTTGCCCGCCGGCAGCTTCAGCTTGTCGAACAGCACTTCCTGGAGCTGCTTGGTCGAGCCGACCGAGAACTTTTCCCCGGCCAGCGCAAAGATGTCGGCTTCCAGCGAAGCCACCTGCCCGCCGAGCATTGCGCCGACCTGCCGCAGCCACTGGGCGTCTACAGAAACGCCCTCACGCTCCATGTCCGCGATCACGGAAGCCAGCGGCAGCTCAATGTCGTTCAAGATGGACAGGAGGCCGTCGCGCTCCAAGCGCGGCGTCAGCGCCGCTTCCAGCGCCTGGATCGCCGCAGCTTCGTCCATGACAGAAGCGATGGGATCGGCGAGATCGCCGACAAGCTCGATTCCAGCATTGTCGGCAGCCACATCCGCCAGCGGGTACCCGGTCCGGCCTGCGTTCAGCAGATACGCCGCCAGCAGCGCGTCAAACGCCGCGCCCCGCAGCGTGACGCCGCTGCGGCCTAGAACGCCCGTAACCAGCTTCAGGTCATAGACCGACTTGGGACGCGCCGCGTCTTCCAAAAACGGCGTCAGCGCCGTCCCCCACTCCGCCCACGACGCATAATAAGCGCCGCCCGGCAAGCCGAACGCGACCCCGGCAAGATGCGCGTTCATCAAGGTCATCGCAGCCGCTTTGACGCCATCAGGCGGCGTCAAGTAAAGCTGCACGCCCACCGGTGCGTCCGTGTCCGCAAGCCGGGCCAAAAGCGCGTCAAGCTGGGCGGAGGTGGTGACAGTGGCCCCCACCCCCTCCCCCGCAAGCGGGAGAGGGGAGGCAGAAGG
>CAXUNT010000039.1:0-39416 GCA_964252595.1 uncultured Armatimonadales bacterium
GGCCGTGGGAGCGCAGCGGGCGCGAAGCTCGGCCATCTCGGCAGCGGTCATCGGCGTGAAACCGCGGGCGACGCGCAGGTTCTGGTGCAGCACGTCCAGCGACTCCATGCCGGCAATCGTGGTGGCGACTGGTAAGCTCATTGCATAGCGCAGCATTTCTTCCGCCGTCACGAGGCCGTGCTTGATCGCGGTGCCGCCGCCGTTCATGCTTTTCATTCCGAGCGGCGCGATCCGCCGCTGGGCCAGCACCGGCAGAACCTGCTGCTCAAAGGAAAAAAAGCCGGCATCAAACGGGTTCAGCGGGAGCTGCACGGTGTCAAAGGGGTAGCCGCGCTGAAGCATTTCCAGGTGCAGGCCGGGGTCTTTATGGCCGGTGAAGCCGACAAACCGCACTTTGCCTTGCTGCTTGGCGCGGTCAAAGGCTTCCAAAACGCCATTTTTGGCATACGCCAGCGCCGGGTCGTTGTCGTAGGTGATCGCATGGATCTGCCAAACGTCCAGGTGGTCAGTTTGCAGACGACGCAGGGACTCTTCCAGCATCTTCATCGCCACCGGCGCGGTGCGGCCATGAGTGCAGACTTTGGTCATCAGGACGATTCTGTCCCGGCGTCCTCCGGCAAGAGCGCGTCCGAGCCAGTTTTCGCTTTTGCCGTTGTGGTACTCCCAGCAGTTATCGAAGAACGTCACGCCCATGTCAATGGCTTCATGGACAATAGACATGGCTTCGTTCACGCTGTCCGCGTCGCCGAGGTGATGCCCGCCGAGGCCGAGCGCAGAGACCATGAGGCCGGTTTTGCCGAGGGGCCGCTGCGGAATCTCGCCGGTTCCGGTGGGCGGGCCGTCAGGGACCCCATGGGAAGCCGAGGGTCCCTGTCCGCTGCTGCCGAGCGCCTGGGTCGTGCGCCGCGACGACTCTGACGGCCCGTTTGCCTGGGTTCCCGCCGGGTCCGACGGCGGCTGGTTCGGCTGCCCCGGCATCGGCGGGCTGCCACCCTGGCTGCCGCCGCTGTTATTGCCGCCGGCCTGCGCGGCGGCAGGACCGACAAGCGCGAGGCCTGCCCCCATGAGGCCGGCGGTCTTGAGGAATTGCCGCCGGGAAACCGGGCTTTGTTCCAATTCGGGAGAGGTTTCGTCCTGGTCCATACACTTGCTCCTGAGCTTCTGGGGACTGTCTTGACGACAGGAAGTTACGCCCATGACTTTCCCCTAGGCAAATCAGCCTAAACGGGGCAGGCATGGTCTTGGAACGCAGGAGATGAAGGGGAAAGTCAGTTGGGCGACTGAAGTCGCGGCAACAAGGGCACAAAGTCCACCTTCGTGGACTAAGATTTGATCCCAACCTGCGAAGGCAGGTTTCGCGCACTTGTTGCTGCGGTTTTAACCGCCCATTCCTTTTTTCACCCAATCTCTTGAAACGCAGGGAGATCAAGGCGGGGAAAGGCTGACCAGGCGCAGGGTGACGTCCCACGCATTGTGTAGACCGATGACAAGAAACAGCATGACACCGACCGCCGCCGCATCCAGCCCGTATTCAGGAAATCGGCGCAGGATCAAGGCAGACCCCAACAGCCACAGCGAGGCGAAGAGCGGCAAAAGCAGATTCCAGAGCCACGCTCGGCGTTCCACGCTTTCTTTCTGGTTGATGTCGCGCAGACGAGGCAAGTGAGAAGCGCTGTACACGGCAGCAAACAAGCCGGCGGCGGCAAGCGCAGCAAGCAGCGCTGTTAGGGTGAGGGTCGGGACATTCATCAGCGCGGAAACAAGCAGAACTACCGAAAAGTAGATCACAGTCGGTGTCACGAACGTCCGAAGCCTAGGGTCCGATTTGTCGTCAATTAGCCGTGTACCGAGGCCGGCAGCGATGAACATCAGGCCGATGAGGGTAGCGGATGCTTCACCCATCATCTGGTAAAAGCTTTGCCAGCCGTGCAGAAGTTGAAAGAACGGGTCGGTCATAAGAGCTTCTGTGCGGCTTCATAGACCCGGCGCAGAGGGACGCCATGCGCCAGTGCGGCCCGCTTGCAGTCGTCATATTCCGGTGAGGCCGCCACGTCTTCGCCCTGCCAGTTTCCGATTTTGACTTGGATGGGGCCGTACTCGGTGTCCGCCGTGCGCCAGGAACGGGTCAGTGTCAGCCGCTTTTGCTCCCGAATACGGACACCGAAGGTCCCCGTTTCCCGGAACAAAACTCCCGCGAGTATTTCGGTTTTTTCGGTGGGACAGATTACCGTCACCAGCGTCGCCGGGCGGTTTTTCTTCATCTGGATCGGCGCGAAGAATACGTCTAAAGCGCCGGCGGCAAAGGCCCGCTCCATCAGCAGCTCTAAGCCTTCGGGATTGTGGTCGTCTAAGTTGGTTTCCAGAACAGACACCGTCTGCGGCGTCTTGTCCGTGGTTTCTTCCGTTTCGCCGAGAACCACGCGCAGCAGGTTTGGGCGGTCGGGCGAGAACTGCTTTTTGCCGGCGCCGAAGCCGCTCGCCAAGACGCGCATGGCCGGCATTTGCCCAGCCCCATCGGAACCGGCGAGGGTCGTTAGAAGCGCCGCGCCGGTCGGCGTGACCAGCTCGCCTTTGATGTCTACGGGATACACGGGAAACCCGGTCAGCAGCTCCAATGTTGCTGGGGCCGGCACAGGAAGAATGCCGTGGGCGCAGGTGATCGTGCCGTAGCCGCTGGGCAGGGCTGACAGCGCGACATGCTCCACACCGAGCATTTCCAGCAGAAGGCAGACACCGACAATGTCCACAATCGCGTCCACCGCCCCGACTTCGTGAAAGTGGATTTGGTCGCGGGTCGTGCCGTGGATTTTCGCTTCAGCGTCGGCCAGCCGCCCAAAGACCGCCAGCGCCTTGTGACGCACGGCGTCGGACAGCGTGCTGCGTTCCAGCAGCGCGGCGATATCCGGCAAGTGCCGCCCATGTCCCTGCTCGTTCTCTAAAAGCACGACATCCACATCGGTGGCGGCCAGGCCGCCGCGCGTGACCCGCTCGATGTTCAGCGCATAGCCGGGAACGGACAAGCCTGCCAGCGCCTGCCGGAATGCCGCTTCGTCCGCACCGCACGCAAGCAAAGCGCCGAGGGCCATGTCGCCGCTGACCCCGGAAAAGCAGTCGAAATAGGCGATTTTCATGTCCTGAGTGTACCCGCAGAACCGAGATTTATGCGGCAAAGAAAGGCGGAGAAAAAGCGGGGGAAGATTGTGGTACACTGGCAGCAGGAGAAAATGGCAGCAGGAGAAAGTGGGGTTGACTGGAATCGAACCAGCGGCCTAAGGCTTAGGAGTCCCTCGCTCTATCCCCTGAGCTACAACCCCGCATCGCGTGCCTCCCTGCGCTGCTGCGTCCACGCGAACAATTATACCGACTGCGCCGTGCGTTGTCAAATACATACAAGAACCCCCATGACCAAAAACATTTTCGCCCTTCTTTTCTGCGCTTTCTTTTTCGCTTTTCCCGTCAGCCGCTCACGCGCCGATGCGCCCGGCACGGGGTTTGTCCCAAACGCCGTGTATGCCAACCCGAAAGCCCCGGCAGAGGCACGGGTCAGCGATCTGCTGAGGCGGCTGACCCAGCCGGAGAAACTGAGCCTGATGGCGCTGATCGGCTACGGTGACCCCTACAAATTGGATCTGCCCGCCATCCCCCGCCTCGGCATTGGCAGTCTGCGGACGATTGACGCCCCGGAAGGGCTGCGAGACGGTCCGGCGTCGGCGTTTCCGATGGAAGTGGTTTTGGCGTCGTCGTGGGACCCAAATCTCGTTCGGCAGGTCGGCGCGGCGGTCGGGCAGGAAGCGCGGGCCAAAAACCGGCAGATCGTCTACGGCCCGGATGTCAACATCCAGCGGACACCGCAGGGCGGGCGCTACTTCGAGTGTTTCAGTGAGGACCCCTATGTCAGCGCACAGATGGCGACGGCGTATATTGACGGGATGCAAAGCCAGGGGGTCGCCTCGTGCATCAAGCATTTCATCTGCAATGATCAGGAAACAGGTCGCCATGACATCAACGTGGCCGTAGACGAGCGCACGCTCCATGAGATTTATCTGCCGGTGTTTGACGCGGCGGTCCATGACGCCCATGTCTGGGCGCTGATGCCCGCGCTGGGCCGGGTTAACGGCGAATTCTGCGCCCAGAACAAGCCGCTGCTGGGTGATCTGCTGGAAACGCAGTGGAACTGGGACGGGCTGGCGGTCTCCGATTGGGGTTCAGTTCACACGACCGCTGAGACGCTGGCGGCGGGAACCGATGTCGAGATGCCCCAGCCGGACCATTTCACCCCGGCCGCGCTGACGCAGGCTCTTACGAACGGCCAGATCACGCAGACCGAAATAGACGAGGCCGTGCGCCGAGTCCTGCGCCTCATGCTGCGGACAGGTCTTCTCGGTGCGCCGCAGACTGTCCCGCAAAGCGTGGTCAACAGCCCCGCCCATCAAGCCCTGGCCCGAAAAGCCGCGCTGGAAGGTATGACGCTCTTAAAGAACGCCAATCATTTTCTGCCGCTCCCGAAGACGATCAAATCCGTGGCCGTGATCGGGCCGAATGCCGCCGATACACAGCTCGGCGGGCGGTGGAGCGCGGAAGTCAAGCCATTTTACCAGGTCTCTATCTTAGACGGGATCAAAAAGAAGCTCGGCTCGAAAGTGGCCGTGTCGTTTGAGCAGGGCTGCCCGCGTACCGGCACGAGCGCTCCCGGCGCGATTGCCAAGGCGGCGGCGCTGGCAAAGACCGCCGATGCGGCGATTGTCGTGGTCGGCACAGACAACAACTATGAAGGCGAAGAACTGGACCCGCCTGACCTGCACCTGCCGGGGGATCAAGAAAAGCTGATCCAAGCTGTTGCCGCTGTAAACCCCCGCACGCTGGTCGTGCTGAACTGCGGGACGCCGCTTCAGGTGTCGCGCTGGCTGCCGCGCGTGCCGGGACTTTTGGAAACCTGGTACAGCGGGCAGGAAGCCGGGAATGCCGCCGCCGACATTATCTTTGGCGACGTTAGTCCGTCGGGCAAGCTTGCCGGAACCTGGGCCAATGCTCGCGACCAGTATTCCGATTGGGGCAATTATCCGGGCGCCGGCGGCTTCCTTCGCTACATGGAGGGCGTGTATGTCGGCTACCGGCACTTCGACCAAGCCAAAATCGCGCCGCTGTTCCCGTTCGGCTATGGGCTGTCGTATACGACGTTTGCTTACAGCCATCTGCAAATGCCTTCTGAGGTCGGCATCGGCAGGCCGTTCCTCGTGCGCGTTTCTGTCACGAACACAGGCAAACGTGCGGGCGATGAGATTGCCGAGTGCTATGTGCGGCCACTTGCGCCGAGAATAGATCGGCCCATGCGTGAATTGAAAGCCTTTGCGCGGGTGCCGCTTCTGCCGGGACAGACAAAGAGCGTGACCCTAACACTCAGCCCCAACGCTTTGGCTTATTGGAATACGAAAACACATGAGTGGCGGACGGACCCCGGCGCGTATGCCGTAGACGTCGGTGCGTCGTCGCGCGACGTTCGGCTTTCAGAAACGGTGCAGGCTGGGTACACTGGGACAAAGAAACAGATTTCACGTTCACGGGGCTGAACCCCCGTACTTTGAAGGTGCAAGCCCTGCCATTTGAGGCAGGGTACACTGTCACCGAGGTCAAGTTCCATGCCCAAAGTTCCGCGCAAGCCAGCCATCACCGCCAAGCCAGCCGCCAAAAGCGCAACGAAGAAGCCCTATGCCGCAAAGCCGGCCAAAGCCGCCACGCCTCAACAGGAGGTCGCTGCGGCGGCTGAACCGGAAGAGATTGAAGACCTGCCGCTGTTCGCCGATCTGGCGCTTTCGGAACCCGTCATGCGGGCAATCAGCGATTTAGGCTTTGAAGCGCCGACCCCCATCCAGGCCCGGTCCATCCCGGTGCTGCTGGCCGGGCGCGATTTGATCGGGCAGGCCCAGACGGGAACCGGCAAAACGGCGGCGTTTGCCCTGCCATTGATTGAGTCCTGCGACCGCGCCAATCCTGCCGTGCAAGCACTGGTGCTGGAGCCGACCCGCGAGCTTGCCATCCAGGTCGCGGGCGGCATTCTCGCGCTCGCCAAGCACACCGGCCTGCGCGTGGTTCCTGTTTACGGCGGGCAGCCGCTGGACCGCCAGTTCCGCGCCCTGCGAGACGGCGCACACATTGTCGTCGGCACACCCGGACGGCTGCTGGACCACCTGCGGCGCGGGACACTGGTGGTAGATCAGGTCAAAGTCTGCGTCTTGGACGAGGCCGACGAAATGCTGGCGCTGGGCTTTTTAGAGGACATGGAAACGATCCTCGCCGAGCTGCCGCCGGCCCGGCAGCTTGCGTTCTTTTCGGCGACCATGCCGCCGCGCATCGCCGCGCTGACTCAGCGGTTCCTCAAAGACCCGGTGCATGTCGCGATTGACGCCAAGCGGCGCACCGTTGCCGCCACCAACCAAACGTATTACGAAGTCGCGCCGGGCCGCAAGCTCGAGGCGCTGGCCCGCGTCTTAGATATGGAAACGCCTGGCCCGACCATTGTGTTCTGCCGCACCCGGCAGGAAACGAACGATCTGGCCGACGCTCTGCGCCTGCGCGGCTACAGCGCGGAAGCGCTGCACGGGGATCTCGGACAGGCCGACCGAGACCGGGTCATGCGCCGGTTCCGTGAAGGGCTGGCAGATTTATTAATCGCCACCGATGTCGCCGCGCGGGGCTTAGATATCGACACGGTCACGCACGTCATCAACTACGATATTCCCTGGGACGTGGAACAGTACATCCATCGTATCGGGCGCACAGGCCGGGCCGGGCGAACCGGCGACGCGATTACGCTGGTGGAAGGCCGGGAGCGGCGGCAGTTACGCGCCATCGAGCAGATGACGGGAGCGGTTATCAAGCCCGCGCGTATCCCGACCGCCGCCGACATCGCCGCCCGCCGCCGCGACCTATTCCAAGAGTCCCTGCGCGAGACATTGGCGGCGCGGAACTTCGACGGGCATCTCGCCGCCGTGGAAGCATTGTCCGAAGAATATGACCCCGCCGAGATCGCCGCCGCCGCGCTCCAGATGCTCTGGACTGTGCAGCACTCCGGCCCCGCCGACGCCGAGGAAGAGCTGAACGCGGCGTCCGAGCAGCCGGAAGTCGGCATGGCGCGTCTGTTCATCGGCTTGGGCCGTCAGGACGGCCTGCGTCCGGGCGACCTGGTCGGCGCGATCTCCAACGAAGCGGGCCTGACGGGTCGTTCCATCGGCGCGATTGATATTCTCGACCGCACGGCCTTTGTCGAAGTCCCCGCGCCCGAAGCGCAAAACGTCGTCGCCGTCCTGCGCCGCGCGACCATCCGAGGCCGCAAAGTGAAAGTGGAGCTGGCCCAGCCGGCCCTGGGCCGCCCGGAGCGGACGCGGCGGAAGTAGGGAGACCTCACTCCCTTGTTCCTCGGCGAACACTCTCAGGAAGGCGCGAAGGTGCAGCGTCTTCCCGGAAAATCGAACGGTAACGCGGATCATGGAATAGCTTGGCAGTATGCGGCGGCCTGCTCTTGGGTGACGAACGCCGCAGGCCGGCGGCAGCGAGCGCGGCTAAAATTGGCGCAGCGGCGTAGACGGTCCCATCGTGCCAAAGATGCGCGGCCAGCGCCGGGCCAAACCAGCGGGCCGGGTTCATGCCCGCACCGGAATAGTTGCCGTCGCCGCCGATCAAAAAGATCAGGAGGACCGTCGCGACCGCCAGAGTCCAGCGGGCGAGATTCGGCAGGCTGACACACACAAAGACGGCGAGGGCCAGCACGAACGTTGAGGCCAGTTCTCCGGCCCAAGTCGCGAGCAGCGAGACGTGCGGCCCCGGATGCAGCGATCCCATCTGGACCGACCGCGCCCAGGAGCCGAACAAAACGCTGCCGAGCAGAGTTCCGGCAGCGGCTCCGGCCATCTGGCTCAGGACGTAGCCGAGCAGGTCGCGCCCGTGCATCTTGCCCAGCAGCCAGAAGCCCGCCGAGATCGCCGGATTGAGATGCGCCCCGCTGAGGCGGCCCGGCGGCGACAGCGCAACCGCCCAGCTTGCCAGACCCAGCGCAAGGCCGATGAGGGCCAGGCGCAGTGTCAGGGACGGCAGCAGGTGCGGCAGCGGTGAGTGGAGGCTGAAAGCCACCGCGACGATGCCGACGACGAACACCAGCAGAAACGCCGTTCCGGCGAACTCGCTGGCGTATTCCTCGAAGTGGGAGCCGACCCGTTTCCAGTCCTCATACAGTGCGGCCTCGCGTGCCTCCAGCGCAGACGCCATCACACCTCCTGCACCAGTTCCAGCAGGCAAAAACCTTTACGCTCGATTTTCAGCACATGACCCGCTTGAAACTGATCAGCAGACAACAGGCCATGGTCTTCCCATTCGCCGAGCAGGCTTTCGTACAAGCGTGTCCGGTAGCGCCCCGACAGCGGGACGCCGATTTTGATGGACGTGTAGACTGTCTGCTCGCTCGTATTCCCCGCGAAGAGCATCAGGCGGTCGCCGCTCCGCAGACCGAGGGCGCAGACGGAATCGAGGCCCGCTGTGACCTGACTGCTGATGTCGTCGCCGTAATCTTCGTAAGGAAGCGAGCCGTGCGGCTGGAAGTTGGCATAAATCTTGATGTCCGGGGTGCGGACGGCAAAGTAGCACAGCCGCCGCTGACGGTACGGCAGGTTCTGGACGGCCAGCCATTTCCAGTCGGCAGACAGCCGGGGATGAAGCGAGACGCCGTCGCCCGACGGGTCTAGGCCCGCGACGCCTTCCACGGCTGCCCAAAGGTAGCGGGGCGGGTCCCACGGAGACAGCATCATGCCTTCGTTGGTGAGTGTTTCGCCGTGCAGCCACTCGGAGAACTGGCCCGGCACGGTGTTGTTTCGGCGCGGGTCCATGGAAAAGTTCTTGAACGAGTCCGACAGCGCCCTGTCCATGAACTCCGGGTTATAGCGGGCGGCGGCAAACGCGAACCAGAATGAGCAGCCGAGCCAGACCCCGCCGAGCAGGCCGTAAGGGCCGTTGTTGGTGCCGTCCGGGTCGTAATCCGGGGCGTCGCGCGGGGTCGTGCGAATGCCAGCGGCGGTCCAGAAGTCGGTGTCGGACAGGCGGCTGATGATCTGCGCCGATGTCTGCTCATCGGCAACCCCGAACATCACGGGGAAGACTAAATCCGAAGTCACATTGGAGCGCGGGTGTCCGTCTACATCAATGTTCAGGTAGTACAGCCCGTTGCCGGGGTTCTTCAGATGGGTGTTGATCGCAGTTTTCAGCGTTTCCGCTGCCGTCAGAAGCTCCAAGCTCTCGTCATGGTTTCCTAAAACACGAGCCATGTGGGACGCGGTCAACAGGGCCATATAGCACTCGGAGTTGACCTCGGTGGACGCACCGGAAATCCGGTAATTTGTAATGACGTTGCGCCAGCCGATGATGCCCCAGTCGGAAGTTCCCGTCGCCGTACACCACACTAAGCCTTGCTCGTTGCGCTGCGACAGGATATACCGCACAGCTCTAATGGCCGCCGGGTAGATTTCTTGAAGAAAGTTCAAATCACCGGAAGTGTTGTAGTGGTGCCAGAGCGCGTACACCAAAAGCGGCGTGTTGTCGTTGATGTTCAGGTCGTAATCGGCGGTCTTGCCGTTGCGGATATCATAATACTCGACGACTTTGCCGTTTTCTTCCTGGTTGTGGACATAGGCCAGAAGTGAGTCGCGGACAAAAGCGGGATGGAAGTAGTCGCCGCCGTGGGCGAACCAAGCCGTGTCGCGCCCGACGCTGTTGTTTGAGCGGGTCGGGTCGTTGACAAAGCTCCAGCCGGTCGGGGCCTTGACCATCGTTCGCATCATGTTGGCTTTCGCCCAGAGGACGCCCCGGTTGACTTCCGGGTTCGGGGTCATCAGCACCGACC
Source organism: uncultured Armatimonadales bacterium (assembly GCA_964252595.1). Taxonomy (GTDB): domain Bacteria; phylum Armatimonadota; class Armatimonadia; order Armatimonadales; family Capsulimonadaceae; genus JANXMY01. Next base: position 9,884 of record CAXUNT010000039.1, read on the forward strand.
GGCCCAGCATCTCGGCGTAGTGCGCCTGCGTCTTTTGGAGCGCTTCCTCCGCCGGCGGACAAGCCTTGTAGTGCGCCGACGCTTCCTCCCGCCCGGCGCCGAACGACAAAAGATAATAAAACTTGGCAGTCTGACCAGGCTGGATTTCGCGGACATGGTGCAGGACGCCCAGCGGGTCGGTGGGGGCGTTTGTCTGACCCGACAGTGCACCGGGATACGAGCTTGCGACGGCCCGGCCATAATCCAGCGTCGTTTCGTAGCTTGCAGGCGCGTCCGAGCAGCCGAAGACACGCACCCAGTCGGGGTGAGACGTGTTCCAGGCCACCAGTGCGTCTAACGCACCGTCATATTCGGCCACGGCGTCATGCCCGGTGTTGCCCGACAAGTCTGCCGTCGCGTAGGTCGCGATCTGCGCCGTGTCCGCGCCGCTGTTCGTCATCTCGACGGCCAGGTACACGCCCGGCGGGTCAACGGCGTCGTCCGCGCCGGGAGTCCCGTTCAGAATGAAGATTTTCTCCGTCACCGACAGGCCCGGCGGCAGGCCGAACCGATGCGCCTGATGCTCCGGGTGAATGAGGAACGCCCCCGGCTGGTCCTGAGACAAGTGCATTCCGGAGACGGCGTTGTAATGCCGCAGCACCACGGACCCGAACAGCGCTTGCCCAATGTCTATTGAGTACACGACCTGGATCGCCCCGGTCGCCTTGATGATGCACGCCGCCTTCGGCCCGCCGAGCGTGCTGCCGATGGCAAGCTCATTGTCCGGCACCGAATACAGCCCCACCCGCTCGCTTGGTCCGATTTCCCGTGTCACGCTCATTGTGATTGCCCGCCTTTATGAACAGACAATACCCCGATTTAGAAAAGTTGAAGAGTTTCGCGGAGGAGCTAAAGTGCTGGCGAAAACGCCATTCGAGTTATAACCGCCGGTGCCTGATCCCCGGCGGCATCATCTCCGGGCCGAGCGGGAAAGCAGAAGAGCGCTATAGAGAGCCTCCAAAGCTTCCACTTGCAGCATAAGAGAAAATAATCTGCGGGCACGCCGCCGGCCTGCTCTTCTGAGCCTAGATCTCAGCGCCGCTCCGTGGTCTTCATCCAGCAGGCGTGACAAGGCTGCCAGCAGATCGCTTTGATCTTCCAGCCGCACGAGCAGGCCGGTCACCTCATCCTCCACCACCTCCGCACAGCCGCCGGTTTCCGTTGCCACGACCGGCACTCCCAGTGCCATTGCTTCCGCGAGTACCAAGCCGAACGCTTCCTGCGCCGGCAGATGAACCAAAACATCGAAGGCTGCCAGGCACGCAGGGATTGCTTCTGAAGGACCAGGAAGAATGAGACGCTCCAGGAACCGGCTCCTTTCGGCCAGGTGCCGGAGATCTTCGCGGCACCCAGTCTCACCTTCCGGCCCGACAAAGACAAAATAAATCTGCGGAAACTGTGCCAGCAGAAGCGGAGCGGCAGTCAGAAGCACCTTTTGCCCTTTTGCATCCAGGCGACCGACCATGCCCACGACAGCGGCATTTCGCGGAACGCCCCATTGCTCGCGCAGAGCCGCCCGCCATGCGGACCGAATTGTCACCGGAGGATCGTACAGGGTCAAGTCCACGCCATTCGGAATGGTGGTAATCAATGCGGGACTTACCCTATGAACGCCAATCAGGAGGCTGCGGACCACCTCGGACACGGCCACAACAGCGTCGCTGCCCCACTCGAAGAGACGGCCGCTGAGGCGGCTCGGACTTCCCAGCGCTTTTGCGAGGTGGGCATGCAGGACCAGGACAGGCCGCCTGCCCTGCGGCCGCAGCCAAAGGCGTGCGCCAGCGACAGCCAATGTCCCCACAACGAAATCGCGCCGGGAATGCACATGAACGAGGTCAATCCGGTGGCAGATGATGTACCGCATCAGGCGACGAACTGCCACGAGGTCTCCGCTATTACACACGGCAAGCGGCAGCGCAGGAATGCCGTCGGCCTGACATTGCTTTTCCAGAAAGCTTCCAGGGCGGCAGGCGTAAGTCAGATATGCTCCGCGATCCCGAAGACACTGCGCCAGCCGTACCGACTGCCTCTCAATTCCGCCCTGCCCCTCGGATGTCGCCAGGTACAGGACGCGCATTCCACGCGCGGATGAGGCGGCAGTCTCCCGGTCGCCTCGCGAGCAGCGGAGCCAGTCCGTGCGGGATGTTTTCACAGTCATTGCTGGTACCGCGCACTTTCTCCGGTTTTGCTGTCTTCCGCTCTACGATTGGTTCCCACGCGGCACAGTGCAAGGCCGCGGACTCGCCAGGCCGCTAGTTTGCCGTAAACTTCTGAAGGTGACTGGCTGCCCCATCGCGGTAGGAGATCCAGACATTGCCGGTCGCCGTATCCACGGTCAGCGTGTGCGCTCCCTGCGGCGCAGCCACGTTGCCCAGCAGTTTTGCCCCGGCAGCCGTTTCTTGAACGACCGAGATAAAGCCTCGGCTCGCGCAGTAGATACGCCGGCGAATTGGATCGAACGCAATCTGATCGGTTCCTGGCGCAATTGCCACTGACGCGATGGGGCGGCCCGTCTTCGTGTCCAGCACAGAAAGCATTCCGTTGCCTCCCGCCGAGAAAAGGCGGCGGCTGGAAGGGTCGAGCACCAGTCCATGCGGAGAGCGTGCCGGTGCCGTGCTCCAGATCGCCGTGACTTTGTTTGTCGCGGGATCAATAACATCCACGCTGTCCGCGGGCTTGATGTTCTGGTACAGACGGTCCGCCTTGATGTCATACGCCATCTCTTCGGGGGCACCCGCCACCGGAATCGCCCCGACAAGCGTGTTTGTCTTGGCATTGATGACCCACACTTCAGCCCCATCATCATGATCGGCATAAATCCGGCTGTTTGTCGGGTCAAGCTTGATGTCGTCCACCGGGCCGGAGACAGCGATCTCGGCAGTCTTTTTGAGCGTATCGTTGTCGAGGACAACCACTTTGTTGTCGCCGCAGGCAACAAACACTTTACCATCCGCGGTGTCGACCGCCGCGCCGGAAACATCGCCGGCCCCGATCTGCCGCAGATTCTGAGTCTTGAGGTCCAGAACGACCAAAGTTTTTGTGCCGCCATGCGCCGCATAAAGACGGTGACGGGCCTGGTCCACCAGCATCCAGTCAAAGCCTCCCGGCCCGCCGGGAACAGAAAGCGGGGCGGTGGGAGTGAGTGGCGGGGCGCTAGCCCCTGCGCCCGCGACGCCGGCGGTCCAGGCCAAAGCGGCCAGCGCCAGCAGGCAGGTGAACGATTTTGTCATCATGTTTTCCTTGTCAACTTGTTTTTCTCGCAGAACTCTTCTTTTGACTTACGAGTCTGGCCTAGCCACATTAACCGAACATGAAAAACAAATTAATTTTTTCTCATCCTCGTCTTTTCTCAGGAGAAGATGTTGACAGCATTTTGCGGGGAGTTTGGTCAGGAAGGTGGAATCCACTTTGCGCGGCAGCATCGCGCTGATGCGGCACGCGGATTTCGATGGACCGAAGAACCGCTGCATAGTAGTGGTCCCAGTGGAAAACACACTCGGAGGCAGGAATGAAGTGAGTGAAGGGAAATGGTCTCGGACAGTCGGTGGGACAGGGACTTTTGCGGGTCGCCGCTCGCGGCTATGTCGTGGCTGCGCTTCAAGGCCAGAAGATGATCGACTCGGTCTCCTCCGCCTGGAAAGAGAGCGTGGACCAGGCCCGCCGCGAGCAGGACGAGCGGATCGCACGCACGCAAGGCGCGGCGGCAGCTAAGCGGGAAGCGGCGGATGTGGCCGGCGAAGCAGCAGAAGCCTGAGTCTGAAAGACTGAGTCTTAAACGGTACCTGATTCTGGTTTATTGTTCTCGCAGTGGATGTTCCTACACCGGCTTGCGGTAAAAGAACGGGCGGACCAGCTCAAAGCCGATCAGGCGATGGTTGGAAAGGCGCTCGGTTCCGCCCACAAAGAGGATGCCGCCGGGACGAAGCGCTTGAAAGAAGCCGCGGTAAATGCGTTCTTTGGCGTCGTCGTTGAAATAAATGATCACATTGCGGCACAAGATCAAATCGTATTCCGATCTGGGGTACACACCGCCGAGCAGATCATGCGGCCCAAACTGGACTTTGCTTTTTAAATGCGCCTTCGGCTGATAGGTTTCCCGAAGTTCCAGAAAATGTGCCGTGCGCCGCGCCGGAGACAAGTTGATCATATCGGCGGCGCTGAAGCTCGGACGATCAGCACGGGCTAGGATCGGCAAATCAATGTCCGTCCCTTTGATTTTGTGCGCGACGGCCGGATGCAGCTCATGCAGCAGCAGGGCCATTGTGTAGGCTTCAGCGCCGTAGGAGCAGCCGGCGCTCCAGACAGAAAGCGGCATGCCTCGGCGCTGCGCCAGCAAGTCAGGGAGGATGAGGGAAGTCAGCTCGGCGAAGCGATCCGGGTTCCGCAGCAGTTCCGTAACATTGATTGTGATCTTGTCCCGCAACTCGTTCAGCATCGCCGGGTCGCGCTCCATGACGGACGCAAAGGCAGTGAACGAATTCGCGCCGCTTTTTTCAGCCAGCGCCATCAGCCGCCGCCGCATCTGGTCGGGCTTGTACTGGCTAAGCCGCACGCCCAGCCGGGATTCCACTCGCTGCTGGAACCAGCCATAGTCTGCGTCGCCGAACGGGTCCGGCGCCGGAGCAGAGCGCGGGTCAGAAGCGAAGTTAGACAGCATAGGCAGCCTGCTTTCTGACTTCCACCGATCGGCGATTTTCACTTGTCCGACAGCCCTCAATGAGCTTTGGCAGGTCAACGATCAGCGCGACGCGCCCATCGCCTAAAATGGTTGCTCCGGACAGGCCGGGCAGGGTGCCGAGCAGCGTTCCCAGTGACTTGATGACAACTTCCTGCTCCCCGGCCAGGCCGTCCACGCACAGGCCAAGCTGCTTGTCCCCGACCCCAACTACGGCTACAAACGCATTCTCCGCAATCTCTTCCGGCAAAGTCGCGTCCGCGCGGCCTTGCAGCAGGCCGGACAAGTTCGCCAGCGGAATCGTTCGCCCGCGCAGGTTGATGACTGCCTGCCCTGCCAGAGTCCGCCGTGACACTTCATTTTCCTCAGACCCCAGCATCAGCAGTTCGACGACATTGCCCAATGGCAGGACATAAATGCCGCCGCCGGACTCGACCAATACGGCCCGGACAATCGCGAGCGTCAGCGGCAGATGGATCAGGAAGCGGCTGCCGCGGCCCAGAACGCTCTCCACCTGTATCTGGCCGCCGAGCTTTTCCAGATTGGACTTGACGATGTCCATCCCCACCCCGCGTCCGGAAATGTCCGATAACACGGCGGCCGTGGAGAAACCCGACGCGAAGATCAGATGCAGGGCGTCCTGCTCGCTCATTAAAGCCGCCGACGCTTCCGTCAAGATGCCTTTGCGAATGGCCGACTCTTTGAGCCGCGCCGGGTCCATCCCGCCGCCGTCGTCGGTCACTTCCAGGACCACATGGTTCTGTTCCTGCCGGGCCGACAGCGTGACCAGGCCCTGCCGCGGCTTGCCGCCGGCTTCGCGCGTGTCCGGCCCTTCGACGCCGTGATCTACGGAGTTTCGCAGAAGATGGATCAGCGGATCGCTGATGACTTCCAGCACGGTTCGGTCGAGTTCCGTTTCGCCGCCGGTCATCTCAAATTTGATGTCTTTGCCGGTCTTCTGGGCAAGGTCCCGCACCATGCGCGGCATTCGCTGGAAGACGCCGTCAATCGGCAGCATCCGGGCCTTCATGATCTGGTCCTGAAGCTCCGCCGTGATGCGCCCAATGCGGTGGGTCGCTTCCAAAAGCTGTGACGCATTCTCATCACGCGGATAGTCCCGGCTCAGGTCCCCGCCGACCCGGCTGATCTGGGCACGCTCGATCACCAGTTCTCCGACTAGGTTGAGCAAGTTATCCAGACGCGAGACTTCGACCCGGATCGTCGGCGAGGAAGCTGCTTTTTCGCCCGCAGATTTCTCGCCCGCAGATTTCTCGTTCAACGGCTTTTCAGCGGGTGCCGCAGTCTCTGCCGCAACTATGCTTGGGGCAACTGCGCTTGGGACGGCTGTATTTTCGGCGGCTGTGTTCTCGGTGGTTTCGGGTGGGGCTTGATCTTCGGCGGCCTGCCATTTTTGCACGGAAACGGCGTCCAGCTCTGCGATGCAGTCTAACGCACCTTTGATCTCGTCGGCTCCGGCACGGGACGCCAGCAGCAGGCTAAAACTGCTGCCGAACTCTTCTTCTTCCAGTTTTTCTTCCGGCGGGTCGGAGGCCAGCACCGCGCCCAGCGGCTCCAGGGCGCTCATGACCATCCAAACCCGGATAGACTTCATCAAGCATTGCGGGTTGAGCGTGATCGCAACATGGTACGCTTGCAGCTCCGAATCCCGCGCCGCCGCAAGGCTTTCCTGCTCATGCGAGGCCAGGTCAAAGGCAGATCCCGGCGCTTTGGATTGCTCGGCTGTTTCTGCTAAGAGAGGGGCCGGAGTGTCGCCCCGGAGCGCATTCAGGCGTGTGACCAACCCTGGAATATCCTGGTCGCCGGGAGCCGAGTCTTGCTGGGTTTCGGCGACGGCATCCACCAAAGCCCCCAGGGCATCCAGGCATTCCAGCAGAACATTGACGATCGGCGTGCTGACCGACAGCTTCCCGTTCCGCAGGTCATCCAGAATGTTTTCCATATCATGGGTCAGGTCACCGATGGACAAAAAGCCCATGCTCCGGCTGGAGCCTTTCAGCGTGTGGGCCGCCCGAAAAAGCGCCTGCATCGTTTCCGCAGTGTGATTGCCCCGTTCCATGTCCAGAAATCCCGATTCAAGCAGCACGAGCTGTTCGCGGCCTTCATCGAGAAAAACGTCCATGTATTGCAGCATGTCGGTGTTGATCATCGTATTTTTCTCACTTGTTACTTAATCGCGCATCTCTGAATTAGCAGAACAAACGGACGAGCGCCGGGGCGATTTGCGGCAAAGGCAGCAGAAAGCCGACACCGCCCAATTCCGCCGCCGCTTTAGGCATTCCGTAGACCGTGCAGGTCGTTTCGTCTTCCGCAAGCGTGTCTCCGCCCAGATCGTGAACGGCTTTCAGGCCGCGTGCTCCGTCGCGCCCCATTCCCGTCAGTAGCACTGCCGTGATCCGCGCCCCATACAGGCGGGTCAGCGAGGCTAGGGTTACGTCCACCGCCGGGCGCACGCCATGCACCGGCGGGGCATCGGTCAAACACGCCGCGCCGCTCGGACCGAACTCTAAATGGCGTCCGCCCGGTGCAATCAAGATCCGTCCAGGTCGCAGCAAATCTCCTTCGGCGGCTTCCCGCACTTCCAGCGGGGAAATCGCGTCCAATCGCTGCGCGAGAGACGCTGTGAAGCCGGCCGGCATATGCTGGACAATCACCACCGGCAGCCGCAGGTCGGCGGGCAGCGCCGGAACGAGGGTCTGCAAGGCGCGTGGGCCGCCGGTCGAAGCCCCGATGACCAGGACACCAGCCGTGGAACTGCGGGGTTTGTTTGGGATTGGTTTGACGATCTGCGGGCGAAGAACAGGAGCGGAAAGTACGGGAGCGGCGGAGAGTTCTGGCGCCGGGCGCAGCCGTGCTTTCGCGGCCGCTTTGACTTTTGCGATCAGATCCGCGGCGACTTTTTCCATGTCCAGCGAGATCGAGCCGGACGGCTTGCCGACAAAGTCCACCGCACCGAGTTCCAGGCAGCGCAGAGTCGCCTCTGCGCCGCGCTGGGTCAGCGAGGAAACCATGACCACCGGAGTCGGGCGGCGGCGCATGATTTCTTCCAGCGTGCCGAAGCCATCCAGAACCGGCATCTCGACATCCAGCGTGATGACATCGGGCTGAAGCGCTTCCAGCTTGGCCAGCGCTTCCGCGCCGTCACGCGCCGGGCCGACAACACATAAGCCGGGGTCGCGGCTCAAAATCTCGCAGACCATTTTCCGCATGAACGCCGAATCGTCCACGACCAGCACTTTCAGTGGGTTAAGCATATTTCGTCTTTGCTCTGAGCGGCAGCCGAGGCCGGCACGGTGAGGCGTCTCATTCGGGAAGCTGGTTCAGCGCCAGCACCTGGGCCACGTTCAGCAGCAAAATCAGCCGCTCCCCATCTTCCTTGCCATCGCTGCGCCGCCGCCCGCCGGGAATACGGCCGATGCCGGTCAGACAGCCCGGATCGGCGGCGTTCAGCAGGCCCGACGGCGGCTCGATGGTCGCCTCCGGCAGACGCAGGACTTCGGAAACGGAGTCAACGATCAGGCCCGCCGTCACTCCGTCCACGTCTATGATCACGATGCGCGACGATTTCTGTTGTTCCGGGTCTAAGTCCGGCAGTCCGAGCCGGGTTCGCAGATCAATCACCGGCAGGATGCGTCCCCGCAGGTTCATGACGCCCTGCACATGCCCCGGCACGTTCGGAACCGGGGTGATCGGCTGGGGGGTCAGGACCGTGTTGACACAGCCGATGTCTACCCCGTAGATCTCGCTGCCGAGATGCAGTGCGACAATCTGACGTTCTGCCCCGGCGCTTGCGGTTTCCGCTGCTGGTCGCTCCAGCGTTGCTGCTGCCATAATTTTTTCCTCATGCTGCTTTCTGAAATGCGATTTTCCGTTATGCTACTTTTCGCAGGGTCAGGGTCGGCCTCTCAGCGGCCACGGCCGCTTGGGAAGCGCCGTCAATCTTGAAGCGAGAGATCAGCTCGTTGAGAGATTGAGACACGCCCGCAAGCTCACCCGCTGACGCCACCAACTCCTCTACCGCCGCCCCCTGCTGCGATGTCGTTCCCGCCACCGTCTGTACCGACGCCGACACTTCCTCCGCGCTCGCCGACATCTCTTCCGCCGCCGCCGAGCTTTCCTCAATCACCGCCGCCACTTCCGAGATCGTCGCCGACACTTCCTGGGCCGACGCCGACATTTGTTCCGATGCCGCGCTGATGCTCAGCACCCGACCCGACATCTCCGAAACCACCGACTGGATGCGGGACAAAGCCGCCCCCGCCTCACCCGCCAGCGAACTGCCCGCCGTGACTTCACGCGACCCCTGCTCCATCGCCGAAACCGCCTGCTGCGTCTGGCGCTGGATGTCCCCGATCAAGCCGCCGATGTCTTTGGTCGCCATCGTGCAGCGCTCCGCAAGCTTTCGCACTTCATCGGCCACCACTGCAAAGCCGCGCCCCGCTTCCCCGGCACGCGCCGCTTCAATCGCGGCGTTCAGCGCCAAGAGGTTGGTCTGGCCTGCGATCTCGTCAATCGTCTGCACGATGCCGCCGATCTTCGCCGATGTTTGGCCGAGCGACGCGATGACATCCGCCGACTCGCTGACGGCGCTGTGGATGCGCCCCATGCCGGCCACTGTCTGCTCCACAGCGGAAGCTCCGGCGGCGGCGGTCTGGGTGGCAAGGTCCGCCGATTTTGTGGCTTCTTCGGTGTCTCGGGTGACTCCCTGAACGGCGGCGACCAGTTCTTTGACTTGTTCGGAGCCTGCGGCGATGGACGCGGCTTGGCTTGCGCTGCCCTGGGCGATCTCGCTTGCGCCCCGCGCCGACTGTTCGGACGCCTGAGCGACTTCGTGCATGGTGGCACCGATCTCTTCGGTCGCCGCGCTGATCTGCTGGGAGGTGCCGGAAAGCATGTGCGCGGCGCTGTCTACCTGCGCCGCCGACTGCTGCATTTCCTGGATCAAGCCGCTGAGGCTGGCCTGCGATGTGCGGAACGAGCCGATGGTCGCCTTCATCTGTGCGAGCATGGCGTTGAAGGTCTCAGCCAATCTTCCGAATTCATCTTTGGTTTGTATGTCAAGAGCTTCGGAGCCGGTGACAATTTTTGCCGTCAGATCTCCCTGCTCCAGTGCCGCGACCGCGCTGCCCAGATTCGCGATACAGATCGTGTTGAGCGTATTCATCCGGCCCGAAATTAGGGCAAGCGCCTGTGTCATATAGCGGGTAATCAGCCAGGCAGCCAGGCTGCCAAGAACCACAGCGAGCGCCAGCAGGCCGATGATCATCAGCCGTGCCGAATTGTAAGCCGACTGCGCCTGCTTTCCATAATCCTCGCCATGCTTCTGGTTCCAGTCCGCCATGGTGTTGAGATCATCCTGCACGTTGCGAAATTGGTCTCTCATCGGGCCGTTCAGCATCGCCGCGCAGGCTTTTATGTCGTTTTTGTGGCTGATGGCAAGGAGCGGGTCTTTCATCGCCTCATACTTCTGCCAATCTTCCTGGAGGGTGTTGAAGTTCCGGGTATCTGCCGGGTCAAGCAAAGAGCCTTGATACTTCTTCAGCGCGTCCTGCGCGTCTCCTTCGGATTTCGTGATATCCGCTTCCGCTCCGGCCATCTGCGGCGGCGTGAAGCTGAGGACATGCCGGTATTCGACGGTACGGACCTGCCGTGCCGACGCCTGGAAGGCGCTGAGCGCTTCCACACCTGCAAGCGAATCGCTGAGAATGTTCTCGCTGATCTTGTTGAGCTGGGCCATGCGCGTGATGGCCACGCCGCCGACGAGAAGGGACAGTGCAAGGCAGAGGCCGAAGCCGAGGATCAGCTTATGAGCTGTTTTGAGGTTATAAAATGTATTCATGTAGGTTTTCCGAGTTGCTTTCTTTCCTGATGGTTCTCTTTTCTAAGTGCGTCCTTTGGTGAAATTCTTGAGCCATTCGCCAAGATGACCTTCAAAGGGGTTATTTCAAGGGGGTTATTTGTGCCCTTGCAGGCTGACCGTGATGGACAGCACGCCCATGCTTGTCCTCAGCTTGATCACGATGGCCGGGATGTTGAGGGTGCTGATCTCGACTTTGGTACCGCGAATGAGGGCGGGGGGGGTGATGTCACAAATGTAGCCCGCCTCGGCAAGCCCGCCCATCGCGCCGCCGCTGATCATGTTGCCAAGTTCCGCAATGGCGCTGGCGGCCAGAGCGTCAAAAGTCTTGATCGACTCTCCCAGCATGTGCGAGGCGATGCGGTCCGCCGTGGTCAGCGACATGCCGTAGATGACCTGCCCCTGCGCTTGTCCGGTCACGCCGCAGACGACATTGCACTGCTCGCTCGTGAAGGAAGTGGACTGGGCCGACAAGCCCTCTTTCGCGGGTGTCTCGCCCAGCACCATTTCCAAAACAGAGCTGGCGCCGGTCAGAAATGGGTTGATGTATTCTACTTTCATGCGCGTTCTTCTCTTTTTCTATTGGGGGGACGCGCTTACTCGCCGAGCAGCTTTTTAATCTTATCCAGCACCTGTTCCGGCTTGAAGGGCTTGACGATGAAGTCTTTAGCTCCGGCTTGCAGGGCTTCAATGACCATGTTCTTCTGGCCCATCGCCGTGCACATGATAATGGTCGCTGCCGGATCAGCGGCTTTGATCGTCCGGCACGCTTCAATCCCGTCCATATGGGGCATCGTGATGTCCATCGTCACCAAATCCGGACGTAAGGCAGCATATTTCGCCACCGCATCCTCGCCGTTGACGGCTTCGGCAATGACCTGATAGCCATTGTTGTTCAGCATGTTTTTGAGCGTGACGCGCATAAACATAGCATCGTCGGTGATCATAATGGTTTTTGGCATTTTCGTTTCCTTTTCGCAATAGATTTAGACAGGCTAACCACTGCCGTGCCCGCAGTGAGCGCTTTAGGCCGCCCGCGATCGGAGGTCGATCAGAATCACACCCACCCCTTCGCTTCACGCCTGAATGCGGGAGAGTTTCGTCGACTTGGCCGTCTGCATCCTGGCGCAGAGCCGGGGATGATGCGGGCTGTCCCCCGTCCACTACGGTAATATTATTGGCATAAGTACGGCTGCGCTGTAGGATTCGCCGCAAAAAGTAGGATAAGAAGTCTTCCAGCATCTGACCTCAAAGCCTATGGCGCGGCCTGAAGGCGCAGCATCAGCCGGGAGTCAGAGAGGGCTGCATTGTTTTCGGATCAATCCAGAAGTGATCACGCAGGGGCAACAAAGCGCGGAGTTAAGAAGCTTGTGTGGAAGCTAGGACGGATTGGGGCAAGTGAGTATGAGTGGCAAATAAGTGAAACTGGCCGGCATGGCTCGATCATGTTCAGTGGCAATCAATTAAGAACGCCGCTATTCCTCTCCAGGCGCTTCCCGCCAGGCCAATCCTTTACGGCGGCGGCTGAGACAGCATCTGCTGTGCTTCTGCTGAGGCTTCGGCGCTTCCCTTTGCCGCCACCTGCTGCCAGTCCGTGCGGGCTTCGTCTTTTTGACCCGCTTCCCAGAGGGCATACGCCAAACTGTTGAAGTGAACTCCGCTCGGAAGAAGCCGCACCGCTTCACGGCATTCTGCAACGGCTTCCTGCGCTCGCCCTGTGTGAGACAACACTTGACCGAGGCTGTCGCGAGCATGGGCATCTCTTGGCGAAAGACGAACCGCAAGGCGGCACTCGGCCTCGGCTTCCTGGTACTGGCCTTTCTTGAACAAGTAAAAGCCCAGATTGTTGTGGCCTGGCTCAAACTCAGGAGCGCTCTTCACTGCAAGGCGGCTTTCTGCAATGGCTTCGTCCAGGTGTCCCGCGCGTGCGAGTGCAGGCGCTCTGCCTGCATGGTAGGCAGCATTCGTAAGCCGAGCGATTTTAGAGACGGCCAAGAATGCGCCTCCTAGGAGGAAAAGGCCAAACAAAGCTCCCGTGATCTGCCACCAGCGGTTCATAAGCAACGCTTCCTTTCAGAATGTTCTGTTTCCCTAGTCTGCTTGCTTGTTCACCTGCCACTAACGCTTTTCCTGCTCGGTCATTGACGGTGTATCATGTTGCCTCTTGCCAAATAGAAACCGAAAGGTGCGGCGGGCGCGGCTTTTTCCGCACCTGCCTTGACAGATGGAAGAAAGAAGCGGGTAAACTGCACCTTATGAACCCGCCGCAGCTATTGCCGCATTCCTACTGCCAGCATTCGCTGACTCGCCCGATACACCAGCAGTACCACGACACCGAGTACGGCTTTCCGATCAGCAGCGACAACACACTTCTGGAGCGCCTAGCGCTTGAAATCGGGCAGGCAGGCTTATCGTGGGAGACGATTCTCAAAAAGAAGGACGGGTATCGACGTGCCTTCGAGGGCTTTGATCTGGACCGCGTTGCGGCTTACGGCGAAGAGGAAGAGGCGCGGCTGCTGGCCGATGCGGGCATTGTCCGCAACCGCCTGAAGGTGCGGGCGGTGATCAATAACGCCCGCGTCCTGCTGGGCATCCGCGAGCAGCATGGCTCCTTTGCCGACTGGCTGGACGCCTATCACCCGCTTACGCCTAGAGAATGGCAGAAGCTGTTCAAGAAGACGTTCGTGTTTACGGGCGGCGAGATCGTCCGCTCGTTCCTGCTCAGCACAGGCTACCTGCCTGGGGCGCATGACGCGGATTGCCCTGTGTACGACAAGATCGTACAGCTTTGTCCCCCATGGTTGAACGCGGTGGAAAGCAGCAATTGAGCGATACCCGCTGATTTAGAAGCGCTGGCGGATTGGAGGATACACTGATGAGCAAATTGCGTGATGGCATTGATGAAGAACTCGCGGCGTGGCTGCGCGAGCAGCACATCTTTTTCGTAGCCACGGCCCCTCTTTCTGAACAGGGCCATGTCAACTGTTCCCCCAAAGGAGGGGATAGCTTCCGTGTGCTGGGGCCGCTGGAAGTGGCTTATCAAGACTACACAGGCAGCGGCGCGGAGACGGCGGCGCATCTGCGGGAAAATGGGCGCATTGTCCTTATGTTCTGCGCCTTTCAGGGCAAGCCCGACATCGTCCGCTTGCATGGGACAGGCGAAGTCATTCTGCCCGGCGATGCTCGCTTTGAGCCGCTGGCTGCTTTGTTCCCGCCGAACCCCGGCACACGCGCCCTGGTGCATATCCATGTCACGCGCGTTTCGACTTCCTGCGGGTATGCCGTCCCGTTCCTGGACTTTCGGCAGGAGCGGGAAACGCTGGACAAGTGGGCAGCGGCAAAGGGGCCGGAAGCACTCACGGATTATCGCCAGGCGAAGAACATCCGCAGCATTGACGGCCTGTCCGCATTCGACGGGACCTGATGGGACAAGGCGATGGATTTTTGCGTGATGAGCGCGGCAGACTGAAATTCCGCCCCAACCGTCATGTTCACGAAACGCTCGTTCAGGAAGGGCGCAGGCATCGGCTGAGTCAGCTTTGACGGTGAGGTAACCGTTTTTGCCCGATAAGTCCAGGCAACAAAAAAAGCGGGAAGCTGATGCTTCTCGCCAGGTTCGTTTTTGCGAACGTAAATACAGTATATCACACTAAAATCGCTTTGTCAAGCGGCTTATTTTTTAGACAGTGCTGCTTTTGTTCGTAATTTCTTCCGACTATGCGCTTCAGGGTCTACCCTTGGCGGTAGGAAAGCGAAATCGCGCGGAAGGGGAGCAAAATCACTGTCTCACGAAAGTCACACGCTATTTTGCTTGCAGATCGTTTGCGATAAACTGGCGGTGGTAGTTGTGCCGCCCTGGGGCGAAGTTCGGTTTGACATACTTGCCCACAACGCGGCGGAACTCGCCGTAGGAAAAGCGGCGGGCCACCCGCACGACATAGCCTTCCATCGCATTGCCGTCATAAGTAGGTTGGTACAGATTGCGGATCAATTTGTCGTTCCACAGCCCACGGTAAAGGATCGGCACCATCGCCAGGCCCAGCATCTCCGCCCACTCAGCGGTTTCGTTCCAGGACAAGCATTCGTTGCGCTCGTTCCAGATCGAGAACAGCAAAAAGTGATCAGGCAGCCCCGCGTAGTGAATGGAATGCTGGGCGTAGAGGTTCTCGCCGCACAGCCGCCAGCCTTCAGGGATTTCGTGAGCAATCTGGGCATGCAGGCTCTTCACCATGCTGCGCTCCGCTCCCGTCAGGAAGTCCAAAGACCGTGCGTGGATGTGGTCACGGTACAGGCTGGTGTTTTCGCCGTCCATCTTGACCGTCACGACCACTTCTTGTCCCTCAAAGGCGCTGAGAGTTTCCAGTGTGCGGTCATCTCTCGTCGGATTGCTCCACGGCAGGTGGTGCGTGCGCGGGTAGCGAACATGCGGGATGAACTGGTCCAGCACTTTGCCCTGCCTGAGTATCTTCTGCACCGACTCGTCGCCGAACAGCTCGCCCCGCAGCCGTGTACCATTCGGCAGCAGGCCGTTCCCCCACTTGTCGTAGGAAGCGTCCTCGTAAAGATGCGGAGGCAGAAGAACGCGCGTGATCCCTGCCGCTGTCCGTATCTCATTGCAGGTCAGCACGGTCTGTTCGGCGCGGATGTGACAGAGACCGCAGAGACTCGCCCCGTTGTCCAAATAGTAGCCGCCATCAGGCCAGAGCCGTCTTTCTAGGATGTGATGAGCATCAAGTGCCGCCGCGCCGCAGTCAACGCATTTGTCGTTGTCGCGCCTGAAGACGCCTTCACGAAACTCATCGCGGGAAAGAAGGTTTCCCAAAATCTCTCCTTTGAGCGGTGCAGGCGTTTCCCCTGCCTGCACTGCTATTGCCAATCCCGCATCAGTCCTTGAACGGGTCATGCTCGTTCTCGCCTGCCATTGCGACGCCCAGCGGCGTCAGCGTGTGCAGAACGCGCACCGACGCCTGGTGAAAGCCCAGCACTTCCGGCAGCCGCTTGTACGCCTGCGGGCTTTCGTCCGTGCCGGCGCCCCGCAGCTCGACGCCCAGCTTTCCGATCCACTCCATCATCATTTCCCGCGAAACCAGCCCAGGCGCGATCACCTGCTTGGTCTTGTAGTTGATCTTGCCCCGCGCCTGCGTGCGGCTCATCGCACGGCCCGCGCCATGCACCGTCGAGTGCAGCGCCGTAATGGCCTCGTCTGAGGCCATCCCTTCCAGGATGACCGAGCAGTCACCCATGCTCCCGCCTACAAAACCGCGCTGACCTGCAAACGCCGGCGTGGCTCCTTTGCGGACAACCATCAGCTCCCGGCCGCCGTGCGTCTCGGTCCAGCCGAAGTTGTGATGGTTGTGGACCGACTCGACAATCTGCGCCCCCAAGAGAGATGCGACCTTGTCGCACACCCAGTCACGACCTGCATAAGCATACTGCCCCGCCAGCACCATGTGGGCGTGGTAGTCCCCGCCCAGATCAGAGTCCATCGAAAGCACCAGCGGCTCGGCATCCATGCTGTCTGATGCGCCTCCTGCCTTCAGAAAGTGCGTGGCCGTCTTGTGGCCGAGGCCCCGCGAGCCGAAGTGGACGCCGACCCAGGCCCTGTCCTGTTCATCGCTGAACAAATCAACGTAGTGGTTGCCGGAGCCGATCGTGCCGAGCTGCCCCTGCGCCATCTGCTTGAGTGGCTTCAGCAGGGAGCCGCGCCACAGATCGCTGTCGAACAGCGGGTGGTCAGTCGGCCCGTCGTTGCTGTTCTTCCGCCCTACACCAAAGTCCAGGGTGCGCCACACATCGTCCATGATGCTTTTGATATTGGCCCGAACTTCGGTCGCAGGAATGTCGAGCCGGCAGGCTTTGTTGCCGCAGCCGATGTCGTAGCCGACTGCCGACGGGCTGATATGTCCCTCGTAAGCCAGGACACCGCCAATCGGCACCCCATAGCCTTTGTGCCCATCCGCGCACAGCACCGCGCCGGCGACGGCCTCATGCGCGGCGGAGCGCTTGATCTGCGCCAGGGTCGCCTCGTCGTGACCCCCAAAAATCTTGATGTCTTCCGTGTTCATGTCGTTTTCCTTTCGCTTCTTCTCTCCGAGTATTTTTCTTCCAAGCGAGACTGACGAGAGTCGAACCCGTGTCCTCTGAGCGACAGTCAGAGATGTTGACCGCTACACCACAGTCCCAGGCTGAATTTGGAGATGGCTCCTCCCTCTGGATTTGAACCAGAACAAACCGAGTAACAGTCGGTTATGCTGCCGTTACATCAGAGAGGAACATATTTTGCCCTCGGAGAGACTTGAACTCCCACTGACCGAGACTTAAACTCGGTGCCTCTGCCATTGGGCTACGAGGGCGTTTGTTGTTTTTAATTTTTTAGTTTTGGACTGCCGCTGAAGAGATTTGAACTCCCACTGGTCTGGTTCTAAACCAGATGCCTCTCCCGTTGGGCTACAGCGGCTTGCAGTTCCAATTTTATTTTCCCGTTTTATCAGCGGAAGACGAGGCTCGAACTCGCAACCTTCACGATGGCACCGTGACGCTCTCCCAGTTGAGCTGCTTCCGCACGAACAAACACAAACAAAAACGGCCTCTCGCGTCATG
Source organism: uncultured Armatimonadales bacterium (assembly GCA_964252595.1). Taxonomy (GTDB): domain Bacteria; phylum Armatimonadota; class Armatimonadia; order Armatimonadales; family Capsulimonadaceae; genus JANXMY01. The sequence goes on from CAXUNT010000039.1 coordinate 27,073, forward strand.
CGGGAGGCCGAAGGGTTTACTTGTAAGGGAATAAAAGACTGCGTGTCAGCAGAAATGTTTTCCTTCGTGTAAACCCTTCGGCGCTCCTCGGGAGCTTTGGGAACCCAGACACAGATCATCTGAGCTAGAGCCGAGTAAATCCATGCGATTGCCGCTCAGATTGCCGGGGATGAGCAGGTTGGCGGGGCTGAGGCGTGACAGACCGGCGGACAAGGTCAGGCTGTTCTGCGCCATTATGCAATTGGATTTTATCGTTATCATTACCATCTCTATCTTACCACAGGCTTTAAGCAAACAGACACACAAATAAGCGGATTTCTCCAGGTCAGGCAGGAGTTGCCGCGCGGGCATTGCTGCCATCAGATATGGAGTCTGACTTTTTTGGAGTCTGACTTTTTGGAGTCTGACTTTCTCCAACGCTTTGTCAAGTTAAGGGTAACTGGCGGGATTTGAACCCGCGCTCTTCACTTTCACAGAGTGACGACTTATCCGCTTGTCCACAGCTACCATCGGACCCTCAAGCCGCCTTGAGGGTCAAGTCAATTGCCTCTTTTTTATGGAGTCTTAGGTTTGTTTTACTCAGGGGCGCGAAGCCAGCGTGATGCCCTTCTCACCTGCCCAGCGCCGCAGCACTTCCCGCTCTTCAGGAATAGGCGGGCGGTTCAATGGCCCCCGTACCTGAACCACAGTCCGCGACGGGCTGACTTCAACAGTGACCCGCCGCATCTCAAATTGCCTATCCCAAATCGGCTGGCCTTCGGCGGTGTAGTCAGCGGCGATCTTGCGGCAGCCACGGACCGAGAAAATAAAGCTGCGTCCTTCAACGCACCGCTGGACATAAGAATAGACGCAGTGCTTCTGCTTACGGCCCTCATTGACTAGCTCTTTGTTGTCCCGCAGCTCTGTGACAAACCAGACCTCGCTTTTATCCTCGTAATTCCAGTCCGTGATGCCCAGACCCTTCCACTGGATGTGCTTGCCGAGCTTCGCCTGCTGCATCTGAAGATGCCACTCATTGGACAGCTTCACCATTGAAGATGCTGTGCGGCCCTGCATCCGAAACTGACGGTCGAACCGCAGCTTGTAAGCCAGGAAATCCGTCACTTCATCGAACGAGTTCCGTGTCAGGCTCTGGTGCTGACGCGCGTAGAACACGATTGCTTCTCCCAGCCTGCCATCAGGATCGTCGGGAAGATGATTCGTGAATAGGCGGTCAATGAGGGTGCCGATGAGCGTGCTGGGAATACCCGCCACAGTCATCTTTGCCCACCAAATGTTCTCGTGTATCTTCGTGCGCCACGGTGCAGAGAGAAAAACACATGCTTCTCTGCTGGTCATGGTTCCTTTGACGGCCTTCGGAAAGCTGCCGCCCTGCGCCAGGGTGATGAACCACTGCCTGTAAACTGCTTGTGCGCGAGTGAAGTCGTCTATATGGCGCGGCTTCCTGGCGGTCTCCGAGCCGTCAGCAAGGCAAACTTGATAAAGAAACTCCGGCACTGGGTACTTGACAAACAAGTGGTTGAGCAGGCCAGTAAGCTGTTTATCTAAGTTGTGAGACCTCGGCACATAGGTTTCGGCAGGCCGCAGGGCATGATAGCGGATGCCCTTCAGCGAGAGCATCGGGAGCAAGTCATCTAGCGACTTCTTCTTCCGCCGCTTCTGGCGTTTGGCTTCAGCGAGTATCTTTTTACGGCAGGTCAGAGCGCGGAGAATTTTTGCTTCTTTCTCCTGCTCTTGTTTTTTTCTTTCTTTCAGGCTTCCCCTGTTCATGTGAGTCTAGTTCCTGTTGTTTCAACCTATCTTTAGGATGCATTATGTTCTTTGTAACCATCCCTTGGGGGATTTGCATGATCAAATTTTGCATGACTTTTCCTTTCAAGTGTGACTTGTCAACGTATGACCGACAGAAAAATACGACTGGCGAAATGGGCAGTGAGAGATTCGAACTCCCGCGCTTTTTACAGACTGGGGCTACAACCCAGGGCCATCAACCACTCGGCCAACTGCCCTTAATAATTCGTTTCGCTCTACTTGTCTTGCGATCATTGCTTTTGTGTTTTGCATCAAATAACTCCAGCGAGACTTGAACTCGCTTTGCAGCCTGGTGATAAGACTCTAAAAGGAGCCGCGTCCCACCCGTAAACGATGGGGCCAGTATTTGTCTTCATGGGAGCACAGAGACTTGAACTCTGATTCTCTGGTTAAAAGCCAGAACCGTTGACCATTACGGACATACTCCCAAATCAATTCATTACTACTATGACAAAGAAAAAGGCTCCAAGCTTTGCGCCTGGAGCCGATTGCTGTGTTCTGCGTTGTCTCGTGAAGCTGTTAAGGGCAGCTCCCTTGGTGGAGATCAACAAAGGCAATCGGCGGCACAAAGTAACCACTTGTGCGGTGATCGTAATTCTTACCATTATGATTTCGGTAACCCTGACCTTCAAAATGCGCTTCTAAACCCAGCGAGCAAGCTTTTGGGGCAAGAGGTTTGGACTGGGGGTGCAGGGAGCTTCCTGCTTGAGCCAGGGCGACCTGAGACGCGGCAACAAGCGACCAAAGCAGTGAGGCCTGGTTGCTGGGAGCCGCCGCTATCAAGTTATGGTTGCGAGTGATCATGGTACGGCGCTTAGTCTAGCACACGCTTTCCACGTTTGTCAACCCCTAGCAAAAAATTATTTTGATGGGTTTTTTGACGTGGGTGGCGGAATGAACATCTTGTCCTTGGCCTGAGAAAGTCAGAAAGTTCAAAGAATTATAGGAAACGCTTCGTGGGTTTCAGGTAGAATTATGCCTGCTGGTGGTTTTCAATAGTGACGGCAGACATTTCACCAGAACACGCTGCCTCATTCAGTAACAACGAGGATTTTTGTGCATGGTTTGGCGGTCTCGAAGCACACTAAGACGCCCGGCGCATCAGGGTATTTATTGTACAGCTACTCGTAAACGCGATCTGCTGATGTGGAAGTCGGAGAGCATCCAGTAAGCAGGTGAGAATTCGTTTGCGGAGGAGTCAATGCTGCTTTTCTGCGATTATGATCATGACGCAAACTTTTGCGGGTCATATTTTTACGATCATGCGTTTGGGGGAATTACCGAACGGAGTCATCCTAGCTTCCTGCGGGCTGCTGTAAGCAATGGCGCAACGACTGGCCGAGGAAAGGCATCAAGTCAGGCGTAATCGGGGTCTTCACTGATGGTCACTCTTGCCCCAGCACAAACCGCTCAATGGCTTGGGCCGCGCCGTCCTCGGCCAGCGTGCCTGTCACAAAGTCCGCACGCAAAAGAACGTTCTTATGCCCATCGCCCATACACACTCCCATCCCCGCCCACTCCAGTAGTTCCAGGTCGTTGAGATGATCGCCAACGGCCAAGGTCCGCTCGCGCGGGAGGCCCAGCCTACTGGCGACGGCCTTCGCCGCGTGAGCCTTGTTTGCCGCACGCCTGTTCATGAAGGCACACCAGCAGCCGTATTTCCTGTCTGGACTGTGGTACACCGACACTTCTCGGCCAAATGCTTCCTGCCAGGCGTTTGCCACGGACGAAGTCTCACCTTGCAAGCCGTAGACGGCCATGCCCACGGGCTGCAAGTCATCGCCCACGACGAGATCCTCTTGAAAGACAAGGCGGGATAAGTTGCGGCTCACGTAAGCGGCAACGACGGGGTAAAGCCGATCGGTGTAGACGCTCTTGCCGCCATCCTGCTCGACGTGGACGCCGAAGCAAAGTGGGGCCGCGCCGAACGTATGGGCAATGCGAGACGCTTCCCGAACCGTTTGGGGGGAGAGGGCGATCTTTTCCAGCACACGCCCTGTTTCCCATTCGGCGATCACCGCACCGTTGCTGAAAATGCCATACCCGTGGCCGCTCCATTGTGAGGCAATAGGCTCGACCATGAAGCGATTACGCCCCGTACAGATCACAAGGGTACAGCCGCATTGCTGCGCGGCATTGAGGGCGGCAAGTGTATGGGGCGAGACGACATCATTCGTATCTACGAGAGTGCCGTCCAGGTCCAGGAAGATCAAGCTGTAGGGCATTGCCCCTGCGCCTTGCGTCATCATTTGATCAACTACTCCCACTCGGTCCATGGAGCATTTCGGCATAAGCGCGAGTCCGCTGCGCGGCTGAAAAAAGAACAAAAATCCTCAGTGCTTATTTCGGCACTGAGGATTTCCTTAGATTTGTATATTATGGTAAGACGAATTACATAAGCCGACACGCGGATTCGAACCGCGGACCTGCTGTTTACGAAAACGTAGCCCCAGCAGGCGCTCACCCTAAAAACTTGCTTTGGCTTTCCCGGCGTGGACATAGGCGTCCTGGCGCAAGCGTTCGCCTCTAAAACAGCAGGAAAAACAGCGTTATCGCCGTCTTTCGCGGGCATCATACCACGAAGCTGCCGAGCATTGCAAGACTTTATGCCGCCGGAAATAAAGAAAAACAGCGAGTGTACTGGCTAAGGCGTGATCTGCGAACAGCACCGGAAGAAGCGGCTTCTGCTGTTTTCGCTGTAGATCACGAATGCTTGATGCAAAGAGAATGAAGCGAAAGGCACAAGGACTTAATTGCTGGCGCGGTCTGCCCAAGTCAGGACACGCCAGCAAATAAGTCTAGATCTGTTTTCAGACACGCGCGGGCTTACTTTTTTTGAGGACGAACAGGATGCCGCCGAGAGCGGCATGGTTGGAAACGGACGATCTGCCGCCAAATGGTTTCTCTAGCACAGGCGGCAGCAGCGGTTCGACGAGCGCCCAAAGTTCATTAGGAACAAGCGGCTTTTCCATGCCGTTATTTTAGCACAACATCACAACTATAGGTTTCGAAATCTACTCTAGACAAGTTACTTCACATTCGGCTTGGATTGGAATAGTATTCTACCAACGAAATCAATTCTTCATTATTGTTTCTATCAGCAATAAATTTGAAGTCCCAGCCAACATCATTTTTAATTGTCATATCAGCACCATAGTCAAGCAGTAGCCGAACAGTTTCGACCGCGTTGACTTGGGCAGCCTCATGAAGTGCTGTCCAATGATCGTTGTCAGACGCATCTATATCCGCTCCATGATTAAGTAGAAAACGAACTATTTCAGTCTGACCGGCATCTGCTGCCGCTAACAGAGCAGTTTCTCCTCGATGGTTTCTCGAATTGACATCTGTTCCGTTAGAAAGCATTTGGTGCACGGCTAACAAGTTTCCATCAGAGGCCGCTGCAAGAAGTTCATCTACACTTTGAATCATGTTAATTGACTCTTTCGTCAAAATAATTCTTGCGTCTGCAACACAAGTAAGAACTTACAATCTTTATTGAAACCAATCTGATGCCCAGTTGCTTTCAACCTCTCGTTGTTGGCTGTACCAGTTTTACAAGCGAACCTTGATGTAATTGCAAACTAGCAGCGTAAGCTAGGTAGCTTGAGAAGTTCTCTAGCCAATCATTTGCTATTTAGAAGCTACTAGGAATTACGCAAGTGGGTCTTTTTAGCGGCACAACTTGTGTGTTCGCTGTTAAAGCCACAAGACGTCGTAGCAAAACGCCCCATCTGCGTAATTCCTAACAGTTTTTATTGTTGAACTATCATCTAACCTTTAGTTCCTATGGTTATTCTGGGTCTTCTGGGTCTTCTGGTGATGGTATCCCGATGCCTCCCGCTCCTCGCCCAGGAGCATATCCGCCGCCGTATTCGTTTTGAATTGCACCACTTGTGTCTACAGGAGCAGGGCCACCTGTTTGTACCCTATAAGGTGGCCCATCTGGCGGACGAGGTACGTCCCCATCGTCCACAGGTGGATAACCTAGCCCTCCCGGCTTCGGTTGCCATCCACTTGGATCGCCGTCACTACCACCTGGGTAATACCGCCACTCCCTATCACTTTCCGCATAATCGTAGTGGCATGGTTCGTCATCGTTTCCTGGGTCCCAACGCCATTGACCAGTGCCACGTCTCGATTGTCCCGGCGGTAAAGTAATTGTTACTGTACCGTCTCCATTGTTATAGTAAGTTGGCCCTGCTTCCTGCGGCGGCGGCGGGTTTGGAACAGGAGGCGGGTAGTAGGTAAACACAGTACCACCTGGCCCCGGTCCTGCGGTGATGCCTGCTCCTGGTGCTGCGGTTCCCCCATAAGCCGGTGCATAGCCACTCGAATCTTGTCGGTTGCCTGGATCATTGCTAGTATATCCGTAAAGGTTGATGCCCCCCTCATACCCCATCGGGTCCCGCGTTAGCCACCGCCCGTTGCTTGGGTCGTAGAATCGGTGGGTGCAGAGGATCAGGCCCGTCTCCGTGTCTGTATAGTCCCCCGCCTGCGCCCCGTACCCAAAGGGGTCCGGCTGAGACCCCTGGCTGCCCGCAATCCGGCTGCCGTAGGCTGTGTAATCATCCGTGGAAGCCACCGTTTTCGTCATCTGCACCCGCTGGCAGACATTACCCCGGTCGTCAAACGTATACAACGTGATCTTAGGCCGACTCGAGGAAACTAATCCATCTACCCCGAACGTGTTCAGGGCGCTGAGGTTTCCATTGCTATATTCCTCCACGACCGGTTGGGTGCCGTCGTACAGGAAGTACAGTTTGCCGCTGCTGGTCTGCTTCCACGTTCGCAGGCCGCCACCGTCGTAGCCGTCCGTCTGGCTGCCGGTGCTGTCGCTCGTCATCCGGTTCTCCGGGTCAAAGGCAAGCGATTGGCTTTGGTATGTGTTCGGGTTGCCGTTACCATCATAGCTATACCCCGCGTTCGTGATCTGGTTGTCGGCATTGAAGGTGTTTGCAGTGCCACCAAAGGTAGTCGGGTTTCCCGGCCCTCCTGGCGTGCCACCGTCGTAGGCATAGCTTGCATTGTTGTAGAAATCCCGTGGCGGGCTGTACGTCTCCTGGGTGAGCTGGCTGCGGCTCGCCTGCGGGTTTTGGGTCTGCCCGTAGTCGTACTGATACGTCCTGGTCATTGTATTGCCTGTCGCTACCTGACCGGTCACAGATAAGCGGTTCCCCACGCCATCATATCCGCCGGTGGCCGGGATGTGGAAGTCGGAGAGCGTAGACCCGCCCTGGCTGTTGAGGAGGTCAGTGATCCGTCCCTGAGCATCACGGGTGAAGTTAGTGGTCACGATACCTGCCAGCGTCTTGGACAGCAGCCAGCCGTTGGCCTGATAGCTCCAAGTATGATGCTGCCCGTCGAGACCGAGAAGCCCAGTCATACGCCCATCGCCGTCATACGAGTAGGAGCAGGAATGCCCGGCGGCGGTCATCGTCTGGCGGCTGCCATCAGGGTAGAAGCCGTAGGACACCGTTTGGGCGGACAGTCCCGGCCACGTTATGTTCTTAGCGGTCAGTGCGTTGTCGTCATCATAGGCGTAGGTCTGGCTTCCGGTGCCGTCGGTCATCTGACTGCGCCGTCCGTAGCTATCATAGGCATAGTGAACGTTGCCGATGCTGCCCGACGGGTAGGTGATGTCGGTCAGGCGGCTTTCGGGGTCGTTGTAGGCGTAGCCAGTCGTGACGTTGTTGCCGTCTGTGCGCGATAGCACGTTGCCCGCACCGTCGTAGCTCGTGAAGCTAACGGTATCTTTCGTACCTGCCGTTAGCGGCGCAGTCGGCGTTCCTGCGCCGGGATAGACGACCTGAGCCAAGTAGCCCGACGGATTGTAGAAGTAGCTGGTGGTGTTCCCGGCGGCATCTTTGAGTGTGGACAGACGGTACAAGGCGTCATAGGTGTAGCTCACCGGCTCCGTGCTGCCGACGGTAGACAGCAGTTCCCCTTCCGGGCCGTAAGCATTCACCACTTGTCGAATGGCTCCTACGTTGCCTTCGTCGTATTGCGTGGTCATTGCCCCTGCGCCATACTGCAAGGACGCGGCAGGCCAAGCGGCGGTGGCGAGGCTAGAAGGCTCGCTGTAGAGGTAACTTATCAGGCTCCCGGCGTGGCCGCTGCCCGTTTGTCCCGTTGCCGGCAAGACCGTTTGCAGCGGCTCGTTGCCGATGGTATAAGACTGGTCGGTCTCGTTGCCAAGCGCATCCTTGATCCCCACGGTGTTGCCCAGGCTGTCGTAGCGCAGGTGCGTGGTCTTGCCCAGGTTGTCCATCACCGTGAGGGGCTGACCGATAGCGGCGGACTGGCTGTATGTCCCGTCCGCCGTATAGCCTATCGTCGTCGTGATGCTGCTGACGGCGTTGTTGCCGGGGCGGGTGATAGTCAGGATATTGCCCAGACCCAGCCCGCCGAGCGGCTGATGGCCTCTGCCGGTCACATCGTAGGTATAGGAGGTTGTCGCCGTTTGCGTACTACCGACGGTGCCGGGCAGCGGTGCGATGACGCCGCTGAGGAGGCCGCAGGGCTGGAACACGCCGTTGGCATCGGTGTAGCCGTCAGTGTCGTCATAGGCATAAGTCGTCGGCGCTTTGGGCGTGCTGAGGTTCGTGCCTTCCTGCACCTGGGTCAACTCCCCCAGCGGGAAACACGCTGGGTAGATGTAAGTTGAAGTCGTGATCGTCCCGCGCGGGCTGGTCTCCGTCAGCACGTTGCCGTACTGGTCGTAGGTGTAGGTTGTCTTTCCTAAGTTGGGATTACTCGGAGGAGCTACCAATGCAAAGTTGGCAGTGACCGGGAAAGTGGAGCCATAGAAGTCGTAGATGCTATATTGCCCAACCGCAGCCGCCGAAGGTGAGGTAACGGCAAGAGTGACCACGGGATAGTGGCTGGGCGGCGGGAAAGTGTTAGTCACTGTTACGGACCATCCGTTAGTGGTCGTATTTGAGGCGACTATCGTGCCGGAAGCATTCGTGATCTGCCAATCCTGATTCGGACCATTAGAAGAGGTTTGAGTGCCTGCCAACGTGATCTGGCTACCTGGCGCGACATAAGGCAGCAGCGTGTTTACGCTGCCATTCCCATCCACCACTGTCGAGGGGCTGTAAGGACTTGTGGCGTTGGCATAAGCCATAGTCGAGATCACATGACCGTTCCCATCGGTTCGGCCTGTCTCATTCAAGTTGCTGTCATAGCTCACTTGGTACGAATAGAGCGCGGTGCCGCTACTGTTCTGGACCGTCACCTGCGTGTAGTTGCCTCCGCTGCCGAAGGTATGACCCGCCCCGTCTGAAGTGAAATAAAGCCGCCGGTTGCCATTAGCGTCCACCAGCGCACCAATAAATGGCACAGTCGCGCTTGACAAGTAGTTGGGATTGGTCTTGCCGCTCGCATCTGCCGAATTGTCGTTCATGTACCAGAAGTAAGCAGTGCTGGTGCCGCTGCCGGTCGGAGAAGGCGTCGTGACGGTGTGTAGGTAGTTGACCTCTTCGCTGCCTTCTCCGTTCGGGATCGCTTTGTAACCATAAGCAAAGCGGGAGGGCGCACTAGCAGGGGCAGACCCTCCCGGCACGATCTGAGACACGCTTGACGATTCCAAGTAGTAGGGCGAGTACTGTGCCGTGCAGTTGGGGTTGATAAAGCGCAGGGCCTGGTAGAAGACCGAGCGGGCGTAAGGCGTTCCCGGATGGTCCGTCACCGACGTGATGTAGCTATCCACCATGCCGTCGGACCCCGCCGCCGTGTTGCGCTGGATGGACAGCAGCACAGTTCCCGTCCCATTCGGGCCGGTGGTGATGTTGCCGAGGAGCGGCCAGCCATTGCTGGCTTTAGAGGCACTGACCGTTGGGTAGTTGAAGTAGACCGAGTTGCCGTTGCGGTCTACGATTTGCGCCAGGGGCAGGACGGAGCCGGGTGCGAAAGCCGAGCCGGTGATCCAGTGGGTCCGGTCCTTGAAAATGATTTCGTAGTGGCCGTTCGCTGAGCCATCATAGTCCCATTGCAGTAACAGGGGGACACCAGAACGGGACGACGCCCCAAGCAGGGGATGACCGGCTGTCGGAGAGCCGGAAAACGTGAAGCCAATCTTGCTGCCGTTGGCGAACAGGACGGTGCCGGTAGAGCCGCTGACGATCACGCCGACGTTGTAAGGCTGAGACCAGCCGACGCCGAAATCGTCAGACTGGTAGGTGATGTCGTAAGTGTAGTTTGGATAACTTTGACCGGGGCCACGCAGGTTCTGGTAGGTGCGCTGCCAAGTAATTGATGGTCCCGATGGGTTGTAGACCACCAGATCCGGGTTCGGACCATATTCTTCCTGCCCCGTCGCTAGGTCTACGGGATCACCTTCTTGCGAGCCTGATTCCTCTTTGGGCTTATCCTTTGGATGGTTTGATCCCACCACGCAGTATAAAGCTGAGGGAGATGTTCCACAGCCCAAAGATGCTACTGGTACTTGAGGCATAAGAATATGGCCGCGCAGTGCAGGCCACGCCGGGACTAAGCCCTCCACCTGATGGGGTAGCACCCCGGAGAGATGGTTAGAAGCGACCTGACGGCTCGGCCCGCCTAGCGTTTTCAGCGCCGTCAGCGTCCGGTCCCATGCACTTCCGGGCGGCGTGACGACGACATACAGTCCAGCGTCCATCGTGTGCCACTGCTGCCAGGTCAGGTCCACCCGTCCGCCAGGCCACGGCCCGCAGTCCGAGCAAAGGTAGGACACGCCCCGCCTGTCCGCGCGGGTGAGCGCAACGAAGTGGTCATGCTCCACATAAGCAACAACAGGCTTTGGCAGTGCGATCAATCCCTGATCGTCGGCTGTGACCGCCTCAGCATGGACGCTGAGCTTGGGCGCGGCATCCAGGATGTCCTGCATATTGCTCCCCTCGCCGGTGACGCGGCAAGCGCGAAGAAGTGTTTGCTTGTCTGAGGGCAGTCCCATGACCCGCAGGCGGGCCGCAAGGGCTGCTGCCGCGCACAGCGGATCAAGGCGCGGCGGCTCCGGGATGCCGAGGGCGGAATGCTGGGCGTGGTATCCCACGCACCCGGAGATATGGCGTAGCCACAGCGCAGCGTGCTGCCGGTTGAACCCATCTGCCGTATGCCGGACCGCCAGCAGATGCGAGAGGGCATCCTCAGACTCCTGATAGGCTCCGGCATAGAACAGGCCGATAGCCTTATCATAAGCCGCGAGATAGTGCAGCGGGTCCTGGGCCGAAGCCATATGCTGTGCAACGCGGAAGTGCCACATACCGAGGTTCGGCTGTTTGTCCCGCGCCACGGCGACTTCCCCTAGCCACAAGTGCAGTTCCGCTGCCCGGTGGCTGTTAGGGCGCGTTGTTTTGAGTTCTTCCGCCCATGCCTGCACCTGCACGCCCGCGACTGGCTGCATCAAGTGGCCGGTATCATCCCAAAGGGTTTCAGAAGATGCTTGCGGAATCCGGGCCTGCGGCGCGGCAACCAGCGCTGGTGCAATGGGACTTACAGTCGCCATATCCCGCTGCAGGCCATGAGCCGCCGCAAACGGAGATTCTAATACAGGAAAACGCTTGGTAGGAAAAGGCGAGTGCATAGGGGCAGGGAGGCGGCTTCCAGCGGCTATGGCGACGCTCGCCCCTGCAAAGGACCAGATGCAGCAAAGAGCCAAGAGAGCGGAAAACAGGCGCAGGGTGGAGGCGGCACGGCCACGCGGCGTTACGGTGAGGGCAACCGTCACAGAGGGCAGGTAGGTCATCGGTGTCTCTTTCTGTCAACAGCAAAAGAAGAGCCTGAAAATCCAGGGCGACACATGACGCACGGTGACGGAGCGGGGAACAGCGGGTTGTCACAGGCGATTACTCGGAAGTTGCACCGCGTTTCTAGGCGCGGGTGGAGCATAAGTGGGCTTACTTCACGGACGTAACTCACCTGCCTAAAACAACCAGCAGAGGTTGCCTCTATGCTAACACAGGTCTGTCGTTCTGTCAAGCATTTGTTGAGAATAATCTTTATTTGTTTTTTCAAGCACGCTGTTGCAAAAAGCTACCCGCGTCTAGCCGATTCGCGTGGGGAACAAACAAGCAGACTAAGAGGCGCGGACTTGGAAGAACAGGAGAATGCACAAGTTGACACGGTGGCGGCTGAGGTCGCGGAAAGCGTGTGAAGCCAAAGCGACTTACTTGTTGGGTTACCCTGCCCTATGTTTTTGCGCCCAACAAGTAAGTCCAAGGCAAGAATGGGTCGGTCCGACTACCATTTTTTCTTCCGGGGGTCTTAAGGAAAAAGTAGTAGTCAGGATCATCTAAGCATTGCCAGCGTTGTAATTCTTATTAAATCTTTTCAAGAAAGCCTTGTAAACGCTTGACTCCTTTTAAGGTCTGTGTTACAATGCCCCTGTTTGCTTCTAAACAACTGTAAGGCTGGCTGTATCGCTCTTCCTTCAGCAATGCCTTGCATTAGATTTTGCGGATGCTGACCTCTGTTACTGTTCTAAAACACAATGCTTTCTTCTAAGTAATCATGCAAAAGAAAGTCGGTATTTTGTGCCGACCTGTGCGAGAATG
>CAXUNT010000040.1:0-39192 GCA_964252595.1 uncultured Armatimonadales bacterium
GTCGTATGGCGGCTCGTTCGGACGGAGCGGCGGCTTTGGGTCGTCGCGCGGCCTCGGCGGGTCGTCATCGCGGGTGTCGAGCTTTCAGACGCGGACGCCGGTGTCTACGCGGGGCGTTTCTTACGGCGGGCGATATGGATCGGCCCGGTATTACGGCGGCTTTTCCGACTACTCCTACGGCTGGGTGCATCCGGCGTGGTATATGTACACGCCGTTCTATCCCAGCTTTTACTACTCGCCGCCGATCTACGAGAATGGCAATTATTACCCCGGTGGGTTCAGCTTTCTGCGATTTTTGCTTGGCATTGTGCTGATTTTGGTCATTGTCTATTTAGTCGTCGCCATCGTCAAAAAAGCGCAGGCGCGAGCAGTCTGAGCCGATACGCCCCGGCTGCTCAGGCCGGGGCAGCGATCAGTTAGCTTGGCAGGCGGTGAACCTGGCCTTTCGGCGTGATGACGGCATTGTGCCGGGCCGCGCCGTTTTTGCGCCGCTCGACCGAGTTCTGGCCAGTTACTTTATGCGCCGAAACCGCCAAGTTCTGGCTGTTCTTGCGTGTGCCGTACTGCACGTCTTTGGCCCCTTTCTGGGTGGATTTGCTGACGTTTTCGCCGGCTTTGCGGAACGGGTACTGAATAGATTTGCCTAGCTTGTGCAGAGTGTTGCTGTCGTGCGGCTGCGGCATGGTGCCGCGCTCCGGGGTCTGTGCTGAGACGGAAATGCCGCCCAGCAGCAGAGCGGCGGTGATCAAGATGGCTTTTGTCATTGTGAATTCTCCTCAGTCAAATCGGAACCGGCGGCTCGGAAATCAGCCGGTCGAGCAAAAGGCGCGGCGGGTGCGGGTGCGGCCAGGCGAACGCATGGCGGAAGGCGGCGTCCTGACATGCGGCAAGCTGTCCGAAATCTATTACGTCCTGGGTCAATAGGTTTTCAAATTCCCACGGCAGACGAACATTGTGCAGACCGGCGTTGTCGGTACAGATGACGATGTCTACGCCTGCCGCCTCGCAGCGCTCGAAGACTGTCCGCAATGCCGTTAAGTCCGATAACGTGCCGGTTTTCAGATACGTCGTCGGGCAGACTTCCAGGCACTGGCCCCGGCGGGCGACTTCCGGCAGCAGCTCAGGAAACCGCAAAGCAATCTGAATGCCGTGGCCGATGCGCGATAAATACGGCAGCAGAGCCGGATGGCAGCCGTCCGCCGTTTCGTACAAATGGCCCGTCGTTTTCATTCCCCGTTCCCGCGCCGACCGAAACAGGCCGACCCACTCGTTGATGCGCTCGGCATAGTAGATGTCCGGGCCGGCCAGGTCCACGCCGCAGACATACTGGGGCAGACGAACGGCGAGGTCTAAAATCGCTTGATTGACTTCCGGCGGCAACTGGGAATGCATGCACAGGATCTGGCGCATGAGAAGCGGATAACGCGGATCACGACCCGAATCACCGACCGCTTCAACCACATCTTTCATCTGGGCAATGCGGTCCGGAAGCGAAAGCGCGGGATCTGTGCGGTAAAACGGCGTGTGGCGCAGCTCCAAATAACAAATGCCCTCAAACACATACGCGCCGCGCACTAGCTTGGACACAAAATATGGCAGGGTTTCCAGGGTTTGGAACGGCTCCACCAGCGCGTGAAGCTCCAGATACTCGGCCAGCGACGCGCGGGGCTTTGTCACATACGCTTCAAAGCTTTCATATTCAGGAAACTCAGCCGCCAGGGGGTGGGAATTGCGAACCAAATAGCGCCAAAACACGCGCGGAACCACAGCCCCGCCGAGGTGGCGATGAAGCTCAGCATAGAGAGACATACCGTGCAGTGTACCCGGATTCTTGGTTCATCGGCAAGGTGAAAGCGCCGCAGAGACGAAACTTTCTGCTGCATCTTCTGTCATACGAAGTGCAGAAATGTCAACTTGAAAGGAACCCGAAGTTGATACAGCCCACCGAAACCGAAGCCATCAGCCGGATCTTGCAGCAGGGGCTGGCGGATTGTAACCAAAATCCGCTTGTTCCCAAAGCCTTTCAGCATCCGGTTGAGAGCAAAGCGCTGAACGAGGCCATCGCTGCGATTGCCGCGCTGGCACGTGCGCCTTTAGAAGAAACCCTGCACTGCCAGCAGGAACAAATCCGGCATCTGCAAGAAGCGGTGCAGCGCCTGGAACAAAGAGTGATGTTCTAGCGGCCGCGACCGGACATGAACTTTCTGATAGAGCCTGCGTCCTTTGAGTTACCGCAGTTGAAGTTAGCGCTGACAAGACTGCCATCACACAAAAATGACAGGAAACCAAAATATGAACATGCTTCAGAATCGGATCGCCGCGCTTGCCGTCCTCGCCGTTCTGGGCGCTTCTACAGTCGGCCTTGCCGCGCCGGCCTCCGCTCAGGTCCCGCCTCCGCCTTTCGGCGGACCCGTGAGGGGCGAGCGCCATCCGGAGCTGCGCCGCGCCCTGGCGACCTTGCAGCGCACGGAAGCGGATCTGCGCCGCGCCAGCCGTGACTTCGGCGGCCACCGGCAGAAAGCCGCCGATTTGTGTCATGCGGCCCAGGAGCAGATCCAGTTAGCCCTGCAATATGACCGCGGCTAGGCTGACACTAAACAAAGCCCCGTCCTTACGGACGGGGCTTTGTTTCTTCAATCCGGCCATCCTCATAGCCAACGATCAAACGCTGGCAGAGACCGACGAACAGGCCCGCCTCAACGACCCCGACAATCATTTTCAGCCGCTGTTCCAGCGTGTCGGGACTCGGCAGCGGGCCACCGAATTCAAGGTCTAAAATGTAGAGGCCATCATCGCTGACAAACGGCTCTCCATCCGGCGCCTGGCGCCGCGGGGCCGGAATACCGAACTGGGATTCGATTTTGGCCTGTGTCCATCGCCAGGCATATGGCAGCACGGCGACCGGCAGGGGACAAGCGCCGAGCGTGGCTTTTACTTTGCCGGCATCTACGACAATGATCTCAGTGTGTGTCGCCGCCGCCACAATCTTTTCACGCACTAACGCCCCGCCGCGGCCTTTGATCAGCCGGAACTGTTCGTCCACTTCATCCGCGCCGTCAATGGTGATGTCAAACGAGGAAACACTGTCGAAGTCGGCAAAAGTCAGGCCGTAGGAGAGGCCCAATTCTTCCGACTCGCAGGACGTGGCAATGCAGCGAAGACGGAGCGACTCGGCCTGAAAGCGCCGGCCCAGAGCATGAATGGCATAAGCCGCCGTGCTGCCCGTGCCGAGACCGACCGTCATGCCGTCTTGGATGTAGGACACGCCGTGTTCAGCGGCGATCTGCTTCGGGTTCACGCGCGTACCTGCTGAACGAAAACTTGGAATTGGGTTTGAGGAAAGAAAGTGAAAATGCCGAGAAAGAGACTCGAACTCTTACAGGGTTGCCCCCACAACGACCTCAACGTTGCGCGTATACCATTTCGCCACCCCGGCATCTGAACACTATTATACAGAATGGACGGGCGATTTGTCAAGGGGCGCCGGCAAATTTTGTCGGTGGCGTTCTACAAAAACGGCAATGTGACCTGTGGTAAAACTCGAAAGCCTGTCGTGAGGACCAAGTACGCTGTGCCATTCCCGAGAACAAACACATCTCCTTCGCGAGACGATCGGCGGCCACGGCGGTCTCCAAAAAACTGCACATTTGGGTCATCGGTCCAGTTCTCGCCGTCGCGGTGAATGGTTCGGTCAAACGCTTCGTCTAAGTCGTCCGTGTGCAGCACTATCCCAGCAAGCTCCAGTGACTGCAATGAATGTCCCTGCTCACTCCCTGCCGCGTCTGTGTTATGATAAACCGTGACCATGCAGCAAAGCTTCCACTTCCGCTTGATCCGCATCCGTTAAGTTCCAGTCGGCTGCCGCCGCATTGGCTTGAACTTGCAGGGGCGAGGTGGCCCCGGCGATCACCGACGACACGGCCGGCTGACGCAGCAGCCAGGAAAACGCGAGTTCCAAAATGGTATGGCTCCGCGCTTCTGAAAATGCAATCAGCTTTTCCACAATCGCCAAGTTTTCCGGCGTCAGCAGGTCGGAGAAGCGGCCTCCCGTCGCGTCAATTCGTGTTCCCGCCGGGTGCGGCTGCGCCTGCCGGTACTTACCGGACAGCAGGCCGCTTGCCAGCGGGAAGTAGGGCAGAAAACCGATGTTCAGCTTCTCGCATGCCGGCAGAACATCCGCTTCCGGCTCCCGCTTTAAGAGGCTGTATTCGTTTTGGACGGAAACGAATCGCGCTCCGCCTGCCGCTGCGGTCTCGGCTTCTTGGAGCTGGGCCGCCGAAAAGTTGGAACAGCCGATTTCCCGCACTTTTCCCGCACGGACAAGCTCGTGCAGCGCCCCCAGCGTGTCGGCAATCGGCGTGTCGTCGTCAGGCCGGTGGAGCTGGTACAAGTCCAGGTGATCGGTTTGCAGCCGCCGCAGGCTGTCTTCCACGGCCAGCCGGATGTAATCGGGCTTGGCACCGCCGGGACGAGCGTCGCCAATCTTGATGCCGAACTTCGACGCCAACACGACCTGGTCGCGGCGGCCCTGAAGCACGCGCCCCAAAAATTCCTCACTTTTCGTGCCGCCGTAGATGTCCGCTGTGTCGAAGAACGTCACGCCGGCTTCCAGTGCGGCGTCTACCACCTGCCGTGTCTGCGCCTCATCAATCTTCCAGCCGAAATTGTTGCAGCCGAGGCCGACGACCGAAGCGTCCAGCGACCCGATTTTCCGTGTTTCCATATGTTGTTCCTACTTAAACGCTGCCCGCATCGCGTCTTCCGCGGCGTCTTTGTCCGTCGTGTAGACCCGGATTTCCTGTATTGAGCTGACGCCGCGTACTTTGACCAGCAGGCAGCCCGCGCATTCCTCGGTGAACTTGATTGCCGGCGGGCCGTTGCGGAGCGTCTTAATCAGCCCCAGCGAGATTTTTGAGACGCAGCCTAATCGTGCCGCCGCCTGCGCAGGCAGCAGGGCGGCGTCAATCACTGTCGTGTGGCTGGCCGTGTACTTGCCGCCGCTCAAATGCCCGGAGGCCCTGCTACCCGCCATAATGCTGCACTCGCCACTTGTCCCAGGCGGCTCGCACTGTTGGTCCTGGATCGTTTTCGTCCATCTGCGTTCGCTGATATTCTGAGATATCAGAGATCGGTTCCAGCGCCGTTCCGTCGGCAGCCAGCGTCAGCAGGACAGCGCTTTCGCCGCCATTGGACCGTGCTTTCGCCTCAAACCGCTTGTCATGGTCTTTGATAAATTCGGCGAATTGATGGGCCTGCTCTTCAGTCATAAATTACGCCTTGCCGCGCTTTTTCAGCAGTTGGTCGGTGATGACGCCGATCAGGATCACTGCTCCGACGACCGCGAAGTTCAGGGACGACGGGATGTTGAGCAGGTTCACCAGGTTTTGCAGGACTTGCAGCAGAGCCGCGCCGATAAGGATGCCGATGATCGAGCCTTCGCCGCCGCGCAGGCTGCACCCGCCGAGAACCGCCGCCGCAATGCCGTACAACTCATACGACTGGCCCTGGGTGGACGGAGCAATGGAGTTGGTAAAGAACGCAAACAAGATGGCGGACAGGCTCGCCAGCAGGCCGGAAATAATGTAAGCGCCGGCAATAATACGCCGCGTGTTGACGCCGGAATACCGGGCCGCTTCTTCGTTGCGCCCTACAGCGTACAGGTAACGCCCATAGATGGATTTGTGCAGAACGACGCCCATGATCAATGCAACGACGATCAGCAGGACGAACGGCACCGGAACACTAAAAACGCTCCCTGTTGCGAGCGTCTGCAATGTCTGGAAGCCAGACGCATCACCAAATCCCGCCGTGGCGTCTCCGGTAATGAAGCGGGCAATTCCTCGGTAGAAAAGCAGGCCGCAGAGCGTGACGATGAACGGCTGCAACTGGACGCGTGTGATTAAAAACCCATGGAAGGCACCGATGAGTGAGCCGCCAGCGACAGTCGCCAGAATCGCCAGCGGCCAGGGCCAATGCCAGGTCGTCAGCATGAGCGACAGCAGCACGCCAAGCAGAGCGAAAAGGGAGCCAACCGACAGATCAATGCCGCCGGTGATGATGACAATGCCCGCGCCAATGGAGAAGATGCCGTACAGGCCGATGGACCGAGAAGTATTTTGCAGGTTTTCCGGGTGCAAAAACGTCCCGTGCGACATCACGCTAACAAAAATGCAGAGAACCACCAGCAAAATAAAAATGCCGAGTTCCTTGGAACTGCCAATTTTTAAGGGGAAAGCCGAGCGCTGCGGTGGGGCATTGTGGCCCATCTGCGGCGCGGCGGGCTGCTCAATCATAACCAATTATCCTTTAATGCGTGGCCTGGCCGACGGCGAGCTGCATCACCGACTCTTCGGAGGCATCAGCGCGGCTCAAAATACCCGACACCCGGCCCTCATGCATAACCGCAATTCGGTCGCTAAGACCTAAAACTTCTTCCATGTCGCTGGAGATCATCAAAATCGAGACGCCTTCTTTCGCCAGCCCGCGCATGAGATCGTAGATCTCAGCCTTTGCGCCGACATCAATCCCGCGTGTCGGCTCGTCAAAAATCATCACCTTTGGCTCCAAAGACAGCCACTTGGCGAGAACGACTTTCTGCTGGTTGCCGCCCGATAAATTGCGAACCGGGAACTTGACCGACGGCGTTTTGACCCGAAGCGCCGTGCTGGCTGCCTGCGCGGCGACCGTTTCACGGCCCGCCGAGATCAGGCCGCTGGGCGCAAAGCGCTTCAGCGACGGCATTGTGATGTTGTCTTGGATGGACATATCCACAATGACGCCGGACCGGCGACGGTCTTCCGGGGCCAGATAAACGCCGCGCTGGATGGCATCGCGAGGAGAGCGGATTTTGAGCGTCTCGCCGTCCAAAGTCAGTGTTCCCGCCGAAGACGGGTCTACGCCGAAAATCGCCTGGGCGGTCTCCGACCGGCCTGCGCCGACCAGTCCGGCCATGCCCAAGATTTCACCTCGCCCAATCTCAAACGAGACTTCGTGTTCCGGGTAGCGGTGGGTCCGAAGGCCGCTGACGGAGAACCGAACCGGCTTTGGCAGGGTCTCCGCAGGCGCTTGATATTTGTTCAAATCGCGCCCAACCATCAGCGACACCATACGGTCATGCGTGATTTCGTTCCTCGCCAAGCCGCCGGCATTGCGCCCGTCCCGCAGGCCCACGACGCGGTCGGCCATTTCGATGACTTCGCCCAGACGGTGCGAAATATACAAAATGGAGACGCCTTGCGAGCGCAGCTCTTTCACGACCCGAATCAAGCTCTGCGTCTCGGTCAGCGTGAGGGATGACGTCGGCTCGTCCATGATGAGAATCTTCGCTTGAAGCGACAACGCTTTGGCGATCTCGACCATCTGCTGCTGCGCGAGAGACAACTGGTTCAGGGGTGTGCGGCTGGAAATGCTGAGGCCGAGCTGGTCCAAGTACGGCTGAGTTTCCCGCTGCATCTTCACCCGGTCCAGCAGCCGCAGCGGCCCGCCAACAGTCGGCTCGCGGCCGAGAAAGACGTTCCCAGCCACATCAATGTTGTCCAGAACATTCAGCTCTTGATGAATAAAGCTGATGCCTGCCTGCGTCGAATCTTTCACGGATGAGATGACGACCGGAGCGCCGCCGACCGTAATGATGCCTTCGTCGGGCTGATGTACCCCGCCTAAGATCTTCATTAGCGTAGACTTGCCTGCGCCGTTTTCGCCGATGAGAGCCAGCACCTCGCCGGGATAAGCGGCGAGGCTCACATCTTTGAGCGCCTGCACCCCAGCGAAGCGCTTGGAAATTCCCTGCATTTCCAGTGCAGGCAGACCTAACGCGGGCTGCGCTGCGGGAGCCGACTCCATTATGAGCCTCCCATCAGCTTGGCCTGAGCCGCTTCATACTGAACGATGTTCGCTTGGTTGATCACCTGGGTCGGGATGATAATCTGCTTGTTCGCCGGAATGCCGCTTTTGTCGCCGGAAGCAAGCTTATCCAGAAGCTTGATGCACTGATAGCCGAACTGGTACGGCTGCTGGACAATTGCGCCAAAGATCGTGCCGTCTTTAATACCGGTCATCGTGTCGCCTTCCTGGTCAAAGGCGATGATTTTGATCTTGCCCTGCTTGCCTGCACTTTTAACAGCGTTGTAGATGGCCGGGCCGTTGTAGCTCCAAATACCGACCATGCCGACCACGTCTGGGTGGCCGACAATCGCGTCGGCGGCATTCGTCCGGGCAACCGCATGGTCAGCGTTGTCAGTGCGAACATCGGCAATGGTGATGTTGCTGCCCTTCAGCGCATCTTGAATGCCGGCGATACGATCATGGGCGTTCTGAGCGTCTTTGTTGCCGACAAACAGCATGATTTTCCCGCCCGACGGCAATGCTTGCTTGATGACCCCGCCGGCCATGACACCGGCGGCATGGTTATCGGTGCCGAGATAGCAGAGGCGGTTGGAGTTCGGCGCGTCGCTGTCCGAAGTCAGCAGGCTGGTCTGGGACGCAACCGTGTTCAGAAACTTGGTCTCGTTTGCCGGATCGGAGGGGCTGATGGCAATGCCTTTGACGCCTTTGGTCAGCAGGTCGTTCACATCTGTAATCTGGGTGGCGCCGGAGTTGTCGCTCGGCTCAATAAACTGCATGTCTACATTAGGCAGCTCCTTCGCGGCGGCGCTGGCGCCAGCGCGGCAGATGTTCCAATAGTCGGAAGAGTTGTTGGTGACAAACGCCAGAGAAACTTTATCGCCGCTGGCTGGCGAAGAGCCGCCGGTCGTTCCACTGGAAGAAGATGTGCCGCTCCCGCCGCTGTGGCAGCCGGACAGCAGAAGAAGGGTGCAGGCGCCGGCAGCGGCGGCAAGCGAGCGAAGGGTGGTTGAAGCGGACATGAGGCGTGGTGATCTCCTTTGACTCATCAGCGAGTAGTGCGCGCAATGAGAATAAAGAAATTGTACCATTAGAACGCAAAAAATGCGATAGCCAAAGAGGCTATCGCATTTTATTGTTTGGCGGCTGGCAGTGAAATGTTTCAGGGAAATGTCTAGCCGCCCGCTTTGTCCGCCGGCTGGGGCGGAGCGACTTTGACGGTCTCGCCTTCCGTGAGGCTGTCGCTGGGGCTGGAAACAACCATCTGTCCGGCGCGAACACCCGATGTGACTTCAATCACCTTGCCGAAGTCACGCCCAACTGTCACGTTTTGGAAATGGACCTTGTTGTTTCGGTCCACCAGCAGCACCTGCGTTCCCTGCATGTTCGTCAAAAGCGCCGGACCGGGAATGACCACCGAGCCAAGCGGGTGAGGGACCTTAATGGTCGCTTGGGCAAACATGCCGGGCCGGAGCGCTCCATCTTCGTTGTTCAGCCGCACTTCGGCAACCAGCGTTCGGGAAGTCGGGTCTAAAGCGCCTGCCGTGCGGGCGATGGTCCCCCGAAAAGTGCGCCCTGGATCTTCCTGCACCGTCACCTGTACTGGCTGGCCGACGCCGACAATGCCGAGGTACGTCTGCGGGACGGAAACATAAAAGCGAAGCGTGTTGACCTGAGCGAGAGAAAACAAGCTGGGGGAGCTGGACGAGCTGCCTGTCCCCGGCGCGGACCCACTCGCTCCGCTGCCGCCTGCGGCGTTGCCCTGGCTCGTCGTCCCCGCCGAACCGCCGCCGATGCTGTCGCCGCCGCCGACCGGCCCCCCGGCGCTGGAAATCAGCGCTCCAGTGTCAATGTTCCGGGCTGTGATGATGCCATCAAATGGCGCGGTGATATTCTGGAACCCTTGCAAAGCCGCGTTCCGGGCGACATTCGCCTGAGACGCCCGCGTGTTCGCCGCCGCCGCCGTGACAGCGGCTCGGTACGACTGGACGTTGGCCTGCGCCGCCCCGACCTGCGCCCGGCTGGCCCGGACGCCGTCGGCGAACGCCTTGACATTGGCCTCGGCAGACAGCACAGCATCAGCGTAGGCTTTCACATTCGCCCGGCCCGCCCGCAGGGCCGCCGCCAGTGACGCGACATTTGCCTGGTTGGTCTGGAACGATGCCACGGCCTGATCGGTCGTCTGCTGGTCAATCGCCCCCGCCGCAAGTAAGTTTTGGTACCGCTGGGCCGTGACGCGGGCCAGATTGAGGTTTGCCTGAGCCTGAGTAAGCTGGGCGTTCTGCTGGGCCGAAGCTTCCTGGGCCTGAGCCAGCGCGGCATTTGCCCGTGCCAGGTCCGTCCGAGACTGCTGATAGGTCGCCTCCGCGCGGGACAAGTCGGCCTGGTTCTGGACAAGATTAGCCTGCTGCTGGTTCAGGTTCGCGCCGGCCTGCGTCTGCGCCGCCTGCGTTTGGGACAACTGCGCCCGCGCCTGGGCGACTGATTGGTCTACGTCGGGCGTGGAGATGGTCGCGAGAAGCTGGCCGCGATGCACCCGGTCACCGATGTCCACAAACGACTGCTTCAAGTAGCCTGCCGCACGGGCAGTGATGGCGGTCTGCTGGACGGCTTGAATGTTGCCGGGCAGGACCAAGGCGTCGGCGGCGGGCGGCGGCTGGACCGAGACGGCGTTCACCACCGGCACGGCGTTGGCATGGGCCTTCGCATCAGCATTGACCTGCGGCTGTTTGTGCAGGCGCGGGAGGATGCCGATCAGAAACAGGAGGCCAAAGACGACGGCCAGAATGAGCGCGATTTTCCAGATGCGTCCCTTCGGCTCTTTCTTGTCCGGCTCCTGATGATCCGGTTCGTTCCGCTGGGTGTCCGTGCCGTCATGCGCTGTATCGGGCGCGGCGACATCGTAGGTTCTTGCCCTGGAAGGCGTCTGTTCTGTGGTTGGTTCTGCGGCCATTTAAGTTTCTCGTTTTCAATATCAAATCCGCGCTGGAACCACGCCATGAATGGCACGGCTATTGGGCGCAGACGCCACGAAGTACCGCTTCGCGGGACTCGGAATATGTTAGCATTGTCTTAATCCCACGAAGCGCGGGTTTCGTGGCGTCCGCGCCCAATAGCCGCGTGTTTTAACACATGGTTCTTCAACGCATGGGCCGAAACGCACGGCCTTCCTACGCCGGCTGCCCTTCCGCTTGCGGCTGGACCGCTTCCTCAGCCGGATGCCGGTGCTTGGCGACCTGCGGCTTCGGCGCATCTTCGTCCTCATCTTCTTCAATCGGCTTCGGCTGGTTCTTGCGAAGGACGCTGTAGGAAATCGGGACAATGAACAGGGTCGTCAATGTTGCGACGAGCAGTCCGCCAATGACGGCGCGGCCCAGCGGCGCATTCTGCTCGCCGCCTTCGCCGAGCGCCAGCGCCATTGGGATCATACCGACAATCATGGCAAGCGCGGTCATCAAGACCGGACGCAGGCGGGTATAGCCCGCATCAATCGCCGCATCAATCGCGCTCATACCCTCAAGTCTACGTTCGTTGGCGAACGTGACCACCAGGACCGAGTTCGCAGTCGAGACGCCGATGGTCATAATCGCGCCTGTCAGCGACGGCACGTTCAGCGTCGTCTGCGTGACGTACAGCATCCACAAAATGCCTGCAAATGCGCCGGGAGCGCCGGACACGACGACCAGCGGGTCAAGCCACGACTGGAAGTTCACCGCCAGCAGCAGGTAGACCAAAATGACCGCACCGAGCAGGCCGAGCGAAAGCCCAGTGAACGATGTGTTCATGGACTGCACCTGGCCGCGCACGGTGATGGTGCTGCCTTTCGGCAGCGTCTTGGCGACGGTCGGGATGACTTTGCTGATGGCCGACGACACGCCGCCGAGGTCCCGGCCCTGGGTATTCGCGTAGATGTCATACGTCGGCTGGATGTTGTAATGGCTGATGACCAGCGGCGACGTGCCGTGCGAGATCGTCGCCACACTCGACAGCAGGGCCGGCTGGGTCAGTCCCGATGCGGTCAGCGGCGTGTTCAGCAGCGCGTCGGGCGAGTCCAGACGGTACTGCGGCGTTTGCGTGACGACGGGATACACGACACCGTTCTGCTGGTTCAAGAAGTAGGAAGGAGCGCTGAGGCCGGTTCCCGCCAGTGATACCAGCAGGCTTTGCGAGACCTGCTGCTGGGTCAAGCCGATCTGCTCCGCCCGTGTCCGGTCCACCTGAATATTCATGGTCGGCCCGTCCACGATCTGCTGCAAATGGACATCCGCCGCGCCGGGGATCGCCGCCATTTTCGTCTGCAAAAGCCGCGCGGCGGCCAGATCTCCGTCGGCGTTTTTATTTGGACCCGATACCTGCACGTCAATCGGCGCAGGCAGGCCAAAGTTCAGGATTTGGTTGACGATATCGGCGGGCTGGAAGAAAAACGTTTCCTGCGGAAACTCTTTCGGCAGATCGCGCCGCAGCGCTTCCACATACTGCTCCGTCGGGTGGTGCTTTGGCGTCAGCGACACCAAAATCTCGCCGTCGGACGGGCCAACCGTTGCGCTGTCGCCGTAGGCGAGGTTGACGAACGTTGGCTCGCCGATGTTGTCTAGTGTCAGCGCCGTCTCGGATGCTGGCACGGTCTGGTGAATTTGGGCCTCAATTTGGCTGAAAATCTTGGCCGTTTCTTCCAATCGTGTGGACGGCGGAACGCGCACATGCAGCCGGAATTGCCCGGCGTCTACCTGCGGGAAAAAGTCGCGCCCGATAAACGGGAACAAGCAGAACGAGACGGCGCAAAAGACCAAAAACAAGACAAACACCGGCCCGCGATGGTTCAGGGTCCATGCCAGGCGCTCTTTGTACGCTCCCCGCATCTTTTCGAACCGCTTGTTGAATGCGCTGTGTATACGCCAGATGACGCCACTTTTCTGCTTCTCGGCGGCTTTTTGAGCGTCGGTCTGCTCTTTGTTCCCCGTGCCGTTCTGACCGTTCCCGTTGCGAAGCCCATTCCCATTGTGGCTGCCGACAGGAACGGCGTTCTTGCCGATCTTGTGCGTGCCGTTGCTGCCGCTGCCATTGCTGCCATTTGCACCGTTCTTATGACCATTGCTTTGGTTGTTCTGCTGGCCCTGCTCTTCGTGGCCTTCTTCAGCAAACAAGGCTACTTCTTTCGGCAGCAAAAACATGGCAAACGTCGGCGTGACGGTCCGGGACAGCAAATACGACGCCAGCATAGCGAAGATCACGGCTTCGGCCAGCGGCAGGAACAAGTAGCGGGCGACCCCGGACAAAAATGCCATCGGCAGGAACACGATACAGATAGAAAGCGTGGAAACCAGAGCGGGCAGGGCGATCTCAGCGGAGCCTTCCAGAATGGACTTTCGGAGCGAGTGGCCCATGCCGAGATAACGGTTGATGTTTTCAATCGTGACTGTCGTGTCGTCTACCAAAATGCCGACCGCAAGCGCCAAACCGCCGAGCGTCGTCGTGTTCAGCGACTCGCCGAGAGCATGAAGAATGGCGATTGACGCCAAAATAGACAGCGGGATCGAGACGGCAACAATCAGCGTCGAGCGCAGGCTGCCTAAAAACAGCAGAATCATCAGGGCCGTCAGACACGCCGCAATGGCCGCTTCCCGGACGACGCCCTGGACGCTGGCTTTGACGAACACGGATTGGTCGGCGATCAAGTCAACCTTGAGCGCGGACGGCAGCGTGGACAAAATGCGCGGCAGGGCGGCGCGGGTCCGGTTGACGACGTCCAAAGTTGACGCCGAGCCGCTTTTGTTGATTTGCAGCAGAACGGCCCGCTTGCCGTTCTGGTTGACGATGTTCTGCTGGATCGCATAACCGTCGCGCACCTGCGCCACGTCCCGGACGTAGATAATCGCGCCGTTGACTGTTTTGATCGGCAGGTCGTTCAAAGCGTCTACCGTGCTGGGACTGCCGTTGATTTGGACATTGTAATCGCGTGACCCGACTTTCGCGTCGCCGGTCGGCAGCACCAGGTTTTGGGCGCTGATAGCGTTGGACACGTCATACGGCGACAAGCCGTGGGCGTAGAGGGCCTGCGGGTTGATGTCTACGTTGATGACGCGCCCGCGCCCGCCGTAAGGCAGCGTCACCTGTGCGCCTTGCACCGTAGCAAACTGGGTGCGGACAAAGTTCGTCGCATAGTCGGATAGCGACTGCTCCGGCAGCGTCTCGCTGTGAACTGCCGCTTGAATAACCGGCACGTCCGACGCATCATAGCGCAGAATGTACGGCGGCTGGGTGCCCGGCGGCAAGATGCGCTGGATCGTTTGCGAGGTCGCCGTGACCTGGGAGATGCCCTGAGCGATGTTTGCGCCCGGCTGGAAATAGATGCGGATGACGCCGACGCCGGAAACGGACTGCGACTCGATATGCTCGATGTCGTTGACCGACGTGGTATAAGCCCGCTCGCTTTGGGTGACAAAGCGTTTTTCCATGTCGTTCGGCGTAAAGCCGGGGTAGGACCAGATGACGGTGACAACGGGAATGTCAATCGCCGGGAACACGTCGGTCGGCATGGACAAAATGCTGCCGACGCCTGCCAAGAGTATCAGCAGCGCGAGAACCGCGAACGTGTACGGCTTATTGAGGGCGAGTTTAACGATCCACATAAAATGACTTTCTGAGAGGCAGATAACGCGAAAACAGCCGGTAGGAACCTACCGCCCGCCGAGCGCACGGACAAGCTGGGCAAGCGAAATCTGATAAAAATACTGGGCGCTGGACAGATTGTTGCGGGTCGCCGCAAGCTCCGCCAGCGCGTTCAAGACATCCAGGAACGTGCCGAGGCCGCCTTGATAACGCAGGTATGCCAGACGCACCGACTCCTGCGCCTGAGTTACGCCTGTCTGGGCCGCCCCGACCTGGGCCTGGGCATTGCGGATATTCAGCGTCGCCTGCCGCACTTCCAAAGAAACGTTCAGCTTGAGTTCTTCGAGCGTCAATGCCTGCGTCTGCACGTCAATCCGCGCCGACCGCTCGCGGGAGCGGGTCGCGCCGCCGTCGTCGAACGGGACCGACACCTGAGCGCTGATCGTGCCGTAAGACTTCGGCGAGGTGATAGATGCGGTTGTCGTTTGGTTGCCGCTGGCGACCAGGCTCACGGTCGGCAGCAGGGTTGAGCCAGCCAGCCGGACCAGCCGCTGGGCTTCCTCGATATTGGCGCTGGCCTGCCGAATCTCCGGTCGCCGGGCCAGAGCCATTTGCGTGCTTTGCTTTAAATTAACCGTCTGCGTCAAGGGCGGCAAAGGCGGGGTTTGGAGCAAAAGCGGCTGGTCGGGATCGGTTCCCAGCAGATAAGACAGATTCGCCTGGGCCAGCTCCGAATTGTCCTGGGCGGAGATAAGCTGCTGCTGGGCGGTGGACAAGGCGGTTTGGGCAGTCAGCACATCAAAGCGCGACACGATGCCCTGGCGTAGCCGCTCTTCGGTAATCCGCACGTTTTCCTGGGCAAAGCGCACCTGCTCCTGCTCGGTGTCCACGACGCTTTGGGTCAGCAAAACATTGAAAAACAAGTTTTTCGCCGCCAGCGCGGTTTCATTGCGAAGCCGCTCAATGTCGAGGCTGTAAAAGTCGCGGACATCGTTTTGAACGCCCCGCGCCGCGGACAGCAGCCCGAACAAGTCCAAATACTGGGCGACGGAGACTCGCGCCGCGGCATTGTTGATCTTTCCCTGCGCTCCGCCGCCCGTGCCGGTGGTCGCCGCCGTGCCAGTTCCTGTTCCCGTCCCAGTCCCTGTGTCGCGCGGCTTCAGCGAAGCGGCCTCGGCGACTTGTGCCGGCCGCTCTGCTCCCGAAGCCGGAGCCGCGACGTAACCTTCGACAACCGGCGGCATCGCTTGGAGCGTACTGGCCGAAGCGCCTGCCGCGCCGCCGGGCGCTGCCGGGGCTGCGCTTCCAGGCGTTGCCCCGCCGGGCGCTGCCCCTCCGGGAGCTGCCGGGGCAGGCACCGGTGTGATGGTCGTCGGACTGGGCGTTGTCAGCGTCGGCGAGCCGACTGTCGGCGAGCCAGCCGTCGGCGCTCCCGTACCGCCAGGAGCGCTGACGCCCGGCGAGTTCGTGCTGGGGGCATTGGCTCCGGGTGCAGAAACGCCGCCGCTGCCGCCGGAGCTGACACTAGAAAACGGTGAGGCGCTGAGACCGACCGACGACGATGCCCCGGTAGAGGGCGCGTTGCCGCCGCCTCCCCCGCCGATAAACGCCGTTGAAAATCCTGTGCCGGCATCCACCACCTGCGGAATCTGCCCGCCGCCCGGCAAAGTCGGGTTTGTGATCACGGGGTTGGTCAATGTCGGTGCAAACGCCCGGTACGTCGAATACGTGTCCACGGCATCCGCGCTGAACTGGGGCCGACCCTGCGCGTTGACCTGAACAATCAGCTCCTGCGCCTTTTGCAGCCGCTGCTGGGCGATGACCAGGCCGGAGTTGCCGCCGACGGCGATATTTACCACTTCGCTGAGGGTCAAAGGACGATTCGGGGTAGGTTTTGGCGTTCCCGCAGACACACCCGGCGCAGGACCGCTGGCGGCAGGAGCGCCCGTGCCTGGTCCCCCGCCTGCCGTCGCTGGAGCCTGGCCGCGGCCGGGCTGCGGCAGGAAAACGAACATCAGCGCGGCTGCCGAAGGGAGCAGCGCCGAGCGGCGGGAAAAAAGCAAAGAAAAAATCAAGGTTCTAGTCATTCGGCGGCATAGGTGTCCTAAGCAAAGTTTTAACAGTGAGAACAGAATTTAATATAAAACGTTCCCGGTAGAACTACGGCGCTAAACTTCTCTTTGTTCCCCCGGCGTTTGCTCCCGGCGGCGACACGGGTAAATAGGATTAAACAGAAAGCGAGACCGATTTTGGAACTCACCAAAGACACGCCGACTACTCCAGAGACGCCGTCCCATGACCCGCAGAAAACCGGCAGCGGCAGTGCGGAAGCTATCGGTGGCAAAGATGCCCCGGCTCAGTCCGCCGGCGAAACGTCACAAGGTGGCGAAGCCTACCCCGGCCCGCGCCACGGAGGCGAAACCGACAAGCCGAACCCGGCGGAAGACACTCAATGACATCCCGAAACTCAACCAGCAGCGGATCAGCCGTTTCGCATCCTAGCGAGTATGTCGAAAGCGCCGACGGCGAAATCCCGAATACGACCACAGACGAGACGACGACGGCAGGCGATGAGCTGCCAATGGGCGATCTCGACCCCGGCGGTACGCAGTCGGCGGACGAGACCGGGCAGGGGGGCGACCCGACCGAACCCGCGAAGAACAAAGCGCATCCGTGGAACGGCTGAACCTGCCCTTGCCGGGGCCGGGTATACTATCTACATGACTCAGATACTGACGCACAAGCCCTATTTGGGGGCAACGCCTGATCCCGCAAGCGCAACGCGGGACGCGCTGGCTGTCGCCAAAGACGGAAGACTGCCTCTGGTTGAAATTTTCTATTCGCTGCAAGGAGAAGGTCTGCGAACCGGGCAGGCGACGATCTTTGTCCGCTTCGCTGGTTGCAACTTAGCATGTGACTTCTGCGACACGGACTTTCGGGTCAAAGAAACGTATACGCCGGAAGCATTAACCGAGGAAATCGCGCGGGTAGGGGGAGAGTGCCGGTGGGTTTGCTTCACCGGCGGCGAGCCGACTCTGCACGATCTTCAGCCTTTGTGCGAGATGCTCCACGCGCGAGGCTACCATCTGCAAATCGAGACCAACGGCACCCGGCCCCGTCCTGATTGGGAGATTGACCACATCACCGTCTCCCCAAAGCAGCCGCAGGGCGGGCGTCTGCACTCGTGGTACGAAACCCACGCCGCCGAGTTCAAATATGTCGTGGATGATGAAGCGGACCTTGCGCGGGCGCTAGACGGAGTGCGCTCGCATCGCCGCACAAGTTCGCTTCAGCCGAACGCGCTTAATCCGGCATCGGTCGCGCTGTGTGTTGAAGCCGTCAAGCGGCACCCGACTTTGCTTCGCTTGTCCCTGCAGACCCACAAGTTCCTGCAAATCCGTTGAGTCAGTATTTCCTGTCCTAGAAGCGCGGCGACAGGGTGCGGGGTTCTTTCAATGCGGAAGGCCAGCATGAGCTTGGGCCTTTTCTGCCGCAACTGCACCTACCAATCCGTCCATTGGCACTTTTCCCTGGGTCGCTTCCTCTTTTTCAAAGTGCAAGACATAGCCGTCACCGGGCAGCGTCTTGGCGGCCTCTTGCAATCTTCGCGATAGCGCTGCCATGTCGCCGTCACTTCCAATCGCGATGCTCCGCAGAACGAGCTTTGCCTGCGCCCGCGCAATCCACGTGACTTTTTCTTGTCCCGGCAGCCACTGGCCCGGCGTCAAATCCCGCAGGGGCGGCGGTGTCTGCTTTGGAGAGTCCCAGCTTGCAAGCCAGTGATCCCGAAACGAGTCCTGTTCCATGAGGATAGGCCGAGCGAGGACAGCGCTGGATTGGGCCGCCGCATAAAGCTGGGTCAGCAGCGCCCGGTCGGCACTTTGGTTGAACTTGGTCCACTGCTGCGGCAGGGACTTGTCCAGAGTGTCATCATCAAACAGCGGCAGGGTACTGTCAGCCTGCACATAATTGTTCTGCGTGATGTCCACCGGGTCGGTGTGTGCTGCCCGCAGGAACGCCAGGCGCATGGACGGGGTGTAGCCCAGGTCTCCGTCGCTGTCGGCGTCCTCCCAGACGAAGCCGGTCAAGCCTGGAACCGCCGCGAACTGCCGCACTGCCGACGCCAGCGCATCCTGCACGCCCGGCGCTGCCGGGCTGACCCGAACCGGTGGGGCGACGAATGGCACCGGATTGCCGGCATCGTCAAAGTTCTCGTTCTCCGTACCCCTATTGGCCGCCACTGCCGCCTGCCGGGAAGTTTGGCCGTCAATGGTGAGATCGCGCACGCCGTCCGGCGGCTCCTGGCCCCACGCCAGCAGGCTCAGATCGGCAAAGACGGCAATCCCCGTGCCGCGCGTTTTGTTCACGGCTTCCGTGAGGATGTCCGGCCTGTGCGCCGCGCTTGCCGCGACATGGTTTACGCCGTCCGAGTAGGCGTCCAAGATCAGCGCATTTAGCTTCAGCTTCTGCATCGCGGCGACCAGAGCGTCCACGTCCGCCGCCGTGCGCGGTTTGCCGACGACGGCCCGAATGCGACCAAGGTTCAGCGCCGCCGACAGCGGAAGTGCAGGCGGCAGTTTTGCCAGTTCTTTCGTGTGCAGCTCCGCGTAATCCCGCCGGGTTTCCGGGGTATCACCGGGAAAGAACAGCATCCACAATCCCCCCTGCAAGTTCGTGCTGACCGGGGCGCTCATCGACGGCAGGAGAAACTGGACCTGATAGTTCACATCAAAGTCAACATTGTGCGTGAGGTCCGCATCGCCAATGTCGTCGCCGTCCAGATAGCCGGGCAGCTTGTCGGTATGATGCTTGTCGTCGTAGTCCGCTGCGACTTGGCGCATCCACATTTTCTGCGCCGGTGTCAGATTGGCAAAGGGAAACGTATTCCGCATATTCGGCACGCCGGGCATTCCAGGCGCGTCGGGAATCGCCGCCATTTCTTCGGGCGTGGCGGCTAGTGAATCGCCGAACGTCGGCAAGCTGCGCGCCTCCGAGCCACGGTTTCGCAGCAGAATTTTGTTTGCGTTCCGCTGAAGGCTCATCATGTCGTTGAAGGCTTTGCTTTCCCAGTCTTGCAGATGCCTGCGCCGGACGCCGACGCCGATCAAGTCGTCGGTCAAGACATAGGCGGGGCCGATTTTGCGGAATGTCCCAGTGACACAGAGGCAGACGGCTTGCAGTAAATCCTCCGCCGATGCGGTTGCCGCCGGGCCGGTAATCGTGAGCGTCTTCCCTACATAGTGCGGATCGGCATACAATTCCAGCTTTGTCGTCTGCCCGATGCGCGTCACCAAGTCACTGACCGTTTTCAATCCCGCCACCGAGACAGGGATTTGGAATGCTTTGCTGTCCAAATCCAAATCGCCGGATTTGGGCGTGTTCGGTGTCGCCGCCCGCAGCGTGACTGCGTGTTCCGACTGCGCCGCCGGCATCTTCGGGTGGTAGGTGTGCAGACGGGATGCGGCGTCGGGGCGATCCCCGCCGAAATACAGCGTTTTCCCCTTACGATCATGGAGATAGATACTCGTTGTTTGGCCGAGGCGTATTCGCACGGCATCAATCTGATCGGTCACATCGCGTACATCCGTCCGCTGCTCTTCCGGCACGCCGTACAGCGCCGGGTCTTCCGATCCGATCCACAGATGGCCGTGGTTGAACAGGGCATGGAATACCTCGCGCTGCGCTTCGTCTGTCAAATCGCTCAGGCCCAGACCGTGTTCTGAAGTCAGCATTTTCCACTGGTTGTCATCCAGGCTTGCTGCCAGCATATTGAACCCGACCATCGCGTTCAAATCTTTTGCGGGGTTCGGCGGGTCCGGCTGGGTATTCAGCAGGACCATTGTGGCGGGTACCACGGCTGTCACTACCCCGAAGCTCGGCGTGATCTCGCCGAATGCTCCGGCGATGCCCGGCAGCGATGCTCCGGCAGGCGGAGCGTCCGCACCGTCCGGCAGCATCACTTTATCCGATCCTACCGTGAGCAATAAGCCGTCTTTCGGGGGCGGCAAAGCCGACAGCGCCTGAGCCAAAGTCAGCTTTTTCGGCGTCGGTGCGGCGGCGGGCTTGATTGTCTGCGCTCCGGCTGGAAGCGAGAGCAGCAAGCCGCAGAAGCTGAGGGCAATCGGCAGGATCGGGAACAGGCGCATGGCAGTGTTGTCCTTTTCTACTGTGATCCCCTACATCTGATCCCATGCAAGGGAGCTAGGGACGAGATTTCTCCGCAGACACCGCATCTACCAGTGAATCCAGCGGCATGGTTCCCTGAGTCACCGACTCCTGCGCGAAGTCCAGCACAAAGCCGCTGCCGGGCAGTCGTTTAGCGTCGTCCCTCAGCTTGCGGGCGATGCCCGCAATATCATGGTCGTTTTTGAGTGTTTCGCGGCGCACGACACTTCGGCCCGGCGCTTTGGCGAGAGCCGCAATTTTTTCCGACGGCACATAGAACCCGTCGGCCTGCTGTTCCCGGAGCGACGTCGGCTGCTGGGGATCGCTCCAGTCTATGAAATAATCGTCACCGCTGAATGAACTCTGCTGAAGCAGCACTGCCAGCGGCGAGCCGGAGGGACGCCAGGCGGCGGTGCGGAGAACGTGCAGCAAAGAGGCGTCTGCGGCGGCGCGAAACTTGGTCCATTGATCCGGCAGGGCCGCGTCGGCTTTGAGGTCGTCAAAGAGCGGCAGAGACAAATCAATCCGGGAAGGGCTAGGGTCGGCGATGTCTATGGGGTCGGCGTGGGCGGCCCGCAGAAACGCCAGACGCATCAGCGGCGTGTAGCCGACATCGCTGTCAGTTTCTGCATCTTCCCAGACCGTTCCCGCTAGATCTGGCCGGGCGGAAAGGTCCTGCATCAGCGTGGAAAGCGTCTGCTGGACTCCTGGCGCGGCGGGGCTGACTGTGACGGACGGGGCGACAAACGGAACGAGATTGTCGTCGTCATCATAATTGGGAGACGGGTCTGCGGCGTTGTCTGCAATCGCCGCCTGGCGGCTGTCTTTGCCGTCAATCGTGAGGTCGCGGACGCTGTCCGGCGGCTCGATGCCCCAAGTGAGCAGATTGAGATGGGCGTAGACCGCGATGCTGGTACCCCGCGTCTTGTTCAAAGCTTCCGTCAAAATGTCCGTGTCATACGCCGCGCTGGTCTTGATGTGGTTCGCGCCGCCCGAAAACACGTTCAGCCAGAGTTGGTTCAGCCCCAACTTCTGCATGGCGGCAACCAGCGCATCTACTTCCGCCGCCGAGGATGGATGAGCTAAGACGGCCCGCCTCTGCCCGGCATGAAGCAGCGGTGACAAAGGCGGCGCAGGCGGCAGCTTTACTAAGGCTTTGGCTCTTTCATCAGCGTCTTTTGCTCCTCCCATTGCTGTCATGGTCGCCGTGTTTGGCCAGAAAAGACTGATCAGCAGACTGCTCCGGTCCGTATCCACCGCCTGGCTTTCACCCGGCACGACATATTGCATTCTGACGTTTATCCGCAGGCTGACGTTGTGCGTAAAGTCGGGTTCAGGCGTTGGGCCATCCGTCGTCGGTGCGTTGTGCTGCTTCTCTTCATAGGCTTCCGCCCGCTGCCTGAGCCATGCTTGCTGCGCGGGAGCGAGTTTCGCGAAGGGGTAGTCTGAGTCGAGTCCGGTCGGGATACCTGGCAAGATTTGGTCGGGCGGGATCGCTGCGATTTCGTCAGACGTTAGTCCTAGCGGATCGCCGAAGGCTTGGAGCTTGCGGACATCTGTGGCATGGTGTTCCAGCAGCGCCAACGCCGTTTTGTCTCTCATGCCATATTCAGCGTCATTCGCCTGATTTTCCCAGTCTTGGAGATGCTTCCGGCGAACACCGACGCCGATCAAGTCATCGGTCAGCACATAGGTTGGGCCGACTTTGCGGAATGTGCCGGTGACGCACACGCAGACGGCCCGGAGCAGGTCGGCGGCAGGCACGGCGGTCATCGGCCCAGCCAGCGTCAAAGTTTTGGCGGCATAATGTGGGTCGGCATATAGCTCCAACTGGGTTGCCTGCCCAACGCGCGTCACTAAATCGCCGACGGTCTTCACGCCCGACAACGGCACGGACACTTGGAGCGCTTTGCTGTCCCATTCTAAGTCCGACGACTTCAGCGTGTTCGGCGCTTCCGCCCGCAGAGACACTGCATGATGCGCCGATAGCGGCGGCGTGTCCGGCTTGTAAGTGTGCAGGCGACTTGCCCCGTCAGGCCGGTCTCCGCTTTCATAAATCGTGCCGCCGCTTTTGCTGTGCAGGTACAAATGGGCGGTTTGGGTGAGGCGTATCCGCACGGCGTCAACCTGGTCGGTGTCATCGCGTACATCCGTCCGCTTTTCCGGCGGTGTATCAGCAAGTGCCGGGTCTTCGGAGCCGACGTACAGATGTCCGCCGGGGAACAGGGCATGGAAGAGGCTGCGCTGGGTGTCATCCGCCAGATCATTCAGCCCCAAGCCATGCTCCGACGTGAGCGACGCCCACTGGGTATCGCTAAGGCTTGCGGCCAGCAGGGACAGAGCAGTGGTGGCGCTCATATCCGAAGCGATGTCCGGCGGGCCGGGCGACGGGTTCAGCAGGACCATTGATGACGGAGCGACTGCTACCACATCGCCGAAGTTGACGGTGATGTCGCCGAACGCCGCCGTGATGTTCGGGAAAGCAGCTCCAGCGGGCAGCGGGTCTGTGCTGTCCGGCAGGGTGACTTTGTCGGCCCCCACGGTGAGCCGCAGGCCGGTATCAGGCGGCGGGACAGCCGCCAATGCCTGAGCTAAAGTCAGCTTGGGCGGCGCGGCGTGGAGCTTTGGCGTCTGCGCGGCTGTCGGCAGAGCAGCGAACACGCAGAAGCAGAACAAAAGGCGTGAGAGTTGCATGGAACACTTTCAGGGAGAACGGGGCTGAACGGATGCTGTGTTCTTAAACGGGAAATGGTGGAAAACAGTTCGGTTCGGCGGCGTTAGGGCTTAAAAAAACTTGTCGGGCGGGGTTTGGCCGGTGTAGAACTGCTCCAAGCGCAAGGCTTTGACATGGCCGTCCATGAACGCAACATTAACCCGCGCGGTGTGCCGCGCCGCCGGGCGGGCATCCGCAGGGTCGTTGAGATCGCCATCAGGAACGGTCAGCTTGAAGGCATTTTCGCGCGGAATTTGGAGATCATCGGCCGTGCCGACCTCGCCGAGCATCACCGTGTCGGACGATGTTTGGAAGGCAGCGAGAGTTTGGGCGGGCGGATGCACTGGGTCGGTGAAGTCTACAAAAGCCACCTCGTTCAGGCCGTAGGAGTTTGCCGCACCGGCGTCATCCGGGCAGACCCGTAGTTGGGCGTTCTTGACATAAGGGTTAATCAAATCGGGCCAGAGCGTGTTATCGGCAGCCTGCGTCGGCGGCAGCGTCTCATCAAAGTCCTGCGTATACAGCAGAATGCCCAAAGCAAGCTGCTTTTCATTAGACTGGCAGGATGTTCGGCGGGCATTCTCGCGGACGCTTTGAAAGACAGGGAACAGAATGGCGGCGAGAACCGAGATGATCGCGACGACGACCAGCAGCTCAATCAGCGTAAAGCCTCGCCTGTGAAGCATTTCCCAACTCCTCTCGTTGATGGCGCGGATCACCGGCTCGCAGCGTCAATAACAGCGCTGTGCCTGCCAGAAACGCCGACAGCACGAAGACGCTGCCGTAGCCGCCGGCATGGTCGGCGAGCAGGCCACCGAGTAGGGGCGCGGCGGCACGGGGCAGGGCGGTCACGGCATTATAGAGGGCCGTATACAGCGGGATTTCGCGGGCCGAGCCTGCATATTCCATGACGATGTTGTTGCCGGAAATCCCCATCCCGGCAAGCGCCAGGGCCAGCAGGACGAACACGCCGTAAAAGACCAGCGGGGTCGGGGCCAGCAGCGCCAGAACCGACGCCGACGCCGCACACCCGCAGGTTGTCAGCAGGACGTTCTTGTTGCCGCCGTGATCGCTCCACGCGCCCCACAGCAGGCCACCGAACGCGGTCGCCAGCACGAGCGCCGCCGTGTACCCCGCCACACTGCCTGCCCCGGCGTGCAGATGATGCTGGGCGTACAGCACATAAAACGGCACGGCCAGCGACGCCAAAGTCAGCGCGATCTGGCTGTATAAAAACCGCCGGAAATGCCGGTCGGTTTGCCAGACTTTTTTGCTGTCCCGCCCATAATGCCCCGAATGCGGATCGTCTGCCCCAGCCGGCTCCCGCAGCGGCTCCCGCACAAAGCCCAGCGGCAGGCAGCTCACCATCAAGATCACAAAACCGATCCCAAAGCCCGCGGCGTAGCCGTGCGGGAAGCCGCCCGTCGGACCGGACAGCAGATGTCGCAATAATCCGTCCATGCCGAAGCCCAGCACGCCCGCGACGCCCCCGGCGTAGCCGAAAAGCCGCCCGCGCCAGGCCGCGGGAACGCACTTGCCGATGACGACCCAGTAGGCAGGCTGGTTGATGCCCATCGCCCCGGCATGGACTGCAATCGCCCCAAAGACTGCCGCGAGAAGCCAGCCGGGGTGCGTCGTCCCCCACAAAAGCGTCAGCGGCGCAAGCGCCAGCAGTCCTAGCCGCTCAACCACCGCGACCGCCAGCAGAAAGCCCCGAACACGCGGCAGACGCCCGATATAGCCGACCATCAGCAGCCCCGGCAGGAACACCAGCAAATTGTACAAAGCCGGCAGGCAGCCGATGACGGTGTTGCCTGCCCCCAAGTGGCGCAAAAAGACCGGCAGGATTGTCGTTTGTGAGAACAGCGCCGACCCCAGCGGCCAGCCGACCGCATCGGTCAAACATGCGCCAAAGTTCCAGCGCTTGTCGGCAGAAGAAAGAGTCATAAACCATCCGATTTGCCAAGTAGGCGGCAGAGAAAAACAGTGTGTCCGGCGGCAACCCGTGCTAAGACGACGATCACTTCTTCGGTGCCGCGCAGCTTCAGGGTCTTTCGCAAGGCGTCGGGTTCAGTCGGAAAGCCCCGCTTTTTGATAATCACGCGCCCGATATTTCGCGCTGTGAGCGCGTCCTGCAAGCGCCTTTTGCTGTAGGCAAACTGTTCCAGGACTTCGTAAGTATCAGCAAACGGCGTGGGGTTGAGCGTGTCGCCGAGAAGATAAGCAATTTGCGGGTCCACCGGTGCAGCATTGATCTGTGCGGCAAGCGTGCCGACGAGATGTGCCCGGATGACCGCGGGGTCCGGTTCGTACAAAAAGCGGCTGCCGGTCGGCGCGGCCCAGTCGTCGCGCCCGTCGGCATTCCCAAACAGAGTGTGTGTCGCTGTGGGCGTAATGATCGTCGACGATAAGCTCTGCCCGGATTTCGCGGCTCCTAACCAAAATAGAGCTTCGCGGCACTCGCCGCCGCTGGAGATAAACTCCAGTTCCGCACCGAACGGTCCGGCCAGCGCATGGTCAATCGCGGGGGACAGCTTGACGCCGACTGCTTGGACGCGCGACTTCGTGAGCGTGTGCAGCCAAGACAGCGGCGGCAGATAGTCCTCGGGACCAGCCACCCGGCGGCTGTTCTGCCGCCGGGCCGGGTCTAGCCATGCAGCATCTGTGTCTAAATCGGCCTGGGTAAAGTCGTCTTCCCGCACCGTCACTTGTGAGGCTAACGCCCATACACGCGCGTTCTCAGCGGCAAAAGCCGCTCGCACCGGATCGCGCTCATAGAGCGTCACCCGCAGGCCCACACGGGCAAACGCCAAAGCGTCACCGCCGATGCCGCCGCCGAGGTCGGACACGCTTTCGGCTCCCGCTTCTGAGAGCTTACGTGCGTGATAGTCAGCGGTCCCCCGGCCTGATGCTTGTTCCAGCGCTTCACGGACAAAGTACATCTGGGAGGCGAGCGGCCCGAACTTCGCTTTACTGCGCTGACGCAGCTCGGACTGCTCCCAGGCCGCCGCGGCAATCTCCGGCGGCGCCGACTTTCGCAAGCGTGTCAGCGCCGCGAGTGTGTCCGCCCGGTCTGTCCGCAGCT
The DNA here is from genome assembly GCA_964252595.1 of uncultured Armatimonadales bacterium. Lineage (GTDB taxonomy): Bacteria > Armatimonadota > Armatimonadia > Armatimonadales > Capsulimonadaceae > JANXMY01. The sequence goes on from CAXUNT010000040.1 coordinate 26,415, forward strand.
TGTCCGTCTCGGTCAGCAGAATGCGGCCTGCTGGGGTCAAGAGAAATAACGCGCTGCCTAAATCCACGCAGGGGATTGTACCCGGCGCGGCGAATACCATGCTATGTTTAGCGCAGAACCGAAGTTTGAGCCGCCGCGCGACTGGGATGCGATCTTTGCGGACCGCCACACTTATTTCTTTGGAACGGAGCCGAGCCAGATTACCCGAACGGCACTGCGGTTTTTTCAGGAGCTTGGCGGCGACCCCGCAGGCGCGACGGCTCTGGACCTCGGCTCCGGGGAAGGCCGCGATACGGCGTTTCTGGCCGGGCTGGGAATGCAGGTCACCGCGCGGGACTTGTCCGGCGTGGGGTTGGAGAAGACACGCGCGTTGCTTGCCAGGCGCGGGGTTCCGGCAGAGCGTGTGGATCTCGCCGTTCAAGACGCCCGCTTATTTGATTATCCCAAAGACGCCTACGACCTAGCACTGGCGGTGAATGTGTACCAATTCCTGCCGCCGGCGGAAGCGCCGGGCCATATTTCGCGCCTGCAAAGCGCCGTCAAGCCGGACGGCCTCTGCGCCGTGGGCGTCTTCAGCCCGGCGATGGCGGGCTGGGGCGCGAAAATCGCCGGGTTTTGGACCGCCACCGCCGACGATCTGCTGGCTTTCTTCCCGGAGTCGGAAGGCTGGCTGCTGCTGGACCGAACGGAATACTGGACATATCGCCCGTCCGATCAAAAGCGGGCCTCGTTCGCGTATGTGATTGCTCAGAAGGGAGCAGCACGATGACAGCCCATCACTTGTATCTCGTTGCGCCCGGCGCGTCGGCTGCTGAAGTGCGGCAGTTTTACGGCGACGCGCTGGGCCTGACCGAAGTGGAAAAGCCCCAAAGTCTGGCAGGGGCGTCCGTGCTATGGTTTAACGCTGGAGCCGTTGTTTTTCATGTCGGTCACCCGCCATCGGGAACGGTCGGCGACGGGCACACGGCGCTTGCGGTCGCCAATGTGGACGCCGCTCGCGCCCGATTCTTAGAGATGGGCCTCGCCGTAGACGATAACGTCATCCCGATGGGCTATCCGCGCTTTTACCTGCGCGATCCCTGGGGCAACCAGTTTGAGGTTCTGCCGCAGTTTCTTCCGTAAAATTGCGGTTTTGTGGTAAAATCGGAACAGAGGACCCGCATGTTCGGTGTGATGCTGATGGGGCTGACGGAGATGCTGCCCGGAAGCGGCGGGAAAAGTGATGCTGCGCTTGTCGCAGCCGCGCAGCGCGGCGATGTGAGTGCCTTCGGCACGCTGCACACGCGCTATTACCTGCGCTTGTATCACCTGGCGTACCTCAAAACTAATAACGCGCAGGACGCCGAAGATGTGGCCTCGGAAACCTTTGTCCGCGCTTTGGCGTCTTTAAGCCGGCTGCGGCTGAAAGACGACAGCGCCTCACTGTACCCATGGCTCCACCGGATCGCCGTCAATCTTGTGGTGGATAGCCACCGGCGGCGTCCGCCGTCCGGCGTTGTTTCCCTCGATGCACCTCTCATCGCCGGCATTCGGACACTTCTAGACACGGAAGATCTGGATGGTGGGCCGACTCCGCACGAAGTTGCCGAGCGGCATGAAGTTCAGCAGCTTGTGCGGTCGGCCATCGCCGCTCTGCCGGAAGACCAGGCCGATGTTTTGATTTACAAGCATCTCGGCGATTTAAGCCTCCATGAAATCGCACCGCTGTTAGGCCGGTCGGAAGCCGCCGCGAAGTCTTTGCTGCACCGGGCAGTCATCAGCCTGCGCCGGGAAATCGAGCGGCGCGTGGACGCAGTCGAGCGGCTGGAACTGAGCCGCTCTTCGTCTGCTGTGCTTGCGCCGGAGGAGACGCTGCATGTCCGACGATCTTGATGCCCTGCCTGACTTCTCGAACGCAGAGCCGCGCCTGGGCGGCACGATCCGGCTGGCCGAGTCGGCGCTCCATGCACCGCCGCCGCCTGATTTGGCCGAAACAAAGTCGCGCAAATTCGTCGAACAGCTTATGCTGGACGCTGCCTTGTCGCCGAAGCTCCTGCGTGAAGCCGTCCGTGAACAGCCCCGCCGCCTCTGGTGGCGGCAGTTTTGGCTGAAGAAATAGAGTTATTATGCCTCTTGTTGCCGGAGTTGTTTTCAAGCCCCTCGGAAAAATCATCCTTTGCGATCCGAACGAGCTGGCGCTCGAGCCGGATGCTGCCGTCATCGCGGAAGGGGAAAACGGGCCGGAGTTTGGGTTCGTGAAAACGCCCCTGCGTGCAGCCAGTGCCGAAGATGCGCCTGGTCCTGTGCGCCGGCTGCTGCGCCTTGCCACGCCCGATGACTGGCAGCGGCGGGAGCGCTCGGAGCGGCGGCAGGCGGAAGCGCATAAAATCTGTAAAGAGAAGATCGCGATTCTCCGCGTCCCCATGAAGCTGATTGAGGCCGAATGGGCCTTTGACGGGACGCAGGTGACGTTCCATTTCACTGCCGAAGGCCGGGTAGATTTCCGGGAGCTGGTCCGGGAAGTCGCTGCCGTACTGCATACCCGCGTTATCATGCACCAGGTCGGGGCGCGGGACCATGCCCGGATTTTCCCCGGCATCGGGCCGTGCGGCCGCCCGACTTGCTGCTCCACGTTTCTGCGCGAATTCCAGCCTGTGTCCATGAAGATGGTCAAGAACCAGAATTTGGTCTTGAACCCCGCGAAGTTCTCCGGGCTGTGCGGCAAGCTGATGTGCTGCCTGCGCTACGAGCTTGACGACACGGAAGGCCGCCCGAAGATGCCGCAGCCGGGTATGGTTGTAATGACCCCGCTGGGCCGGGCGAAAGTGGAAGAAGTCAACGCCGTCCAGCAGATGCTGACGGTGCAGCTAGAATCGCAGCAGTTTGTCGAGGTCCGGGCCAAAGACATTTCGGAAGTTCCTGACTGCGTGGATCACGCGGAAGGTGGCTGCGAAGACTGCGCGGCGTCCGGGGCGCTGTCCGACTGCACGGTTCCGACCCGCGACCTTCCCGCCGGCGCGACTTCTTTACCCGTATTCTAGCGGGTTTGTTTGCCGTTTCTGCATAACTCTTGCTCTAAATCGGGTACTCTGAACCAAATCACGATCGTCAGTCTCAAAGAGCGCACTAAAGGACACCGTTTATGACCCTGATGCCGCATACGTCTTCCGACACCGCCGCCGAGCGGCGGCGGCTTTTGGCCCGCGCCCGGCGCTTGACCCAGCGGGCGCTGACTCTGGCCGGCGCAGGCCGTCTGGCCGAGGCCATTCAGTGCCAGGACGAAGTGACGGCGATCCGGCCCGAAGACGCGCGGGCGTTTTTTCGCCTCGGGTTGCTTTGCCGCGAAGCTCGCCGCACCGAGCAGGCGGTTGAAGCGCTGCGCCGCTCGACGCATCTGCGGCCCGGCGACCGCGATCCTCGCGAGGCTCTTACCGAGACTTTGGTGGAAGCTGCCCGCTACGACGAAGCCATTTTGGAGGCCCGCGCTCTGCTGAAGATTGTCCCCAAAAGCTTGTTTGCCCGCGATGTCCTCAGCGTCTCGTATTTGCAGACGGGGAAAATTGACAAAGCCCTGCAAGTCACCGGCGAGATGATTTGGCTTGACCCGCTGAACCCCAGCCATCATTTCCGGCGCGGCCTGCTGTTCCAGCAAAAAAGCAATTTAGCGGCGGCGGTCGGCGAATACAGCCGGGCTGTGGAAATGTCGCACCCAGAAAGCGAGACGTATTCCGATGCCGAAGACGCTCTGGAAATGCTCGACGACGAGCAGACGCGCCAGATTCTGCTTCTGGCGTCTGAAGACTGGTTCTTTGGGCTGAAGCTGCGGCAGGATTTGGCCGAAGCCGTGTCCAAGCGCGGCTTCTGCCTCAGCGAAGACGGTCTGGGCCGCTTGGAGTACCTCCTGCCGCACCATTCCGACTGGACTGCCGACCGGCCCGCGCCGGTTGCCTGGGGCGCACAAGGCCGCTTCCATTGACCTTGATTTCGGCGTCGCGGACGCTGATCCTCGGCGTCCTAAACGTCACGCCCGACTCGTTCTCCGACGGTGGCCTGTATTCCACGGTGGATGCCGCCGTCCGGCAGGCGCATCAGCTTGTCGCCGACGGCACCGACGTTTTGGACATCGGCGGTGAAAGCACCCGTCCGGCGACCTTCGGCGATCATTCCCCGCTTCCCGCTTCCGAAGAGCTGGCCCGCATCCTCCCCGTCATCACGCGCGTTGCTGCCGAACTGCCGCACGTCCCTATCTCCGTAGATACCTACAAAACCGAAGTCGCTCGCGCGGCACTAGACGCCGGAGCCGCACTCATCAACGACATCAGCGGTCTGACCTATGACCCCCAAATGGCCGCGCTTGCCGCCGAGCGCGGCGTCCCCATTATTCTCATGCATCTGCTCGGCAGCCCCCGCGACATTCCCCTCAAGCCCGTTTACACCGATGTCGTCGCCGACATCAAAGCCTTCTTCGACCGCCAAATCGCCTTCGCCGTCTCCTGCGGCGTTCGCCGGGACCAAATCTGGCTTGACCCCGGCCTCGGCTTCGGCAAGACGGCCCAGCACAACCTAGAGATTTTACGCCGCCTGTCCGAGTTCCAGACCTTCGGCCTGCCCGTCGTCGTCGGTGCCTCTCGCAAGCGCTTTCTCGGCCATATTCTCGGCACCGACGACCCCAACGACCGCAAAGAAGGCAGCGCCGCCACAGTCGCACTGTCCATCGCCGCCGGAGCCGCTGCCGTTCGCGTCCACGATGTCAAAGAAATGGCCCGCGTCGCCAAGGTCACCGACGCCATCGTGCGCGGCTGGTCCGGGTGAGTTGATGCGTGCTACAATGGCAATATGACACGAATTAGCTGGCAGGAAGCAATCAAGCGTTTTACACATATTGACGCCGACTTCGTTGGGTGCGAAATTGGCCTGCCGCACCATGACAGCTACTTTACCGTGGAGTTTTATCCGTGGTGGGAACACCCGCGGTATTTAGAAGCAGTTGCAGAAAACAAGAAATGGAAGGTTGCAAATGCGGGGGAGGGGCGCTGCTTGGTGACGGTTCATCCAAAGGACGTCATCAAGTTTCAGCTTTCACAACAAAGTGATGTCATAGACTGGGATTTCACTCAGGAACACCCGCTCTTGTGGCAGTACGAGAGGCAGGGAACAATTACTTGTAATCAAGCTATGACACTGGAGCAGTGGATACAAATAGCGGCGTCTGCCAAGAACAGGCTGACAGGTTATAACCGTGAGGCCGATGTTGCGGGTTATGCCGTTCAGCAGGTTCATCGGTACGGTCACACAGGTTCTTTTTCTTTAGGGCAGTTTCCTAATACACTGTTCCAGATAATTTGTGGGGTGCTGGACGAATATGGGTATCGCTATTATGTGCCATATCTGCCGAAACCTGTTGACCCGCCGGTCTTATTCTTAATTGATGGCGACGATTATATTGTTGCACGCGACTTTGAAGTAGACGTGCCGGATTTTATTCATAAGCCGGAATGGTTTCAGCCGCGTTAGCTCAGATCGTTCGCACGGCAATATCGCGTTCGGCCAGATACGCTTTGATTTCGCTGATGGAGTGGGTGCCGTAGTGGACGATGCTGGACACTAAAGCCGCTTGTGCGCCGCCGTCGGTGACGGCTTCGTAGATGTGTTCTAGGCTGCCTGCGCCGCCGCTGGCGATGACGGGGATGCCGACGATATTTGTGACGGCGCGGGTCAGGGGGATGTCGTAGCCCGCTAGGGTGCCGTCGGCATCCATCGAGGTCAGCATGATCTCGCCTGCGCCCCGGTCTTCCATTTCCCGCACCCAGTCCAAAGCGTCAATTCCCGTCGGCGTTCGTCCGCCGTGGATATGCACTTCCCAGCCCGACGGCGTGCGGCCGGTTTTTTTGGGGTCCACGGCCACGACGACGCACTGCGCTCCGAAGTCTTTGGCACACTCAGTAATCAGTTCAGGCGTTGTGACGGCGGCGGTGTTGATGCTGGCTTTGTCCGCGCCGGTCTTCAAAATGCGCCGGAAATCGTCTACCGTCTTAATGCCGCCGCCGACGCAGAAGGGGATAAAGACTTCTTCGGCGACGCGCCGGGCGTAGTCAAACATCAAATCGCGCTTTTCGTGAGACGCCGTGATGTCGAGAAACACAAGCTCATCGGCTCCCTGCGCGTCGTACAGCGCAGCGCGTTCGACCGGATCGCCGGCATCGCGCAAATTTTGAAACTTCGTCCCTTTGACGACGCGCCCATTCTGGACATCAAGGCAGGGAATGATTCGGGTGGCAAGCATGACGAAAGTGTACCCGAAAATCAGAGCGTGAAGGTGAACGAGTAAAACAACCGTGGCTTCAGCTTGCCGTGCAGCAGGGGGAACTCCAGGCCCAACGAATTGCTTTCGTCAATCCGAAATGACGGGGCGACGGAGATGCCGTGGAGCGTGAGCTGGCCGTCTACCGAGTATCTATCGCCGGAGCCGCCTGTGAGAAGCTGTTTGGCGATGACTGGACTGACCCCTTCCTGACCGCCGAACAAAAGACCGAGCTTGATCGTCGGTGCGGGCAGCGACTTCGGCAGGGTGAACGGCACGGCATCCAGGCCAAACCGGGAGCGGACAAACTCGGCACCGACGGCTTCGATCTTCTTTTCGGCAAAGACTGTGCCGTAGTGTCCCGTCGGGATCCAGACAATTGGAGCGCCGCCGAGGGCGCGGGCCAGGTGATGCGCCTGCTTGGGGTTGACGAACACATCAAAGCGGCCATTAAACAGCAGGGCGTTCTTTGGGTCGAAACCAGCCAGCCAGTTGGTCGGCTCAATAGGTGCGTAGTCACGCTTGAGGGAGTCGAACGTGACGCCATGGTACAAAAGGCTCGGACGCAGGCCGTAGGTAATGAAGCTGTCGTAAACTAAGTCGGACACGTCGCCGCCGCCGACAATCGTGACCAGCACTTTCGCCCGGTGGTCCACACCCGCGATCAGCGGAGCCAAAATGCCGCCGAGACTGATGCCCGCAACGCCCATGCGCGACGGATCAATGTCCGAGCGTGTTTGCAGCCAGTCTAACGCCCGTCGGTTGTCCAGCACGGCCTGGCGAACGGCCGAGACCGTCTGGTGCGCGTCGCCCGACAGCAGCTCGACATCTTCAACGCGAGGCAGAATACGCCGGTTGTAGCTGTAGGGCTGGACAACTAAAAATGCGGCGATGCCCGCGCGGGCGAGGGTCGCGCAGAGTACGAATTCGTTGGTCAGCGTCACCGGCAGCCATTCATGCTCCACCAGCATGACCGGATGCGGGCCGGGCGTCTTAGGCTGAAACAAATACGCCGTGACGATATTGTTGACCGGGTAGGGGGTCACCACCGGGCTGGGATAAGTGACGCGCGTGACTGCGATGTCCCCGCCGATTTCTGCCATCGCTTCTTTATCCGCTGTTTGGGTGATGGCAAACGGCGCGGACGCATCGTAATCGTAGAAATGCGGGTCCACCGGCGCAGGCTGCGGGGCGGCATGGGCCGCTACGCTGAATGTCAGCAGAGCAAGAAGCAGGAGCAGAGCGTGGGAGTGAACTCCTGCGCTGAGGGGCGAAGCGCCTAGCGTCCACCTTCGTGGACGAAGAATAAAAGACTGATACGAGCGTTTTTCCTGCCCGCGCAGGCGGTCGTTGGGCATCTGCGCCCCACAGCGTAGGAGTTTGCTGCCACGCTTCTTAATTGTCGGCTTGATAAGTAACTCCCGGCGAAAAGCAGTGCTTTAGTATACCTTTATTGGGCACGCATTGTTCCACCGCGCCTAAGGCGGGGTTGACAGACAGCGCGTTCCAATGCTATACTTTCAGGTCATCTTTACCGAAAATCAGCAGATACCATAACAGGAGCAGAAACGAACATGGCGAAAGTATGTGACATCAGCGGGCGCAAAGCCCAGGCAGGACGCTGGACGCGCCATCCGCACTCCGGCTCGTGGGCGCACCGCGCCCCGCAGAAGGCACGGCGGTTTGAAGTCAATCTTCAGAGCGTGACAATCCAAACGGCGCACGGCAAAAAGAAGATCAAGGTCGCGGCCCGGATGCTGAAGTCCCGGAACTTCCTGGCGATTGTCGCCGGTCAGAAGCAGCTCCCAGCCCACTTGTTGAAGTAGAGCATTCAAAACGAGAAGCGGGCGCATGAACCATTAGTTCATGCGCCCGTTTTGCGTCTTATTCCCGGTAAAAGCGGCCACGGGCGATCAGATCCCGCTCAACGGACCAGGATAGCACCGGGACGCCCGCTTCGCGCAGGCGACGCAGGCGGTCAGCGACCTCCCAGGGAGACAGCTCCGTTTCACGGCTGAGTTCAGTACGGCCTAGAGCCCGCCACTGCACCCAGAATAGCCACAGCGCATCGGCTACGACGGGATCAGGCAAGCGGCTGGAAAGTTGCTGGTAAACGTCTGCCGCTTCGGGGGTGCGGCAGACAGCAGCGACGCGGCGCTCGGCGGTGCAGACGGGTGACGGAACAGACATGAAAACAGACTCACTTTTCTTGGCGAACAGTGAGTCTATTATAGGAAGCGGGCAAGCTGGGCAGCAATCGTAAATCTACGGGTTTATGGCAGTTACGCGGTCTGTACGTCCGCGACATCCAAGCGGTCACCGTCTATTTTGAGCAGGCGCTGGTCGGTGCTGCCCTTATTGACCAAAATGTGCGTGACTTCGGCCTGAGCGGACAACTGGGCGATGATCGGGCCGGGCAGAACCACGGCATTGCGGCCCGCTGTATCCCAGACCCGCATTTTCGCCTCGCTGGTGAAGCAAAGCAAGGCATCGCCCTCCGTCAGCAGCTCAAGCTCCTGGGGTGTTTCCGGCGTGTCTTCCGCCGCGCCGGTGCTGAGAACAATGCACTCGGCGTCTTCATCGCTGTCGGCGGCAATCGGAACCCGGCTGAACTCTTCCAAAAACGACTGGACGACGGCGGCGCGGTTTTCGGTGATGTCGGTTCCGTGCAGGGCAGCCAGGGCCAGCTCCAAGCGCTCGTTGCTGCCCGACGCCTGCTGCTGCATCTGGGCCATCATCTGGGCAGCCTGGGCGATGGTCTGCATCTCTTCGGGAGTCACTTCCGCGTGAACGTCCGGGCCGTCAACGAACAGCCGGTGCTCGCTGGCGGCGAGAATGCCGCAAAGCTGCGCCCCCGACAAAAACATACCGTGTTCGAGCTGGGGCAGAGTCGCGCGAAGCATGCCGAGCTGGGTAAAGGCTGGGACACCGCTGATGCCTTCGGGGTTAGTGGCAATGATCAACTGGATGTCTGCGCCTGGCTCAATCGAGCCGTCAGGGGCGGTGGCGACTGGCGTGATAGTCGGCACGGCAAGCGTGCTGTCCCGGAGAATGTCCAAAAAGCGCGTGCGGGCCTCGACTCCTTCTTCGTCAGTGAGCGCCATTCGGAGGCCGAGTATCGCTGACTCGAGATTGATGTTTCGGAGCGGCTCCTGGGTCGGGTCTTGTTGCATAATCCAGCTTTCTTAACTGCTTGTTGTTAGCTTATTTTGTGACTTAGCTTATTTCTTTCGGCGGCAGGTTTTTGTTTTGTTTGCCGAGGCGCTTCAAGCGGCCTAAAATCCCGTGCTGGGCTTCTTCCTGCACCTGGGCTTCGAGGGCAGCTCGTTCCTGGGCATCGCGCTCGGCCCGTGTCTGGGCGGCGCGGGTCTGGTAGTCCAGGTTGTCAATTTTCGCCCCGCACCAGTTGCACAGGGCGCTGGTTTGAGTCAGCAGGCGGCGGCCGCAGGAAGGGCAGACGGCAATGTCTGTTTTTGCTTCCCCGGAGGGCGGGGCGTTTTGCGGGGCAGGCGGCCAGATGGTCGGGTTTTCTTCGCTCATGGTTCTTGTCAGGCGGGAACAAGCTGCGGCGCTTTTGCTGACAGCGCCCGGAGCTTGCCGACCACTGCCGGCAGCTTTTCTAAAACATAGTCAATTTCGGCATCGGTCGTAAAGCGCGAGACGCCGAACCGCAGGGATGCATACGCCAGCGCATCCGGCAGGCCGATGGCTTTGAGAACATAGCTTGCCGACAGCGACTCAGACGAACAGGCGGAACCCGTAGACAGCGCGACTTCCGGCAGCGAGGCCATCAGCGCATCGCCTTCGACTCCTTCAAATGCGATATTGACATTGTGCGGCAGCCGCTCAGTCCGGTGGCCGTTGAGGTGCGTCCCGCCAATGCTTCCCAAAATGCCCTCAATCAGTCTATCGCGCAGGGCGACAAGGCGCGGCGTTTCGGCAGACAGTTCGTTTCGGCAGATTTCGCACGCTTCGCCAAAGCCGACAATGCCGGGTACGTTCAGTGTGCCGGAGCGCATCCCCATCTCATGCCCGCCGCCGTCCATTTGCGCTTCCAGCCGGACACGCGGCCCGCGCCGCCGGACGTACAGCGCTCCCACGCCCTTTGGGCCGTGCATCTTATGCGCCGTCAGCGACAGCAAATCTATCGGCATCTCGGCTAAATTGATCGGCAGCTTGCCGGCGCTCTGCGTCGCATCCGTGTGGAATAAAACGCCGCGCTCTCGGCACATTTGACCGATCCCCGCGACCGGCTGAAGCGTCCCGATTTCATTGCTCCCGGTCATCACGGACACGAGCGTTGTTTCGGCGGTCAGCGCATCGGCAAGCTCGCTTAGATCAATCTGGCCGTGCGAGTCTACCCCTAGATACGTCACCCGATGGCCTGCGTATTCCAAATGCTTTGCCGTGTCCAAGATCGCTTTATGCTCGGTGACGGCCGTAATGAGATGCCCAGGGCTGTTCAGCGCCAGCTTCTCAAAAACGCCTTTTAATGCGAGATTGTCCGACTCCGTCGCCCCCGATGTCCAGACAATCTCGCGCGGGTCCGCCCCAATGAGTGCCGCGACTTGCCCCCGCGCCTTCGCAACCGCTTCTTCCGCCGCCCAGCCGAACGCATGAGAGCGGGAGGCTGCATTGCCGTATACCTCGGTCAAGAACGGCAGCATGGCCTCCACGACGCGTGGGTCCGCCTTCGTGGTCGCATTGTTGTCTAAATAAATCGGTGTCATCATTTGACCGCCCTACGCCACTATTGCAGCATCAGGCTTGACTCGGAAGAGTCCGCCATTTTGCGGATGTCGTTTTCCCAGTACTCCAAAAAGTGAGCGAAAGTGAGCTTTTCATAAGCTCCAGAGTGAAAGGCAACAAGATAAACGTCTTAATCCCCATTCACGAAGAGGCGCATCACCATTGTCTTCTCGTTAATAGCGTTGACGTACCTCAGCAGACGGTAAGGGTCTTTCTTTGCCGCATCAGACGTGGAATACATGGCATTGAAAACCATTCCCTCGTCATGGAAAGTGAGATAGAAACTCGGTTTAGACTGATGCTGGGCGGCCAGTATGCCTGCGCCGCTTTTGATCTCAAAGCCCAGAAACTCCAAGTGCTGAGTAGCTTTGTCTTGTTCGGTCTCGGCCATCACATCCCCTTCTTTGCTCAAGGTCACTAATCTTCGCCGGCGCAGCCCGCAAGCCAAAGCGCTTCATTTTAGATCGCTCTCCCTAACCCATCGGCAGGCCGGCGGCGAAACTTCGGGTGGAAAAGTCGGGAAGCTGAGACCAGTCGGTCTCGGCTTCGGGCGCGGGGCCAATACCGCCGACATCGGCCAGCGTGATCTCCATCAGCAAGCCTTTGACGCGCCGCTCGATCTCGGCCATCGGGTCGCGGATCGTGCAGCGGCTGAACTGCTTGCAGCTTTCGCCCTGGCCGTTGGAGCAGGGCAGGATCGCCAGCGGGCCGTCAATCGCGGCGACGATCTCGGCGACGGAAATCGCGCTCGGCAGGCGCAGCAGGCGGTAACCGCCGGTCGGGCCGGGATGAGACGCGACGAGGCCGGTGCGGGCCAGCGTTTGCAGCAGCTTTGCCAGCAGCTCGGCGGGGATTTCGTACTGCTCGGCGATTTCTTTGGTGTTGACCAGCCGCGCCGGCTCGGCGGCTTGCACGGCGGCGAGGTGAGACAGCGCAAGAAGTGCGTAGTCGGCGCGTTTTGACAGACTGAGCATGAGCGCTGCCCCTTTCTGAGTTCTTTGTTCTTTTTCAGCCTTAATTATACCGAGTTCCGGGGCGGCCTGTCAAGGAAAAAGCGGTGGCCGGAGCACCTAGAAGGGGTTCATGGAGGAAGCCGCAATTTTGGCTGTGCCGCGAGGAGGGTTAAGAACAAACACGGTGTTGGATGCGGGCGGCTGCACCGTGATGCTTTGAATATCCTCGCGACAGAAAAATTCCGTGCCGTTCTGGGTTCCCGTCAGGTCAACGCGCGTCAGGGCATCGGTCTGCGTGTTGACATGGAACTGGTAGTTGAGGTTCTGCTTGGTCAGGGTCAGGCTGTAAACATAATCATCATGGTCCTTCATCGCTTTTGTTTCGCGGGACAGCGTAATGTCCATGCCGCCGAGAGCAGATAAAACGGCGGCATTGTTTGCTGCGGTGACGCTGTGAAGACCTTCAACGAACTGGAGGCCGTCGCCGAGACAAAAGTCGCCGATGACCAGCCCCAGTGTCGGAATATCGCTGTCCGCCTTCTTGAATGCGGCGAAAGGCATGACCGAATATTCGCGCAGGCCAGGCCGATACGTCCAGACCGACGCGCTGTTTGAGATCACGACCAGCTTTTTTCGCGAGCCGCCCGTGACGCCGTACTGGGTCAGCGACGCACGAAAGCGACTAGGACGCTGGGACACAATTTGTAAATCCTCCCGCAGCATGACCGATACTCCCTGCTGGGTGCCGGTCATGCTGAGGGTGGAATGAGAGCGCAAAACACCCCTTCCCTCAAGC
>CAXUNT010000041.1:0-28385 GCA_964252595.1 uncultured Armatimonadales bacterium
GGATCCCTCCCCCAATGGGAGAGGGCAAGAGGCAAGAAAAGACGTGGACGAACAACGCTTGCGGTGCATTCCGAAAACTCTTTCTCCTCTCCCGTTGGGGGAGGGACCTTGCGAAGCAAGGAGGGAGGGATCTGAAATTATGCTGACCCTCATCGGCCTCGGCCCGGCGGAGACTGCCGCCGGCCTCAGCTTCGGCGCATGGGATACGCTCCAAAACATGTCCGGCCCGAAATTTGCCTGTGCCGGCTCTCATGCCGCGCTTGCGCGGCTGGATACAGGCGGCGTCCGCTTTGATGCACATCTTGACATCCTCAGCGGCGGCGAAGCCGCGCAGACAGTTCTGGAGGCCGCCCGCGCCGGGGACGCCTGCTACGTCGTCTCCGGCCACCCTTTGTTTGGCGATCCATCCTGCATTCCGCTCTTAGAAGCCCTGCGCCGTGAAGAAATTCCTTTGCGCGTTTTCGCCCCCGCTCCCCTGCCGTCTGAGTCGCCCGCCGACTTTGAAGCGCTGCGGCTGGTCATGGCCCGGCTGCGCGATCCCGTCAGCGGCTGTCCCTGGGACAAAGAGCAAACGCCGCAAACGCTCCGCAAATACGCAATTGAAGAAGCCTACGAAGTAGTGGAAGCGATTGACTCCGGCTCCGCGTCCAAGCTGTCGGAAGAGCTGGGGGATTTACTTCTGCAAGTCGTCTTCCATGCCCAGCTTGCGTCGGAAACTGGCGCGTTCACCCTGCCCGATGTCACCCAGAAGATCGTTGAAAAACTGATCCGGCGGCACCCGCACGTCTTCGGCACGGTCCAAGTCACCGGCAGCGACGAAGTTTTGACCAACTGGGAGGGGATCAAGCGGGCCGAGCCAGGCTACGAGGATCGTGTGAGCGTCCTCGACGGCATCCCGCTTGCGCTGCCCGCGCTAATGCGGGCATTGGAAGTCTCGAAGCGCGTCGTCAAAGTCGGCTTCGAGTGGCCGGGCCTCGGCGACGTGCTGGACAAGGTCGAAGAAGAAATCAGGGAGCTGCGGGCCGAGATCACCCTGGGGAAAACAGAGCGGGCAGGCGAGGAGCTAGGCGACCTGTTGTTCACACTGGTGAATGTCGCCCGGCAATTAAAAGTGGACCCGGAAGACGCCCTGCGGCAGATGACCCTGCGCTTCGCCGCCCGGTTCCGGCATATTGAGCGCTTCGCGGCGGACACAGACCGCGCCGCGTCCGACCTCACGCTGGCCGAAATGGAAGCGGTTTGGCAGGCAGCGAAACGGGGAGAATAAGCGTACAGTTTGAGACTAGGCCACGCTGAAGCGCTTCTCGCAAAACCTGGCGTCGCTGACCCTGCTGCCCAGCAAGTCCTCCATTTACCGGGCCGCCTGGAACGGGCGCGACCTGTCCGGGCATTCCGTCCCGCTCGGCGCTGATACCCTTCGCATCCCCGCCGAGTCCGGCGCCATCCGTCAGGTCGCTCCCGCTTCGCAGGGCTCGGTCAAAGCCACGGTCACGATTAAGTAAGCGCCGCCCCCGCAAAAATGCCTGCTTTTAATCCTTGACAACTTTCTGTTCTTCAGTTATACTGCTTACGTTCGCTTCCTGCGCGTGCTGGAAATTGTAGGCAAAGATACTCCGGTCCTTACCCGTCGCCTTTCGTCCGCCCCATTCTTGTCAAACTGCTTTTGTTGATCGCTTTTGTTGAATGTTCGGCTTTCCCCGGAAAGGAAACAGACATGAACCGCCCCCGTCCGCACAGCTCCAAAGCCTTCACCCTGATTGAGCTTCTTGTCGTCATTGCCATTATCGCGATTCTCGCCGCCATCTTGTTCCCTGTCTTCCAAAATGTCCGCGAAAATGCCCGCCGCACCGACTGCCTTTCCAACGAAAAGCAGCTTGCCCTTGCTGTTGTTCAGTACACTCAAGACAGCGACGAGTTGATGGTGCCTGCTATCAACTGCGCGAACAATGATGTGACTAATGCGCCCTTCTGCGGCGATGGTCTTCAGTCTTGGGTTGTCGCCGTCTACCCTTACATCAAAAGCCAGCTTCACGGCACGGAGACCATCTGGACTTGTCCTGATCTGGAACAGGATTTCAACGGCATCCGTTCCAAGCCGCCGACTTATCCCCTCTCGGAACTGCAATACTTCGTCAACTACGGCATGAACAAAGACTACTTACAGCCGGACCCCGATTGCAGCACTTCCGCAACGATTGACGGTCTGCATGCTCCCTGGGGCAAGCCTGCCAATCTGGCATCCATTGAAGCTCCTGCTGAGACTGTCCTTATGGCAGAAACGAAACCTGAAACTTATCTGAATGGTCCAAATACGGGCGCATTCAATGTCACCTCTTACATCAATGCTCCGGCATCGGGTGCAACTTCGCCAGCCGCGGAGCCAAACGAGGTGACGATGCACGCTTGTTCCAACGGCAACGGCAGCAACGGCTCGGGAGCCTTTAACAATGCAACCGATGGGTGGGGACAAGACTCGGAATATGATACGTCCGCAAGCCAGCCGTTCGGCACTCCAAACACCTCAACCAATATGTTTGATCCGCGCCACCGAGGCGGTGGGGATGTCGCGTTTTGCGACGGCCATGTGAAATGGCTGCGGTCCGGCGATCTCGCGGCTGGAACAAACTGGTATCAAGGTATCAATCAGGCGGATGTGAAGATTACAGACCTGAGCAAGTACCTGTGGTCACTCAAGAAAACCGGCAACAGTGACCTTTAGAAAAGCACCCATGAACACAATAAAAGCTGTTTGGCTTTTTATTCTTTTCGGCGCTTTGCTTCTGCTGGCCGGTTGTGGACAGCAGGCGGATCAAGGCACGGCAGCCGCCGCGCCGGGGGTGACACCGCCTAAGACAATCACTCCCCCGCCGCCGGCAACTATCAATCCGCAGGCGATGGCCTTGCGCCGCCAGGCCATGCCGCATCAATCGGCAAAGCCTTAAGTGGACATAATAACGCCGCGCGGCTACGTCTGTTATCGTGCCTCTCAGCCGCCCGCCTTTGACGGGCGGCTGAACGACGGAACTTGGCGGGACGCGCCCTGGACGGAAGACTTCACCGACATTGAAGGCGATCTGCGGCCCGCACCGCGCTTCCGCACCCGCGCCAAGATGCTGTGGGACGACGGCTTTTTCTACATCGCCGCCGAGATAGAAGAGCCGCATGTCTGGGCAACCCTGACCGAGCATGACTCGGTTATCTTTCAGGACCCGGACTTTGAAGTTTTTTTAGACCCCGACGGCGACAACCACAACTACTACGAAATTGAGATCAACGCCCTCGGCACGATTTGGGACCTGCGGCTGGTCAAGCCCTACCGTGACGGCGGCCCGGCCCTGAACGAATGGCATGTTCCCGGCCTCCGAAAAGCGGTTCATATCAATGGAACGCTCAATGACCCTTCGGACACGGACACGGGATGGACGGTCGAGCTGGCCCTGCCCTGGGAAGACTTGGCCGAATATGCCGGACGCCCCGCGCCGCCCGCCGACGGCGACCAGTGGCGGATCAACTTTTCCCGTGTCGAGTGGGAAGTAGCGATTGAAAATGGCGCGTACCGCAAAGTGCCGGACACGCCCGAACACAACTGGGTCTGGTCCCCGCAGGGCGTTATTGACATGCACCGCCCGGAGCGCTGGGGCTTTGTCCAATTCTCGGCCCAGCCGCCCGGCACGGCGGCGTTCCGCTCCGACCCATCGCTGCCCGCCCGCGACCTGTTGATGGACGTATACCATGCCCAGCACGCGTATCGGCAGGCATACGGCCAATGGGCCGAAACGCTCTCGGCCCTGCGTCCATCGCTTTCTTCTCCCCTCCTCTCTTCCCTGCAAATGGAGACAACGCCCGACGGCTTCACGGCAACGGTGACTTACGACACCGAAAGCGGCCCGCAGCGCCTCCATGTCCGCGCCGACTCTCGCCTCTGGTCTGATTAACTCCCTCTTGTTTCCCGCCCCCATTCTTAGGTATACTCATACGCGGTTTGCACTTCCGCAAAAAGGTTCAGGAAGGTGAAGAAACTCCTATTCTTTTCCGCCGCCATCTTCACAGTATGGAAGAAGCTTTTGACGACTTCCAGGGCTTGACCCAGACGTTTGACGAGAACATGAAGCGCAACGAAAAGAACTCCGAACCGGCGCGGGAACTCGCCGCCGCAAGTGTGTGGATTTGTCAAAACAAGCTCCGATGGGTCGGGAGAAGCAAGCCATGCCGCATCCGCGTTTCACCAATGAAGAAATTGTCCGCTGAGGAGAAGAGATTTATGCTTCTCACCTGCGCGACCAGTTTGAGAACCTGTATCAAGACAAAATTGTCATTATCAATACCGAAAACGGTGCATACGAAATTGACGATGATGCTCTAACGGCCACTAAACGCGCTCTCGCAAAATATCCTGGTGCGGCAATCTATGGCCTGCGCGTCGGGTCTCGTTATATGTACGAGTTCAGCAGCATTCTAGGGCGGGTGAAGCAGTGAGTACCGGAACTGTCCTGCATCGCCGCATTCTGAGATGCGCAATGAACTGGGCGGCAAAGGCGCAAACCTTTGCGAAATGAGTAATATCACTTGATGCCTGAAGATCAGTTGGACGCGCCTCGTCTTGCAGACAGTTTGTCGGACTATCTGTACGATGAGACTACTGCTTTGCCGAATGCTTTTGATGCTGATCGAGCAGCAGAACAAATAATAGTCGCGTTTCAGGCTGTCGCCGGAGCGACGTTCAGCCTCTACTTCGGCAGCATGGTGGATACGCCTTGTTTCGCGGTGTCAATTTACCAAGACCCGGAAGCAAAATATTCGAAGTGGTGGAATGGCAAAAGTCTAGCTACGTTCAAGCTAAAGGCATTTATTGCATCTAGTAAGGAACTGCTTCAAGATCCGCGCAACAGTGTTGGCGTTTGGTATGATGCCGAAAGCAACCGCACTTATTTGGAAGTAACGGCGACGCTTCCGTTTCGTGATAAAGCTGACTATACAGCAGCGATTTATCGAGGAAGATATTACAATCAGATTGGCATTTACGATCTGGAAGAGAAAGTGTATTTTGCGCTTGGTGGAACGGGTGAGTTGCCGATGTCCGCCCCGCCGATTTCAGAAAGGCTACCAATTTTAGAACGTGGAGGGGAGCTATGAACAATTTTATCGAAATTGAGACCTCTGAAGCGGAGGTGAGTGTCGCAGGCATAACCGCTTCACCACCAACCGTTACCCTGGTGCATGAAGGTAAAGATGGTAATAACATGAGACGCAGTTTTGTCCAGCAAGTTCCTGTGCGTCATGCGGACCTGGCCAGTCGCGTTTTATCCGAACTGCATCAGGGAGACCAAATACAAGCTACCGTCGTCAATGAATGGCGTGAAGACGGGTGCGACACATACCTTGCTGGTTTCACAAAAGTACAGGATGCTGAACTGGAAGCCGTCATCAGCAATGGAGTAAACACCATTGTTCAGAATGACATAACGCAGCTCGTAATTTCACCTGCACTAAACCCGAGAAAAAGTACGACACTAAAAGTACGATAGAGGAGAACGGAATGACAGACACCAAACGCGTGTGGCTCTTTGAAGAGGGCAACGCTACGATGCGTGATGAACTGGGCGGCAAAGGAGCCAACTTAGCCGAAATGAGCAATATCGGCCTGCCGGTGCCTCCGGGGTTCACGATCACGACCGATACCTGCGTTGCCTACAACAAAGGCGATGGTAATTTCCCCGCCGGGCTGATGGACGAAATCAAAACCGCGCTGGCCGCCGTGGAAGAAAAAACTGGCAAGAAGCTTGGCGACGCCCAGAACCCGCTGCTGGTCTCGGTCCGCTCGGGCGCGAAGTTCTCCATGCCCGGCATGATGGACACGGTTCTGAACCTCGGGCTGAACGACGCGACGGTCGAGGGCCTGGTCAAGCTGACGGGCAATGATCGGTTTGTTTATGACTCGTATCGCCGGTTCTTGATGATGCTTTCGGACGTGGCGTATTCCGACGGCACGAACCATCTGGCGAAGCATGACTTCGAGCATATCTTCTATGCCATGAAGAAGGATTTGGGCGTCACCGACGACCTTCAAGTCAACGGCGCACAGCTCAAGCAGCTTTGCGAGACGTACAAAGCCCACATCAAGACCAACGCCGGGCGCGAGTTCCCGCAGGACCCGATGCAGCAGCTCCAGGACTCCGTCGCCGCCGTTTGGAAATCGTGGAACAACGACCGGGCTATCTTGTACCGACAGCGCGAGAAGATCTCGGACGATTTAGGCACCGCCGTCAACATCCAGGCCATGGTCTTCGGCAACCAGGGCGAAGACTGCGGCACCGGCGTTGCGTTCACCCGCAATGCGTCCGACGGCTCCGACGAAGTGTTCGGCGAGTATTTGATGAACGCCCAGGGCGAAGATGTGGTCGCCGGTGTTCGCACCCCGATGCCGATTTCCGAGCTGAAAGTCCAGAACCCGGAAATGTACCGGCAGTTCGACGAGATCTGCACCCGGCTCGAAGAGCATTACAAAGATATGCAGGACATTGAGTTCACGATTGAACACAACAAGCTGTTTATCCTGCAATGCCGCTCCGGCAAGCGCACCGGCCCCGCCGCCGTCAAGATCGCCGTAGATTTGGTCAACGAAGGCGTGATCTCGAAAGAAACGGCCCTGGCCCGGATCAATCCGGAGCTTTTGGACCAGTGCCTGCACCCGATCATCAAGCCCGGCGCGAAGTACGACCTGCTGGCGCGTGGCCTGCCCGCCGGCCCCGGCGCGGCCACCGGCATCGCCGTCTTCGACGCCACCCGTGCCGCCGAAATGGGCAAAGGCGGTCTCGGCCAGCGCGTGATCTTGGTCCGTGCCGACACGTCCCCGGACGATTTGAAGGGAATGCTGGCCGCCGAAGGCGTCCTGACCGAGCGCGGCGGCATGACAAGCCATGCGGCGCTGGTCGCACGCGGCTTCGGCATCCCGACGGTGGCCGGCTGCTCCGACATCTCGGTCGGCGCGAACTCTTTCACCGTCAACGGCAAGACCATCCAAGAAGGCGATCCGATCTCCCTGAACGGGACATTGGGTGAAGTCATTGACGGCACCGTTGAAGTCGTGGACCCGGAAATGACCGGCGAGTTCGGGACGCTTCTCGGCTGGGCCGACGACGTGAAGCGCCTCGGCGTCCGCACCAACGCCGACACCCCCGAAGACGTGGCCCTTGCCATCAAGTTCGGCGCGGAAGGCGTCGGGCTGTGCCGCACGGAGCATATGTTCTTTGCCGAAGACCGCCGCCCCATCGTCCAGGCCATGATTTTGGCCCCCGACGAGGACGAGCGCAAAAAGCAGCTTGATCTGCTGCTGCCGTTCCAGCGGGCCGACTTCCAGGGCATCTTTGAGGCTTTGGGTTCCCGTCCGGCGACCATTCGCCTGATTGACCCGCCGCTTCACGAGTTCCTGCCGTCCATGGACACGCTGATCGCTGAAGTGGCGACCCTGAAAGCGACTCACCCCGACAGCCCGGAGCTTGCGTCTAAGACGAAGCTCCTGCACCAAGTCGAGTCCATGCACGAGATCAACCCGATGATGGGCCTGCGCGGCTGCCGCCTGTCCATCGTCTTCCCCGGCATCGTCGAGATGCAGACGCGGGCCATTCTCGAAGGCGCGATTGCCGCCAAAAAGAACGGCGCGGAGCCGCACCCGGAGATCATGATCCCGCTCGTCGGCCATGTCAATGAGCTGAAAGCCGTCCGCTCGAACTTAGAGCGCGTCGCAAAGCTTGTCACCGAGTCGTCGGGCGAAACCGTGGACTACATGTTCGGCACGATGATTGAGATTCCCCGCGCCGCGCTGACCTCGGACCTCATTGCCGAAGAAGCCGAGTTTTTCTCGTTCGGCACCAACGACCTGACCCAGATGACGTTCGGCTTCTCGCGCGACGACTCCGACAAGTTCCTGAAGCCCTATGTGGCCCAGAAGATCCTGCCGGGCGACCCGTTCGAGTCCATTGACCAAGCCGGCGTCGGCCAGCTCATGCGGATCAGCGTGGATTTGGCAAAGAAAGTCCGTCCGAACATCAAGCTCGGCATCTGCGGCGAGCACGGCGGCGAGCCGGCGAGCGTCGCCTTCTGCCATGAAATCGGCCTGAACTACGTTTCCTGCTCCCCCTACCGCGTGCCAATCGCGCGTCTGGCCGCAGCCCAAGCCAACCTCAAAGACGGCGGCAGCAACCGCGACCGCTAAGTCTAACTAAATCATAAGGGGCAGTTTGCATCATGCAGACTGCCCTAATTTCTTACTTGAAAGTAGGCAACTGAATGGCTGCTATCATATATGCGAACACTATGTTCTTTGACGGTAACTGCTCTATTGAAAGACTTCTTGGAGCAGTTTCCCAGTGGCTTAACGATCCAAGAAAAACGGGTGGTCGTTTTGATGCATCCGCTCTGAAGAGAAAAAACTCTTTGCAGTTTGCAGATTGGCAACAAGTTCAAACGTGGGCTTCTGACGATGTTTACCCCCACGCTTATGCTATGCGGTATTCTCACCCCGATAGAGACTCGTCAGGAAGACCCTTATTGGGACGCCGCTGGATCACAGAAGTCGGCGTTCGTCGCGAGTTTGAAGATGGTGACGTTGAATGCACTATTTTGTTACGTACTGACGATGACAGCCCCAACAATAATGTTCCTGAAGTTTCCCGTCCTAATTTAGTACCTGAACTGCTAAAAATATGTTCTTTAACTCCTGACATCGCTGGCTTATCATTGACGCGCTTGAACATTCTAGACGACAGTATGATGGATGGTTTAAGAGATTTCGTTATTGATAATCCAGATCGCCGTCGGCCACTGTTAGTTGTCAGCCCGACGATGTCAGGTGAGTATCTTGTGAAAGTGGAAAAACTGTCGACTTTACTGGCTGGCCTGGCGTCTGTCGTTGTTATTCCAGTGGGATTAGACACCTACAAAATGGAGGAGGTTGTTGGTGAGCGATATGTTGCTTACAATGGAGCTGTTAATATAATCTTTCCAGGCAGAGAAGTCCGTGGCTCACGAGTTGTGCCGACTAAAAAACTAATGCCGGATGAACTCTTAGCAGTATCGGTGGGTAAGCGAGAAATAGAAATTTTGGCCGCAGTGACACGGAGAACTAATTCTTCTTCCTATTCGCGGCACATATCGCCTGAGATGGTCAATGAACTTGACCTTCGCCGACGCATCACGAAATGGCGTGAAGAATCTGCTGAACAAGGTACGCAAAGCAAAGAATTGGGTGATTTATGGGCAGAATACGAGAAGCTAGACCAAGAAAAAGGCGAAGTGGAATCCAGATTAGCAAAGTCAGATGACGAAAATGTGTCCTTGAATCTTTTGCTGGATCAGTTACAGCAAGAAAAAGATGATGCCGAGCGTAAGTTGCAGTACGAACTTGACAGCAAGCAGAGAAATTGGCAAGCAGCCAGCAACAAAATACCGTCGGACCAAGATACCAATGCTGTTCTAGCGAACAATCTGATTGACATTCTTGGTGATAAACTTACATTAGAAGACAGTCTTTCCATTCTTGAAAAGTCCTTCTTTGGAAAGATCATTGTCTTAGATAGCGCGTGGAAGTCTGCAAAAGATGCCAAGAAGTTTAGGTATCAACAAAAGGCATTTGAACTGCTGCTGAAATTGCCTACGCAGTATTGGCAAGCAAAAGCTGAGGGCAAAACTGACAAAGACGCAGGTAGCTTCTACGGAGATGATTTTAGTCCCTGGGAGTCAGAAGGCATCATGGACAATCCGAGAGCGCGTGAGGAGCGAACATTTGAATACAATAAGACCTTAATGCAAATGACAAATCATTTGAAGATTGGAGTTAAGCCAAGCGATGCAGAAACTCTGCGTATACATTTTGATTGGGACCCACAGGAAAAACTAATAATTATCGGTCACTGTGGTAAGCATCTATTTGTTCCAAAATGAATGGAGATAAGTTGCACCAGCAGGTACACTGATCCTATAATGCAGAAATTGATTGGGCGGTACATTGTCTCGGACCCGCGCATCTGCCACGGGAAGCCGACGTTTCGGGGGACGCGCATTCTGGTCTCGCAGGTGCTGGAACAGGTCGCGGCGGGCATGGCGTGGGAAACGATTGCCGGGGAATGGCGCGGCGACGTGCCGAAAGAGGCGATTGCGGAGGCGGTGCGGCTTGCCAGCCAAGCGTTTATTGAACACGCGCAGGAATATACTGTTGAGCTTGCCGCCGCGTGATTATTCTGGACGAGAACTTTCCGGAAAGTCAGCGGCAGTTGTTCCGGGCGTGGCGCATTTCCGTCCGGCAGGTCGGCGTGGAGATCAGCCGCAAAGGCATTCAGGATGACGAGATCATTCCGTTGCTCCTGCGCTTGCGTCAGCCGACGTTCTTCACGCTGGATGACGATTTCTATACTCGCCGCCGCTGCCATGCTCGCTACTGCCTCGTGTGCGTAGATGTCGCGCAATATGAAGCGGCGGCGTTTGCTCGGCGGTTCCTTCGTCATCCTGATTTTGACACAGATGCAAAACGGATGGGGGCGGTCATCCGCATCTCTCATGCCGGCATCTTCTTGTGGCGGCTGAACGTCGAAGAAGCACGACTGGACTGGAAGTAATTCTCGGCGGCGAGACGGCGAACGTTGCGTTCTGCCACGAAATCGGCCTGAACTACGTTTCCTGCTCCCCCTACCGCGTCCCTATTGCCCGCCTGGCCGCAGCCCAAGCCAACTTGAGTAACTACAAGAAGTCCTGCCGTAAGGTGGGATTTTTTCTTTGCGGAGTATGCTAAAATAGTTTCACTATGCCGGCCAGAGACCTCTACCACGATGCAGTCAAAAATGCTTTGATTAAAGATGGCTGGACTATCACTCACGACCCTTTGACTTTGGGAATAGGAAGTACCAATCTGTTCGTAGATTTAGGCGCAGAACGAGTTCTTGGCGCGGAGAAGGGCCTGCGAAAAATCGCCGTTGAGATCAAGACGTTCCGCGGCTCGTCGGGAATGAAAGACTTAGAGCAGGCGATTGGGCAGTATGTTTTGTACCGTATCTTCCTGCGCCGTCTGGAACCCGACCGTGAACTCTACTTAGCCGTGCCGCAGGATGTCGTTGAAGACATGTTCTCCGAAGCTTATGGTCAAGGCTTCATTCAGGACGAACAGGGAAAATTGTTTGGCTTTGATATTGAAAGCGAGGAAGTGACCGAATGGCTGTCCTAACGCAAACTTTAATTGAAACCCGAACAGGGGCCGAGCAAAGCCGCAGGGACCAGGAAGTTGTTGAAAGTGTGCTGCGCGAGTGCGCCCAATTTTATGCTTCCAAAAACACGCGAACTCTGACTGTCTTTGACCGCTTACACGGGCAGTTTCTGCTGCTGGACGAAGGCTGGAACGGCTTCAAGCATATTCACCGGGTTTGGCTGCATGTGGAGCTGCGGGACGGCAAGTTTTGGATACAAAAGGACGGCACGGAAGACGGGATTGCAGTGGACTTGATGAGCGCGGGCATTTCCAAAGAGCGCATCGTTCTTGCCTTCCAGCACCCAGGACGACGGCAATACGGCGAGTTCGCGGTGAGCTGAACTTTTAGAAAGATGGCGCGGAATGGAACTGGATCATGTGGCGGTGCCGTCACGGGACATTGCAGTGTCGGTCAAGTGGTATGTGGAGAACTTGGGGGCGTCGGTGCTATATCAGGACAGCACTTGGGCATTTTTAAGGCTAGGGCAGGGGAAGCTGGCGCTGGTGACGCCGTCGCAGCACCCGCCGCACACGGCGGTCAGGATCGGGGAAGAAGCGCTGGCCCAAGCAGCGGCGACAGCAGGAAAGCCGGTAGATTTGCACCGGGACGGGACAAAAGGAATTTATATCTCGGACCCGGACGGTAATCAAGTCGAGCTGATCTGCTACCCGCCCGGCGAAACGGTGTACGAAAAGTAGGTCCAAGAGACGCGAAACGTCAGCGGGCGGCGGCGAAGTTCCAAAGCGGGCGAGCATTAGAGAGATCATCCTGGCTGGCGAACTGATAGCCGGCCCCGCAGGCATCAAGCAGGGCCAGGCTTTTCCACGGAATACAATACACGTCGTTAGAGAGCCGGGTCACCGGCGAGTGGGGCAAAAGCTCGGCGCAGCCCTGCGCCCGGTCTTCCGCCGAACAAAACTTAATGTAAGCGTTCCTCAATGTGTTCCTCAACGCGCGATCCCCTTGTTCTTACGGCTCGTTCCGTCTATTATCACTGTTGTTTCTACTGTGCATAATTCATGCCAAGTCTGACCGCTTCAGCGAATATACCCGCGAATTGACAGCCGGGCCGGGCTGTGGTATGATACGGTACAAGGGAAGAAAGCGCAGACGACCATGCAAGATGACGAAATTATTCTGTCTCCGGCCAAGTACACCGAGCTGGAACACGAACTCGAACACCTGACCACCACCGGACGGCGGGAAATCGCCGAGCGGATCAAGGACGCCCGCGCGATGGGGGACCTGTCCGAGAACTTCGATTACCATGACGCCAAGCGGCAGCAGGGGTTTCTCGAAGGCCGGATTGACAACATCAAGCAGATGCTGGAGCGGGCTAAAGTCGCCGAGCATGTCGCGGGTGGGGATGTCGTCGTCTACGGCTCGACAGTCAAAATCCATGACAAAGAGTACGACGAAGAACTGGAATATAAAATCGTCGGGGTCATGGAAGCCGACACGACGCAGAACCGCATCTCGAACACGTCGCCTCTCGGCAAAGCCCTGCTCGGCCACAAAGTTGGCGAAGTTGTGGAAGTGCAAACCCCCGCTGGTGTCGACAAGTATGAAATCCTGTCTCTCGTGTAGAGCGTCTTGATAAGAGAGTTTCGCAGTTGACACGCCGGGTATACTGGAAGCGTGGAAACAACTCAATCCCCCTTGCCGCCCTCGGCCCCACCGCCGCCTCTTGACCACTCCTCTTCTCTGCTTTCAGTCGCGGAGACCATGCGCCGGGTGGCGGACGGCATTGAAACCGTTATTGTCGGCAAGCGGCCTGCTGTCGAGCTGGCCTTGACGGCATTTTTGGCGGGCGGACACCTGCTGATTGAAGACATTCCCGGTGTCGGCAAGACGACCCTTGCCAAAGCGCTGGCCCGTGCGCTGGGACTGGTCTTCAAGCGTGTTCAGTTTACGCCCGACCTTCTGCCCGCCGATATCACCGGCACGACGATCTTCAACCAAAAAACTGCCCAGTTCGAGTTCCGGGAAGGCCCCGTCTTCGCGAACATTGTCCTGGCCGATGAGATTAACCGGGCGACGCCGAAGACGCAAAGCAGTCTCTTGGAGTGCATGGAAGAGCAGCAGGTGACGACCGACGGGATCACCTATGTCCTGCCGCGTCCGTTCTTCGTGGTCGCCACCGAGAATGATATCGAATCCCACGGCACTTATCCTCTGCCGGAAGCCCAATTAGATCGCTTTTTGCTGCGCCTCTCGCTTGGCTACCCGGATGCCGCCGAAGAAAGCCAGATTCTGGATCAGCAGACCCGCCTGAAGCCGCTGGACGCGCTCGATCCCATCATCAGCCGCGAAGAGATCCTGCGCCTTCAAGGCGAAACCCGCGCCGTTTTTATTGCCCCGTCTCTGCGTGATTATATCGTCGCCCTCGTCGGCGCGACCCGTACCCATCCGATGACCGCGCTTGGTGCCAGCCCGCGCGGCTCGCTCGGCCTCCTTCATGCGTCCCAGGCATACGCCGCCGTTCAAGGCCGGACGTATGTGCAGCCCGACGACATCAAGCGCCTCGCCGTTCCCGTCCTCGCCCACCGCCTCATCCTGCGTCCCGAAACCCGCATCAAGCACATCACCAGCCCGTCGCTGATTGAAGATATTCTCAGCCGCGTTCCCGTGCCGACCGCACTGTAGGCGCTTCAACGGAAAATAACTTGAAAAACTTGGTAATTTGATGCAGAAGGTGGTTGATTTTCAACGGAATGTGCCATAATGAACATAGAAAATCTCAACGCCGACCCATGATTGGGCGGCAAATCCTATAGCCGCCTTCGGGTGGCTATAGTTGTTTTTGGATATGTCGAGCGTGTTCTTGTCATGTATATTTGCTATGTAGATGAGTCGGGTGATTTGGGACCGCTTCCCTTGCTTCCGGCTCTAACCGGCAATGATCAGCCTGTGCTTGTCCTGGGAGCGCTTTTTGTTGACACGGCTCGGCTGGAAGTTCTAACAAATGATTTTCTGAACCTTAAATTTCGCTTTTTCCCAGGTCTGGCTTACCCTTCCGCACAGCACCTCGACCGAATCATCCCGGAAATCAAGGGTGCAGATTTAAGGGGAAATGCATTTCGTGGAAACCGAAATCAGCGGCGCCAGGCTTATGGCTTTATAGACAAAGTATTCACTTTGTTGGAAGCACACCATGTCCGCCTCGTCGCCCGCGTTTGGATCAAAGGTTTAGGCCAGCCTTTTGATTCAGAAGCTGTTTATACATCTTTGGTTCAAGCGATCTACAGCTACTTCGACAATTTTTTGACAGAGCAAGACAGTTTTGGTTTTTGCATTACAGACAGCCGAAACAAACCGAAAAACGTGAACGTCTCGCACTCCATCTTTACTCAAAAGTTCCAATCATCCACTTCATTCTACAGTCGTGTTCTGGAACTTCCCACGTTCAGTCACAGTGACAATCATGCTGGTTTGCAGTTGTGCGACCTCATTTGTTCAGCCCTTTTGTTCCCAATTGCTTGTGAGGCGTACTGCACCGGTTCGGTAGCAAATGTTCATGTTCGGTAGCAAATGTTCATGTTCGGTAGCAAATGTTCATGTTCAGCCCGCAGCCGCGCAGCTAAAGACTTATTTCGGTACGCGCCTTAAAAATCTTTCTTACCGTTTTCAAGAGCCAAATGGTCGCTATAAAGGCGGCGTTGTCGTTTCGGATCCAGCCGGGCGGAATTCGTCGCTGATGTTCAAGTAGACAGACAAAGGAAAGCCTGGGGTACGATCACTCTACTCATCTATGAAACGCTTTGTGCTGAATATTGCGGGCCTGTTTGTCGCGGTGGTCGCCGTACTGTTCGGGCTGACCCAGCTTTATCTCATGGCGGCGATCTTGTGGCTCATTCCCTTTGTGTCGTTTGTGATGGGCTGGCTGATGCTCGGCGGGCTGGGCTGCTCGCGCTCCCTGCCGCTGTCGGCGACCGCCGGGGAAGCCGTGCCGCTGACCTACACGCTCGAAAACACCGGATGGCTGCCCAAGTTCTATCTGCTCGTGCGGGACACCCTGCCGCGTGGGGTCTCGCTCGCTGCCGGCCCGGCCCCGCTGGTGATGGCCTTGTGGCCGGGAGAAACGCGCGAAACGACCTGCTTATTGGACGCCCGGATGCGCGGCGTGTTCCACCTGGGGCCGGCGTCGGTGTTCTCGACCGACCCGCTCGGCCTGCAAACGTTCTCCCGCAAGCTGCCGGAAGTCTCCGATTTAGTCGTTTACCCCGCCGTGCTGCCTCTCCGCGACTCCTGGCTGCGGGGCGCGGCGGCGTCGGGCTGGCGCGGCGGGGACAGCGCCCTGGTGCGCGGCGACGGCGACGATTTCTACGGGGTGCGCGAGTACGCGCCGGGCGACGAGATGCGCCGGGTCCACTGGCGAACGTCGGCCCGGACCGGGACTTTGGCGGTCGCCGAGTACGCGCAGGGCGTGACGCTCGATGTGACGGTCGCGCTGGACTTATCGCTTGATGCTTACAAAGGCACCGGAAGCGACGAGCAGAGCGCCCTGGAAACCGCCGTGACGCTGACTGCGACCCTGCTTGGCGATCTGCTTAGGCACGGCCATACGGTACGCCTTTTAGTCGCGGGAGAGCGGGACACGGCGGCGCGGCGCGGCGCCGAGTCCCTGCCGGAGTTTCTGGAAACGCTGGCGCGGGTGCAGGCGACTTCGCTGCAAACGCTGGCGGATGTTCTCGCCGCAGACCGCAGCGTCGCTTTGCCGGCGACGCTGGTGGCGATCACGCCGGACTGGCCTTCGCCGCGTCTTTCCGAAGCGCTGCAAAGCGGCACGCCGGGAGGCCGTGCCTTTATCTTCGCGCTGGACGCCGCCTCGTTTCGGGCCGGCGGGCCGGGGCTGCCGGATTCGCTGGCGGGGCCGTCAGTCACGCTGGTCCGGCGCGGCAGCAATCTGGCGGATCTGTTAGAAGGAAACTCCCATGGCCGTCCCGGCTGACATCACGAGCACTGCAAGAATAGACCCTGCAAAAGATGACGCGCCGAGCCTGCCGCTGTACCTCGCTGGGTTCGTGATTACGCTTTGCGGTATTCTCGCGGCGAACGCGGCGCTGACGAGTCCTGACTACACTTGGCTGACGTCCACGCTGATGCTGTCGGGCCTCGGCTTTTTGTTTTCCTACGGGATGCGGCGGCTGGGGATTGCCGCCGGCCTGCTGGACTATGGGTTTGCCGGGCTGGCGCTGCTGCTGCTCGCCGGGGTTGCGACTCGTCAAATTTCCCTGGTGCAGCTTTTGCCGCTCGGCGCGGACCAGCCCAGCCTGCGGCTGCTGTCGACGCTAGTTTGGAGCGGCACCCTCTGGGCCTGGGCTTTGCGGAGCGATAACCGGGTAGCGGGGACAACCGTGCCGACAATGGCGGCGCTGGGCATGGCGGCAGAGGTGGATGTCAATACGCCGGTGCTGGTCTGCTTCGGTGTGTTTATCTTGACGGTCATCTTCCTGCTGATCCACCAGAACTTCCTGCAAAACAAGGTCCGAGCTGCCGGGACCGAGGGCGGCAGGCCGTCCCGGCGCCTGCTGCTGGCCCAGCTTGTGCAGGCGGGTCTCTGCGGGATCGCCGTGCTGCTGGCGGGAATGCTGGTGATTGTCCCGGCCCAAGTGGTTTTCTCGCACTTGTCGCTGGCCCAGGCTATCCGGCACTTGGCCGCGATCCGTCCCGATCCGGGGGGGGGCGGCGCCGTGCAGAGCTTCTCCGACGACGACAATCTTGCCATCGGCACCGGCGATGCGTGGTCGGCCAGCGCCGATGTCGTCATGCGCGTGACACCGAGCGACGGGCAGCCGCACTACTGGCGCGGACGCACTTATGATGTATATACCGGCGACGGCTGGCAAAGCTCGCTGGAAACCGGCCATGCGCCGATTGGAGCCGCTCTGAGCGCTCCGGGAGACGAACATCTTTCCTACACACTGCCGTCTCCTTTGACCCCCGGCGATCCGGCAAACCCCATTGGGCGGGTCCCACTGGAAGCGACCTTTGAAGTGCGCGGCCGGACCGCCCAGTTTTACTATGCCGACACGCCGCGCGCGATCCTTTTCGATGCCCGCGCGGCCGGGGATACGTCGGGGGCAATGGCCTGGCAGGACGGACGCTTGGGGCTGGCTGACGGCGGCGCGGTCCGGTTTCCTTACCGGATTGCGTCTTTGCCGCCGCCGGATGTCTCCGAGCCGGGAGGCGCGGGCCGCCTGCGCCTGACGGGAACCGACTATCCCGACGCCATCCGCCGCTTGTATTTGAGCCAGAGCCAGGCTGCTCTGCCGGAAGATTTGGACTTTTACAAGCAATGCGTCGCTGATGCCTTTCAGAGCCTGACACCAGAGCAGCATGACCCGTTGGATGAAACCCAGGCGCTGCGCCTTTGGGTCTCCAAGCGCTGCGTGTACACGCTGACCCCGCCGCCGCTGCCGGATGGGGTGGACCATGTCCATGCGTTTCTCGGCGACACCCGCAAAGGCTACTGCGATATGTTCGCCTCGTCGCTGGCGGTTCTCTGCCGCACCGCCGGTATTCCGTCCCGCCTCGCGACCGGCTTTGCGCCGGGCGATCCCGACGGCGCGGGGTTCAACCTGCGGGCGGAAGACAAGCACGCCTGGACGGAAGTGTATTTCCCCGGCGCGGGCTGGGTGGAGTTTGATGCCACGGCAGGCACGGCCACCGACGGCACGGTTCCGAATGCCGCGGGCGGCCCGAAAACGTCCTGGCTGAACCGCCTCCATCTCGGCTTGGACAGCGACATGGTGCTGGTGTATCCGCTGGTCGGGATCATCCTGGCGATTGCCGCTTATGTCGCCAAGACCGAGTTGCTTGACCCGTGGCGCCTGCGCCGCCGCGCCGAGGCCGCGCCAAGCGCCGCCCGTTCCCTGCCGCCGTCCCAGGCCGCCGAGCCGTACCGGCGTCTGTGCGCCGCGCTCGCCCGGCTCGGCCTGCCGCGCAAGCTATCGGAAACGCCCGCCGAGTATGCCGCCCGCGTTCTGCCGGAACTGCCGCCGCTGGAGCGCGAGTGGCACGTCGCCCTGCCGTCCGCCCTTGTCTCGTCGCTGACGCTTGCCTTCACCCAGGCCCTCTACGCCGACCCGTCCGGCCCGCCGCCTCCGGTTCAGCCCTGGCAGACCCGCGTGTCGGAGTTTGACGCCGCCGCTCGCCGTGTCGTGCGCGGGCGTCTCTGGCAGCGGGTGTTTCGGCCTCGTCGGAAGATCGCCTAGTCCCAGCGCTTATGCCCACTTGATAAAGAGACGAGTTGATAAAGAGATAAATGAACAAAAATCTGATTGCCTCATTGGCAAGCATCGGACTCCTGCTTGTTCTGATCCTCGGACTGAGACTGCTTGGCATGTCACCGCTGATTTGGGTTGGGGTCGCGGGAGGAATTGCAGCGTTCGCTGGACTGCGGCTGAGGGCGACTGCCGGGAACCGGGCCGGTGTCCGGGTTGAGAGCAGCGAGCAGAGCCGGCTGCTGTCCCAGCCGCCTCCGCCGGACCGCGCCGCGCTGCTGGTGTACCGTGAAGGCTTCACCGGCAGCCGGGTCGGGGTTGACGTTGCCGTGGACAGCCGGCTTGTCACCCAGCTCCGCAGCCCATCGTTTACCCGGCTTCTGCTTTCTCCCGGCCTGCATCGCCTGAGCGCCTCCATGAACCGGCAGATTGCCAATGAAGGCCCCACCATGCTGGACTTGGAGGCGGTTCCGGGAGAAACGATCACGATCCGGCTCACAATGGGCGCTGCCGGGAGCCTGACGCTGGGCCGGGAAAACGATGGGGGAAGCGTGCCGCAAAAGTTCGCCAAAATGCCAATGATGCAGCCGGACGTATCGGAAGTCTAGGGATGGATCGCTTAGATGTCCGAAGGTGCCGCGTCATCGTTTTAGGCTCGTTATGTTCTGACGCCCTGCTCAACGGCTGTGTGCGGCATACTCCGCTGGCGATCACCAGTCGCTATCCGTTCCCCGTTGCGGTTTACGACACGACAAATTCAAACTACGCACCCAAGCCGCTGGGCATTGTGGCTCCTGGCGCAGTCCTAGAAACTGATCTCACGGACAGCAGCGAAGTGTACCGCTTGACTGTGCATCGTGGGCATGGCAAAATCATCAAGCAAATCACGGTCTCCGAGCAAGCCATTATCAACACTGATATGCTAGTGATTGGCAGATAGACAGCAATGGAACTAGATTACTCAAAACTAGCGAAGGGCTTTCCGAAGCCGATTGAAAAAGTGTATCTGCTCACGGGCAGTGACGATGCGCTGAAGCGCGAAGCCCTGCAAAAGCTGACGGAGCCGCTTCTCGATGCCTCGTTTGCGGACTTTGACCGGGAAGATTTGGACATCCCGCCGACCGGGGCAGGGGAGCCGGGCGAGGCCGGGCGGAACATCCTGGCGTCGGCGGGCGGCGTGCCGATGGCGTCGGAGCGGCGCGTCGTCGTCGTCGCGAATGTTCAGCGATTGGGAAAAGAGGATCAGGACGTGCTGGCGGCGGGCCTGCCGAAGCTCGGCGACTTGACGTGTCTGGTGCTGATCGCCGCCGCGACCGAGTTTGATGCCGGGAAGGCCAAAGGCAAGGCGCTCGGCGCGAAGCTCCTGACGGCCCTCGGCAAAGCCGGCGCGACCGTGCTGTGTGATGCCCCCGGCGAAAGCAGCCTGGCGGCGCGGGCGAATGCGCTGGCGAAAGCGCAGGGCAAGACGATTGAGCCGGCCGCGCTGGCCTTGATCTTAGACCGGGCCAAAGCGACGGCGGCGGAGCGGGGCGGGGGCGGCAAGACGGGCGACGTGAATGTATTGGTCAGCGAATTGGAAAAAGCGATGGCCTACGCCGGGAACCGCACCGTCATCACCCGCGCCGATGCCGCCGCTGTCGGGCGGGAAACGGTGCAGGACAACATCTTCGCTTTAATGGATGCCATTGGCCGCCGCGATGCCAAGCGGGCGCTGGCCGAAGCCGATGCCCTGCTGGAAGTCGGGGACAAGCCCGACGGGGTCGCGGCCCGGACATTCGTGATGCTGGCCCGGCACCTGCGCCAGATTTGGGGCGCGAAGTATCTCGCCGACAAGCGCCTCAACGGCTTCAACATCAAAGGCGGCCTCCCGCCCGATGTCCAGCCGCTGCTGTCCGGGGAAATGCTCGGCATCACCCAGCGCCAGTCGTTTCTCTTGAAGGGCTTGCAGGAGCAGGCCCAGGGATGGACTTATCCGGCTCTGCAATCCGGCCTGCGCCGGGTGCTGGCAAGCGACATGGCGATGAAAAGCATCCAGTCCGGCTCAACCCTTAACGCCGTCGCCCCCGCCGACGACCCCGCCTCTAACCTGCGCCTGCTGGTCGTAGAACTGTGCCGGAGCGAGACATGAGCGAATCACCGTCCTGGCCCCCGCCTCCCGACACGCCTGCACCGCTGTCCGAACACGATGATTTTCTAGCCGCCTGTATTCGTGACTGGAAGCTAGGACAGGTAATCCTGCGCGGGCAGCTCGCCGGGAAACTGTGTGAAAAAACCGGACTGAAATATAATTCCTGCCTCCCATTCGTCAACAACTTCTGTGACCGTCACGCGATCTTAGTGCCGACGCATAGTCTCATCGTGTGGTTGCCGATTCTGCTGCCCCTAATCTTTCAAACGATGCGTGCTGCTGTAGCCTACGTCTTGGAGCAGCGTCACGATGCGGCAATTACATATGCAGAACGGATGATGATCACCGCCGAGGAACGGCAGGCAGATTGGATAATTATCGGCGCTTGGGTGATAGCGTCAATCGTTGCTGGCGTCTTTGCATTCTTTCGCCAAAAAAAGATGCGGAGGCAGGCGGCAGAAGCCAGAGCCAAGTTTGCGCGATGAAGGCCGAGCAAAATTAGAAAGGCACGCATAGGGAAAAGAGGGCGAACACAAGGTTCGCGCCCTACATTTCGTTCCGTATCCTGGTTCCGTTCCTAATCCCGTAGGGGCGAACCTTGTGTTCGCCCTTCTCCCGTGTTCGCCCTCCTTACGTTGGTTCTTTTGCTTCCAAATTATTCTCCCTCCGTCAGTAAAGTCTCCACCGCCGCCACGGCCTGCGCCGTCCGCTGCTTCCAATCACCTTCCAATAGCACATAACGCCGCCCAAGACGCTCCAATTCCAGAATACACGCGCGGCTGAACTCGGCGCGGGCGGCGTAGTCCGGCTGATACCGCTGCGGGTCCGGCACCCAGTCTTCGGTTGCATTCGTCACCAAGTAAAGCGAATAGCGGTCTTCGGCAGTGTAGGCTTCAATTTCAGGCGGCACGAACTCCAAGAAAAGCTGGGCATAGAGCTTGGTCGTGATGGCTTCGGTATCGCAGAACAGCAGGCCGGAACACTGCTCGGCCAGGGCGTCTTCCGACGCCCGGTGGCCTCGCGCGATTGCCAAAAGCGTGTCGGCCGTGATGTCGGGCGAGACACTGTCCAAGTACGCGCGAGCATATTCAGCGGCATACTTGGTCCCGAAGTGCGACGCCAGACGTTTAGCCAGCGTGGACTTGCCGCTTGATTCTGGGCCGACAATCGCAATGCGCTTGGCGAAATAAGGCCGGGCGGCGGGCAGAAGGTACTCCCAGTGAACGCCCAAGTGGCCGCGCAGAGCGGTTCCTGAAATCGGCACCAGCTCGCGCGGCAGGTCACCGGGGATGAACCGTGCGCCCAAGACTTCCGCCAGTTTCGCGCCGTAAAGCTCCGACGCGAAGACATAATCCGGCGGAGCGTCTAAATACGAGAGGATGCTGGCCCGCCAGAGCGCCCAGAACTGTTCGGGCGTCTCGGCGTCCGACGGCTCTTCCGGGTTTTCGTCGGGATGATGGATCACCCGGACGCCGCCGAAGGCACGGCGCATCCATTCATAGCGCATCGTGCCGGGGATCGGCTGCTTTTCTATTGTGCAGACCAGCACGGTCAAGTCGTCCACGAAACTTGCAGCAAAGTCAATCAAATACTTGTGGCCGAGGTGGGGCGGCAGGAACTTGCCGATGACCAGTCCGCGCGTGGGTCGGTTCATAGGGCAGCGGCTTCTTTGGCCCGCGCCAGCTTCGCCCACTGCCAGAGGCCGTACACCGCAATGCCGAGGAAGACGACGTATAAGGCCGCCGTCGGGTATAAATGCTGCCTCGGATAGAGGTAGAACGCGGAAAAGATGTTCACGACGATCCACAGCCACCACGACTCCAGCTTCTTGCGGGCGTCCAGATACTGGGCGGCGACACTGATCATGGCAAGTGTCGCGTCTAAGAACGGCTGAGCGCCATTCGTGTAGGTCTTGATCAGCTCGCCCCAGCCGAGCGACGCGGCGGCAATCGCAGCGACGTAAACGGCGCAGGCGGCAGGGGTGAGGCGCGAGACCGGCAGGTCGTCGGCATGGTGTGGGCCGGCTTTTTTCCAGACCCACCAGCCGTAAAACTGCATCGGCAGGAAGTAAGCGATCTGCAAGAGAGCGTCGGAATAGAGGCGGCTGCTGAGAAACAGCCAGCCGAACAGCAGCGCGTTCGCCAGCCCCCACCACCAGTTCCAGATGCTGTTGCGGGCCGTGAGATAGACGGAGGCGAGGCCGGTCAGGTCACTCACAATCTCAAACCAATGTGTTTCAATCCAGGACATAAGTTTGTTTCTTTACGGGCAGCCTAAGTTGATGGGACCGTCGGCATAGCCGCCGCTGGCTTCCGGCATTCCGGGGTAGGCCCAGATGTTCCGGCTGCTCCAAGAATAGATCTTGTACTGCGGAGCGCCGTGGCAGAGCGCGGAGTCGGCTTCTTTGGCGATGTAGAACTTGACATGGCCGTCGGCGAACGCGATGTTCCCGCCGTCGTTGTAGACTGCCCGCCAGCGCAGCATGTTGATGTAGTCGCTCGCTTCCAGGGTGTTGTAATCACAGCCGAAGCTGTTGCCGTAAGCGCTCGTGGCCTGGTTGAGCATAAAGGCCATGGTCGCCGACGGCTCTTCGATCTGTCCCAGCGTGATCGGCGACGTGAGGGGCGTCCCGTCGGGGGTGTGCGTGTACGGGTCGGACGGGTCGGCGTCGCACGCCCCCGGTGCGCCGTTATTGCAGGAGCCGTCGCGCCCCAGAAACCAGTTCATCGTGTAGGTGTTGGTCAGCGCCATGCCGTTCGAGGTCGCGCAGGCATCGGTGAAATACGTCCCTTTATCGGGCATCCAGGGCGAGTGGAACACGCCCGTGCTTTGGGTGTACGTCAGCAGGTGCAGCCCCCAGCCGGTCCAGGGCTTGCCTGCCGCCGGGCCATTCGGATTGGTAAACGGCGTGACCACCGGGTCGCTCCAGCCGCCGACCGGAACCCAGGTCTCGTCGGCATCGCCCGCGTACATCTGTGCGGCGAGGCCAATCTGCCGTAGATTGGACAGGTCCTGCGTGTTGAGCGCTCGTTTCCGTACCTGCTGGAAGACGGGCAGCAGGATTGCCGCCAAAATCGAGATGATAGCGATGACGACGAGCAGCTCAATCAGCGTAAAGGCACAGCGTAATTTTAGTTTGTGTATCATGTACGCTAATTATACCACGGCTGGGTGTTGTTCTGCATTGACCTGAAAAATATTTTACGAGAAGTACTCCCGTTCGGGCTTGAACCGAAATCACGCTCTTATAAGGAGCGGGCATTGACCTGTTATGCAACGAGAGCGTTTGTGTATTGGCGCAGGCAGAGGAGCCGTATAACAAAAGAGCCGTGGGGCTGAAGCCCCCGACTGGGGGGCAAAGCGCCAAGCCTCCACCTGCGTGGAGAAAGAGCAGGACATCGCAAATAATCGGTTCCTTGCCCGCGAAGGCGGTCACTTGGCGTCCGCGCCCCCCAGCCGGGGGCTTCAGCCCCACGGCTCCTTCGTCCCACGGCTTTTTTACCTGTCTTTCTTTAGCCTCTCCGCATCAAATATCCGAGGCCCCGCGCGTGTGCTTGTAATCCTGACTGCGCTCCCGAACGACCTCTTCAGCCATTCGTGCGCCGACCCCGCCAACCCGCCAGCCGTCTTCGGTGACTCCGCCCTCGGTCAGCTTCAAGTAGCCGCCTGCGACCGCGAACTTGGCCGGTATCCAGGCCATCTGCCTAGCGCTGCCCCGGACAAGCCAGCACTGATGGTAGTAATGAACATATTGGGACATAATTTTCCTCCTGATGGGATAAACAAAATGGGCGGTGAGAGATTCGAACTCCCGCGCTTTTTACAGACTGGGGCTACAACCCAGCGCCATCAACCACTCGGCCAACTGCCCAAATAAAAAAGCTCCAAGCGCAATGCTTGGAGCCGGTAAGTCTTTTCGAGTTCTGGGGACTGCTTCAAGTCAGCAGGCACCTCACAGAGAAAGATGCAACCGGCGGCGCGGCGTAATAAGCCGCTATTTGGACAGCCTGATAAGCCGCAGGCGTGGCAAGGGGCGACCGCAGGATGTGTATCCGGCGGCTGTCCTGGGCGGCGATGAAGTTGTCGGTGAAAGTAAACATGGTACGGCGAACAGTCTAGCACAGGCTTTCAGGCTTTGTCAAGCCCAGCAAACCATTAATTTTGATATATTCGGGTAAATAGGAGTGCGTTGTTATGCAAGACCCCATTTTTACACCCGCCGGCGAACACTACGACCGACCCGCGAAGATTGTCACGCTCGGCCTTACTATCCGGCAGGCAAACGTGCCGCCGCGCAGAACGCCGTTCGGGAAGCCCGTGCGGACTACAATACCGGGGTCGTGAACGAGAACGCTACATGGACACGGCTGATCAATGCGCTGAACGGGGAGCGTCAGTGGCCCTTGAAGCGGCTGTACGCGATGCTGGACCTGCTGCTCGCGCCGGGCATCGCGCTGGCCGTAGTCCCGCCGCACCGGGCATTCCAGGCGTTCTGGCCGGTCCGAACGCTGGCACAGATGCTCGCGCAAAACGGGCGAATAGACGCCACGGCCTGCCTGGTCCGGCACGCGACCATCCGGCGGATCATCTTCGGCGGCCTATCTACCCGCGCTTTGCACAAGCATACCATTCAACTGGAACACGGGGAACTCGTCGCGGGGAAGCGGGTACTGCTGCTCGACGACATCGCGAAAAGCGGGGCAAGTTTAGTTGCCTGCCGCGAGATGTTACTGGAAGCCGGGGCGGAAACTGTGCAGGCAATGGCTTTGGGCCGGGTGATCGTGCCGGAGGCCGCTCCTTGAAAACAGCAAAAAGAGGGCAGAGATTTCTCTCGGTCCTCTTTTCGGCGATGGAGCTAAGCGGATTCGAACCGCTGACCTGTTCGATGCGAACGAACCGCTCTACCAACTGAGCCATAGCCCCGCGCACAATCCCATTTTAGCACAGGCCCGGCGGCAATGTCAAGAGTCGCTACAGCGCGATGTCGGTGTTTTTCCCTTGAAGCTCCCGGTAGCGCAGCAGCTCCAAAGCGATAAACAGCGGATCCAAATTAATGATGCCGCTGAGACGCTCGATGGCTTTTGCCAGCAGCCGCTCCTGAGTGTCGTCGCGAGGCGCACCTAGCGGGGGCATCTGAACGTCCATGGTGTCGGAAATCAGCTTCACGGCAGTTAAGACATACTGGGCCTGACCGTGCGGATACTTGACGAACGGAGCGGATTTGAAGCCCAAATTGAGGCGCTCAGACAGCTTTTCCCAGGTCTGGGCAACTTCCCGCGCCGGCTGCGACGCGGCGGCCTGGGAGGCGGCGGGGCGTGCCGCAGAAGGCCTGGTCATCTCAGCAGGCGGCGGGGTGGCTTCGGAACGGAAAAATGCGGGCGGCGGCTCGGCGGCCTGATGTTCCGGGGCTGCCGCGACAAACCCGCCGTTGTCCTGAGCGGAGCGGTCTCGCGCTTTTTCGGCGGCCCAATCGGCGGCCGACGTGCCGATGATCAGGCGAAACGCCAGAATGCGCCCAGCCGACTCGCGCAGGGCTTCTTCAATCGCCGAGGTTGCCTGATTGTTCAAAAGGTGCGCGGCGAGATATTCGTCGTGGGGGGGCAGGGCGGCGACAAAGAAGCTGCCGTCAATGAGAAGCGGCTGGGTGGCCCGCAGAGCAAGCCACACGGTCGGATCGGCGATCTCCTGCCGGACACGGTTCGCGACATTCGCCCAAAGCTGACTTGGTTCCATTGCGTTCTCCTTTATTGCTTTTTTCTCTGCTGTCTTGCATTTCTATGTTATAATAACAAATACCGATTTTGTCAAGTTTCACTTTTTTGGAGAACCGAATGATTATTCCCGAAGCCGCGCCGATGCTGACCTGCACGGCCAACAACGACGGCTTTTTGTACGAGCTGCTGCTGCGAGCCGACGAAGGCCGCCCTGCTATCACCCAAATCCGGCTCGGCCCGTACTATTTTCTGCCCGAACACCAGCCGAAGCCGCTGCCGTTAGGGCTGACGCGCGGCGGCCCGGAGTCGGCATTCTGGATGCACAAGTCGGTCCCGCCCGGCTGGTCTCGCCTGCGCTGGCAGGTCGCGCTCGACGAAGCGGAAAGCCCGACTTACTTGGTGTCCTCAGGAACACTCCTGCCGGGCCGTTCGGGCTTGTTTCGGCTCGTCTCGTTCTTCCCGCCCGGTGGCCTCCGCACGGGTCTGGAAGTCTACCGGGGATCGTCGCGCTACGACTGCGGGGTCAGTGGCCCGAACTACGAGCGGTTCCTGCGCGGGGAACACGAACACTAGTTCCCGCCAGCAGCAGAACGCACAAGCCGATAAACCAGTCGCCCCAGCGGACATACGGGGTCAGGGTGGAGCGGGACTGCACCGGAGCGGCAACCACGGCGGGCTGAAACAGGCCCGCTTCGGCCAGCACCTGCCCGGTCGGCGAAATGACCTGGGACACGCCGGTCGCCGCGCTCCGCACGAGATAGCGGTCGGTTTCCGCCGCCCGGACAGCCGCAATCGCCGAATGCTGCCGCGCGGCGGCGGTGCGCCCGAACCAGGTGTCATCGGTGGAGATGACCAGCAGCCCTGCGCCCCGCTTCACCTGCTCGCGCAGAAAGCGGGGATACGACGACTCAAAGCAGATGGTCGCGCCGATTTTCCCGATCCTCGGCCCGCCGTCAAGCAGCGCCTGCGTGTCCGCTCCGGCCTTCATATCAAACGTGGTGACGTGCAGGCTTTCCAGAAACGGCATCCAGCGCCGGCCCGGCACGAACTCACCGAACGGCACAAGCTGACGTTTCTGGTAACTGCCTGTCACTGTGCCTGCTGGGGTCAGCAGAAGCAGGGAATTAGCGTTCTTGCGCTCGTTCCAGTCGTATTCCACGCCCCCGATAAGCGCGGTCTGCCGGGTCTGCGCGAGCTGCGCCGCGACCTGCATCCTGTCCGTGTCAAAGTTTTGCAGGTAGCCCGGATACGCCGTTTCCGGCCAGACGACCAGGCTTGCCCCCCGCGCCGCCGCGTCCCGGCTCTCAGCGTTAAACGTCTGCACGACCCGCGCATTGTACGCCGGGTTCTGGTCCACGTTCTGATTGATGTCGCCCTGCAAAGCCGCGGCGGTGAAGGTCGGTGCCAGATGCTCTGTTTGGATAGTTGCGAAGCCGTAGGACAGCAAGGCGTTGATGAGGACACCGACTATAATGGGGAAACGTGACTTGGTCTTCGGCGCTTTGATCCACTCCGCCAGCGTAAGATTAACCAGCACAATCAAGAATGCCAGTCCCCAAATCCCCGTCAGCTTCGTTACCTGCAAAATCGGCAATGCGAGATGTTGTGTGTACGCAAGATCGCCCCAACCGAGGCCGAGCGTTCCCAACTGACGCCACCATTCCACCACCGCCCAGAGTGCAGGGACGCCAAGCCGCCAGGCCCAAACGCCGCGCTTCGTCAGCCACTGCACGCCGACTGCAAAGACGCCCAGATAGAACGCCTGGTAGGACGTCACCAGCGCCCAGCCGAGGACGCTCAGAGCCGGGCCGATGATATGCCCGGCAAAGACGCCGACCCAGTACGCCATCACACCGAGATAAAAGACTCCCAGCGTGAAGCCATGCCAAAAGGCCGTGCGCTTGTTTCGGAACGGGAACTGCGCGAGAAACGGGACCAGCCCGACCCACGCCAGCCAGCCCCAGTCCAGATGCGGCAGCGCCCCGGCCAGCAGCAGGCCGGAAACGGCGGTGAGGAGAAAGGCGCGAAAAGGAGCGGAAGCGGGGGGGGGGGTGTATTTATTGGGGGGGGGGGGGGGGCGGGG
>CAXUNT010000041.1:28395-38621 GCA_964252595.1 uncultured Armatimonadales bacterium
GCGAAAAGGAGCGGAAGCGTGGGAATAAATTCCTGCGCTGTGGGGCGAAGCGCCAAGTGTCCGCCTTCGTGGACAAGGAGCCAAGCAAAACCATCTTTGCCCGCGCAGGCGGTCAACGGGCGTCTGCGCCCCACAGCGCAGGAATTTATTCCCACGCTCTTCCTTATCTTTATCTTCTTCCTGCACGTTAGTTGTCAAAGCGCCTCAACCCTGCTATAATGCCTGTATGCAGTATCTTCGGCTCAAACATCTGTGGCCTTTTCTCGCCGCGCTTCTCATCCTGCCGGCCGGGTGCGCGAAATCTCCCAGCGGCGGCAGTTCCAGCCCAGTGTCGGGGCCGCAGCTTTTGGTCACGATGACGGTAGCGGGGAACATCAATCCAAACTACTACTATTACGTTTTGTTCAACGTCAACAACACGCCGGGGCCGAACAACACCAGCGTCACCGGGCCGGTTCCGGTCGTCACCAGTGCCGACAACACGGGCAACGGCTATGCCGCCGGGGCGTTCACGAATTATGTGGAATACAACGGCGGCCAGCCGGGCGGAACAAACTTCAACTTTTATGTGGTAGACAAAACGCTGTTCAACTCCCAGCCGCTCGGCACGGGCTACCTGATCCAAAAGCAGGCAGTCGGGAATACGCTGACGTTCCAGCTTCCGCTGGCGGCCTTAGCGACTTCCAGCGTCTCCGCTACCGCCATCAACAGCCTGCAAGTCAACTTCATCGCGACCAACGTAGTTCCGCAAAGCGGCCAAAGCCTCAGCACGCCGAAATACTTTGACGCGCTGTATCCCCCTCAGCAGGCTGGGAACAGCTACGTCAATTTGATCATTCGGGATGCTAGCCAGACACTGCTGACAAACACGTTCACCAACATCGGCTCTGGGGTCAATGAGAGCAGCGGCGACGCAGCCCAGTATGTCAACGGCATTCCCGTCGTCGTTACCGGCACGACTTCCGATGGGGTGACGACAAATGACTTAGACATCACGAATTGGACCATCCAGCTTACTTCGGGGTCCTAACCTGCGAAAATTATACCCGGCCCTCACCAATAATTTATGAAACGCCTGGATCGCTATTTGCTGGGGGAGATGGTGCTGCCGTTTGTTGGGGGCATTCTGCTGATCGTCGTCATGCTGGTCGGGAACACGCTGTTTCCGCTGATTGAAGACATCGTCAAGAACGGCATCCCGCCGCTGATTGTCGCCCGGCTGATCGTTTTCAACCTGCCGATTTTGATCCCATTGACCCTGCCGCCGGGCGTCGCGCTGTCTTCGGCATGGGCGGTCAACCGCATGGCGCGGGACTCGGAGATCACGGCGATCCGTATGGCGGGCGTGTCCCTACGGCGTTTGTTCCTGCCGATCATTTGTGTCGGGGTGCTTGCGAGCATTGCGGCGTTTCTGGTCGGCGACCGGGTGGTGCCGCCGGCATGGCGCGAGTTCCAGAAGACGCAGGGACAATTATTCGCCTATGCCTTGCAGGCGTCGCCGACTGTCGCCGAGAACAAAGTTTTTACGTTTCAGGATTACTCGTTCCACATCCGCGAGATCCGCA
The DNA here is from genome assembly GCA_964252595.1 of uncultured Armatimonadales bacterium. GTDB lineage: Bacteria > Armatimonadota > Armatimonadia > Armatimonadales > Capsulimonadaceae > JANXMY01. The sequence continues at coordinate 29,961 of CAXUNT010000041.1, forward strand.
AGGACCCCAGCGGCAAAGCCGACAAGCTGAAGCTGTTCGGCGTTCAAATCTGGCAGAATCCCCTGGGTCCCGACAGCCTGGCGACTTTGATGAACGCGCAAAGTGCCGACTACGACCACAACAACTGGACCCTGCACGGTGCTCACATCGTCACATTCGGCACGGACGGCTTTGTTTCCAAAGAAATCGCCTCCCCGACCGTGCGGCTGCCGCTGGAAGTGCCGGTGGAAAGCCTCGCCGGCTCCGGGGTGGACACCCCCAACCAGTACTCGATGGCCCAGCTTGGCAGCCAGATGGCGGCGCTGGAGCGGACGGGGCAGGACACCACGGTCGTGTCCTACAACTACTATTCCAAGCTCGGCCTGCCGTTTCTGTGCCTCGGTTTTGCGCTGTGCGCCCCGCCGCTGGCCCTGCGGTTTGCCCGTGCGGGCGCGTACATGGGCATCTTCCTCAGCATCATCATGGTCTGGGTGGCATGGAACACGCTGCTGCTGACACAGATTCTAGGCGTCGCAGGCCGGATGCCGGCGATGCTTGCCGCCTGGTCTCCTGCCCTAGTCTTCGTCTGCCTCGGCTCCTACTTTCTGTGGCGGATGGAATAGGGATAAGGGCGAACACAAGATAGAAGGGCGAACACAAGATAGAAGGGCGAACACAAGGTTCGCCCCTACGGGTCCATTCGGATAATGTAGGGCGCGAACCTTGTGTTCGCCCTTCTATCTTGTGTTCGCCCTTTCCATTCCCCGCCTATGTTCTAAATCCGCCTTCGCCCCGCCAGCGCCCGCTCAATCGCAACGACGACCACCGCGCCGAGCGTCGCCCAAAAGATGCTGGGCAGGTCGAAGTGGGTGCGAAAGCCTGAGTTTCCGCCAGAAATCAAGTAATAAATCGCCCCGCCGACAATCGCCCCGACAATGCCTAAAATGGCCGTTCCCCAAAAGCCGCTCGGCTTCGCTGCCGGGCCGGGGACAATCGCTTTGGCAATTAAACCCGCGATAAACCCGACCACCAGCCACATGATAATTGAACCGATCATCTTTTAATTTCTCCGTTTCTTGTCTTTATCATCTCCACTGCCTGCCTGCTGCGAAACATGGCGTTTCAGAGCGAGTCTAGGAACGCATGGGGGGGCGTCTGTGTTCAAATACTATGAGCAGCACACTGGAACTTCCGTCAATTTCTCCTGCCGATTCTCCGGTTCCGACACCGACTCTTGTCCCCGTTCAAGCTGTGATGAAGCCGCGTCTTTGGATGCCGCAGACCGCCCAGTTTACCCCCGCCGCACTTCAAGAGCCGTGGGGACGGCAGATCCATGACCGGGTGCAGGCGCTCGGTGTTCCCATTGAAGTCTTGAAAAGCAATCGGTTGACGAACCTGCGTGGGGAAGATGCGCGGGCGACGTACAACAAGGCCAAGCGAACACTCGCCGTGGTCGCCGCCGCCCCCGGCGCGGCGAAGCTTCAGCCGATCCCGCCGAGCGCCGACTGGCAGTTTCATCTGGCCGAAGGCTGCCCCGCCCACTGCCAGTATTGTTATCTCGCGGGCAGCCTCGCCGGGCCGCCGGTCATCCGAGCGTTCGCCAATCTGCCAGGCATTCTAGACAATTTGGCGCATTACAAGAAGCCGGGCGCGGGCCGCAACGAAGCGCAGGGAACGACCTTTGAGGCATCGTGCTACACCGACCCGCTTTCTTTGGAGCATTTGACGGGCAGCTTGGCCGAGACCATCCGCTGGTTCGGCACGCGCGAAAATGCCTACCTGCGCTACACGACGAAGTTTGACGCGGTCGAGCCGCTATTAGACCTGCCGCACAACGGCCACACCCGCCCGCGTGCATCGGTCAATGCCGACGCCGTGGCACGTCGCTTGGAAGGCGGCGTTGCGCCCGTGTCCGCCCGATTAAATGCCTTGCGCCGTCTGGCCCTGCCCCGTGCTGAGGGTGGGGGCGGCTACCCCATCGGCCTCGTCCTCGCGCCGATCATTCCCGTAGATGACTGGGAAGCCCAGTACACGCAGCTTTTGGACGACGCGCAGGCGGCGGTCGGCTTTGCCCCGGACATCACGTTTGAGTTGATTACGCACCGCTTCACGCCCGGCTCCAAAGAAGTTTTGCAGGCGTGGTATCCGAAGACTTCTTTGGACATGATCGAGGAAACTCGCGACGAGAAGCGCAACAAGTTCGGCGGGGTCAAGTACGTCTACAAGAAGGACCTGATGAAGTCCCTGCGCCGCTTCTTCGAGGCCGAGATCGCTCGCCGCTTCCCGCAGGGCCGGATTTTGTACTGGACATAAGGCAGCATTTGGACCCGGCACGGAAAGTGCCGGGTTCTTTTTTGACCCCTTGACAAACCCAGCTTGATCCGCTACAATTAGATACTTGGCTAAATACCTAAAAATAGATGATGTCTTCAAGGCGCTGGCGGACCCGACCCGGCGGCGCATCTTGCAGCTTCTCGAAGGGCGGGAGCTGACAGCGGGGGAGATTGCCGCACAGTTTGACATCTCCGCCCCGTCCATGTCCCACCATTTCAGCGTCTTGAAGCAGGCCGATCTTGTTGCGTCCCGGCGCGGCGGCCAGCAGATTTATTATTCGCTGAACACGACCGTCTTTCAGGAAGTTATTGCCGCTGTCCTGGAGCTTTTGCCGGCAGCAAACCCAGAAAAGGAAATCGCATGGAAACCCGACACGCAAACTTAACAATTCTTGCACTGGTTCTGGCGATGCTCGTGTACGATTACGTCCTCAACCCCCACCTGCCCGCCGTCATCCCAAGCCACTGGAACATTTACGGACAGGCTGACGGCTTTAGCCCGAAGGGAACCGTGTTTCTGTTCAATGCCGGGTCCCTGCTGTTTTTCGTACTGCTGCTGAATGTCATCCCCCGCCTGCCGTCGCGGCTGCCGATGCAGTCATCTCTGCCGACCTTCAACTCCATGATTGTCGCTGCCGCGCTTTTCCTGGTCTATGTCAATGTCGTGGCGCTCCAAATCGTGCTGCATCCGTCGCTGCCGATCTCAAAGCTGATCCTGACGGGAATGCTGCTGCTGTTTGTGCTGCTCGGCAATGTGCTGGGCAAAACGCGGCGCAACCCGTGGTCCGGCATAAAGACTCCGTGGACGCTGGCGTCGGACGCCAACTGGATCGCGACCCATCGGTTTGCCGCCCGTCTGTGGGTCGGCGTATCTCTCGCGGGAATGGTCCTGCTCTGGCTCGGCCTGCCAATAATTATTCTCCTGCCTGCTGTCTTCCTGCCGCTGACAATTATTCCCGTTGCCTATTCGTACCTGCTGTTCAAACGGAGCGGAGAGGGCGGTGAAGAAGCAGCATAAGTGACGCAGGTTGGGTCAAGTCCGGGTATTCTACAAGGCATGAAACACTGTATTCTACAAGGCATGAAACACTTGCGGCACGCGGTTTTGGCGGCGGCGCTTCTGATGGGGCTGGGTCAGACTGCCCACGCGGACGGCGTAGATGATTATCTGAAAGCGCAGATGACCGCGCGGCATATTCCCGGCCTATCGGTCGCGGTCGTGCAGGATGGCCGCGTCGTCAAGACGGCGGCGTATGGCGTCAGCGATGTCGCTGCGAAAACGCCGGTGACTTTGGACACGCGGTTTATTCTCGGCTCGTGCACCAAGCCGTTCACCGCCGTAGCCGTGCTTCAACTGATGGAAGCCGGAAAAGTAGACTTAGACGCGCCGGTGGCCCACTATTTGAATGGTCTGCCGGCGGCATGGAGCCGGATCACCGTCCGCGAGCTGCTGACCCACACGTCGGGCCTGCCGAATTACCGGAAGTTTTTGGAGCACGCGACGCTGTCCGACCCGAAGTACAATCAGCCGGGCAGCGTCGTGGCGCTTCTCACAGACAAGCCGCTGAACTTCCCGCCGGGGACGAAATATGAGTACAGCAATTCCAATTATCACCTGCTGGCCCAGCTTATTGAGAACGTGTCTGGGCAGACTTACGAAGACTATTTAGCGGCGCACCAGTTCCAAGCCGCCGGCATGACTGCGACACATCTGGCGTCGCTCCCGGTGCTGCTGCCTAGCCAAGCCGTCGGCTACAACTGGGATGGCAAGCGCCGCCGTGCCAACACGATTTTCCTGCCCCGCGCTCTCGATTATGGCGACGATGGCTTGGTGTCTACGGCGGGCGATCTGGCGAAGTGGACCACCGCGCTGTCCACCGGCCAGCTTGTCAGCGAAGCGACGCTGAAGCAGATGATCACGCCGGGGACGCCCACGGACGGCTCGGCAAGCTCCTATGGCCTCGGCCTTGTCAGTGTTCCCTACAAAGGTCAGATTTTGGCGACCCACAGCGGCGCAACGCCTGGCTATTCCAGCACCTTCGCTTTTTTTGTGGACAGCCGCCTGGCCGTCATTGTCCTGTGCAATCTGTTCAACGGAGCCGATCCCGGTTTGACCGAACCGCTGGCGCTCGGTGTCGCCAAGCAGTATCTTCCTGCTCCTCCAGCCCCCACCGCAATTCCGGACACTGACCCGCAAACTGCCGCGTTGCTTGGGAAAGTCTCAGCCCAGCTTGCCACCCGGAAACTTGACCGCTCCCTGTTTACCCCCGCGTTTCAGGCGGCACTGACTTCGGCGGCAGTGAACCCCGCGCAGGATCTGCTGGCACCGCTCGGCCCGATGACTTCGTTAGTCCTTCTACACCGTGAGGCGAGCGGCCTTGCGACTTATCGTGCGCTCTACGGCACGACCGTCGTGGACTGGTTGATTGCCGTGGACAAAAATCACAAAATCACCCTGCTGCGCCCGCAGCCATAAAAACCCGCAGGAACACTTCCCGCGCCGCTTGCATCTGCGCTGTCAGCGTGTCCGGCAGGGGAGGGGAAGCTGTGGACGCGAGGCCGGAGCGCAGAAACAGACGGTTTCGCAGACGCGCGAGGGCGAGATAGGTTTCTGACAAAGTTTCCCAATCGGCCTGGGTCAAAAGCGCGTCGTCGCGCAGGCGGTGGAGGGCGTCGAGCGTGCTGGACGTCCGCAGGCGTGGGCGCTTGGGGCCGAAGCGGAACTGAAGCAGTTGGGTCGTCCATTCGATGTCGGACAGGCCACCGGAACCGAGCTTCAAATCGTGTGGGGCATGGACGCGCTCGGTCTCGATGCGCCGCTTCATTGTCTGCACTTCACTTTGCTGTTCATGCGTCCAGGGCGCTCCGTAGACGACGGTTCCGGCCAGTGCAGCGAACGCCCGGCCTAAGTCCACGTCCCCGGCGACAAAGCGGGCTTTGACCAGCATCTGCCGCTCCCATGTCGCGGCGAACTGGGCATAGTAGGCGGCGTAAGTGTCCAGGTCTAGGACCAACTGGCCTTTGCGGCCTTCCGGGCGCAGGCGGGCATCCATTTCGTAGCGGACTCCGAACCGGGTGAGATCGTCTTTTAAAAGCCGCTGGGTGCGCTCGGCCAGACGTGCGGCGTCCCGCAGATAGTCCTTGTCGGCGACATAAATCACGTCTAGGTCGGAGCCGTAGCCCATTTCGCCGCCGCCCAGCTTGCCGAGGCCGATGACGGCAAATTGTCCGCCGTAGCCGAGTTCGGAACGAGCAAGCAAAAGCGCCGACGAAAGCGCGGCTTCGGCAGCCTGTGTCGTTTCGGCGAGCGTCTGCGCCGTGTCTGCTAAGTTCCATAAATCGCGAGCGCCAGTCTGAAGACGGGCGCGGCGGGTCTGTACGGCGATGTCCGACACCGTAAGCGCGGCCCGGAACTGCGGCGGCGCATCCATTGCCTCGTCGTCGGCCAGCAGGTCAAGAAGCTCTATGTGGCCGAGCAAGATCTGCCACAAGTAGGGACTGCCGGCGGCAAGAACGGCCAGGCGCGGCAGGAGTGTTTGGCTGTCGGAGAGCGTCCTATAGAGCGTGGCGCGAGACGGAACGGCATCGGCCAGGAGGTCCAGGCCGTGCAGGGCGGCATCGGGGCTGTCCATCTGCCCGGCGGCGTCCAGCAGGGCCGGAACGAACGCGGCAAACGCGGCGCGGTCTTCCGGGGAAACGTCGCCGTACTGGGTTCCCGAGACGCTGCGCCGGAGTGTTTGAAGCGCGGCGTCCGGCTCCGAAAAGCCGTGCTGCACCAGCGCGTGACGCAGCGAGGCCGACGCGGCCCCATCGTCTTCGGGCGCAAGCGTCCAGTCGGCCAGGGGGGAAGAAGGAAGAACCGGCGCGGAGCCGTAAAAGAGGCGCGTGAACAGCGCGTGGGTGCGGGCCGTGTGCCGGCTGTAGTCCGCCAGAAACGCGGGGCCGTCGGCATAGCCCAGACGCCGCCCGAAGCGGTTTATTTCGGCCGGGTCACGCGGCAACGTGCGGACCGGCAGCTCGTCGCGCAGTTGCAGCCGATGCTCGGCGTTCCGCAGAAACAAGTACGAGTCCCGTAATGCGGCGCTTTCACTTGAAGTCAGCAGCCCGGCGTCCGTCAATGCTCCGAGCGCGTCCAGCGTGGAGCCGCCGCGCAAGGCTGGGTTCGCCCCGCCTGCGACAAGCTGCATGAGCTGCACCGTAAATTCGACATCCCGGATGCCGCCGATGCCTTCTTTGACATTGATGTCGGCATCGCCCGCCCGTGCGACTTTCTGCTCTAATCGCCGCTTATTGGCTTGAATGCTTCCGACAAACGCTTCTTCGGTCCGCGCTCGGTAGACAAAGGCTGCGGCCATCTCGGAGAACGCCGCGCCGACAGCGGCATCGCCCGCCACGAAACGCGCCTTCAGCAGCGCCTGCCGCTCCCAGGGTTCCGCCCACGACTCGTAGTAGGCGCGGCACGACGACACCGACCGGGAAATCGGACCAAACCGGCCTTCGGGCCGCAGGCGCAGGTCTACCCGGAAGACAAACCCGGCGTCGGTCGGCTTGGCAAGTGCCTCTCGCACGGCCTCGCCGAGCTTGATCGCATCGGCAGCCGGCATATCGTCGCCGTGAACAAAAATGAGGTCAATGTCCGACGCATAGTTCAGCTCGCGCCCGCCGAGCTTGCCAAGCGCGAAAACGGCAAACGGCGCATCCGTCAGCGTGCGTTCTTCGGCGCTGATTTGCAGAGCCATGCAAGCGCAGACATCGGCAAAGTCGCTGATCGCCTGAACGGTCTCCGGCACGGCGGCAAAGCCCAGCAGGTTCCGTGCCCCGATCCGCAGGATTTCCGGCGGCTTGAACCGGCGCAGGGCATCGCGCCGTGCGTTTGGCGTCTTCGCGATGCCGACCCGCCGCGATAAGTCTGTCCATAGCGCATCGGCGTCTCGTCCACGGTCGCGGATCGCCGGGTTCGTCAAAACTTCCAGATATTCCGGGTTTGCGATCAGCAGCTCGGCAAAGAATTGAGACGCCGCCAGCAGCGTCAGCAGCATCTCGGCGGCCGCCGGGTATGCTGCCAGCGTCGCATACGCCGCTGTCCGGCTGCCCACCGCATCTGCCCAGCGCCCCAGATTGGCGACTGCCCGGTCCGGGTCCGCGTTGCCTGCCAGCACGGGGACAACGACTAATAAGAGTGCCTCAAATGCCGCATCCGGCACATCATGCCCCGCCATGCCCTGCAAGACCCGACATGCCTGCTCCGCGTTGTCCAGCCCCAGCCTGGCCAGTTTGGCCGGCGTCAAATCGGCATACGTCGCAATCACATTGACGCTCATGCTCCAATTGTACCCGGCGGAGAAAACCAATCGGGCGACTGAAGGCGCGGCAACAAAAGCACGAAGTCCACCTGCGTGGACTCAGACTTCTTCCTAAAGTCTGTTCTCAACCTGCGAAGGCAGGTTTCGCGCACTTGTTGCCGCGCCTTCAGTCGCCCGACAAATCATCCAGCCAGTCTCTAAGCTGGATCGGCCTGCCGCCGAAAACTTAATCCCCGAAGGTGAAAGCGGCGGGCAGGCGGGAGCGGGGCAAATAAGGGCGTGAGGTCGGCGGCGGTCAAGGGCCGAGGCGCAGCCGGCAGGCCGAGAACATAGTCACGCAGGGCGTCTTCGCGGACAATGGGGACGGTCGGCCGATGCAGCTCCAGCTCGGCCCCAGCGCGGAAAACGGCGGCGGTGTGGATCGGCGCTTGAACGTCGCAGTCCACCAAATAATGGGCGACGGACTTGCCGGCGCGTTTGAGCTGGCGCGACACGCTGCCTTTAAGCGGGCAGCGTGTGCCGTCCGCCGCCACGGAAAACCACCCGTCGCCGGAGCAGGCGAAGCGGCCCGTGTACGACTTGACTTCAATCACCAGCACGCCGGCGGGACCCAGCACCAGAAGGTCCATGTCGCCCTGCCGTGTGCCGGGCGGAGCGAAGTTTGCGACGGCCGTGTAGCTGCTCGGCAGGCCGCGCAGGGTGTGCAGCACGGCGTCTTCGCCTTCCGCACCCCGGTGCCAGCGGTTGAAGTTCCTGAGGGCACGGACGCCTGCCTGAACTCCGCCGAGGCTGAGGAACGCGGCCGCAGCGAATGCGTAGCCACCGAAATGGGCGGCTTGAGTCCAGAGCAGCAGCCCGCCGCCGACCCCGCCGACGGCGAGTGTCCCTTCAATCCGCATGACATGGTCGGCATGGCGCGGGTGCCGAATGACTTTCATACACGCACTACTTTCATGTCTTTATTATAGGCGCAGGGCAGGACGCGCTGTAGGGGAGCCGGAGAAATTGCCCCCCCCCCAAATATGCGGCCGCGGAGCAAGGACCCA
>CAXUNT010000042.1:0-38097 GCA_964252595.1 uncultured Armatimonadales bacterium
GTGCATTGAGAGTATAAGTCAGTGTGCAGTGGGCGGGCGTGCCGGACAGCGTGCCGCAGGCGGCATGGGTCGCGCCGGTCATGGCGGCCAGGGGCGCGGCCTGGGCGGGAGAAAGCGCAAAGTCCGTCCGGTGCATTTCGTTTCGGCAGCGCCCCCGCGCTTCCCAAAACGGCGTCCGGCCCAGATCCGGCTGTCCGGCGGCGGCAAGGTCTAGCCAGCGCCCGCAGGCCGTCCCGAAGACGGCAAGTGCCGGGTCGGCACTTGCGGAGACAGGATCGCAGACGATCAAGCCCGCATTGAGGATCAAGCCTGCCTTGACCGGTGCGGGCGGGGCGTTTGCAGGCACTTGACCGACGGCCTGCGCCGCGACGCGGCTGGGGTCCGGGGGACGCGGCGGAAGCAGCGCTCGGCTGACTTGCAGGTCCGGCGGCGGCAGGGTTCCGGCAGCCGCAAACAGCACCGGGGTCGGCGGCAGGTGGACCGGCGTGTCCGCGCTGAGGGTCAAGGCCGGAGCGGCGCTGTCGGCGTCGTTGGCACAGCCGGAAAGCGCGGCGCTTCCCAGCAGCGCGGCAAGGGCCACTGATACGGACATCGCCAAGCGCGAAGCGTGATCCAGACACCGAATGCGATGGAACATGGCAATTCTCCCAAAACGGCTTGCAGGGTTTTCCTGACTGCTTGCTTGTTCGCGATCCGCCGGCTATTTTCCTGCCCTGCTTTTCCCCAATACAACGCACTGTTTTTTTCCTCGGCCCCCACAGTATTGCTGGGTCCGTTTTCATTGTCAGCGTCCAAGTTTAGAGGTACAATACCGGCATGGCACATGAGGAACAAAAAGCAGAAGGCGGAGAGCTGGCGCGGGATGTGCGGCTTTTAGGAAATGCACTGGGCGGGGTGCTGCGCGAGCAGGGCGGGGATGCTTTGTTTGAGCGCGTGGAGCGCATCCGGGCGCTGACCAAAGAAGCGCGGAGTGTGCCGGGCGAAAGCGACGCCGAGCGGGAACTCGACGCCCTGTTTGCGAGTATGGATTTTGATGCCGCCCTGCCGGTCCTCAAAGCCTTTACGACCTATTTTCAGCTTGTCAACTTAGCCGAGCAAAAGGAAATTGTCCGGGTCAACCGGCGGCGGGCGTTTGAGGCAGGAACCAAGCCGCGCTCAGAGTCCGTGCGAAACGCCGTGCAGGCGCTGAAAGCGTCGGGCATGACGGCGGCAGGGATACGCGAACTGGTCGAGACGCTCTCAATCCAGCTTGTCTTCACGGCCCATCCGACGGAGTCGAAGCGGCGCACCGTCAACGAGAAACTGCACCGTTTGTCGGCGTCGCTCAGCGCCCTGGAGCAGCCGCAGATGGCCGAAAGTGAGCAGGAACGGCTGGAAGGGGACGTGGCCGCCGAAACCGAGATTCTCTGGCAGACCGATGAAGTGCGTCAGCGGCGCTTGTCGGTGATTGACGAAGCCAAGAACATTTTATTTTACTTCGGCGAAACGCTGTTCCAGATCACGCCGCGCTTGTACGAAGACCTTGCGGCCGCGCTGGCCGAGTGTTACCCCGGCGAAGCATTCCAAATCCCGAACTTTCTGGAATACGGCTCGTGGGTCGGCGGCGACCGCGACGGCAACCCAACCATCACGCTGGACCACACGGCGGAAGTGCTGCGCCTGCACCGGGCCGAGGTGCTGGCGCTGTACGTGTCGGCGGTTCGGGGCCTCAGCGACCGCCTTAGCCAATCCCGGCACTATGTCGGCGTCTCGGATGAGATGGAACGCTCGCTTCTGGCCGATGCCGAAGCGCTGCCCGCAGTCACAGCCGAAGCGTCGGGCCGCAGCCCGCAAGAGCCGTACCGGCGCAAGTGTGAGTTTATTTGGGAGCGCCTGCGCCGGACGCAAGACAGCAGGCCGGACGGCTACAGAGCCGCGTCCGAGTTTATCGCAGACCTGGAGCTGATCCACCAGTCACTGGAAGCCAATAAAGGCCATTTTGCCGCCCGGCGCGTGCTGGCCCCCCTGCTGTTCCAGGCCCGCTTGTTTGGCTTTCATCTGGCACGGCTTGACGTTCGCGAGCATAAAGAAAAGTATCTGGGAGCGTTGTCCGCCGTGCTGGCCGATCAAGGCACGGACTGGAGCGCGTTGGACGAAGCCGGAAAAGTCGCGCTTTTGGAGCGCGAGATCGCAAGCCGCCGGCCACTCGTGCCGGCAACGCCGCGGTTCGGCGAAGAAGCCAATAAAACGCTCGGCTTGTTTCGCCTCGTCTCGGACAAGATGATGACGCTTGGCCCGGACGCCTTCGGCTCGTTTATCTTGTCTATGGCGTCCGACGTGTCCGATGTTCTGGCCGTGCTGCTGCTGGCAAAAGACGCGCATCTCGCCGATTTGGCCGAAGACAGCGGCGGCTGGTCCAACGTAGATGTTGTGCCGCTGTTTGAGACCATTGAAGATTTGGAAAACGCGCCGCAAGTTCTGGACACGCTTCTCTCAAACCCCGTTTACCGGCGCAATGTCCGCCTGCGCGGCGACGCCCAGGAAGTCATGGTCGGCTACTCGGACTCCAACAAGGACGGCGGCTACCTGACCGCCAACTGGAAGCTATATGTCGGCCAGGCCCGGATTGCCGAAGTCGCCGAAAAGCACGGGGTCAAGCTGCGGATCTTCCACGGACGCGGCGGGGCCATCGGGCGCGGCGGCGGGCCTGCGGGCAAAGCCATTCTCGCCCAGCCGCCCGGCTCGGTCCAGGGACGCCTCAAAATTACTGAGCAGGGCGAAGTCATTTCGTCCCGCTACTTTGACCAAGAGATCGCGTACCGCAATTTGGAGCAGATTACTCACGCGGTTTTGACCGCAAGCGGCCCCCACCCCCGGCCCCTCTCTCATTCTGATGGGGGAGGGGAGGCAGGAAACAAGGAGTGGGCGGCGGTGATGGACGAAGTCTCAGACACGGCGTTTGCGGCGTACCGGGCTTTAGTCTATGGCGACCCAGACTTTGTCCGCTACTTCCAGGAAGCTACGCCCGTCGGCGAGCTGGCCCAGCTTAACATCGGCTCCCGCCCCCCGAAGCGCACGGCATCCGACCGCATCGAAGACCTGCGTGCAATCCCCTGGGTCTTCTCGTGGATGCAGAGCCGCCACACCCTCCCCGGCTGGTACGGCGTCGGCACGGCGCTGACTGCCTATGCCGACCAGTCCGAGGCTCACCTAGAGCGCCTGCGCGAGATGTACCGCGAGTGGCCGTTCTTTGCGACCACCATTGACAACGCCCAAATGTCGCTGGCGAAAGCCGACATGGAAATCGCCGCCCGCTACGCTGCCCTTGTCACCGACACCGCTGTCCGCGACCGCATCTACGGCGCAGTCGCCGCCGAGTACGCAAAGTCCGTCGTTGTCATCCGCCGCATTACCGGCCTAGACGCTCTGCTCGATAACCAGCCCGTGCTGCAAAAGTCCATCCGCCTGCGGAACCCGTATGTGGACCCATTAAGCTACCTGCAAGTGGAACTGTTGAAGCGCCTCCGCGCCCTGCCGACAGGCGATGCCTCCGAGGACATCAAAATCGCCCGCCGCGACCTCCGCGCCGCCGTCCTGCTGTCCATTAACGGCGTTGCGGCAGGTATGAAGAACACGGGGTAAAATGCCGCTGCTTTTGACAGAAGACCAGTGGAATTTTGTGGACGAACTGCTGCGGATAAACTCGTGGCTTCCAGCAGTGATGTTCGTCCGGGATACTACCTCGTGCTGCTTAAATGACGCCCTTGACGCAGTCGAGAGCCGCAAGCAGGCGCTGGGAATAGACTTCAAAGGCAGCGCCCTAGCCCGCGTTGCAGCGTTCGCCAGCCTGGACAAAATCACGGAGCCTATCTGCGTCATCGAAGCCTCTTGGGATGGTGATAGTCTCGGCTGGTTTATTCGCCTGGAAGCCATCATCGAGAAGCCTTCTCAGCAGCATTCCCGGTACACACAGCATGGCCTTTGCGATATTCGTGGGATGGACGAGCAGGTGGAACGGGCGGTTACGCTGGGCAAGGAACTAGCACAGACAGCACACACGACATTTTACTTGACCAGCGTGGAAATAGACGACGAAAAGCGGTGGTGGGATACGCAGGCGGGGCCATGAGGAACCATGTGTTGAAACACACGGCTACACGGCGCAGACGCCACGAAGTACCGCTTCGCGGCACTGGGAACCGAATTTGTAGGGGTAGGGCTTGCCCCTACTCTCTTTGTCTATAACACGTTTAGCCGCATTGCCACATAAACATGCCCTGCGGTGTGTCTGGATCAGGATTGATGAAAAGATAAGCGGTGCCGCCGTCGCCGAACTCGGCGGCCTCCACATCAAAGCCGGAGCCGTACCGCTCAAGTGTCAGGTCGGAAACGTAGATTTGACCGCGTAGAAACGGGTCAGGATCAGCAGGCTCGGACACTTGGTATTCTGAAACCGCCGTATTCCATCGGGAGATTGTCGCTCCAACGGCGTCAGCAGTTGGCAGCGGGTCTGGAAAGTGATAGTACATATTAAGCTGGACGGCGAAGCGCAACGGCGGCGCGATGTCTTCCGCCGTCTGCACCCAGTCCGGCACACTGCCGAGCTTCGCCCCACCGCCGATGCTGTCTGAAATCGCCTCATGCTCCTGGCGGAACTCCCAAAACTTGTCTGCTTTGTAGAAGAACGGCTCAAGTTCCGGTGTCACGAGATCGTGCTGTTCGGTCCAGCCGATAATTCGCATCTCGATCTCTTTCATTGCACCGGGCATGGGCGGCTCAATCAGGCCGTTGCTGAGTTCGGGAGCATCCAGAAAGACAACGGCGTTTGCACCGCTATCCGCGTCCCACATCTCGCAGTTGGTTTCATTTGGGGAGTGATTGCATTGAAAAACTAGCACGGTGCGGCCTTCTTTGCCCAAATCTAGCCGCTCGACATCGTGAACAAAGGTGGCAAGATGGGATTGGGGGTTGCCACATCCGGCGCAAATCGGCCATTTATTCAGAGGTAAGCCCCACGGCAGGCCGCCGAACTTCTCGGCAAGCTGTGTTTGCGGCGGCAGAAGCGGGCCAAGTGCCAGTTCCGGCACGAAGTATTTCATCGGTCTTCCTCCGAGTCTACCAACCCTTCTTCGGTGCCGACTTTGTGGATGTAGACGGGGACGTAGCCCCAGGTGCGGTAGAAGCGCAGGGCCAGCTCGGCTTCGTCGGGGTCCGCGTCTACGATGTTCCCCCCATAGACGGCGACATACTGGCCGTAGTATTGGTCTACCTGGTAGCTCGGTATCTGGTTGAACGCTGTCACTTCTTTCCAGAAGGGGGCTTCTTCCAGGCTTTCCCGGCGGCGCATCATTTCGAGGTACGCACCGAGCGCACGGGCGGAGGGGAGTTCAGGGTCGGCGGAAGAAATTTCGGGGTCATCGGCAGACGGCGACATGGCGTGGTCCTCTGGCCCATTGTATCAAACGCGGCGGAATGTGTCAAGCGGCTTACAAAACAAAACCCAGCACCGAAGCGCTGGGTATTATGTGAATTAGAGGCCGCTGGCAAACGACGTAGACTCGTCTTTGTAGGTGTGGAACGGATTTTTCAATTCCAAGTGCAAGCGCTTGTTGATGTAGATCAAATCCCAGTCAATCACGTAATCGCGCGAGTTTGACGCCAGCAGCTTGTCAATTACGATGCCTCGGCCCTTGGCCCGCGTGTTCTGCGGCGGGGACATGGTTGCCTCGAAGATGCGCCGGTCGGTAGTCGCCCGCTGAATGGCCCCGACCTGCTCCAAGCCGTAATAGAGGCTGGTTTCGGGGTTGACATTGTGGTACTCCAAGTCCAGCGAGTGCAGGATGTCGTCGCCCCACTTGACCGCGCCGCCCTGGTCTTCAATAAAATCTTCCATCATCTTGCGCTTTGCCACCCAGTCCAGCTTGTCGGCCAGCTCATACGGGTCACGCTCTAGTGAGTCTAAACACTTAGCCCATTCGGTCAGAACATAATCGGTCTGCTCGTCGCGCCCCGTGTACCGCTCCTGGGCGGCTTTCAGATACAGGCGCTGCAAATCGACCGCCCCAATGGAGCTGCCGTCTTTGCGCCGGACCAGCCATTTCCAGCTTTGGTCCCGCGACACGGATTTTAGGGCTTCCAGCGGGTCGCGCAGCTCGACATCTTGGAGCAGGATACCATCTTCAATCAGATCTAAAACAATGCTTGTCGTGCCGATTTTGAGCAGGGTCGCGTACTCGCTCATGTTGCACTCGCCGAACAGGATATGCAGGCGGTGCAGGTTGGAGTAATTGTAGTACGAATCCCATTTTGGATTGATAATGGCCCGGTTGAAGCGGACACGGGACGAGATTGTCTTGACAATGTGATCGGCCCGCTGGGACAACTGAAAGTCAATGGTCGGGTCTACTTCAACGCCGTAGAAGTTGCCAACCCACTGATAATCCACCTCGTAATCCGAGATGGTCATAATGTTGTTCTTCAGGCTCTTATAGTTCAGTCGGTGGCCGCCAACCCGCCCGACGCCCGCGAAGATCTGGCGCGTCACCAGAAACGGCAGGAGGTAGGACAGGGCTTCCAGAAAGAAGCGGTCGTCAATCGCCACGAGAAAGTTCTCGTGACAGCCGAACGTATGCCCACCGAAGTGGTCTACCGAGTTCGAGTGGAACGAGACTTTGTCTTCCAGTTCCAGTTCGCGAAGCAGTCGCTGCAAGATGACCCGGCCTGCTTTGTCGTAGGCAACTGCGTCGGCGAAGTCAGTGCATTCGGGGGTCGCGTATTCCATGTGCGAGCCGACGGCGTCAATGTAGAGCCGCCCGCCGGAGCGCAGAAAGCCGCCGCAGCGAGCCGGCTCAAAGGCATAATCGCGGGCGTGCAGATCAATCAGGCCCAGCTTGTCTTTGTAGAACGCATGGTCTTTGACCTGCTCGACGATCATTTCCGCCGTGCCGGCCGAGTCGTCATTGACGAGGCAGCCAAACTCGGTTTCAATTCCGAAAATACGCTTGTCCATAGTGTGTTCCTACTTGTACCGCGCGGTCGCCTCCGACAGTTCACTCTCGGACAGCAAGCGGAAACGGCTCTCGCGGGTGGTGTTCCGCTCCAAAACGCCCGCTTCAATGATCCAGCCTTTGCCGAGATGCTCAGTGATGAACGCGGACACGTCCGGCTTGCCCTCGCCGTCGGTGGAATAATCGGCGTCGGCGCGGTCCTCGGACTCCAAGTGCTTCATGCCGACGCCCCACGCATAGAGCGCGGCCCGCAGGCCTGCATCGAGCGACGGCGTTCCAGTCTCGGTCTCGGACTTCAGATGCTCTCGCATTCGGTCCTCGGCATACGCCGTGCCTGCCGCCACCGCCATGCCGGGCGACGTGGAAAACTCGCCGTCATAGGAAAGCGTCATCAGAATATCGCGCTCCGGGGTCTTGCCCAGCTCCGCGAAGATGCCTTTAATGACAATCGGCTGGGCAAACGGGTCGCCATAGATCCGCTTGATGGCAGGGGAGAGCTGAAACGAGATCAAACGCTGAACGCTGACATCATCGGGGGAGCGCGAAAAGCCTTCCTGATGGGCGGCGTCAATCGCGCCCCGGCGGATCTGCTCCACATCGCTCTGGTTGCCGATGGCGCTGAACATCAGCTTGTCGTAGACTTCATAAATCTTGCGCTGGGTCTGCCGCGCCGACAGCAGCAGCAGGCCGCCGTCGTAGGTGAGCGCGACCACGGGACTGCCGTCTTTGAGACGGTCTTCAATGTATTCGTTTCGCTGCTGGATACTTTCGTTCCAGTCGTAAGGGCTATAGGAAGGCAATGTGTCTCTCCGGTCAAAATCCGGCCAATAGAAGGGCGAACATAAGGTTCGCCCCTACGGAGCAGGCCGGAAGGTGCAGGGACGAACCTTGTGTTCGCCCTCATTTCTGTTTTTATCGTCTTTGTTCTTGTCGTCTTTAGTCCACGGCGTCTTGTTTACGACCGGCCGAGTGCAGCTTTGATCTCGGCATCAGAAAAGTCGCGGATGCCATCGGCGGTGATATACTTCGCGGCGGGCAGGAACTTCGCCGAGCCGCCGGTCGCCGTGTCGAGATCGGCGGCGATGTCAAGCAGTGTCAAGGTCTCGCGCAGAGCAGTCTCGCGGTCCATCTCGCGGAACGGACCTTTGGTTTTCAGAATATACTCAAACGCGCCTTTAATGGGTGCCGAGCCGCTGCCCGCCGCGCCGTATTCGGCGGTCTCGAACTGGCCGCCCAGCACGTCGTAGAAGTAGATACGGCCCTGGTTGGTGTCCCGGTCAAACGTAGACAGCACGGGGATGAACGCGCCGATGCCCTGCAAGGCTGCTGGGACATTGTTTGCGATGACGCGCGACAATTCCATCAGCTTGCCTTCCTGAGACATGGGCTGAAGCTGGGAGCGCTCGAAATACTTGAACGAGTGGCGCAGGTAGCGCACGACTTCGACGCTTTTGGCGAACGAGCCAGAGATTGAGATCAGTGTGTAGTCGTCCAAAGCCAGCACTTTTTCGGCTTGGTCGTACATGACCGTGTAGCCGGCAGTCGCGCGGCGATCAGCGACATTGATCAAGCCGTCTTTGTACTTGACGGCGATGACAGTGGTGCCGTGCGTGTCTACGTCGCGTGCGCCCGGCACATTTGGTACCGGCACCGGCATCGGCAGCCGGTCATTGAGTGCATTTTGGGCATTGTTATCGGAGAACAGAGCGGAAAAGCCGCCGCTGTCGTTGTTAAATCGAAGCATAAGTGTCACACTGTTCGTTGGAAGTGCGCCACGGAGCAAATTCCGAGGCTCGGTAAAACAGCGTCGCGGCGACGCAGAATGAGAAGCCGGCAATGCCGGGTCTTGTGTCGCTGCGGCACTGTCTTGTTCAGCCTCAGAATTTATTCCGTGGCACAAGGCGATATTACTGGCCGCTGCGCTGGCGGTAGCGGCGGGCCTGATCGGGATCGACCCGCTTCATGCGCTTCAGAAGATCGCTGCGGTCAGGCCGCTGGACATCAGGCTTGGACGGGCCGGTTTCGTCGCCCTCTTTGCGGAGGGGTTCGGCGGGGCCGGTAGGCCGCGTTGCGCGGTCGTCATCAGGCATAAAATTCGTTCCGGTCATGGGTCAAGTTCCTTTCCAGAATGGAGCAAGTATGTAAGCGGTATGGCAATCCAAGATTCGACAGTGATAGGCAAAAATCCTGCGAGGCGCGCTATTTACCGTTCTCGCGGAAATGGCGCACAAGTTCGTCAAGTGTCCGGGCTTCGGCAATCATCGCCATCGCATCGGCGACAGCGGCAGGCATGAGATAATCGTCTAAATCGGCGACCCACGACTCGGCTTCGGTGCGAAGCACGACTTTGTTCCAGCCCAAAACGCCGATGGCATCGCCGAACTTATCCACCAAGTAGCCGCGGATGGCTGCGCGGGTATTCGTCGGCCCCTCGGTCTGAGCGGCTTCGACCGCGCTGTCACTTGTGAGGCGCACCATCTCGCCGGCCTGCTCAAGCGCGTAATAGAGGCCCTCGTCGGGGTCTACATTGCTGTACGCCAGGTCAAATGACGGCAGGGTCTCGTCGCTCCAGGGGACATTCTCAGACTCAACATAATCGGCCAGCAGATTGCGCTTGGCGACCCAGTCCAGCCGATTGCCGAGCGAAAGCGGATCGGCCTCCAAAGCGTCCAGGGTCCGTTCCCATTCGGTCAGGGTCCAGTCGGTATCAAAGCCGCGCCCCGACAGCTTTTCTTTGGCCGCCGCGAGGTAAACGCGCTGAATATCTATTCCCGAAATCGTGCCGGTTTCAGACTCTACCAGCCATTTATGGGACTGATCCCGCGAGATTTGCTTGATCGCCTCCGTGGGCGACTTCAGCTTGACCCAGGGCTGCCAGCCCTGCTCGATCAGCGAGGTGACTAAATAGGTTGTGCCGATTTTCAGCGCGGTCGCATACTCGGACAGATTGGCGTCGCCGCAAATGACATGCAGCCGCCGCCAAAGACGCGGGTCGGCATGCGGCTCGTCGCGCGTGTTAACTAAAGGCCGCCGGTGCAACGTGTCCACCGAAGCGTCTTCGGTGAAGAAGTCGGCTCGCTGAGAGAGCTGGTAAATCCCGGCATCGCCGCGCGGCTCAATGCCCATCTTCCCCTGCCCTGCGTAAAGAATGCGGGTGGCAAAGAACGGCAGCAGGCCCGACAACAACTGTGCGAACGGCGTCTCGCGCGGGATCAAATAGTTTTCATGCGTCCCGTAGGACGACCCGTGAAAGTCCGTGTTGTTCTTGAAGATGTGGACCTGGCCGACGCCCGGCTTTTCCATCCTAGCTCTCGCCGCCGCCAGCACGATCTTTTCGCCGGCCTTATCGTGGGCGACTAAATCGAGCAGTGACGCGCATTCTGGGGTCGAGTATTCCGGGTGACCGTGGTCGTTGTAGAACCGTGCGCCGTTGATCAGCACCCGGTCTGCCCGCTCTTCTTCGACCGGCAGCATCTTCTGGTTCGGCGCATCGAACTTCGCGTCTTCCGGGTCAATCGTCAGCTTGTCCACATGGAAGCCGCGCATATCGTTGCGCGGGTCTTCGCCCTTGTAGTACCAGGGGCAGGCAATCTTGCCGACGTAGGCTTTGACGACCGCGCGGGACTCGGCCAGCAGGTCGCTTGCGCCTTTGCCCTCGACGGCAATCCCATATTCTGTTTCGGTGCCGAATAATGGCAAAAGTCAGTCTCCTAAAATTAACGTTTCAGCCGTGTCAGCCTTGCGCTGTGGGTCGGACAACAATTTCGCCCACATCCACATTCGCGGGCTGTCCAATGGCATAGGCAATCGCTTCCGCGATGGCGTCCGGCGGGATCGCCATCTTGTCCATTGCGCTCATAGTCTGCGCCTTCAGCTCCGGGTTTGTCATGGACTCGGCCAGGTTCGTCCGGGTGAATCCCGGCGAAACAACCGTGACGCGCAGTTTGTCGCCCGCTTCCTGGCGCAGTCCTTCGGAAATCGCCCGCACGGCGAACTTTGTTCCGGCATAAACCGCCATGTTCGGCACGATGCGATGGGCAGCCGTAGATGCGGTGTGGACAAAATGCCCAAAGCCCTGGGCGCGAAACACGGGCAGCGCGGCGGCGATGCCGTACAAGACGCCTTTGATATTGATATCAATCATGTCATCCCACTCGTCGACACGGAGGTCGTCAAGAGGAGCAATCGGCCCGATGCCCGCATTGCTGACAAGAACATCCAGCCTGCCGTACCGCTCACGGCCCAGCGCGACAAGGGCATTCAGGTCTTCGCGCTGTTTGACATCTGTGACAAGGCAAACCGCATCGCCGCCGACTTCACAGATACGAGAGGTTAGGGCCGCCAGGCGATCTGCGCCTCGCGCCCCCAAAACGACTTTGGCCCCCTGCTGCGCCAGCAAAAGCGCGGTCGCCTCACCGATGCCGCTGCTTGCGCCGGTGATGGCGACGACTTTGCCTGCAATCTCCGGCATGGAATGTTTCCTAAATCACGTTCCGGCGCGTGGTCTGCGTGGCCTTCTTCGGCGAGATCGGGTTCAGGCGCACGACGTTGTCCGGCTCGTAATCCAGCAGCTTCAGCCAGTCTTCGATGTTGTCGGTCTTCGGGAAAATCTCGTTTTCCTTGAACTCCATCCGAACGGCTTTATCCAGGTCATCCAGCGAGACGCCTTCTTTGGTGGACTTGACATCAATCGAGCGCTTGATGGCGAAGTCTTTGGCCCGTTCGACCACCGAGGTGAGAAGAGCGCCGGACACTAAGTCTTTCCAGTAAAGCGTGTCCACCGAGCCGTTTTTCAGATAAACTTCCAAAAACTCGGTTTCGTGCGTCTTGGACCAGATCAGCTCGGTCGTTTTATCAATCAGCATCTGCCGTGCCGGCTCGGTCCCACCCTGCTCGTCTACGGTTTTGTAGTCCAGCGGCAGGTCTTTGTGCAGATAGATGCCCAGAATGTCGTTGGTGCTTTTCTTGTCCGGGCGAACCACTTTAACTTTGCGGTCGATGCGCTCCGGGCGCAGGATCGCCGGGTCAATATAGTCCGGGCGGTTCGACGTCAGCATGACGACGACGTTTTCCAGCGACACCAAACCGTCCATCTCGGCGCAGAACTGCGGCACGACAGTGTTGGAGATATTGGTGAACCGGCCCGAAGAACGGGTCCGCAGGATGCTCTCCGCTTCGTCAATAAAGATAAAGACCAGGTAACCTTCTTTCGCCTTTTCGCGGGCCGTCGAGAAGATCTCGCGCACCTGCCGCTCGGACTCGCCGAGCCACATATTGAGGATCTTCGGGCCGTTGATGTACATGAAGTACTCTTTGACATCCCGCTTGGTCCGTGCTTTGTACTCTTGGGTGATGTTGTAGGCAGTCGCTTTGCCAATCAGCGTCTTGCCGCAGCCGGGAGGGCCATACAGCAAAATGCCCTTGAGTGGCCGCTTGCCAAACCGCTCGTACAGCTCCGGGTACAGCAGAGGCAGCTCAATCGCGTCCTTGATGACCGCAATCGCTTCCTGCTGGCCGCCGATCTGGCTCCATGGGATTTCAGTGATCTGGTCCAAAAAGAACTCTTGGGACTCTTTGGCCGGGAACGCTTCCAAAGCGACCCGGAAGTTCGGCTCCATGCGGACTTCCGTGCCAGTCTTGATCGGCGCTTCTTCCAGCCCTGCGCCGCGCACGACAATCCGCGTGTTCTGGCCCTGCTGGTCGCCGCCGATCCGCAGGCGACCGTCTCCGAGCGCTTCGGCGACTTTGACGACTGGGCCGTTCTGGGCCGGGCCGAGGTCGCCGACCACAGCATACGCTTCGTTGACTTTGACCCGTGTGCCAGCTTGAAGCGTTTCCACATCTACGTTAGGGTCAACATTGGTGTAGAAGTCGTTGTCGCCCATCGCGATGTTCGCTGTGCCGTCTTCGTTTTTGGACAAAAAGACGGCGACTCGGTTGGCAGGCGCAGTCAGCTTGTTGTAAGCGTCATCGTACTTCTGGATCAGCTCCTGGGCTTCGGCGGACTGCTGCTCGTCCACTTCAAGCTGATGCCGCAGGAGGAGCAGGTACTGATAGTTCGGGTCAATCGGGTCGGTGGACTTGAGAATTTCGTCCAGCACGGAAATCGCCCGGACTGCCGTTTCCTGATTCCGCGGCACACTGCCACCTTCGTTATTGTCTCGGCGGTTCTGTCCGCGCCGGTTTTCGCTTGCCATGCGTTCTTTCCTCTCGTTCGTCTTCTCGGTCTTCATTATCTTTTCGGTCTTTGTTATTTCTACCTTGTCGGTCTTCTTTTTCGCCATAAATTGTTGAGTTCCATTCGCCGGTCAGCAAAGCAACCATGCGGACGGTGTTGCCTTTCTCAAAGGCGTCTACCCACTGCGCGACAACTTCCCGCGCTTCGGGGTCGGAAGCCGCGAGGTCCGCGACATCGGCGGGTTCGCCGCCGGACGGGTGCCGGGCGAGGGTCTGACGCGCCCGGCCCAGCGCGTTCTTCACCGCCGGCACGGTTGTTTCTAAGATTCGCGCGGTTTCTTCCGCGCTCCATCCCAGCACGTCGCGCAGCACTAAAGCCGCCCGCTGGCGCGGCGGCAGGCTCTGCACCAGCGCCACGAAACCGAGCCGGACATTCTCGCGCCCTTCTTCGGCGTCTTCGGTTTCGGACGTCATTCCCCGGCGCTGCGCTTGGGCTTCTTCCAGCGGCGCCCAGACCGGCGGGCGGCGCTGGACATGGTTGAGGCACAAATTGTGCGCGATCTTATACAGCCAGGCCCGCAGGCTGGCGCGTCCTTCAAACAAGTCTAAAGCCTTGAAGGCCCGCAAGAAACACTCCTGCACCATATCTTCGGCTTCGGTCAGGGTTCCGGTCAAGCGGTAGCAGTACGCGATCAGCTCCCGGCGGTACGGCTCCGTCAGGCGTCCGAACGCCTTGCGGTCACCCCGGCGGGCGAGGGTCAGCGCAGCGGCAGCCGCGCGAACAGGCGGATCATTTGTCGTGGCCACGAACAGTCTCCTGCCTAAACAATGGGATAAAATTTAAACGCCCGCACGGGCGGGTTAAGTTCCCATTGGGTTCCATTGTACTCCCTAATACAGGAGTAGACACACGCCCCTCTCAAAAAGAACCGGTGCAGGCAAAATAAATTTCGTCGATGAAATTCCGCAAAAAAACAAGACGCTCCTGCCAGCGTCTTGTTTCATCTTCCGCCTTCAGTTTAGCTTCTGCCGCTCGGCATCGCTTTTACCAAGAAGACTGACGCGCCGCCTTCAACAACGCAGCCCCGGCAGACGGCTAGGGCGTCAGTCAGGGTCTCCATCAGCGGCAGACCGCGCCCATGCGTGTCGTGCTGGTGGGCTTCCGGCATGAGATAAGGCGGTGCGGGCGGGTTGAAGCCCGGCCCCTTGTCCCGCACTTGTATGATAAGACGGCTCTGAAAGCACCAGAAGCTGAGATAAATCCTATCCTGATTTTCTGCACTGCTGTCGGTTCCGTGAACAACAGCGTTTGCCAGCGCTTCGCCCAGCGCCAGGTCCAGCGCAAAGCAGTCATCATCCGTTAATCCCGCATCGGTGCATACCCGCATGGCTTTTCTCCGCGCGGAAGGCACCGCACTGAGGTCCGCCGGCAGCCAAAACTCCAGCAGCGGCAGTGATTTTTGAGCACACATCCCGTTTTTCTTCCCCCGCATCGAAATTTTGCGGCTCTTCTTTGTCCTT
Organism: uncultured Armatimonadales bacterium; assembly: GCA_964252595.1. Classification (GTDB taxonomy): domain Bacteria; phylum Armatimonadota; class Armatimonadia; order Armatimonadales; family Capsulimonadaceae; genus JANXMY01. The sequence continues at coordinate 14,685 of CAXUNT010000042.1, forward strand.
CATCTTTCACGTTACCCGTGCCTGCCTCAGAACAAACAGAGGAAGATAAACAGAAGATAACGAATTAAGTACGGTGGCGTACCAAGAAAGGCGAATCTATGCGACTCGGAACTCCGCGCAGCCCTGGGCTGACACTGCTGCTGATCCTGCTGACCTGCGGGATTTACTACCTGTATTTTATCTATGTGACTTCCCAAGAAACGCAGGATTTTCTGGAAGAGCCGGACACCAGCCCTGGCCTGGAAGTGCTGCTGTGCCTCTTAACGTGCGGCCTGTACAATATCTACTGGGATTACAAGATGGGGAAGCGCATCGCCGAAATGTGTGTCCGGGTCGGTCTGCCGCCGACGGACAACGCGGTTTTGTATCTGGTACTGGATTTAATCGGCGTGGGCGGGTTTGCGAGTCTGGGGCTGCTGAACCCGGTTTTGCAGCAGGAGTCGCTCAACCGTGTCTGGCGAGCCGCCGAGAGCGGAGCATCACGGTTCTGAGGGATGACGAAAGCGGGCGGTGAAACCGCCCGCTCTTGTCGCTTTTACTTCCTACCACTTTTTGTACGGCAGGAACTTGCCGTTCATGGTCAGCTTTACCCGGTCGCCTTTCGGATCGGCTTCTTTCTCCACATGCATCGTGAAGTCAATCGCCGACATAATGCCGTCGCCGAACTTCTCCTGAATGACCGACTTCAAGGGCAGACCGTAGACCTGAACGATCTCGTAAAACCGGTACACGAACGGGTCCGTCGGCACGGTCGGGCCAAGACCCTTGATGTTGTATTCGGTCAGTTCGCTCGCCGCGTCCGGTCCCAAACCGAGGGCCGTACACAGCTTCAAGGCTTCTGCCTCTGTGGCAGTTGCCTGGCGGTAGATAATGGCGGCGATGCAGACTTCATCCAGGCCGACAATCGGCTCAAGATCGGTGAAGCTGAGGCATTTGGCTTTCTTAGCGGCCAGCAGCGCTTTTGTAATCGTCGGCAGTTCGGTCATTGAGTGTTCTCCTTCATATCGTGCTGCAATTTTTTCAAGTGCTTCAAGGCAGGCGTGACAATGGCGACGAAATAGGACTCGCGCAGCTTGCGCTCCGCCGCCGAGCCGGAGCGGTAGCCCGCCGCCCCGGAATGCAGCATCGCCGCCTGCGACGCCCGCAGGGACAATTCCGACACCGAAATGCGGCATTGCACCGCTTCGCGCGTCGCGTCCGCCCCCAGAACCCGCTCGCCGCAGCCGATCTGATCGGCCAGCGCGTAAGTGCGGCAGCGGACTTCCTGCAAGTCGGCTTCGATCTCGTCCGCCCCATCGTCCAAGTAGCAGTTGACATGGCCAACACGGTCGTTTGAGCGGCGCATCAGATCAATGCAGCTTGCGACCATGCCCAGTCCGAACCCGGTTTGGGTGAGGATAAATCCCGCCCGGATGGAAGCAATATACTGGCGGCATGGCGCGGCTAGAACATATTCTTCGGGCAGGAACATGTCTTTGAAGACCGCGTTGTGCGTGCTGCTGCCTTCCAGGGCGATAAAGTGGCCGCCATCGCCGAGCGTCAGGCCCGGCGCATCGGGCGGCGTGATCGCCATCAGATACTCCTCTGTGCCGGAGATTTGAGCGACAAATGCAAAGCAGCCTTCGGGAACGGCATTGGACACCCAGGGTAGTGCACCGCTGATCGTGTAGCCGCCCGGCGCGGGCGTGGCGGTCAGCCGGATCTTCTCGATGCCGGCGAAGTGCTTCATCGGGTTGGACATGCCGGTCCCGGCGATCATATTGCCGCCAGCAATGCGCGGCAGGAACTCCGTTTTAAGCCACTCGCTGCCGCCGTTTTGGATGTACCAGGCGCAGACCGTCTGGCACCAGACGCAGAAGCCCGTACTCAGGCACTCCCGCGCGACTTCCTCCATCAGCTTGACCGTAGATCCGACGCCGTGACCCGCACCGCCGTACTCGGTCGGGACGCCCTGGGCAAAGCCGCCCAAAGCGCCCATTCGCTCCATGAACGCGCGGGGGTAAACCCCGCGGCCGTCAATGTCTTCGACCAAAGGCCGCAGGTCCTGCGCGACGGCATCGCGCAGGCCGGAAAGAACGGCCCCGAACGGAACCGTATCAAACGAGGCGGCAATAACAGACATATAACAGGTCCAGTTCTACAAGTAAGTATCAGGCACGAACGGCAGGACGGCTCGGATCGGGAGCGCCTTCCTCAATCGGCAGCGAGAAGTCGCGGGACCATTCGTTCCAGGACGCGAAATAGATTTTGAGGTCCTTGATGCCGGCCTCGCTGAGAGCGACAAACGTGTTGGAAGCCCGTGCGCCCTTGAAGCAGTAGATGTTGACGGTGGATTCGGGCGTGATGCCGACTTGAGCCGCGATTTCTTTGATTTCTTCTTTAGACTTAAACATCGGGCCGCTGCCGGTGGGCTTCATCAAAGTGTACCACTCGATCAGCACGGCATCGGGAATGCGGCCTTTGCGCGGGGTGAAGTCTTTGCCGTAAGGGGAAGAGCTTTCGGCGGCCCATTCGTCCCAGTCGCGCACATCCAGTTTGACAATGGAGGGGTCTTCTAAAGACTTCAGCATCTCCGGCGTCGTGACCATGAGAGACGAGTCCACGGCAAGCGGGAACGTCTTTTTCTCCGGCATGGGGACCTCGGTCGTGAGCGGCAGTCCCGCTTCGGTCCAGGCGGTTAGGCCGCCGTGCAGGATGGAAACGTTTTTGTAGCCAAGATAATTCAGCAGGAAGTAGCCCCGGCAGGACTGGCCGTAGCCGTTGTTCATGGCGTCCTCGTAGATGACGGCCTGTTCTGAGCCGGACAAACCCGCCGCACCGAGCAGGTCGGCGAACGTTTGGTGCAGCTCGGTCAGACCGTCCGGGGTGGACGTCGCCAGAAAGCTGAATATCTCGCGGATGTTGACGGCACCGGGGATGTGTCCGGCGATATACTCTTCCGGGGCGCGGGTGTCAATCACGACCGCCGTGCCGGCTTCCATCAATGCGGCCAGCGCGGCCGGGTCAATCAGCGTCTTCTCCATTGGTGTTCTCCAAAAATTAGGGCGCAGCGCAGCGATGCGCGGCGGGAGAAAGCATGAGGAAGGTCGGCATTGACCGTTGAAATCGCGATTTTCAGTTTTAGGGGCTGGCAGCGCGCGTAGGATTTCAATCCTACGCCTCCAGTTCGCGTCGTTTACTCGGCCAAAGTTGCCGTGACCTGAACATTGTTGCGGAGCGTAGATGCAACGGGAGACCAGCGGTTGGCGTTCTGCACGATGTCGTCAAGCTGCTCGCGGGACGCATCGCCCTTGAGGTGCGCCTTGACGCGCAGGGCGGTGAAGCCGGCCACTTTGTCGTCGGGAACATCGCCAAGGCCCCAGACCGCCGACACGTCAATGTCGCCTTCCATTTCGATCTTGATCTCGCTCAGCGTGATGCCGTGGTGGCTGGCATTCGCCATATAGCCGACCGCGAGGCACGCGCCGAGGGCAGCTAAAACTGCCTCGGACGGGTTTGGCGCGGTGTTCTCGCCGAGCAGGTGCGGCGGCTCATCAATCACGACTGGGGCCAGATCACGGATATAAGTCAGGTTCCGCATCTGGCCTTCGGTGACGGTGGTAGCCCGCAGGGTGACCTTGCCGCCCGCGGGGTTGGCCTTGTTCTTGTCCACAAGGCCGGTCAGCCCCATGCAGTCAATTGGGCGCAGGGCTTCATGGGGCGTAAAATCGGTGGCGGTCGTCGTCGCTTCTAAAGTCGGCATGGGAGAACCTCCAAAACGGTGTTGAGAAGAGTATGTCATACTTTCCGTTATTTGTCAACCTACCGGTAGATAGATTTTTAATGGTTAGATTTGATTTTCAGTCGTAAAGTGGTAGAATACAGCCATGCAGCAAAAAGCGACCATGCGTGAGCAGATCCTCGGCATCGCCCAGCGCTTCGTTCAGACGCGCGGCTTCCATGCCTTTTCTTATGCCGACATCGCCGCCGAGGTCGGCATTCAGAAGGCGAGTATTCACTACTACTTCCCAGCGAAAACCGATCTGGGGCGGGAAATGGTCGCGCGTTATCGTGAGGAAGTGCGCCAGCACTGCCGCCAGATTGATCTTTTCATACCCGAAGCGGACCAGAAGCTTCAACGGTATGCACAGATTTTTCGCGACATGCTCCGCAGCGGGCCGGGCGATGCCGGTGGCCGCCTTTGCGTTTGCGGGGTTTTAGTGAGTGAGTGGCACGCGCTTTCCGAGGGGATGCAGGAAGAAGTGCGGGGCTTCTTTCGTGAAAATGAAGAGTGGCTCGTCAGTGTCATGGACGCAGGCCGATCTGACGGATGTCTGCACTTTGACGGACCGGCGGCTGTTCAAGCCCAGGCGTTCCTGTCGGGCCTGGAAGGCGCGATGCAGACTGCCCGCGTTTACCGGGACGTGACCCTCTACTGCGCCATCGCCCACCAGCTTTTAGGGCAAATGGGGTTTTATGGATTCGACTTGAATACGCTCGTTTTGGAATCTAACGCTACGGATGAGCGCGGCCTGCTCGTCACCAGCCCGGCATGAACTCCGATGCGGCGCGAAAAACCAATGCCGGAGTGATGTTCCTGCTGCTGTCGGGCGTCTTCGCGGCAAGTACCCTGCTGCCCGTGCCGCGCGGCACGGGCGGCCAGATCGGACACCTGCCGTCCGTGTGTCTATTCTACCATCTGACCGGCCTGCCCTGCCCCGGATGCGGCCTGACCCGGTCGTTTGTGTGTCTGGGCCACGGACGCTTCGGGGAGGCTCTGCACTGGCACCCACTCGGCCCCGCCATTTTTCTCCTGTTTCTTCTGCTTTGGCTCCGCTGCGGCGTTTTCTGGCTCCACGGCAAAACGCTCTTGCCCCTGTCGCCACGCGCCCACAGCCGCCTGAGCTTCGCCGGGTGCGCCGTGCTTGTTCTCGCCGACCTCGCTCGCATCGGCTGGCTGTCCGCGCATCACCTGCACTTTTGACTTTCTTCAGCGGCCCCCTGACGTGAAGAAAAAGTTATAAGTCGCTTTGTACGGGACATCGGCTTCCTGACCAAGCGCGGTTGGGGCCGCAGCCGGGGCACTCCCGCCGACCGTGTCCAGGCGCTGGATAAAGGTGACCCGCCCGAAGACGCCTGTTCCCGCGTGAGACTTTGCCGCCAGCAAAAGCTGAGGGATTGACCCAGAACTGGCCGAAGGCGCGGACACAAGCATCTTCCCCGCCACCCGGCTGCCGTCACTGTTGAGCTGCCAGAACGGCCCGGTGTAGTGCGTCGCCACAGCCACAGCCTCGGTCGAGTCCGCATAGAGCGTCGCCGACGGCGCGAAAAATACCCACCTTAATGTCCCACCGACGCTTTGGCTGTGGTAGATCTGGATGCCGTTGCCGAAGGTGTGCAGGAAAAGCGTGTTTCCCGCCGGCGGCGCGAGCGACTGCGCGGCGGCAGGTTCCGCGAAGGCTGTTCCGGCAAGCAGAAAAAGGACCAGTGCGGCTCGCGCCGAGTTGGGAGTTGAAAAGGGCATCGTTTTTCTTTCTTTGGACTGTGATGGGAGCGCTCAGGCCGGGGGCATGGATCACTTGCACCGGCTGTTCGGCAGATCAGGGCGGCAGCCGCTGACAGCCGCACGCGCGGCAGGGTATGGCGACGGCGCGAAAGCGGTTCGGGCAATCACGAAGAGGGCCACGGCGAGGCTGATGAAAACGATCAGCGCGGGCAGAACCAAGCGCCTGCCCGGCCGCGCGGCGCGGGAAACAGCGTCGGCGCGGGACCAGGCCGGAAGGCTAGGGCCGCGCACCGCCGAGGCAATCTGAGAAGAAGCCTGGGCCAAGCCCGCCAGCCGCGCCCGGCACTCCGGGCAGCGCTTCAAGTGAGCCGACATCCGCAGACGCGCCCCCGCCGGCAAAGCGCCGTGCGCCAGCAGCAGCAGGTCTTGGTCCGTTTTTTCCTCATGGCTCATGGCGTGAATAGAACGGGTCATGGCGCGTACTCTTTCAGCGCGAGGGCCGCCTGGGCATGAGCGCGATAAAATTGGTACTTCACCGTGTTCAAGTTGCGTCCGAGCATCTCGGCAATCTCCGGCAGGGTCAGCTCTGCGTAGAAATACAATTCCAGCACTTCCTGCTGCGCTTCCGGCAGTCCCGCCAGCGCGGTGCGGACGGCGTGCGCCCGGTCCGCCGCCGCGTAAGCATCTTCCAGAACCGGCAAGCCGGGCGTTTTGTCGGACAATTCTTCGGACGCGCTTCGTTCCCGCGCCTGCCGATGATCCAAGCATTTGTGCCGGGCAATCCCGTACAGCCATGCTTTGAATCGCGCTTGCCCCCGGTACGTTTTCAGCGCGGCCCATCCCGCTACCCACGTCTCCTGAAGCACGTCTTCGGCGGCATCCCGTCCCACTTGCCGTACCAGAAACCCCAGCAGCGGTCCAGCATGGGGACGCACCAGCCGGTCAAACGCGGCCCGGTCGCCCTGCTGGGCCGACCGAATTAGCCGGGCTTCCGGGTCAGCCCACGGATACGTCCAAATCTGACTCAGGCTCACGAGCGGAGAGTCCTTTTGCGTCTGCATTCTGCCCCCGAAGCCTCAGTCGCAGGAACGCACGGCAAAAGTTGGGAAAAGAAATTTCAGAGACTATGTAGACATTGGGAACAGGCGGTTAAAACCGCTGCAACAAGTACGCGAAACCTGCCTTCGCAGGTTAGGATTAACTTCTGAGTCCGCGCCCTCCGGGTAGCCAGTGCTGAAGGCGGACTTTGTGCTTTTGTTGCCGCGACTTCAGTCGCCCGACACACGACTTAGACAGTGTCTTAGTTCAAGATTATTCGGCGCTGAACGTAGCGCGGAAGCCGGGAGCGGCGGTTCCGGCAGCAGACAAGACAGGCTCGGCCCAGCCTGGATAGGGCGGCGCAGCACAGCCGGACTGGCCCGGAAGATTGTCCTGGCGGCACGACGGCAGCCGGGCGTTCAGGCCAGACGACACCGCCGCTCCCGGCAGCCAGCACACATGCCCGTCGGCCAGCAGAAAGTTTGCACCGCCGCCGTGCCGTCCCTGCGGAGCCTGGAACTGAGATGGCGGCGCGGAAGGACGGCCGCCGAGCATTCCGGTCGCATACTGGTTGTCCGGGCTGGTCTCGACCGTCGTTTGCGCGTACAGACGGTTGTCCAAACCGGTGCCGGACGCCGAAAAGTCCGCGCCGGGGGAAAACTTAGGGGACGCGCCTTCATCCGTGTCTGCGAAATTCGCCGTCACGCCGCTTACCTCAAACAAAGCAACCGTTTGCGCCGGAGCGGTAAGGTTCGCAAGGCTCAGGCCGGGCGGCACGATCCCCTGAAAGTAACCGTCGCCAGAAACCAGGTTGATGTTGTAGCCATAAGAGACCGCCTGGTTACGCGGGCCGCCGGACACGGTCGCGTCGTCCGGGCAGCGCAGCAGGGCAGTGTCCTGAAAATACGGCAAGCACTGTCCCGCCCAGCCTTCGCCCGACCAGAACGCCCGGCCATCGGCAGGGTTGACGCCGTTTGGAAACTTTTCGTCGCTGTCCTGCTCGTACTGGGTCAAGGCCAGCCCTAATTGCCGCTCATTGGACAAGCACTGAGTCCGGCGGCCCTTCTCCCGGCTTTGAGCAAACACGGGAAACAAAATGCCAGCAAGGACCGAGATCACGGCAAGGACGACGAGCAGCTCAATCAGTGTAAAAGCGTGGGTCACAGCGCGGCGCTTCGCAGGCATGGCAGTTTACTCCCGTCAGCACAGTGTACCATGCAACGCTGTTTTTGGCGATTTTTCGGGTGTCCAACTTTTTATTGCATACCCGGCGACACAGAGAATAGAACGTTCGCCGAACTTTCTCAAATCAAAGGAACACGCCCATGAAATCTTTACTGAAGCCGCTTTTCGCCGCACTGCTCCTGGCCGCCGGCCATTCTGCTGCCGCGCAATCTTACGGGCAGACCAATCTTGTCACCGATAACCAATCGGTCACGCCCGCCCTCCTGACCGACCCGAACCTCGTCAATCCCTGGGGCATCGCCCTCAGCCCCGGCGGCGGCGCGTTCTGGGTTTCCGACAACGGCACCGGCGTTTCGACCCTTTACAGCGGTGATGTCAACGGCAGCGCGTTTAAAGTCAGCTCCCTGGTCGTCACTGCCCCCGGCGCTCCCGCCGGCACGACCGGCTCCCCGACCGGCCAAGTGTTTAACGGCGCTGGGGGCTTTAACGTGCCGGTCGGCACGGGTACGAAAAGCTCTCTTTTCATCACAACCTCAGAAGACGGCACGATTTCCGGCTGGAATCCCGGCGTCAATCTTACGCAGGCGCAGCTTGCCGTCACAACGCCCGGCGCAGTCTACAAAGGTCTCGCCATCGCCGGCAGCAATCTGTACGCCGCGAACTTCTCCCAGAACGCCATCAATGTGTTCAATTCCAGCTTCGCACCGACGGCTTTGAAGGGCAGCTTCACCGATCCCAATGCTGCGTCAGGCTATGCGCCATTCAATGTCCAAAATTTGGGCGGCAATCTGTTCGTCACCTATGCTCAGCAGGACAGCGCGAAGTTCAACGAAGTGGACGGCGCGGGCCTCGGCTTCGTGGACGAATTTAACCTGGATGGCACATTCAACAAGCGCATCGGCACTGGCTCGGCGCTGACCGGAGGCGGGGTGGACGCGCTGAACGCGCCGTGGGGCCTCGCGCTTGCGCCGTCGAATTTCGGTAAATACAGCAACGATTTGCTGGTCGGCAATTTCGGCAGCGGCGAGATCACCGCATTCGACACGGCGACCGGGACGTTCCAGGGCGCTTTGTCCAATGCTCAGGGCAATCCTCTCATCAACGACGGCCTGTGGGGCTTGACCTTCGGCAACGGCGTCAGCGCAGGCGACACCAACAAGCTTTACTTTGCCGCCGGGGTCAACGGCGAAAATGACGGCCTGTTCGGCAGCATCAGCGCTTCCAATCCCGTCCCCGAAGCCTCCACCACAGTCTCATTCGGCCTGCTGCTGGCACTCGGATTGGGCGGCTTCGCGGTCGCCCGGAAGAAAGCCGCCGCTCATTAGGCGGCATGACTTAGGCGGCATGACTTGGAAACGCCCGGCGCTGTTCGCGCCGGGCGTTTTTGTCATTCACGAACTTGCTTGACTCCATACCGGCTAGGAATGTCGCGCAGAAAGCGCTCCGCCAGAACGCGAGGCATCGGCGTGAACTCGCCGGCCCGCCGGTAGCCGCTCAAACGGCTGTTCAGCCACGCCCAGGTACGCTCTTCTTCCAAGCCGCTGGACGCTTTGATAAGCTGCCGGAAGCATTGCTCAAACCCGGCGTCCGTTTCGGATTCCGCAAGAGCGACTCCGAGAACGCCCGTCAGCATACGCGCCGTGCGCCGATCTTCTTCCCGGCCCGCCGAGAAGTCAAAAAGCCAGCTCCACCAAGACGGCATTGGGGCCATATTTTTTCCTCTAAACGCTGGACTTCAGCAGGAAAACTCGTTTTCGGATGACCGGCAGAACAAACAGAAGTATAGCAAGGGTCGGCCCGGCAAAGAACGGAACAGACGGCAGAAACGCGCCGCCGAGGATGACCCAGATCATACCGAGGTACTGGCAGGCGTTCGCCAGCCCGATGCAGGTAAAGACCTGTTGCGAAAACTCTTTGTGCGGCAGAAGCGCCATGCCGAGAGTTCGGAACCGAGGCCGCAATGCCGCCAGCAGGCACAAAATACCGACGAAGTAGAAAAAAAGAAGCAGAGTGCTTGACGGCGGCGTGGGCGGCACATGCCGATGCTGGATCTGCGTGGAGATCAAAAACGCAGTCAGCAGCAGGATCAAGTTTGAGCCGGCCAGAGCTGCCGTGATGATCACCAGGACCTGCCCGCCGGCAGCTTCTCGGTTTCCATCAGGCATCCCAAACGGCTGGTTCCTGGAGTTATTCGGCATAACATTCTCTTTCAGTGCAGCGGAATGACTTTAAGCCCCTTCCACGGAAGATCCGGCGCTTGCTCGTCCACTTCCTTGCGGTACACGACCAGCGAGCGACCCTGGCGGACCACATACAAATAGTCGCCTGCGCCGCCCCACCAGCCGAGGCAGGCGGAGAGCGCATGAGCGGGAACGCCCGCGATTTTGCACTCTGTTTTCGCGGCGAGGTGGAACTCGTCAGGAGCCTGATGCATCACCAAGACCTGCCGGCTGCCGACGCGCAGAAAAACATCGGTCTGCGGGTCGCCGAGCGAGTTGCGGCGCATCTGAAACACCCATTGAAGCGGCGGTGTGTGCCCCGCAGCCAAAGCGGCGGGAACCGGCATCGCAAAAACTAAAAGTGCAAAAAGCGCGGCGGCATTTCGCATGAACGTGTTTCCATTTCGGGCGCAGGAGTCTATAATAGACGCATGAAACGCACACCAATCTTTGTCGCTGCTCCCGCGCTGCTCGGTCTAGCACTTCTGCTGGCGGGCTGCTCCCAGCAGACCCTGGACAGTGCGAAGCAGGACACGCAGCGCAACATCAACAGCGCCAAGCCGCAGCTTGCGAAGCTGGAACTCGGCTCGCGGGTCACGACGGCCCTGCAATCCGCCGATGTCCACGGCGTCCGGGTAGACGCCGACACGAACGGCGTCAGCCTCCATGGCACGGTCAACTCGGCGGCCCAAAAAGCGCGGGCGGGACGCATCGCCCGCGACACACTCGGCCCGGACAAGACCGTCCGAAACGACATTCAGGTCAGCGGCGAATAAGCCGCTTTTTCGCGCTCGGCACCCTCTTTTCCTCCTGCACTCGCGCCGAAATTTGGGCCAATTTGGGTATAATAGAACATCGGTTTGCGGCGGTCTTTGGAAGTCTCTAAAGGCCGCTTTTTTCTCGGCAGGAGGAACGACGGTATGGGACAAGTGATTGAAGCATTAGAGCATCCAATGGACAGTGCAGATGAAGTGGGACAGCGAGAGCCTATAATTGCCGGCAATCAGTCATCAACCCCAAAAATGTCACCGGAAGAATGGCTGGAAAAATGGGAAGCGCTCGCTGAAGAGATCGGTAAAGTCTGGCCAGCAGGAGTTTCGGCGGTTGATGTCGTCTCAGAAATGCGCCGCTGATGCTTACTGTTGACGCCAATGTATTTACTTCGGCTGCTTCTGCCTCAGAAGCCGATGCAGCCATCAGCAAGACTTTTATACGGCGTGTTTCGTTGCAGTCCATGCCATTGTACTGCCCAATTCTTCTTCTGCCGGAAGTAGCTGCGGGTATCGCAAGACCTACCGGCAACATCATTTTGGCAAAGCAAGTCGCCTCTGACATTGCGCGTCTTCCAAGCCTTGCGTGCGTAGAACTTGATGAACTGAGAGCTGATTTAGCGGCTGATGCCGCCATCACCTGCCGCCGGCGCGGGGCGGATGCTGTGTATGTCGCCGTGGCGCAGGAGTATGGCACGACGCTGATCACTTGGGATCAAGAGTTGCTGACACGCGGCGCAACGGCAGTCACCGTGATGACGCCGGCGGACTGGCTGGCGGCGAACCCGATCTAGGAACAAAAACGCATGGACTTCAAAGTTATTTCCAATTACAAGCCGTCCGGCGACCAGCCGACGGCGATTGACAAGCTGGCGCAGGGCATTATCAGGGGCAATAAGTATCAAACGCTGCTGGGAGCGACCGGCACAGGCAAAACATTTTCGGCGGCGAATCTCATCGAGCGGGTGCAGAAGCCGACGCTGGTGATCGCGCACAACAAGACGCTGGCGGCGCAGCTCTGCTCGGAGTTCCGGGACTTCTTCGGGCAGAATGCGGTCGAGTATTTTGTCTCGTACTACGACTACTATCAGCCGGAAGCGTATATCCCGCAGACAGACACGTTTATCGAAAAAGACTCGGCGATCAACGATGAAATAGATAGACTCCGGCACTCGGCAACCCAAGCGATCTTGGAACGGCGCGATGTGGTGATCGTGGCGTCGGTCTCGTGCATCTACGGCCTCGGCTCGCCCGCCGAGTACGCCCAGATCATTCTGAAATTCGAGCGCGGCAAGGAATACGACCGCGATGATATGCTGCGGCGGCTGGTCGCGATGCAGTTCAGCCGCAATGACCTCATCCTGACCCGCTCGACGTTCCGGGTGCGCGGCGATATTCTGGAGCTTCAGCCCGCCGATGAAGAGATCGTTGTCCGGGTCGAGTTCTTCGGCGACGAAGTAGAGAAAATCACGACCGTGGACCCGCTGACGGGCGAAGTGCTGTCGTCGAAAGATGAGATCACCATCTTCCCGGCGTCCCACTTCGTGTCCAGCCCGGAAAAGCAGGAGCAGGCGGTCATCGGCATTGAAAAAGAAATGGAAGACCGGGTCGCCCTGTTCAAGCAGCAGGGTAAGCTTCTGGAAGCCCAGCGGATCGAGCAGCGGACGCGCTTTGATTTGGAGATGATCCGGGAAGTCGGCTACTGCAACGGCATTGAGAACTATTCACGCTGGTTCGACGGCCGCGCCCCCGGCACGGCCCCTTCCACACTGCTGGACTACTTCCCCGATGATTATCTGATGGTCATTGACGAGTCGCACCAGACCTTGCCTCAATTACGGGCGATGTACAACGGCGACAAGGCTAGGAAAGACACCCTGATTGACTACGGCTTCCGGCTGCCGTCGGCAGGCGACAACCGGCCCTTGAAGTTTGAGGAGTTCCAAGAGCGCGTCAGCCAGTGCGTTTTTGTGTCGGCGACGCCCGCCGCCTATGAGCGCGAGCATTCCGAGCAGATTGTCCAGCAGATCATCCGCCCAACGGGGTTGATTGACCCAGAAATTATTATTAAGCCGATCAAAGGCCAGGTGGACGACCTGCTGAACGAGATCCAGATGCGAACCGCCAAAGGCGAGCGCGTCCTGGTGACGACCCTGACCAAGAAGATGGCCGAAGACCTGACCGAGTTTCTCTTGGATTTGAACGTCAAAGTCAATTATCTGCATTCCGACGTTCACACTTTGGAGCGCACCGAGATCCTCCGAGACCTGCGCCTCGGCATTTATGATGTTATCATCGGCATCAATCTTCTGCGCGAAGGCTTGGACCTGCCCGAAGTCTCATTGGTGGCCATCTTGGACGCCGACAAAGAAGGCTTTCTGCGCTCGGAAACATCCTTGATTCAGACCATCGGACGCGCCGCGCGTAATCTCGGCGGCCAGGTCATCATGTACGCCGATCGGATCACCGGCTCGATGGAGCGGGCGATGGGCGAGACTGACCGCCGCCGGGAAATTCAAGTAGCGTACAATGAGGAACACGGCATCACGCCGTACACGGTCAATAAAGCCGTCCGCGAGGTTTTAGAGTCCAAGAAAATCGCCGAGCAGAAATCGTACTACAACGTTTCCCGCACCCGCAACCCAGAAACACTGCCTTTGGACCAGATCATGTCCGCGCTGGCTGACATCGAAAAAGAAATGAAGCAGGCTGCCCGTTCGTTAGAGTTCGAGCGAGCCGCCGAGCTGCGCGACGAGCTGTCCCGCCTCAAAAAGTTGCTTCCGGCAGGGGCGAAGAAGTGACCCACTTCCTTGCTTCGCAGGGGTCCTCCCCAAAAGGGAAGACAAAGAGTTACGAGAAGACGCGGCAGTCAGCCTGCCTAAAGCTCTTCGTCCTCCCCTTTGGGGAGGACCCCTGCGAAGCAAGGAGGTGGGTTCGGAAAACATCATGCTCAACAACTTAGCCCTTCTGCGCCCCGGAATTAGGACCAAACGTATTTCGTCGTATGACCGCTCCGGCGGGAATAATGACTTTGTGCGAATTGACGCGGGCGAGACGAAAATGCTGGCGCAGATTGAGGGCGCGGGGATTATCAAGCATATTTGGATCACGATCGCCTGCGAAGACCCCATGATCCGGCGCAATGCGATCTTACGCATGTTCTGGGACGGCGAAGCGCACCCGTCGGTGGAAGCACCGCTCGGTGACTTCTTCGGGCAGGGATGGGGCGAGAAATATAACTATGCTTCCCTGCCGCTGGCCGCCGCACCCGCTGGGGGCAATGCGCTGAACTGCTATTTCCCGATGCCGTTTGGGAACGGGGCTAGGATCGAAGTCGCGAACCAGTCAGAGACGGCGATTACGAGCTTCTACTACTACATAGACTACGAGCAGCATCCGTCCATCGGGCCGGAGCAGGGCCGCTTCCATGCCTGGTGGAACCGGCAAAGGCCGGGGCCGGAGGCCGGGCAGGGCGACCGGGAGAACGAGTGGGAGATATTGGGCGTTCAGCCGGCTAACCCGTCGGACGCGCATAATCATGTTCTCGTTCATGCCGACGGTGCGGGCCACTATGTCGGGGTCAATTACTTTGTGGACTCCCCTACCCCCTTGTGGTACGGCGAGGGTGACGATATGTTTTTAGTGGACGGCGAACCCTGGCCGGGGTCGCTGCACGGCACGGGGACGGAGGACTATTTCAACTCGTCGTGGTGTCCCAAAGAAACATACGCGCACCCGTACTTCGGCTATGCGCGGGTCAACGGCGAAACTGGCTTTCTGGGCCGTACCCATTGTTATCGGTTTCACTTAGAAGACCCGGTCTACTTTGAGACATCGCTGCGGGCGTCCATTGAACATGGCCATGCGAACTCGTTGACACTGGACATCGCTACCGTCGCTTATTGGTATCAGACCGAGCCGCACCGGATTTTCCCGGCGCTCCTGCCAAAAGCGCAGCGTCAGCCCCTGCCGCCGGTTGGAGCCGTGGATATGCATAAATGGCGCGACTCCTGGCGGCGCGAACTGGGCGGTGGCCCGCTATGGGGGAACGAGCCGCTGCCAAGCAGTACGCGGATTGAAGAGTAAGAAATGACAAATTATGACGTAATCATAGTTGGGGCAGGCCATGCGGGCGCGGAAGCGGCTTTGGCTTCGTCACGCCTCGGCGCGAAGACGCTGTGCTTGACGCTGTCGCTCGACAAAGTGGCGCTGATGCCCTGCAACTGCTCGGTCGGCGGCCCGGCGAAAGGCCATCTGGTGCGGGAGATTGACGCGCTCGGCGGGCAGATGGGGATCAATGCCGACGCAACCATTACCCATATTCGGATGCTGAACACGGGCAAAGGCCCTGCGGTCCAGGCCATTCGCGCCCAGTGCGACAAGGATTTATACTCACGCACGATGCGTCACACGCTGGCAGCCGCGCCAAATCTGACGCTTACCGAAGGCATGGTGGAAAGCCTGGTGATTGAAGACGGTAAAGCTGTGGGATTGCGGACGGCGTCAGGCGAGACGTACCGGGCCAAAGCCGTCGTCATCACGACCGGAACGTTCCTGCGTGGGGTGATGCACCGGGGCGATGAGCGGACTGCCGGCGGACGACTTGATGAAAAGCCTGCCGTGGCGCTGTCGGACACGCTGCGTGCGCTCGGCTTTCCGACGCTGCGCCTCAAAACCGGCACGACGCCGCGCATTGACAAAACTTCGGTGGACTTCACAAAGACAACGGCGATTGAGTCGGAGCCGAACACGCCGCCGTTTTCGTTTGGGCGCGAGCGCCTGGACATTCCCAATTTGCTGCCGTCGTGGCTGACGTACACCAACGAGCGCACCAAAGCCGTGATTGAAGCCAACCTGCACCGTTCCGCCATGTACGGCGGCTCGATTGAAGGCTTAGGGCCGCGCTACTGCCCTTCTATTGAAGACAAGATTGTGCGCTTCAGCAGCCGCAACAGCCACCAAGTCTTTTTGGAACAGGAAGGCTGGGACACCCATTCGCTGTATGTCCAGGGCACGTCTACATCGCTGCCCGCCGACGTGCAATTAGAGTTCCTGCACACCATTCCCGGCTTAGAACACTGCGTCATGCTGAAAGCCGGCTACGCGGTCGAGTACGACGCCGTGCCGCCGACCGAGCTGACCCACGCGCTGATGACCAAGCGCCTGCCAGGCCTGTTTCTCGCGGGCCAGATCAACGGCACGTCCGGCTACGAAGAAGCCGCCGGCCAGGGCCTGATGGCCGGCGCCAACGCCGCCCTCTATGCTCAAGGGCAGAACCCGTTTGTCTTGAAGCGCTCCGACGCTTATCTCGGCGTGATGATTGACGATTTAGTGACCAAAGGCGCCGACGAGCCGTATCGCCTGCTCACGTCCCGCGCCGAGTACCGCCTGCTGCTGCGCCAGGACAACGCCGACGGACGCCTGACCGCATTGGGCCGCGCCGTCGGCCTCATTCCCGACGCCCGCTGGCGTCTGTTCGACGCCAAGCGCAGCCTCATCGCCGCCGAAACGGCGCGGCTCCAAACCACTTTTGTCAGCGGCTCCGATAACCCACGCCTCGCCGCCCACGGCCTCCTGCCCGTCTCCCAGCGCATGCCGCTGTCCGACCTCCTGAAGCGCACCGGCGTCGGCTATGACACCGTCGCCGCCCTAGCACCGCCGCCGAGGCCCCTACCCCGCGCCGTGGCCGAGCAAGTCGAGATCATGGGCAAGTACGAAGGCTACATCGAGCGCCAAAGCGCCCAGGTCGAAAGCGCAGGCCGCCGCGAGGAAGTCCCGATCCCCGCCAAGTTCGACTTTGGGAGCATCCGCAACCTGTCCAACGAAAGCCGCGACAACTTGACTCGCGTGGAACCCATTTCGCTGGGCCAAGCCGCCCGCGTCCCCGGCGTCACCCCCGCCGACATCGCCATCCTCAGCGTCCACCTAGAGCAGCACCGCCGCCGGGCCGTTTCCAGCGCAACGCAGGTATAATGGACACTGAAATCAGTTACCGGGCCAGCACAGAGGGCCTTAATCCTGAACAGCTTCAAGGCTTTTTTGTCGGCTGGCCCGACCCGCCAACGCCGGAAACGCATTTGAGACTGCTTCAAAATAGTGCAGAAATCGTTCTAGCCCTCGACCAAGCGACGGATCAAGTCGTCGGCTTTGTCTCGGCGATTACAGATGGCGTTTTGACGGCATATATCCCATTGCTGGAAGTTTTGCCTGCTTATCAGAGGCAAGGCATCGGTCGTGAGCTGATGCGCCGAATGCTGGCGCGGCTAGACAAGTTCTATATGGTAGACCTGCTTTGCGACGCGCCAGTTCAGCCATTCTACGAGGCAGCAGGAATGAAACCAGCGACGGGGATGCTGCGGCGGAATTACGAGCATCAAAGTGGGATAGTTGAAGTGCGAGGAGGCTGATTTATGCAGGCGACACCAGAACAGCGCGAAGTTCAACAGGAAGCCGAGACCTATAGGGAAGATGATCCGCGCCATTCTGTTCATCGCTGGACGCGCGGCGAGTACCACCAGATGATTGCGGCGGGTCTCTTCGACGGGATGCGCGTGGAACTGCTCGACGGGGAGATATGGGACATGGCAAGTCAACTGACGCCTCATGCGACTTGTGTTCGGAAGACCGCGCTCGCCCTACGGGAAGTTTTCGCGGAGGGATATGTTGTCGATATGCAGCTTCCGATTGCAACAACTCTCTGGTCGGAGCCGGAGCCGGATGTCTGTGTCGCGGCTGGAACGCCGGATGATTATGCCGACCATCATCCCGGCCCCGAGGAAATCATGCTACTGGTAGAAGCGTCCGACACTTCTCTTCGCAAGGACCGCACAAAAAAACTCAGGGCTTATGCCCGCGCCGGTATTGCAGAATACTGGATAGTCAATCTGGTGAACGATCAGCTTGAAGTGCATCGCAGGCCGACACCGGATGGGACTTACCTCGAAAAGAACATCTATCTTCGCGCGGGCTTTGTTGAGCCGCTGAATGCATCTGGCAAGACTGTCGCCGTGGCGGATTTACTGCCGCCACTGAAACAACTATGACAAACACTGAAACAGAAGCTGTGAAAACAGACACGCCGAAGAAGGTAATCGTGCTGGGGAGCGGGCCGATCCGCATTGGGCAGGGGATCGAATTTGATTACGCCAGCGTCCACTGTGTCCGCGCCCTGCGGGAAGCGGGGTATGAGGCGATCATCATTAACAACAACCCGGAAACGGTCTCGACGGATTTTGATACGTCGGATCGGCTCTATTTTGAGCCGCTGACGCCGGAAGATGTGCTGAATGTGATTGACCGGGAAGCGCCGATTTATGGGGTTGTCTGTCAGTTCGGCGGGCAGACGGCGATCAATCTGGCTAAGCCGTTGTCCGAGGCGGGCGTTCCCATCATTGGGTCGTCGTTTGACTCGATTGATCTGGCCGAAGACCGGGACCGGTTTGAGACGCTGCTGCGCGAGCTGGGCATTCCGAAGCCGGCTGGGCGGGCGGTTTTGACGACCAAAGATGCGCTCACTGTGGCGGCAGAAGTCGGGTATCCCGTCTTAGTGCGTCCCTCGTATGTGCTGGGCGGGCGGGCGATGGAGATTGTCTACTCCGATGACGACTTAGTGGAATATATGCGCTACGCGGAAGACATTGCCGAGGGAGCGCCGATTCTCGTAGACCGTTACATTGTCGGCAAGGAAGCGGAAGTGGACGTGATCGCCGACGGTCAGGGCGGCTGCCTGCTGCCGGGAATTATGGAACATATTGAGCGGGCGGGGGTGCATTCCGGCGACTCGATGGCGGTCTACCCGCCGCAGACCATCAAGCCGTCCACGATTGACCAGATGGTTTCCTACGCGACTGAGCTGGCAATCGCCCTGAAGGTCGTCGGGCTGATGAACATTCAGTTCGTCATTGAAGACGACCAAGCGTATGTGATTGAAGTCAATCCCCGCGCGTCCCGGACCGTCCCGTACCTCTCAAAGATCACAGGCATCCCGATGGTGCGTGCCGCGACATGGGCGTCGCTCGGCAAGTCGCTGGCGGAGCAGGGCTACACCAATGGCCTCCACCCGGACCAGCCGAACATCGCGGTCAAAGCGCCGGTGTTCTCGTTCTCGAAGCTCACGGACGTAGACATCAACTTGGGACCGGAGATGAAGTCTACGGGCGAGATTTTAGGGATTGACACGGACTTCTCGCGGGCCTTGTACAAAGCCATGGTGGCGTCGGGTATTGATGTCCCCGCCGGCGGCAAAGGCGCGGCGCTTCTCGTGACGTTAGCCGACCCGGACAAAGCCGAAGCCCTGCCGATTATTCGGGATTTCGCGGCTTTAGGGTTTAGCCTGCACGCGACGGGCGGCACGGCACGGTTCTTAGAGTCACATGGATTAGCTGTCAGCACGGCGAAAAAAATTAGCGAAGGGACGCCGAACCTGCTGGATTTAATCCGGGACGGGCGCGTCTCACTGCTGATCAACACGGTGTCCAAAGACAAGCAGATTGAAAAAGAAGCGGCTTTAATTCGCCGGGCCTCGGTGGAGCATTCCATCCCCTGTCTCACGTCGCTAGATACCGCCCGCGCTCTGCACACAGCACTTGCGACTCGTCAGGTCGGCGAAGCGTTTGAAGTAATGACGGTAGATCGGTACACGGGGTAGGAACCCACCCCGGCGCAAGCGCCGATACGCAGTAATGCCGCAAGCATACCCTCCCGATACGCAGTAATGCCGCAGGCATAAACGGGAAGGTGAAGAGGTAAATGCACAAGATGCGGATGATCCTCTTCGTCCTCCCGCTTCGGGAGGACCCCTGAGAAGCAAAGAATGAGCGCAGCGAGGAGGTGGGTTTCTATGCCTTTCCCTCCAGTTTATAGACAAACGCCAGGATTTCGGCGACGGCGCGAAACAGCTCCGGCGGGACACCCTCGCCGATGCTGAAGGTCGCCAGCGCTTCCGCCAGTGCGGGGTCGTCCCGCAGGGGAATATCGTTCTCACGGGCCATCCGCAGAATCTCGTCAGCGGCGGGGCTGTGCTGAGTGGAATCATTCATTGGTTTAGACGTGCCAGTCCACGCAGGTTCGGGGCGACGCAACGACGGACCCGCCGTGGTACAGCGGCGGCCAGTCGGCCTGCACCCGGCATGAAACATCGCACGCCTCCCAGCCTGCGTGTCCCAGTGCAGACGCGAGGCTGCCGGCGTGTTTTGTCAGCAGGCGTACCGTGGAAAGTTTTTCAGCCCCAAACCGGCAGGACAGCAGGCCCGACAGCAGGCCCATCAGATCCGCCTGCACCCGGCCCAGCCTCGGCGGATGGAGGCGCACCGTGACCCGCAGAACTTCGCTGTCTTCCGATGCGTCGGTGTCTTTCTCATGCCGCCAAAACTGCGTTTCAGCGATACCCGGCAGGCCGTCGAAGGCCAGCGGCAGGGCGAAATACAGCGGCACGGCAGGTTGCCCGGCATGGGCCGTGAGCGAGGCTTGATTGAGAAGCTGCTGGCCTTCGAACAGGGACGCCAGATGATCCGCCCCCAGGCGCATTCCCCGGTCACTTGATCCGGCGGCGAGGCGAAGCAGCGACGTTCGCAAATCGGCAACCGGGAGGGCGCTGTCTTTCGATGCCAGCAGCCGATGCTCCGTGCTGCGGCCTGCTTGCAGCACCATCTCGCGCAGGCCTCGCACCAGTGCGGGCGGCGGCGCTCCGGCATCCAGCGCCAGTCCCAGCCAGGCGGAGACCCGCTCCGGCAGGGCGGCAGGAGTGCCCGACGGGGCAGCTAGGGTCGCCGACAGCGCCCGCAGAGCATCCGGTGTGACCGGCAAAGACAGCGAGCGGGCCAGCACATACGAGTCGGGGGAAACGCCCGGCGCAGACGCCAGGGCGGCGTTGGCTTCGGCGAGCGCTGCCAGGGTGAGCGGCAGCCCGGCCTGGGTCAAGGCAAGGGCCAGCGCGACATCGGTGTCCGCCGCCGCCGCACCCAGGTCCAGCAGCGCCGCCCGCACCATCTCCGCAGTTAATGTTCCCTCAGATATTTGCGGCAGCGGGCCGGTCGTCGGCATCTGCACCGCCTGCGCCAGCCGTCCGAGCAGGCTCAGTGCAGACGCCGCCGGCTGAGCCAGCGACGCGGGCAGAAACGAAGACACGGCGGATGTCGGTAAAACTTGCACTGCTTTTGATTGTCGGCAGAAACCGCAGGGAACACAAGACAGCTGGCTTAATCCACGGAAGAAATGACAGTTCACGGAGGAGAGGCTTTATGCTTGCCGCGCTTTTGGACCCGTTCCTGACCCTGCTGTACCCGCCGCGCTGCTTGGTCTGCCGAACGCTTGGTGAGTCCGGCCTTTGCGCGAAGTGCGCCGCCCAGATTGCGCCCGTCGCGGCCCCGTTCTGCGCCATCTGCGGCCACGCGCTCTCGGACAGCCGCTGCACGAACTGCGAGGCTCAAACGCCAGCCTTCCGGTGTTCCCGGTCGCTCGGAGCCTATGACGGCGTGTTGCGCCATGCCGTTCATCAGTTCAAGTACCGGGACCGGCCTCAGCTCGCGGTTCCACTGGGTCGCCTGCTTGCAGAATACGCCCGCGCCCATGCATCTGATTTAAACAGTCTGCGCTTCGACGCACTCGTGCCGGTCCCGATGCACGCTGTCCGGCAGCGCGTGCGCGGCTACAACCAGTCCGAGCGGCTGGCGCGTGTGCTGGGCGAAGAACTCGGCCTGCCGCTGCTGCCGAGTGTTCTTGTCCGCGTCCGCCCCACTCGCCCCCAGGTCGGCCTGCTGGGAGAAGCCCGGCGGACCAACCTGCGCGGGGCATTCATGGTCACACGGCCCGATTTAGTTGCGGATAAGACACTGCTGCTGATAGACGACGTGGCAACAACGGGAAGCAGTCTCCACGAGTGTGCGGCGGCGCTCAGTGCGGCGGGCGCAAGTACAGTCTATGCGCTGATACTGGCGGCAGGATAGGTACTCTACAGCGTGTCCAAAATCTCCGACACCGACAAGTACGCGCCGCAGATGACTTCGTCGGACGCGCCGTAGTACATCGTGATCGTGTCGCCGTCCTGGACATGGCCGTTGGTGAAGACGACGTTGCCGAAGAAGCCCGTCTCTTCATAAGGTGCCAGCGGCTCCATGATGGGCTCGGCGGAACGTGCCAGCACTTTGCTGGGGTCATCTTTATCAAGCAAAAGCGCCCCTAAGCAGTAGCGGGACTGCTCGTTTGCGCCGTGGTAAATGACCAGCCAGCCGCGCTCGGTTTCAATCGGCTCCGCGCCCGCCCCAATCCGCGCCGAGTCCCACATCCCAGGACGCGACCAGGCCAAACACTGATGCTGCCCCCAGTGATTCAGATCGGGAGACTGGGCTAGCCAAATATAGTTGCCGCCGATGTAGACGTTGGACGGCCGGTGCAGGCACAGATACTGCTCGCCGACTTTGCGCGGGAACAAGGCGCAGTCTTTGTTGGACGGCGGGATGATCATGCCGTGCGGCGTGAATGTCACCCAGTT
The DNA here is from genome assembly GCA_964252595.1 of uncultured Armatimonadales bacterium. Taxonomy (GTDB): domain Bacteria; phylum Armatimonadota; class Armatimonadia; order Armatimonadales; family Capsulimonadaceae; genus JANXMY01. The sequence continues at coordinate 36,870 of CAXUNT010000042.1, forward strand.
TTCGGTGCTGCTCATGCCCACCCCCACCCCATTCGGCGAGACGGCTGTGTAGGTGAGATAAAAACGCCCGTCAATCTCGCAGACCCGGCTGTCTTCAATGCCGAACGACTCCAATTCTCCATGCCCAATTAGCGTCGGCTTGTCTTCCGGCGTAAAATGCACCCCGTCATCGCTCCACGCCAGCCGCAGATGCGACAGCGTGGTCAAGTACGCCTGGCCCTTGTAATGAAAAACGCGCGGGTCTTGGTACACCAAATCCGGGTCGGTCTTGGAATAGGTCACAATCGCGATGCCGCCCGGCGCTCCGGGGTCCAGCACCGGCGTAGACACCATGCCGTCCGGCTGCTCCGGCCGCTCGGCGGTTCGCAGCAGCAGCCCCGTCCGGCCTTTGTACCGGAACGCGCCGGGGTTCAGCAGACATTCAATCGTCAGTCCGTCCCGGCTCGGCTTGACATCAGAAGGCCGCAAAATCGGGTTTGTCTCAAATCGCCGCGCAATATCCGCCATAGTAGATCACTTTCACTTTCCAGACTTCCCGGCATTATTCGCGGCGTACCGCCATTTTTCCTGTCTGTGCGAGTAAACTAAACGAGAGGCATTTGCAGTGCTGAGCGGATGCGGCTAAACAGCAGGAGGGGGAGGCCACACGGAGTCGTCCGGGGGAGTCAGCGGGAGAGAGTGCCGAGAGCGAGATCGCCGGGCGAGAAGATGCAAGATGAAGCAGCAGGCCAGACCGAAACCGAAGCCGGTTGATGCACCCCAGCCGGAATAGTCAATGCTGTCCAAAAGAATGCCGACTCCACTACCAGCCCAGGCGTTTGGGGGAAGCGCTGCGATGCCGATTTTCTCGCCGATGTTCCAGCCAACAATGGTGGCTATGATGGTGGGGACAAAGCAGAGGGCGACATAGATGGTTTTGGTCATATCGTCCCCTGGAAAGCGTGGAACCCGGTATTATCAGGAACCCGGCGCTGGAAGTGCCGGGTTCCTAAATGCTCTATGTAAGTGCCTACATCGTCGGCTTCGGGGCCATACCCTTCGTTGGGGCCTTACGATTGTAGCCTTTGACTTTGACCGTTTTGCCGCTTTTGAGCGTTTTCATGTAGCTTTTCACATGAGTCATCGGCGTCGGCTTGGCTTTGCGGGTGTAGCCCTTGACGCTGACGACCTTGCCGCTTTTCAGCGTTTTAGTATAGCCCTTGACGGCGCTGCCGGGGGCGGTGGGGGC
>CAXUNT010000043.1:0-30943 GCA_964252595.1 uncultured Armatimonadales bacterium
TCCCCCCACTCGATGGACCGCTCCTTCCAGCAGGCGATCGACGCCATCAACAGCGGCACGATGAGCTTGAACTGCCCCTTGATCACCCAGTGGACAACGGACGAGGGCATGCGGACCGCAGCCACGGTCGTCGCGAAGATGCTGGACAAGAAGGAGAAGCAAGCGGCTTCTCCTCTCTTGCCTCCGTCGTCGGCGCTGCCCCTGCTCCCGTGACTTTGGAGCCGATGACTTCTGAGCCTATGGTTGGCCTGGACGGCCAGTGTATACTCCCGTCCTTCGGCTTTCCTTTCGTTCCGCAAGGGCATCAGTTCCCCCTGCCGACGCTTCCAGCGGACGTGCCCTGGTAATACTCGGTCGCCATGTCCCTGACTACGGCGGCCAGAAGGGGGGGGGCTATGCTGGCACGGGGCGTGGTCACCGAAGGTGATTGGGACGGACGGCTTCTCAGCTCCATGACAAAAGGGCTGACGCGCTGGCTCAACGAAACCATGAATGCGCATGCGCTCGAATACTTCGACATGTCGCTGATCTTTACCGACGACATCCAGCAGCTGTACTTTCAGCATGAAGAATGGCTGGAAGAAGTCGAGCGCGGAGACCACCCGGACGGCGAATGCGAGCAGTACGGCGCGTTTGCCTTCGAGACGTCAATGTGCGATTTGTGCGAAGTCGGGGGCGTGGTTGAAACGCTGAATGCCTTGCACGCAGGCGCAGGGTATGCGTGCATGCAGACGCTTCGGAAAGCCGTGACGGAGTTCTTTGTGTTCACGCCTGCGTCGTGCCGCGAGATGATTACAATCAATGACGAGCAGTTCACCGAGGAAGAGAACGCCGAGCGGGAAAGAAAGGTCGCGGCGGGGGAAGCGGCAGACGACTACGATGTGTTCCCGACGCGCGGGCAGTTTGAAGAGAAGGTTCCCAAGTCCTATTACGGAGGCGAGTTCAGCATCGGCCTCGTTACGGAAGCCATGACGAAGACAACCGACCCGAAGCTGCTGCGCCTTCTGTCTGACGTTGTAGACCTGCATCACCTGACGGAAGCCGCAGAAGAAGCGGCGCTGGTGCTGAACGGCTACAGCCTGTTTGGACATGCCAAGTATTGCTGGGAGTCCCACGTGCCGCCCATTGCGATCTTCAGCCGGATGGGCGGCATGGAAGAAGCCTTGTTTGACGACTTCCGCAACAGCCTCACGCAAGGGGAGCATACGTACCTGTGCTTCATGCACACGTTTGACGTCAAAGAAACGGGATCGGTTCTGCGCGCCCTGTCGGCTTTGGAATGGACAATGAAGCTTGTCGTGTTGTCGGACATCGTGCTGCAAGGCATGAATTGGGACACGTCCCGCGATCACCGCTTTGATACGCGCATTCGGACGCATGCGGAGAAGGTTAAAGAGTACCACGTAAGGCGTGCCAACAACGTAGAGCGGCCACCGGCAACACGTTAGAAAGAGAAGGATCAATGACAGGAACACTCGTCGCTCACTGGGTCGGTCTCAACTTCGTCATCCAGATGCAGGACGACCGAAGCAACGTCATCCAGCACGTGAGCTTGTCTGGATATGAATGGGAGCAGGTTAAGAAAGCCGCAGAAGACGAAGAAGCTTTGCGTGTGGCCCATGAGCAGGGCGATGGCCGCCCTGTTCGGTGCGCCAAGTGCACAAGCGATGCCTCGTACACGAACTCCGTGGTGGATGTCAGTGCCAGTACGGAAACGCACACGGCTTACAAGAAAGTCCCGCTTTGCGTGGCCTGTGCGATGGAAGCCCGCGAGTCGAGCACCAGTCGCATCGAACAACTAGAGGTATAGGTGAAATCATGACGATGGACGCAGTGGCCGTCTTTGAGGGCACAGAGTCACTGCTCCTAAAGGGCGCTTTGTTGGTGTACGGAGACGAGCGAGGCGCACGGTTTGTAACGGCCCACAGTGCCATCTACCTGCAAGGCACAGAAGCGCCCCGGCTGGGACCAGGCGGTCCGGTCGGACACGACTCGGTTGCAGAGCTGTTCCGTGGCCTTGACGACGCACCGCAAGAGCGTTTTGTGTTCCCGGAACGGTGCCTGTGCTGGGAGTCCAACACGTTTGCGTGGTGGCGCCCTGCGGGGCGCCGCCGCATCTTCTTCCAGGCGAGGAACGACGCTCTGAATGCTTTGTCCGGCAAGGAAGTCATGCACCCGCCTTTGGTGTTCCGCGCGCGGCGCGGCGAGCTTGCCGTGTGGGCTTTGGACGAAGACAAACGTCCATCCGCTGACACAAGGCTCTGCCGCGCCCCGTACTTCAACGTCTACGAGAACGGTCTCATGTGTTCTGGAAGCGTCCGGCTTCCGGAGCAGCCGCGCCCCGATCAACTCGGCAAATGGGAAGAGTGCTTCTTCGGCTCAAACTTCGCCCACGGCAACACCCAGGGCGTGACGACGCATCCAAAGAGTCATACAGGCTACTGGGAAGCGATGGCAAAAAGCGGGGCGACAAAGAGCGCGGCGATGAAGTACCTGCACCGTCTGCCGCTCACGCTGGCCGGCGCGATGAAAGGAAGATCTTACGGTGAATGAAGAGCAGGAAACAGCCTATGTTCTTGACCTTCTGAAAGAGTTCCTGGACGATCATGAACTAGGCGAGTGTCCTTGTGACCTTTCAGACGGCGGTTATGGCCTTTGCTTCGCAGGTCAGTGGGAAGACGGCGTGATCGACAACGCCGAAGTCATTCGGACATTAGGAGTACCGCCACGTGAGCAGTTATGAAGTCGTCAACGGTAAGATGCCGGAAGAGTTTCACCGGAAGCATTTGATCAATGAAATCCAGCGGGTGATCGAGATCAAGTGCAACCAGTGCGACAAACAGGAAAGTGTAAATGGAGAGGGTCTTGCCCTCTCCGAGCCTGGTGCACTGGAAAAGTACGCAGCGCGGTGCTTTTACGAATCTGGTTGGCGCTACTGCTCTCTTCCTGACTACGGAGTTGAAGGTGTGTTTTGCATAGACTGCATACGAGAAGATAAAGGCAAAGAAGACAACTCACTTCAGCAGCCGTGGGAGACAACTCATGAATAAAGGCACAGGTCGTGTTTACGAAGCCGGATACTCCACCGCAGGTTGGAAGAAGGGCGCACGTGTACGAGACGTGGAAACGCTGACAACAGGCACGCTGATCATATCCGTCAATCATAACTTCCAGAGCGAAAACCTGTGCATCATCACGGAGCAGCGTCCGCATCTTCCCGGCGTGTGGGCAAGCTGGGCGAATGAAGACGGCACGCGCACCGGCCTGGATGAGTTCTCTATCCACCGGTTTATGCTGGCGCCTACTCACGACAAAGAAGAAGAGTTCTTTCTTGCCGTGCCGGCCGGCACGGAAGATACGGCGGACTTTATCCTTGTTATTGAGATGCGCTACGACGACTACGAAGTACATGGCAGTCAGCAGACTCCTTCGTATCACCGGGAACTGGCGTTTGCCACAGTGGAAGAAGCCAAAGTGGCACTTGGCCGTGTGCAAGAAGAGATCGACCGGATGCCGGACGTAAACGCTGAACTCTTCAGCGTTTACGTCCGCAGTCATGAGATCCCGCGCGGTGATCCCCTCGAAGTGCTGCGCGAAACCGCAGGCTACTTTATCTTTAACGAGCCTACGGAAGAGCTTCGCACTGACCCTTATTGGGGCCGGTTCTCGGACGAAGATCTTCGCCGTTACCAAGAGAAAGGCAAAGAACTGGCATGACCACAATGAAAGCCGAACATCCTGACGACAACGATGTATATTGCACGCTGGCACGCGGGTTAGTATCACACAACGATCACCGGCGTGAGATCGCTTGCGAAACTCTCGACGACGGTGACACGGACGAGCCTCTGATCATCGAGTTTGCAGCCAACAGCAAAGTCATGCCCGATAACGAAGGCAAAGGCGCTTACATCACTTGCGTTCTATGGGTGCCTAATCCAAACTACGAAGAAGATAATGACGAGTAATACTCAGCCACATGTGACCGCCGAGGTGCATGACGACGAACACGTCTATGAAATCCCCTCGTTCGACTGTACGCCTTGGTTCGAGCAAGCCGACGACCAGGACATTCTTGACCTTGCCGCCTGCGGGTGGGGCGGGGACTATCCCGCTGATCACGTCGCCTTGTTCTTTGAGTATGACGAAGACTACCCGGAGATCATGGAGATGTTCCGGTACAAACGCGCAGGGTTTGAGTGCTACGTGGACAGCACTTCGGCACTAACGTGGCTTGGAGTCCATCGTCCTCACCTTGTGGAGCGCGTCGGTATGAACATTCAAGGGCAGCCTGTGTTTGAGATGCGAGAGGGAGAAACTGCCACATGACAGCGTTAAACGAGTCAGGACTGCCTGTATTGGGCAGCAAACTCCTTAACTCAGACGAAACCCAGGAAGGTACGATCATCGGCTACAAAGACTGTACTTTATCTGGGTGCAGAGGACGCTGTCTTGGCGTCCGCTGGCCGGACGGTAAGCTCACATGGCCGTGCAGCCGTGGGTGCAGCGTCACCCACGACGGCACTTGGAGGATTGGTTTCGTATGATGACACGCAAACGTAACAAAGATGGGCTGATCTACACCGTAGGCAAACCCGTTGACATTCCCCCGCACAAGTCCTGCGTCACCCTTCAAGAGAAAGACGTCTTCAACATCACGCTCGTCGGATGCGGCGGGACGGGTTCGCAAATGCTGACGGGTCTCGGACAGATCCATGCCTCTCTTCGCGCCATGAACCAGCAAGACGGGTGCCGTTGCCAGGGCCTGCGCGTGACCGTCTACGATCCCGACACCGTCTCCCCGTTTAACGTTGGACGCCAGCTCTTCTACGCCCCGGACGTGGGTCTTAACAAAGCCGAGTGCCTGGTGGGGCGCGTCAACATGACCTACGGCGTGAACTGGAAAGCCGTGGCGGACGAGTACCGCACGGAAGTCAATTTCGGGCATGCCCAAAGTCCGGACATCTTGATCTCGTGCGTCGACACGGCGGCCGCGCGGCGTGACCTCCACAAAGCGTTCTGGTCACCCCGGTCTTCTATTTACACGCAGCCGGACTATTGGCTCGACTGCGCGAACCTTGCCACGGTAGGCCAAGTCGTTCTCGGGCAGCCGGGACGGGAAGGAGAAGACGCGTGGCCCCGAAACCAGGAGTTTGATGCAAACAAAGCCTTGTGGAAAGGGCAGCGGCGGAAGCAAGTCGATGGGCCGAATAGCTTCACGACAGTGTACTACGAAGACAAACGCTACATTCGCTTGCCGTGCGTGACGGAGCTGTTTCCAGACTTGCTGGACGAGGACTTTGACGAGACGAATGAACCGTCGTGTTCGATGGTGGATGCGCTGAAGAAGCAGTCTTTGTTTGTCAACCGCACCGTGTCGGCGTATGCACTTGACCTCTTGTGGGAATTGATCCGGGAAGGCAGCGTGGACAATCAAGGGGTGTACTTTAACTTAAGGACAGGCACTTCTCAGGCCGTTCCGCTCAAGGTGTGGCCGGTGCAGGAGAAGCGGGGTAGCAGGAAATCCATTGAATCCGACATCCAGATTCTCAAAACGTGAAAATGGACTGTCATATGACAGTTTTTCTATCGTAAAACTCGTCAATTTTATCAAAACTCGGCAATTTCAATCTTGTGGGACACGGCAGCCGCAGATGTTATTCAAATCCTTCTTAGTCAAATTCCTCTTGGAGCATACTGACTAAGCCTCAGAGCAGCGACTACAGTCCCATGCCATAGACACTCAATTCACGATCACTCAATTCACGATCACTCATCCGAAAAGGAAAACCAACAATGACTAATCAACCCTCGACAACCGCAAGTGACGAATTTTCAACAACCGCAAGTGACGAAGCAGCAGTTCCGTTCCAAGAAGCAGCCTTCGCGCCGAGTGAGGCTTCCTCAACCGCATTACTGGAAGAAACGGCGCGGCACGAAGAAACGGCGCGGCAAGGGACGGCGCGGCAAGGGACGGCTGTGGCTTTGCCGGAGCAGCTTACGACTCTGCTGGCCGAGGCCCAGACGCTCGCTCAGCAAGGCGGCCTGTCCAAACACGCCACCGAAGCCCAGAAGTGGCAGGCGGCAGACCTCATCTACGCCCTGCAGCGTGCTGTCGAAACCCAGCGCGACCGCCTCCTCGATCCCTTCACTCCGGCTACCCCTGAAGCGAAAGCCAGTTTCCAGCGCTCGTCGCTGGCCTACGATGCCTTTCTCGAAGCCCAGGAGAGGACTCGGGGCACTTTGGTCGACGCCGCGCTGACGGCGGCGACTTTTCCGCCGGGACATCCGGTGCGGCAGGCGGCGCTGTCATTCTCGCATGCCCGGACGCTATCGCGCCTGCGAACGGAGCGGGAACGACGAGCATGGGCGGCGCGTGCGGCGCGGGAGGGCTTATCGGTGGCGCGGCTATGGGCGCTGATTTTGACGGAGAGTAGCCTGACGGGGGGCGGGGTGGGGCCAAGCCGCTCGGTGCTTTCGGCATCTGTACCAGCGGCATCTACGCTGGCTACGCGCGGTCAGTCAGCAGAAAACACCAGTCCAAGTGCAGAAGATGCCGTTCTCGGTGGTGAAGCTCGGAATGACGACGTTCAGACGGAAGCCGAAGCTCGAACGGAAGCAGAAGCATTTGCCCTTGTAGCTGGCCCTCGCCGCTGGCATCACGCGCATGTCTGCGCCTTGACCGGCCAAGGAATTGTCAATCTGGCGCTGATGGTGGAGGTCCGTCTCCATCTGGACGAGGCCAGTCTTGCAGCGATGTCGCCGAGAGTGCATTCTGCGCCGAAGGGCGGGGCGGCGCGTCGAGGTTCCGGTGGGACTTCTGGTTCGTTCCCCGTGCTGCTGCGGTTTGCCGACCTCACGGCTTTGGAAGGCTGGCTTGCGGTACGGTGGCGTTACGAAGCACGCGAAGAGGTTTCTGCTATGGAAGAGGTTTCTGCTATGGAAGAGGTTTCTGCTATGGAAGAGGTTTCTGCTACAGAAGAGGTTTCTGCTACAGAAGAAGCTTGACGGGGACAAGAAACCTATGGACAAGAAACAGACGAAAGTGATATGAGAAGAAAGAGAACCGACAACAATGGATGATCAGCAAACAATGGATGATCAGCAATCTCGTGAACCGGACCTGACTGATGACCCGGCTCTGACTGAGCAAGAAGCGGATGAGCGGCAAGAAGCGGATGAGCTTTCTGGCAATGAGCAGGGGGAAAATGAGCAAAACGCTCGGCGACGTTTTTTCAACCGCGCCGAGCGTTTTGTGCTTCAGGCCGGGGCGGGGGGACGCTGCGAAGAGTGCGGAGTGGCCCTCGGCGATAGCTTTCATGCCGACCACCGCCATCCTTTCGCCGCCGGCGGACCGACCGACCTCGCAAACGCCCAGGCGCTTTGCCCGGACTGTAACCGCCGCAAAGCCGCCCGGCTTCTGGCGGAAACGACCCGGCGGTCTTCGGACACCCGCCCGCCGCTGCCTGCCTGGGATCTGCCCCTGCGTCCCTGGCAGCAGCGCGGGGCCGTCGCGTGGCAGCGGCTGCGCACCCTGCAGGCAGTGCATGACAGAACCCTGCGGGCACTCGAGGAAAGAGCGTGGCAAAGCATGCCAGGAGCAGCCCAGGACTCTCTAGGACATGGCTATCTAGGTGCAGCACAGGGCAATGCAGGCGGAACCAACATGACCGGGACCAACATAAGCGGGACCAACATAAGCGGGACCAACATAAGCGGAACTAACATGACCGGAACTAACATGACCGTCACGGCAACGCCGGGCTCCGGTAAAACCAACCTCGCTCTCTTTCTCGCCGCACGCGAACTGCGAGACGGCAACGCGGACCTCCTCGTCGTGGTCGTTCCCACACGCACCCTCAAAGACCAGTGGGCAACGAGCGCCCACCGCGCCGGCCTTTCCCTCACTGCCGGCTGGGGCAACAACTCCGTTGCCCTGTTGCCAGACGTCCACGGCTGCATCGTCACGTATGCCCAGGTGGCCTCCCTGCCGGACGCGCTCCGGCTTCTGTGCGCCCGCCACCGGGTCTTCTGCGTGCTCGACGAAGTGCATCACTGCGCCGAAAGCCGGGCCTGGGGCGAGGCCTTGTTCCAGGCACTCGAACATGCCGCCTGCCGTTTGTGCCTGTCCGGGACCGCTTGGCGCCAAGATGGGAACATGATCCCGTTCGTCCGCTATGACGGGGCTGGCAACTCCCACAGCGACGTGTCCTACAGCTACGCCGAGGCGCTGCGGGACGGGGTGGTGCGCGACGCCTTCTTCTTTGCGCTGGAGGCCCGGACGGTGTGGCTGGCCGAGGAAGGGGAGGTGACGGCGACGTTTGCGGATGTGCTTTCGGAAAGGGACCAGTCGCGTCGTCTTCGGGCGGCTTTGCATGCGGAAGGGGGCTGGATGGAAGCGGCCATCTTGCGGGCGGATGCGGCGCTGTCGGCAGCTCGGCGCGGCCCTGGCGGGGCGAGCGGTCATCCACTGGCGGATGGACATCCGCAGCCGAACGGAACTCCCCAGACAAGTGGACATCCGCAGGCGAAAGGACTGGTCGTGACGATGAACGCGGCGCATGCGCGGGCTGTTGCGGCGCGGATGCTTTCGCTGACGGGCGAGATGCCGGCGATCGCGTTGTCGGATGATCCGGCGTCGCTCGGAGTGCTAACGCGGTTCCGGTCGGGCGGGGGCCGGTGGCTGGTAGTCTGCCGGATGGCGGGGGAGGGGTATGACTGCCCGGACATCCGGGTGGTTCTGTGGGCGACGAACGTGACGGGAGAGGGGGCATTTCGGCAGCTGGTGGCGCGTGCGCTTCGGGTAGTGCCGGGCCTCGTGCACCAGGACGCGCAGGTGTTCCTGCCGGCGGATCAGCGGCTTATGGCGCTGGCGCGCGGCCTAGTGCGTCCTTCGGGCCGAAGCCTGCGAACAGAAGGGGAGGAGAATAAAGAAGGGGACGGGAATGAAAACAGCAATGGAAGTGGAGATAACGGTGCGAATGAAGAGAATGGTGGAGATGCCGTACTTGACCTGCAATCTCTGCTTGACCCGCAAGGGGGAGAAGGTGATAGCCGAGGAGAAGGCACGGGCTTGTTCGTGCCTCTGACATCTCATGCCTTCGGGCAACGGATGATGACAAATGGGGCGGTGGTGCCGGCGTCGGCGATGCAGCGTGCGCGGGCCATGAACACAGGTCCTTCAGGCTTTTCGGGTCTGCCGGATTATGCCTTAGCGGCAGTAATTGCGCGGATGGATTCGGAGGCAAATGAACTGGAGCCGGAGGCAAATGAACTGGAGCCGGAGGCAAATGAACTGGAGGGGATTGTGTGGGGCCGATCTACGTTAGGGCTTGCTTTGCCGGAAGCTGCTGCAGCTGACCCCGGCGCTGCCGCAGGATTGAGGGAAACAAATCAAATCAGAGAAATAGTCGAACCCAGCAGCAATGAGACTTCTGAAAGATCAAATGAAAGCGAGACCGATGTAAGATCAGGTGAAAGCGGGACTTATGATCAGCGGCGTCAGGAGCTGCGGCGCTTATGCACACGGCTGACGGCACTAGTGGCGCGGGAGCTGAACGTGAATCCTGCGGTGGTACATCGCGCGTTCCACCGTAGCCTGGGCGTGCGTCAGGCGGACTCTACTTTGGCGCAGCTTGAGCGCAGGAAGCAGCAGCTCGAAGACAAGCTGCGGCAGCTGCGGGTCGGTGGCCGATAAAAACCTGCGACATTTGACATCCTGCCGGGGAAACATCCTGCCGGAACTGACGGGGTCTCCTCTAGCGAAACACATAAAAACACGTCAAATATACAGAGAAGCTCGTCAAAAGCTGCCGGAGTTTTTGCCACAGCCTAATCCGAGCAAGAAATTCCGGCAGCTTTTGAAAACAAGCAACGCGGCAGCAGAGCGCCCCTCAATGGTACATATCTTTGTTTTCTTGTTAGGTGCCATGCGGGCGTCGCTTGCTAAGAATCTATTTCAAAACGTAAAGGTCGGATCAAGTCCGTGCCAGCGTCGGAACCACAGCAAGGCACAGGCAAGTTTGATGGTTGCCAGATAGCGCTCGGCTAACTTTTCGTAGCGCACGAGAATGGCACGGCAACGAGACAACCAGGCAAAGGTGCGCTCCACCACCCAGCGACGAGCAGGATGCGTCTTCTCCTGCTGGGTGTCGAGTTTCTCTTCGCCGATGCGCCTGATGTGCGGCACATAGCCTGCTTCCAGGACCACGGTTTCGGCAGGCGCATTGGCATAGCCTTTGTCCAGACACAGATGCTGCGGCGTCTCGGCTGTCGGTGTCGGGCGCACCACGACCACGGCGTCTAGCGTCGCCTTCAGCAAACTGGTGTCGGGCGTGTTGGCTCCGCTGATGCAAGCCGCAAGGGGCCTGCCGTGGCCCTCAACCAGCAGGCTTTTCTAATAGTTCCACTTGACGCCAGACTTACTGCGGTCGGTGGGGTTGGGGCCGACGCACTGGCCTTGTGCCCCTTTTTACCGACGCCGCTTTCTGGTATGCCTCGCGCTTTTCCGAGGCAGCCATCGGCAGACTGCCACTGCCAGTCAACGCCTTGCAGATCGTCGCATTTAGTGAGCAGGATGGCCCACAGAATGTCAAAGACGGCCTTCTTCTCCCAGCGGCAGAAGGCACGGTAGACACTACTACTATCGCCAAAGTCGTCGGGCAAGTGGTTCCACTGGCAGCCTGTTCGCATGCGGTAGATCACGCCGTCGAAGGCCAGGCGCTCTCCACTGCGTTTGCGGCCCGTTCTGGCAGGCGGATCATAGACGGCCAGCACCTTGGCGATCAGTTCCCAGAGTGGATCAGGGACATTCCAGATGGTCGGCAACGGTTTTTTCGGCGCAGGCTTCTGGTCAACACTTGATTCATTCGGTGGCATCATGCCGCTATTATCGGATTACCACAGGCTCATTTTTAGACTTGCGTTTTGAAATAGGTTCTAAGTGCCTCCCCGAATAGTAGCATGAAGCGAGTAGCATGAAGCGAATGGCATTGAACAATCCACAAGAACAAAGTTCATAAGAACAAATGGAAAGATAGTGATCATTAAGCAACTATAGAAGTAGATGTGATAGAAGTAGACGTAATTTGTGTCTCTGTTTCCAATTGCAGTTCATCAACTGAGCCTTTGATTGATGGGAAAAGAGACAGATTCGTGAGAGTAGGCCCACGTCTGGAAATAGGTTGGGGGAAGTTGTCTCACAAACGAACAGATACTGTTGGCGAAATCATGCACACAATTGGGCGAACCTAGATTTGCGGGTCTGGGCGAGCGGTTCCTCGTTCAAGTAATTTATCGCCCGCAGCACATTCAGCCCAGTGGCAACCACTACATGCTGAAGATGGGTCTTAGATAAGCCACGGTAACGCGAATGTCGCAGGTCACAGTGCCGAACGCCCTGGGACAGAGTTCCCTCAATCCCGGCGCGTTTACGGTACTCGGCACGTCCTTCCTCGCTGCACAACATCGTCCGCGTCTGTTGCAGGGCTTCATAACACTCCTTTGTCGGAAGGATTAAGGTTCGTGCCCAGCCCGCTTCTGAACGCACACACTTAGTCCGGCTGGGGCAGGACGTACAGTCGCGCTGGCTGAAGCGCACTTTCACTCGTACCTGCCCCTTTACCTGCCCAGCAGGAGCAGAGCCGGAACACTCTCTTGCATGATCTTTTGCAGGAGTGTCCGCGCCCCACCACACGGAAACCTTTCTTTCAGGACACGTAGCCTGCTTCTTTTCCCAGTCTATGACGAACCGGGATTGATCATAGCCGCCTTCTCGGGCTTGCCAACTGGGATTGAAGCGGGTTGGGCCAAAGAGTTCAATCGCATGCTGCCGCTGGCTGTCTACCAGAAGCTGTGCATCTACATAACCCGTATCCACAAGGTGCCGTTGAGGCAGCAGATCTCGGTCGGCCAAGCTCTGCTGGATGTTTGCGGTGCAGCTAACATCTTGGGTTGTAGCGACGGTCGTGTGAACATTGGTGATGATGCGGGGCAACTCAGGATCGCAGGTCTCCGTCAAGTGAACCTTATAGCCCGTCCAGGAAAGGTCATGCTTATTGCCATGGCGGGCCTCTGGGTCATAGGGAGATTCGATGGCGGTGGCGGCCCGTGCGAGTTCAGCATCAGCGCGCCAGAGGATCTCGCCTGCCTCAGAACGGGTAAAGTGACGATCCCAGACTTGGCGCAAGGTCTGTACTACGGCCAAAGTATGAAGATCTGGCTTTTCTTCTTCTGCCAAATTGTGTTCTATCTTACTTTGGTCTTTATGTGCGTCCAGTGCCTTGAGCAGCAAGCAGCCATCTCGCCCCACCATTTCTGCGAACTCCCGCCGCGCTTGCTCACCAGAAGGCATCCGTGTCTGTTCCGCACGCAGGCTGTAGCGTGCGTACCAGTCGGCAGGAGCGACCGACTTTAGCCAGTGAGGGCTCACAGTGGCGAGTTCGTTCAGTGCCGCCCGCAACGTCTCGGTCACCAATTCCAGACGGTTCAACACGCGGATCGCCGCCAAAACGTGGGTGCTGTCGGTTCGCTGCCGGCCACGTGCTTTGAGGAGCTTTTCGTCTCGCAAGTGCAAAAGCATCTTATCCAGCAACATCTGCGTTGCATCATTTGCAACCAGGTGGCTCCGAAACTCGGAGAGGACAGAGTAGTGAAAACCAGGGTCCGTCAACTCAAGGCCGAGCGCGTACTTCCAATCGATGCGGCTGCGCACCGCGTCAGCGGCTTGGCGATCCGAGAGATTTTCGACGAACTGCATCACCATGATCAGCGCTAGCCGCCAGGGGGCTAGACCAGGCTGGCCGCGCTTGGGATAGAGATCAACAAAGTCGCTGTCTGTGAAAAGCGTTCCTAATTCGTCGCGCATATGGATAAAGAGGCTACCATTCGGGAAGGCTGCCTCCACTACACGTTGGGTTTGTTCCAGAACCGAGAAGGCGGTTTCGATCTGCAAGCACATGGGAATCTCCAGCATCTGCTAAGGATGCCGGAAAGTTCGTGGCACACAGACGTTGTCCCTGCCTAATTCGCCAACAGTATCCGTTCGTTTTTGAGACACGTGAAATTGAGAAGAAACGTTTTTTTGTCGGCGCAACATTTCTGATGAGGTTACCGCTGGCGAAGTCGAGCCTGGTTGCTTCTGGGTACTCTGTAACCGGAGATCCTCATGTGCCTGAAGCCGCAACTACTACCACCCGTTCCTGAAGACATACGCTCGGTCGCCGAGCAAATCTACCCACTTGATCATCCGATGCGTCGTCTTGGAGCAGAGTTTGCTGATGTTCTCTGCGACCAGGACTTCGCCGATCTTTACTCGTCCACCGGGCAGCCCGCCCTTTCGCCGGCACTTCTGGCACTGGTCACCGTGCTGCAAGCCACCGAGCATTGCTCAGACCGCGTCGCCGCAGAGATGGTCCGTTCCCGGATCGAATGGAAATACGCCCTACATCTGCCGCTGTCTTATCCCGGCTCTGATGCCAGCGTCCTGTGCGAGTTCCGTCAGCGCCTCGTCGCCCATCACGCCGAGCGGCGTATTTTCGATGCCTTCCTCCGACGGCTGAAGGAGCGTGGTTTCCTCAGAGGACGAGCCGTGCAGCGCACGGATAGCTTGGCGATCATTGCTGCTGTCCGGGAACTTGACTTGCTGGAGCTGGTCATGGAAGAATAAATCATGCAAACACTACGCCACGCTCTTGAAGCCGTTGTCCAGCACGATCCAGCTTGGCAGAAGGCAAATATCCCGGACGCCTGGCTCCAAAATTATGGCCCGTGGACGCAAGCCGAGCGCTTGATCCGTGAAAGTGGCCCGCGAGCTTCGGCAGAGGCCCGGCGCTTACTTTCGCGCGCCGTGCAGGACAGCTTTGCATTGCTGGATGCTTTGGACGCGGACGCGGCAGCGCAGCTTCGTGGCCTGGCTGCCGTCGAAGTTCTGCGGACCGTCTGGACCCAGCAGTACCAGCGTTCATACCTAAGCCCGCTTCCTAACACATTGGAAACTAAAGCCGGCGTACAGACGAAAGCCGACGTAGAAGTTCGGTCGAGCATCCAAACACGACCTGCTCCCGCGTTTGACGACGGCCAGCGTGGGCGCGTGATCGTCACTCCCCATGACTCTATTATCCATGACCCGCAGGCCCGGCGGGCCACGAAGCAGGGCTACGCTTGGAGCGGCTACAAGCTGCATCTAACGGAAACAGCCACGGAAGATGCGCCGCTCTTGATTTTCAATCTTTAGATTACGGACCTAGACATCGTTGCGGCGGCTGTGCATGATTCATAGGCGGCTGTGCATGATTCATAGGCGGCTGTGCATGATTCATAGGCGGTTGATGCTATTCAGCAACGGCTGCAGGCACGCGCTTTGCTGCCGGAAACGCATCTGGCAGATGCCGGCTACGTCAACGGCCTCACCATCCAAAGCAGCTTGGGTCATGGGGTAAATTTGCTGGCACCGATTTTCGCAGATACTGTGGGGATGGCTCGCAAAGGGAAAATCTTAAAAGACACGATCTTCCCTTCCGAAGATTTCACCATCGATGTGGAAAACCAGCCCCGGCAGACATTCTGCTCGCTTGTGGTCTCTGTACGAGCGCTCAGGGCGGAAGGGCAGGAGCCTGGTCGCCATTGCCTGGGACAAGAAGACTTGTTCCCAATGCCCACTTCGGCAGCAGCGTTTGCCGCCCAGTCAGCTTCAGCGGATTCTGCGCTTGTCCCCGTACTACACGCTACTAACCACCCGGTAGGCGGAATAAAAACCACTGCATTTCGAGAGCGTTACCGCCGCCGGGCGGGGATCGAGGCGACGTTTTCGCATCTGGTGAATGTGCATCAGGCACGGCGAACGCCGTATTGCGGTCCCGCCAAGATGCTCTGCTACTATGCCGCTCTTGCCGTGGGGGTAAATCTGCGCCGAGCGGCGCTGTGGGAAGCAGGGCAACGCCCTCAACGGAAGCGGTTTGCGTATCTCACGCGCATACTGGCGAACCAGAGCGCGTTGAAGGAGCC
This sequence comes from uncultured Armatimonadales bacterium, assembly GCA_964252595.1. Lineage (GTDB taxonomy): Bacteria > Armatimonadota > Armatimonadia > Armatimonadales > Capsulimonadaceae > JANXMY01. The sequence continues at coordinate 15,004 of CAXUNT010000043.1, forward strand.
GGAAACAGCCTGCTGAACTTCAAACAGCCTGCTGAACTTCCGAGCAGTGCTCGACCTCAGCAACTGACAGGACCGATTGCCTCAATCTGTGGCAGAAACAAAGATGCGCCCCTGGGTTCGCCAGCGGTAACTAGGTATTCTGTTGCATCAATGCTTTATTCTGTTGCATCAATGCTTTTTGCTCTGCTGCTTTTTGCTCTGCTGAGGTCAATAAAATCCCGCGCTAGACGAGCATGAGCTACAGCACAACAGGCCAACTGATGGAAGGAACCCTGTGGTTGAGAAGTGGAATGGGTGAAGTCAGTTGACGTCCGGGGTGACATAATACTTGAGGTAAAGGACAATCAGCAGAGCCAGCCAGAAAAGGCTACGCTGAATCGGTCGTAACCCTGAAAGAATGCGGGAGGACGTACGAGAGACGGCCGAACTTGAAGGAAGCCGCTGTTGGGCCAGCTCTTGAGAGAGGGACAATAATGCTGTCAGGCGCTTCCGGGTGGCAATGTCCCGGTGTTTGCGGCGGCGGTGCCGGCCTTGCAGAGCAAAGGTAAAGTTTGCAGCGGGGCTATTCTCCCGGAGCGACAGGGTATTCTTCTGCACCTTCTGAGCCTGCATTCTCTTGTTCTGCACTTCCAGTACGGTCGGGGAAGTGCGTGTGATAGCCTGAGCCAGCTGGTAGGCGTCGTGCGGCGACTTCACTGCGAGCTGGTCACACTGGATTTCTTCCAGTTCTGCAATTTGCTCGAGCAGGGGGAAGATCAAGGGATTGAGCCAGCCGATATCCTGCAGCCAGAGCAGGAACCAGCGGCGCCAATGATCACGCCGCTGAAGATGCGCCAGTTCATGCCGGAACATCAGCTCGAGTTCTTCCTCAGAGACGCACTCAAGAAGACTGGGCGCGAGAACCAGGCGCGGTTGCGCCAAGCCAAGAAGCAACGGTGTCGAACAATCTACCTCCATGAGGAACACGGCTGGGAGTGCCTGTTTTGGGGAGAAGCCCAGGGAGTACGCTGCCTGCCGCAGGGCCGCCGTGACATGATCAGGAGGAGAGACTGGGGCGAGATGGTTCAGCATGTCGAGCGCTTTCCCGACGCGGCTCATTTCGACGGCGCGGCGTACTAGCGCTACGAGTGCAAAGGCAAAGAGAATAGCGCTGATCCCTTCGGCGGGTCCGGTCGGCCGCCAAAGTGAGTCCCGGCTCTGCCGAACCAGATGAAGCACTTCGATGGGGTCAGGAAACTGGATCCCGCTGACAATCCGTGAGCCAAAGCCTGCATGCCGGGCTTCCCCCTGGACAAGGAAAAAAGCTCCTTTCGTGCAGGCTGCCAGCAGGACTACGGCGCGCAGCTGCAGCCATTTGGTGGAGGAGAAGATTGGCCGGTTCATCCGCAGCAAGGCGAGCCCCAGCAGAGCCGTCACACCTGCATTAATGACACCCATCAGCCAGTGCCGGCAGACAAAGATCAGAAGGATATGCAAGGAAGAAGTCAGCATCGGAGCCAAAAATCTATCGCTTGGGAGGCGAGGTTGTCACGGCTGTCTTCAGCGCAACATTCTGGAGTAGCGGCCTCCCCCGGCTTGATCCAACTGTTACTCTGTCGCCTGACCGTCTGCGAGCTTCTTCAAAGCCTCTAACAGCCTCTGCGCTTCTGGGTCTGTGACGGTGTCTGAACTGACGCGGGCGCTCGAACCGGCGTATGACCGGAGATGTCCGGCAAGTTTTGGGAGAAGCCCATGCAGCGAGGAGCCGAGCAAGGTTAATGAGACATTGTTGAGTATCCGTGCGGCCATTTGTTCCCTCTCGACGGTCGGCCAGTAGACGACACCGCCCCGGCCCTGCTTTTGCGCTTCCAGCAATCCTTTCGCCGACATTCGGCGCAGGGTGGTTGAAATGGTTGCAAAGGCGGTGGGCTCCTTCCCTTCCGCACGCCGCTTATAAAGCGCCGCTTCCATGACATCTGTGCTGGTTGCCGGCTTTCCGATCTGCCACAGGACTCCCAGCAGTTCTGCTTCCAGACTGCCGAGCGAAGAGATTTCTTCTCCAGGCCGCTCTGTCCCGCTCTGTCCCGCTTCCTCTTGGGTGCGAGGCTCTTGGCCGATGCCAGCATATTTCCGCCCGCGGCTTTGAGTCACGGCTTGGTCTGGTGTTTCGGCAGAACTGGATGATATGGGTTTAGCCATTTGCTGAGGAGATCTCTTTCTGGTCGCATTCAGTTTCATTGTCAACATCCCTTAAAAAGGCTGCCTGATCAAATCAGCATGCAGCTGCGGCAGGTTCGCTTTAGAGACTTCTGGACAGACGCTGCCAAAGAAATGACGCTACCGAAGAAACTGGGTTGAAAAACAGATTGTAGCACAAGACCGCGTCAGAAGGTATGTTAGAGTTACCAGTTATTGGAAAGAACACAAAATAAAAGGCTGGAAACAAGGTTAGGTGTCCTTGTTCCCGGCCTTTTCTTGGTCCCAACGTGGAGGCTCCATGCAGAAGGATTTAGCGGTCTGACGCAGAGTGGAAGAGAAACCGCCCGATGTAACTCAGGTAGGTTCGGATCGTCCTCTCCGCATCGTTACAGTAGGGATGATCGGATTGGGAGTAGTTGTGACTGCCGCTGGTGCTCTGCGAACCTGATCCTGCGGGCTGGATCGGCTGGACGGGGAGGGGAGCAGGTGCGGCTTTCGTGCGGACTGTGATCTGAAGCAGGGGTTCCTCTTTGTTTTCTTGGGTTCCGCTACGGGTCTGTTCACAGGCGGCAAAATGGCAACCGCCGCCGCACAAAGTAGAGAGAGAACAAGCATGACACTGCGGGTGGGAGAGGATGGTGCGTCCGATCCATTGCTGGGCCTGTTCCTGCCACAGCTCAAGAGCCGGATCAAAGCGCCCGATGGCATGACGTGGCTTGCCGACGGCTTCGGTGCAGCTATAGATGAGGCCCTCCGGCGTGAAGACAAACTGCTTGTCGGTGCTGGCTTCGCAGTACCAGTAGCGGGGGCTGGAACCTTTGCGACCATCGCGGCGCTTGTGCGGTTCCAGTACGCTCACAAGGTGGTCCAGATGCCGCAGAAACCCTAAGTTGCAGATCTCGGCGAGGTTCGGGGAGATTTCCAGTAAAGCGAGTACGCCTTGAGTCAGCTCGGCCTCGGACAAGACTGAGCTGAGGGGGCCGTCTGCCCCTTCAGCATGGGCCTCGGAAGAGCAGGTTCCATGGGCGGTGACGCCGGCAGGGACGAGGGCGAAGCCAGGATGCTGGTTCCAGCCCTTCTGGAAGATGAAGTTGGCGAGTTCCGGCAGGGCGGCAAGGTTAGTTTGGTCCAGGTTAACGCGCAGGTCAACCCCAACCCCAAGGAACAGTAGCAGGTCAATGCCTCGCACGATCTCGTCAAAAGTTCCCTGACCGCCGAGGCGGTGGCGCCGGCTGTCGTGCACGGCTTTCGGTCCGTCCAGGGAGATCTGAAAAGTCGTCAGAATATCGGCATACTCAGTCAAAATTGCTTCAAAGCGGGTGAGGTTCACGCCGTTGGTGGTTGCGCCGACAAGAAAACCTGCCTTTGCAGCAGAGCGAAGGATCGCGCTGATGCAGCTTCGGGTGCTGGGCAGGAAGGGTTCTCCGCCGAATAACGCGATCCAAGGAGCCGATGCGCTGGGAAAAGAAGTGCTGGAAGTTCCGTCTCTGACAGTTCCGTCTCTGGAAGTTCCGTCTGCGGCTTGGGCTGCGCGAAGGCGGGTGATGGCAGCGAAAAGATGCTCTACCTGGAGGTCCGTCATCACGCCCTGCGGCTTGTCGGTGAGGCTGTCCCCCTCAAAGCAGTAGGCGCACGCTAGGTTACAGGCGAGAGTGGGGCAGACGGTATACATTTCCGGCTGCCGCGCCTTCATCCGCTGCCAGGCGTCCATTACCGACTGCTGTAGATACTTGTCTTCCTCTGCTCCATCATCCCAAAGGTAGCCGCGCTCTCGCAGGAAGCGGCGGCGATCAGGAGAAACTGGACTTTCTTTATTTCGGCGCAAGAGTTCCAGTTCCGCAAGATCTGCGTTCGTGAAGACGTCCACTGCGCCGGACAAGGCATTAAAAACGAGGGAACAGTCGTCGCTGACTCGCTCTACGAGTAGGCGTTTTGCCACGGTGGGCATGCTCGGTGCATCACCAAGAGGACTGGTCGGCTTCCAGAGGCTGGCGCTAGTCGGCACCGTGACTGGGCTGATATTCGTGGTAGTGGAAGAGGCGACAGAAGGCACTGGGCGCGGCCGCTTCACCCCCGAGTAGCTGCTGCAGAGGTTCCAGCAGCAGATCGGGGTGTCTGGATTATCCTCAAAGTTACTCAAAAGGGCAGTGCGATCAGGAACAGAACGAAGTGTAGAGGGCACTTTGCTTCGATGGGGGTTCCACAGGGCTGTTGTCGCGTTCAATGGCTTCATAAAATTACCTTTGATGTCAAATTTCGTGGTTAGTTAAGTTGCGCGGGCTGATTTATTATACAAGCGAACAAGCCGAACATAACAAATATTACAAAATAATTTTTGATGAGAAATTACAAAAAGTTTTTACAAAACATTGACCCTCTCCGTTGATTGTGTTATAGTAAACACAATCAGGTAGAAATGCTGTAAGGGATCCTTTTTTCCCAACAGGGAATTGGGCTGTTTCGGGTTGTCCTGGGATAAACTCTGTATGGTCCACTCGAACGAGGACGTGTTATAAATATGACATGTCACAAAAAAGCATGAAAACAAAAAGCCCATTTGCCGCGGGACTGAGATGTTTGTGGCCGGGGCCGCAATGCTAACGTTCTAGATCGTTATTAATCTGCTGCACTCCCGGCCCACCATAGGAGGCGTCCGCGCTTCTCCAAAGCCCGGACAACTTCAATCGCTGAAAACAATTTTGGCAAAGCCGCAGATTACGGCAGGCGGCTTGGCGGTCTGGGTCACGTTCACCAGTCCAGGCAGCCCCGGCGTTAGCTTAAGCTTCATTCATAATTCGTCCGGCACGCAGGTCAGCACCGCAAATGTCGGCGCCGCAAATGTCAGCGGCAGAGTGATCCGCCGCCGTCAAACACCGCTTCTCAGAGTGGCTGGAACCTACCGCCGCTGATGACTACGCAACTGGCTATATGCAGGCTCCGGCGTCTGCTGCGCCAGTCACCAGGTATCTCGTGCAAGTCGGCGAAAGCAGTGATTATAACTATGTGTGTTTTGACGTAGTGGCAGGCTCCGGCAGAATTTTTCTCGTCGAAACGTGAGTTCACTATTATCTACGCACCGAATGGATAAATCAACTTGGCATCGTCTGCGCCGCTGTGCAACGTCCCGATGAGGTTTCTACTTTGGCACTAAACCGTTTTGCTGCCGCGAAAAGCTGGGTCAAGAAAACAACATTTGGCGGGGAAATGACACAACGATGAAATTCCATTGTGGACAAGCTGTGGTGGTTTCTGACGGGTACTACAATGGGCTTTGTGGAGTCGTAGTGAACTGCGATCCGCTTCACTCATGCGAAGTTTTTATTGTAATAGAAGTTCCGGGGGTAGGTTATGTTCAGCTTCCTTGTTGGTACATCTCGCCAGCTCCTTTAGGACCTGCCGTTCATACCTGACGATTTGCTCGCAAAAGCTCGCCCCTTTCATTCGGCGCATTGCTTTTGTTGAACTTTATCGATCTTGAAGTCGCCGAAAATGCCGGACGAAGTTACTCTAATCTAAGCCGCCGAAGAATAAGGAGTGCCGATGCGAATTGAAGACCGCGATGATTTCGTTGACCTAGTTGCCCAGGCCGTCATTGACAAGATTGAAGAGCATGAGCGCGTTGAGAGCCTTGTCAAACTTGTCGTAACCCGCGTTCTGGCGATGCAAAGAGAAGAAGCTGAGGCCGCTGCCGTCCTGACGGGGGCCGGTTCTTCTAGCGATACAAAAGTATCATCTTAAAAACAAGCCGCCTTCGCGGAACTATCAGAGACCACACGAGGAGATCACAATGTCAAGCAATTATACAGACAGTTCAACAGCGGACCAGATGAGCCAACTGGCTCCGGATCAGGGCGGGCCGATGGACGTGGATGCGGCGCGTCGTGTGGAGGACAGCAAGCTAACGCGGCGTGCGGCGTTGCGGAAGCTGGGATATGGAGCGGGCATCGCGGCGTTCTCGCTTCTGGGCGTAGACGACTTCGCCCGCATGGTCGGTCAGCGGCTGCAACGGCAGGCTGGGGACAGCCAGGTGGCGCAGGCGGTGGCTCACGAGTTTCAGCAAGCCGGCATCGTCCTCGCTAATCCTGTAGGCATGGCGGCAACAAGCGGGTCTCACTGTATCAGCGACTACGACTGTACTGGATGCGGTGGTTCTGCTGTAACAGGCGACTGTTGTCATGGATCATCTGATCCAACAACTTGCTGCACAAAGTCCTATGGAGGGATGAATGGAAATGTCGCTGCTTGCCAGCAATGTTGCGATCATGCTTGGCCAGGAGTAAGTGGATTTCATACGTCATGCTACAATGCCTGTGGCGGTATTGTGTAATTGTCCCACTTTTCCACATCAGCATCAGAAACAGCAAGAAGCGAAACGGCAACTATACCTCTGTTCTGGGCGTCGTTCGTTGAGCAAATGAATGACGCTCGGATTGTAAGGAAAATGCTTTGTTAGTTCAAACACCCTACGCTCGTATCTCCTTTCTTGCCTTAGTTTCAGTTTTGTCTTTTGGATGTGCCACTTCCCACCATATTAGCGATAAGGAGCAAAGAGCCGAAAAGAACTCTGCCCAAATCGGGCAATCTCTGCAAAATACCGGCGTTATGTCCAGCGTGGACTACCGGCGCTGGGAGGACGTGGGCAACAAAGTCGGCACACAACGCAAAATTGATGATGCAGATTTAGATTGGGCGTTATCAACTATGCAGAAGCCTTCAACAGACTCAGCCGAGGTTGCTATCAGAATGATGGGGCTGTTTATGACTGCGAAAACTTTCACTCCATTGCAACACGAAAAAATCTGGAGTGCTGTTGGGCCATTACGGTTCAGTAAGAACATTCGGGAAGGTAAATGGGCGACAGCGTGCTTGAAAAGGGTTGGCGTACATTGAATCCTTTTTTCCAGAACCTGCACAAATACAACAAAAAGATGTTTAACCGACCAAGCATCAACCGATAATGCCCAGACTAATTTGAGCTATTACCGCGAATTGAAGACCGCGATGATTTCGTTGACCTGGTTGCCCAGGCCGTCATTGACAAGATTGAAGAGCATGAGCGCGTCGAGAGCCTTGTTACTCTTGTCGTAGCCCGCGTTCTGGCAATGCAGAGGGAAGAGGCCGAGGCCGCTACCGTCCTGACAGGGGCCGGTTCTTTCAACAGCGCAAAAGCAATACCCTAGAGACAAGTCAGTCGTTCGCAAGTTGACTGAAGACCATACAAGGAGATCACGATGTCAAGCAATTCTAAAAACGCTTCAACAACAGACACTACGAGCCAGTCGGCTCCGGCGGACCAGAACGGGCCGATGGACATGGAGGCGGCGCGTCGGGTGGAAGACAAGAAGCTGACGCGGCGTGCGGCGTTGCGGAAGCTCGGATATGGAGCGGGCATCGCTGCGTTCTCTCTGCTGGGCGTGGATGACTTCGCCCGCATTGTGGGGGAGCGTCTGGCGCGTCATTCGGGGGACAGCAAGGTAGCACAGGCCGTGGCCCAGGAGTTCAAGCAGGCTGGCATTGTTCTCGCAAGCCCCACTGGATCGGGAACTAATCTTCCAAGTAACTGCGCTGGAGCGACAGTAGGCAACTGGTGCTATAACAGATATACAACCACTAGTGAGCGCGAAAATTGTTGTAGGGGTACATTGAGTAGTGGCGGTTACTGCAAGAATGCTACTGGCGGCGACGTCGCTGCGTGTATCGGCAATGTTGATTACCCTACCCAGCTCAGTGATTGCAAAGGGTGTTGCTCACAGGAAAAAACCTTGTGCCAGGGTTGTTGTGATAATCAGACAGGTATCAGTGGAGGTTCTACTGGCCCCCGGGGTAAATGCTACCTTGCTTGCGACCGATATGCTTCGTAATGGCAAACCCTACACGCAAATATTGGCGCGTCAGAAACAGCGGCAACTCCTGTTCCTGACATAAAACCAGGCTGGAAGTGCGGCTTAGCGCCTCGCGCAACCAGCGCGAACTAGTGCTATTTGTCCCAAGACTAGGCTTGCTTGGCGGTAATCCAGTTTACAAGTTGCTCGACTGCCGCCTGATGCGCCACTTCACGCTGGGCAACGCAGTTGGGGACAGACCCGCGTTCCCGAACTTGTAAAAAGCCAGCAGACGCTGCATGTATTGCTTTCAAAATTGTTGCATTAGTGACCGAGAGTTCATAATCGGCGTACATGTCGTAGCTGTGAGCACTCTGCTCGTGTGGGGGAGGAACACGCTCTAGTATGGGCGAAGCGGCAAACCGACAATGGAAATACGTTTGGAGTGGGGTTTCTGGCCTCTAGTCAATTTGCGTGTAGCAAATCTCTAGAGTAGCGGTGGAAGTAGGGGAGAACTCCGGCTTTTTGATACGGTTTCCTGGTCAAGTTTTCAGTAAGCATCGACGGCTTTCACCGCCACAACTTCACTGTCTACAAACACTGGATGATTTACCAGATCAATGAAACCTACATATGGGTGCAGTCACTGGAAGAAAATGAGAACAGTCTTGGTTAGAGTAACACAACAGCTTCTTATCTCACTCTTGCTTGTCTTTGCATTTAGCGGCTGCTCGAATCAGAATCCGGTAGTAAAGAACAATGTTCATTCCTACACGCCAAAAAGCATCGCGCAGCTCGGTGCTGAAATGCAACAAGCCGGAGTCATGTCTCAGAAAGATTATATTAGGGTCGTGAGTTTGCAGCTCAAAACAAGTCGGACACACACCATTTCGGACGAAGATTTCGCGTGGACATTATCTTTGCTTGCAACAACAGGAAGCTCTCTTGCCCGAGCTCGTGCAATGACGGTTTTGTCTGACATACATCCATTGTCTTCCGCACAAAAAGCCAAAATCACGGCCGCTATCGCTCCGTATGTTAATAGCAGGGACCCATTAGATGCGGCATCCGCAAGAAGCGTTCAAATATCAATTCAACGGACTTAACATCTTCATTAGAATTGGTCGTGCCGGAAAATAGCATGAGTTGATTTCGTTGTGCAAAATCCGGCGGCACATTTGATACAAGTAATCAAATGTCTGCGAGAATAAGACACAAAGACATATTTATGCAACAAAGACGCATTACTTGACTCCCCCGACAATAATGTTTGTAAATGAGGACTAGAAGAAGTTGAAATTATGCCTCTGAAAGTTGGAAACTCGATACCCTCGTTCGAGGGAGTAACACTTTGGCTCAACTGTTCGCCTACTGTTGACGACCGCCCTTCAGGTTGTCCGCTGATTGTCCAATTTTGGGCCATGTCTTGTCCTATTTGCAAAATCAACCTGCCCCGCCTTCAGCAGTTGACAGAAGATTATTCCGCACAAGGCTTGCACCTTTTGTCTGTCCATATGCCGCGTATGGAGGCAGACATGGATGTAGATAAGGTGAGAGCGACTATGGAGGAGTTGAAACTGACTGAGCCATGTGCGATTGACAACGATCATGTCATCGGTGACAGATTTGAAACCGGCGGTGTCTGGCCGTGCTATTTTTTGTTTGATGCTGAGGGCAGGTTGCGCTCCCGTGCAGCGGGAGCATTAGGACTGAAGATGGCAGAGAACTCGCTGAAGCGGATGCTGGGAACCGCCGCCGAAGAACCGGCCTTGACAGGAGCAACCCGATGAGCGTTTTAATTGGCAAAGCCGGTCCTACCTTCAGCGCTCACGCCGCATTTCCAGGCGAATCTGCCAGCAGCCCGGTCCAAACAGTCGATCTGGCGGATTATGCCGGGCGCTGGCTGATTTTTCTCTGGTATCCAAACGACTTCACGTTCGTCTGCCCGACAGAGATAATAGCTTTTTCGGACCGGCTGGATGAGTTCACCGACGCCGAAACAGACATTCTCGCGGCCTCCGTAGACTCGGTCTATAGCCACCGCGCCTGGGCAAGCACTCCGCGCGAGGCGAATGGGATTGCTGGAGTGCAGTTTCCGATCGTTTCGGACGCTACGCACAACATTGCCCGCGAATGGGGCGTTCTTCTGGAAGATGAAGGCGTGAGCCTGCGCGGGCTGTTCATCCTTGATCCCGAAGGCGTAGTTCAGTACGCAGCCTTGCACAACCTGAACGTGGGACGCTCCGTAGACGAAACCCTCCGGGTGCTGGCAGCTCTGCAATCCGGCGGATTGTGCGGCTCCGACTGGAAACCAGGGCGGGAGACACTAAGGCCATGAAGACTAAGGTTATGAGGCGAGAGCGGTACGGCTTTACGCTGATTGAGCTACTGGTCGTTGTCGCGATCGTGGCGCTACTGGCTGCGATTTTGTTGCCTGTCTTTGCCCGCGTCCGTGAGCGGGGACGGCAGACGGCGTGCCTATCCAACCTGCGGCAGCTCGGCCTTGCAACGTTTCAGTACGCGCAGGACAGCGATGACCGTTACCCTTACGGCGGCGATCCGGGTGATTTAGACACAGATGGCTGGCAGTACTCAGAGAACGGTAAGTACTGGCCGGCGGTCCAGCAGATGCAGGCGAACAAGCAGCTTCTTCCGAATGTCATGGATGGCTACGTCAAGGATCGTGAACTGTGGCACTGCCCTTCCGACAACGGCTTTGACATGAGCGGGCAGCATGAGAATATTCCTCTCAACGCTTCTCCCTCCGCGTTTCAGGCGTTCGGCATGAGTTATGCGTATACGACGCAGCTCGCGCTGGAAGGGCAGACGATCAGCAGCGTCCGGGCCTGGAGCCACGAACTGCCTTACAGCGAGCACAGCCCGGCGGATGTCCCTTTGCTTTATGATCTGGTCGGACACTGGCACGGCGGCACAGCACAAAGTGATGAGCGCCTGAACTTCGTGATGCTTGATGGTCACGCTGTCAGCGTCAACCGGGCGCGTGCCGACCAGCTTAATGACATCCTTTTTTCGGTGCCAGGTCCAACCACCCCGTGACAAAATACTGCCGAGCAGGTGGAAGCACGGATAGTATCAACGACAGTCTCGCCGCCCAGCGATAGAAAGTAGCATGATGTTCGAAGACTGGCGTGTCGTAGCCGTGGTTGTGGGCGGCAGGAGATGCCACTTAGAAATACTGTTGCCGTACCTTGCGGCTCAGAACACTCTGGTGGACAGATGTGATCTTTGGTGCAATACGGACAACGCTGAAGATGTTCTTTACCTGCACGGGAAAGCCGCCGAAAACCCTTTTTTCCGCGTCATGGAAGCCCGCGAGCCGGTTGATGTGCCTGCTCCGCTGGGTGCCTACTCGCTTTATGGCTCAGACAGATTGACAAGTCGATCTGGCTCTGTTCACCAATTCTTCCGCTATTGCACAGAGCCAGACACCATTTACATTCGTTTTGACGACGACATCTGCTGGGTCTCACCGGATGCCATCGCGACTTTGATACAGTTCCGCCTTGAGAACCGGCAGTTCCCGATTATCTTTGCCAATACAATCAACAACAGCATCTGCTCGTACCTCCATCAGCAGATCGGGTGTATTCCATTAGATGAAGGCAGTTGCACTTATGAAAGCAATGACCGGGTGGGGCGTTTGAGCGGTTCCTTCGCTGAACTGGCGCACAAGGTCTTTCTGGAAAAGCTTGAATCTGGACAGGTAAACGATTTTCTATTCCCGGTGTGGATTGCCAACCAATATGATCAGATGTCCAGCAACTGCATTTGCTGGCTTGGTCAAGATTTCGGCTACTTCGGGGGCGAAGTCGCAGCGGCAGATGAAGCATGGCTTGCGAGTGTTTATCCAAAAGAGTTGCAACAGCCAAACGCCATTTGCGGAACCGCTCTTGTTTCCCATTTCGCCTACTCGACGCAGCGCCGATGGCTAGAAGAAAACACGTCCTTGCTCTCGCGCTATGAAGCTATCGCTGGCCAGCACGGCCTTTTGTCCGCTTGAGAGGCCGCGAGATCAACGGTTCAGCAGTTCCGTACATCCTGAGTAAGACGTATGCACGACCAACTAATCAGAGTTTCTGTGGGTGAGGAAAAAATTGCCAGGTATGCGGCGAACCATGCTCCGGAAGGATCGCACTTTGTTTATGTCGGTCACGCCGCAAATCCATCGCGGGATGCATTCATGGATGCGGTTTCGACAAGTGGGAAAAACATCCGTGTGGAGGCGGTGAATGCTTCAGAGTATGCAGCAGAGGGTGAACACCGTTACCCGCCGGGCAACCTGGATCTTGTGTTCCTTGAAGAAGACGCTTCCTATCGCAGCACCCTACAAAGGATTTCGGGATGGTATCGTGCCGTCAAAGTCGGTGGTATGATCGCAGGTTCCGGATACTCTGCGAACAACCCGAACGTGATGAGCGCAGTAGATCGGTGCTTTGGCCCGGACTGCGCCGTTTTCCCCAATGCATGGGCGGTCCATCGGGGTAAAGAACCGCGGGATGAAGAGGCTGGTTCCTCCAGTGATCATCGACCCTATTACCCCGCTGTAATTCCTAAGCTGCCGCTCGATCAAGCAATGTTTGACATCTGGCGAGAGAGCCTCCGGAACGGGGATGAAGCTCTGGATGCCGACCTGATACTGGATGCTCTCCGCTTCGGTGAGCAGGCTATTGAGCCTCTTCTGTTTCTTGCGGAGGCGGAACAGCCGGTGGTGCGGTATTCCGTATGTGCTGCCCTTGCCTTGTTTCTGACTCCAGGCGAGATCAGTCCTGTTTCCTGTGACGCTGTGCTTCTTGCGCTGAGCCGTCTGCTCAAGGACCGGGATGCTGCTATACGTCAGATAGCCCAGGAGGCATTTCGGTACGGGCGGACCCGCAAAATACTGGGGTATGACAAGGGTGCTGCCGAGGCGCAAGCCTTGCTAAAGGCAGTCGGCAGCCCCGAAATCACCGTTCGCAGGGATGCCCTGAGAAGGCTGAAAACCCTGCCACGCGAGTCGGTTCTGAGCGCTTATCGCCCGGTTCCAGGCCCCCTGCTGGTTGACTGTCTTGATCGGGCTGAGTTTCCCGCGCCGATGGCTCTCCCTCCGCATCGCTGCTGCGTGGCGACGGTTGCCCTGCCGGGCGAGGAACAGCTTTTAGAAAAGTTCCTGGCCCATGTGATGGCGGACGCCACCCAGGAGTCTGTCTCTGTTGTCATTTTCACTCCCAGCCAGAGTGACCTGCTCAATGAGATTGGCGGACGTCACGGTGCAGCGATCCTTCCTTATCACCCAATTTGGTCTATCGAAACGGCCGGCAGGGGCGTATTGTGCTCCGCAGCAAAAGCCGTCTTTGCCGACAAGTACCTCTGCCTGAATCTGCACACTTATATTAAAGGGCCGTTGGACACGATCTTTGACGCCTTGGATGTTCTTCACGAGAATACAATACTAATTAATCGATCACCGCACTCGGTCCCTGATTTATCCAATCGGCACCAACTGGCAACGGTGGTGACCTATAACTGTGATTCCGAGGCTGGCGATCCAGAGTTTCTGGCGGGAATGACCGGTGGCCTGGATCTACGTCCCGTCCAGGCTGACACTCGCGCATTTGCCGGGAGCCGGCCGGCGCTCTTGGAGCTGGATCGATCCATTCGAGGGCTTCAGCCATTTGCTTCCGCGTGGATTGGAGCAGCCCCACGCGATGCCGCAAAACGTGAAGAAGCAATCATCGCATATGCAATTGGGATGATGGAGTTTGCCATAGAGATGAGACCGGGCAGCCCTTTGCAGCCTCTGGCGCTCTCCGGCATTGACTAGAAGTGGGTTTGGGGCAATTAGTTATGCGTGACAACACCCTATCAGCAGCTCCCTCGCAAGAGAAGCGCATCGGCAGCGGTATTTTTCAACGGATCGTCATGCGGGAGAGAACGCTGCTACAGGCAAAACTTCTGGAGCAGCTTTACGGCTCCCCGCTCAGCCAGTACTTGACTCTCTGCGGAGCATCGGCTTTGCACGGAGTTTATCTGCATCAGCGCTGGACCACGGGCTTGAACTTCCAGACGCCGGGAGTTTTATCCGCGAGCTTTTCTGACCTGGCGAGTGCGTCGGGTATGCCGCTCCAGCGCACGGGGAGTGACTTCCTGTTCACAGACCATGTGGCTGTCTCAAAGCAAGCCAGCATTACTGTATCAGTAACGGCTCAACACGCTTTGCCGAGAAAACCTGAGTGGGTGAAGTTTGCCGCATCCGCCGGACGATCTGTTCCTGTGCGTGCTTCTCCGCTTGACGAAATTTTAGCAGTTATGCTGAGCAATATCCTGCATAATCCGCGTCCGGCAGATTTCCTGGATACTTGGTTATGTCTCAAGGTTCAGCCGGACAGTCTTTACAAGGCATTTGAAGTGTCTGTCGCTGCCCAGGCTTCCACGGGCAGCCGACGTGACCATTTGCAAAGCCATAAGCTGCCGGCCGCTTCCCCAATAAATGATCTGCTTTGGAAAACAAAACGAGTATGGCCGATTGAGCTTGAAGATGTTGTACTGGAAGGTAAAGGGGCTACCCTGCCGACTTTCAGCCAGGTCTATAAAGATTTGAGTGCAGTCATCCCATTGCCACACTTAGTTTAGATGACAATCTGTTTAGGATGACCAGTAACACGGCAAGCAAGCATCACGACAATATAGCGAGCGAGCATTACGACATCATTGACCAGTCAAGCAATAAGTTGCTAAGTCAGGTTTGATAATCATGCAAGAGCCAAGCAGCACCCTACAAGCAAGCAGTGCCCGACAAAACGATGAGCCGCATAAAACTGCCGGGGCGAAGAACACCGACGAGAAGCAGAACTTCTCGCTGGAAGAAAATCTTTTGCTGCTGCGCGACCCGGAGACGAAAACGCGATGGGAAGCGTTTGGGCGTCTCCTGCCGACCCCGAAAGACGAGTTGAAGGAAGCCTACCGCCTCTTCCGTCAGATTGATCCTGCGTCCGGCCGTGAACTCGACTGCTTAGAGCGTCTAGAAGTCGTTGTCCCGGACCCGCCCATTGTGCGCGACCGCTGTCTTTGCACCGTCATTAGCCCCGGGTACGAAGACCTGTTGGAGAATATGCTGGACACGTTCCACCGCTACGCTAAGTCGCCGGACGTTCAGGTCGTTGTGTTCGCTGTGGATGGCTCCTTCAAAGCACTGGCCCATCGGCAAGACCTGATCCGGGTCGAGTGCCACTCGCGGGAGCGGCTGTCAGCCGCAGTGAAAGGGGCAGTCTATTCTGCGGCTAGGTTTATCCAGGCGCGGCAGTTCTTGTGTTTGGAAGTTGATATGCTGGTTGTGGGAGACCTCACCCCGCTCTGGAATACCTTGAATATGATAAATCCGTCGCTTATGCTCGGCGTGCGGGCTACATCGCCGCGTGCGAGCTTTGAGGAGCTGTTCCTCTCTTTAGGTTCTGACACCTCTGCCTCGGACATCTCATTTCTGACCGGCCTGACCTCTTTCGATTGCCCGTACTGGTTCAACGGCGGCGTCATGGCCGGCGGACGTGAGGCTTTTGAGCTGCTGGATCGAAAAATGCACAGCCTCGCGCCCTTCAGCCTGATGTGGATGGAGAGCCGGCAGCAGCATTGGGGCGATGAGTTCCTGATGAACCTGTGCGTTGCCCTTCTGGGCACGCAGGCTGAGCTGAAACTTCGCTACAACCAACTGCTTCACAACACTGCCCGCGAGAGGTGGCTGCAAACGGATTTCGAGTCAGGCCGCCTGGTGTTCCATCTGGATAAGCAGCCCCTGTCGAAGATACTGCATTTTGCAGGGCAGAGTCGCACCTTGATGGGTCAGGTCAAGAACGAAATCGACGAGTACGACGTGGCTCCAGAACGAGCGCAACCAGAACGAGCGCAACCAGAACGAGCGCAACCAGAACGAGCGCAACCAGAACGAG
>CAXUNT010000043.1:31043-37940 GCA_964252595.1 uncultured Armatimonadales bacterium
CGTAAATGCTCACCTAAACCACCTGTTATAAACGGTGTCAATTTATAAGCCGTGCCAGTCGGTACGGCTTTACTTCCCTAGGGATATGGACATAAAAAGCGAACTAGGCCGCGATATTTCTCGGCGAATCATTGCACGCGAACGGGCGCTGCTGCAACTACAGTTTTTGGAAGAACTCCGGAAACAGCCATTCGGCCAGTTCGTGACGCTGACCGGCGGGCCTGCCTTGCGCGGCGTCTATTTGCAGCAGCTCTGGGGCGACTCCTTGAGTTTTGAGGTGCCTTCTGCCATCAACAGCCGCTTTAGTACGCTGATGGACGCTTTTGGGGAAGCCGTTTACCGGGAGGGAGAGCGCTTTATATTCAAAGGGCGTGCGGCAGTAGCTTCCAAAACTCATCTTTATATCGTCGTCAGCACGCCTCAAGTGCTGCCTCTTGTCCCTGAAGAAAGACTCTTTGTGGCTGGAGCGGGCAGAACCGTCCCAGTGCGTGTTGCTCCTTTGGACGGCTTGTTAGACAACATTTTCAGGGGACTAAGGTACAACCCGCGCCCCGCCGATTTGCTGGAACTCTGGCTGCTGCATCAGTCCGACCTCCTCAAACGTGAAAATGGACTGAAAGAGGCGAATGTCCGAAGGAGAAGGGCTTCCTTCACACTGGATCTAACGGTCGAGCAGATACGGCAGCTCAAGGCCCGCTGGCAGAGTGAGCTGAGCGATGTCCCGTTTCCGCTGCCTCCTCTTGTGCGCGTCTACAAAGATTTAATAAAGTGGCTGCCGCAACCTTCTCGTAGTAAGGAAGCCAAAATCGCGTGAGAGCAGAAAATCAGTCACATGGCGCGGAGGCATTCCTGGACGGGGAGACATTCTTAGAATGGCGGCGGGAGGTCGGCACATCTGCGCTATACTTGCGCGAGAACACGGGGAAACTCTGCCGCCAGATCGCAGAAGGGCCACGCTGGGGAGAAGCCGCACTCGAGGCGCTGCTGTATCTCGCTGGGGCAGCGCAAGTACAGGTCCGGTTGACAGCCTGCGAGGCCCTAGCAAGTCTTCTGGAGACTCCTCGGACCATTAGTACAACCGCACGCACGGCAATACTATGGGCTTTGGAAGATGCACTGCATGATAGCGACGACTGGATCAGCCGTCTGGCACACCTTGCGCTTCGGCATCATCTGATGAAAGAACAGGCAGAGGCAAGCCGGCTGTTTCCTAGCCTCGCGGCGCATGACCATGAAGAGCGTGTGACAGCCTTCCGCGCACTGCATTCTTTACCTGTCCGACTCATCTCGCAGGTGTATCGAGATAGCGCTGATCGGCTCACTGACTGCCTGCGACTATGGAAACTTCCTCTGCTTCCGTTGGTGCTTGACCGGAGCGCTTGCCTGGTGACATACGGCAGGCCAGGTGAGGCAGGCACATTAAAAACATTCTTGAATGGCCTCGCATCAGCCAGCCCTGAAAACCATGCAGCCATCGTGGTTGTGACGTCTGACGATTCCTGTCAAGCTGTCGCCGCGCAACACGGAGCAATGCTAATCCCAGCCGAGGCGACTTCCTCTCACGCGGCACAAGATAACCTTGGCCTTATTTTCTCGATCGCACATATCGTAACTGCAGAGAAGTACCTGTGTGTGCAGCCGTATATTTCCAACTACCAGTTTTTGTGGACGGTACTCGATTCTCTGGACGCGCTGGATGAAAATAGCTTGGTCGTTTATCCAGAAGGCAGCGGCCTGTCAGCATCACCGTATTATGATCCACCGGAAGACGAGACAATAAGCTTGAAGGGCGTTCAGCTGACTCCTAACTGCGTTGCCTTGGACCCAGCTTTGTTCGCCGGACATCGTAAAGCGCTTCTGGCTCTTGACGCCGCCATGAGGCACCTGTTACCCTTCGTGCCGGAGCCAATCGTCGAATGGAGAGCAGTACTATTCTCACTTGCCGCCAATACCAATGAGCGAGTGCTGCCGTTAAACGCTAAACAGATCACAAAAAGCGTGCCTGCCCAGAACACTGTACTCGGTCTGCTCTGATCCACAGACTGTGCTTTTGTCCTAAGCCAAATTGACACTGCTTCATTAACAGCTATGATCCTGCCTAAGAACATTTCCGTTGTCAGCAATACCCCCACTCAAGGGCCTATAAGAACATTACAGGAGAACTTGCTCCTGCTTCGCAGTGCAGATCCCGAAGTCCGCACGCAAGCGTTCGATCAGATCCGACCACTTGGGAAGCCGGAAATTAGTGCAGCATACCAGCAAGTGCGTCAGTTAACTCCCTCCCCTGGATGGGAATTAGACTGTCTGGAACGGATGGAAGTCGAACGGCCTGATCCGCCGATCCACTGTGAGCGCTGTGTCTGCACGGTGGTCAGTCCCGGTTATGAAGCAATGACGGAGGTGATGCTGGACACGCTTGCCTGTTACGGCCGGTCTCCTGAAGCGCGTGTTGTTGTGTTCACGGTTGACGACTCCTACCATACTTTGTCCCACCGGACGGACATCACTCGTATTCGGTGCCGGTCGCTTGAGCGTCTGTCGGCGGCAGTCAAAGGAGCATTGTATTCAGCATCGCGCTTCATCAAGTCAGAAAAAATCCTGACGCTGGAGTCTGATATGCTCGTCGTGGACAGCCTCCAGCCGCTTTGGGCGCTTCTAGATGTGGTTTGTCCGACTGTCTTGCTTGGTTCTCGTCCCGGACAATCACAAGCGCGCTTCAAAATGTTGCCTCATATGACGAACATCATGAAAGCCAAGCGGAGCGACATGGAGTTTATCACGGGGTTAGCAGATTTCGATAGCCCCTTCTGGTTCAATGGGGGAGTAATTGCGGGAGCGCAGGCGGCTTTCATGCGTCTTGACACCGAGATGCGCCGCCTTGCGCCCTACAGCATCCTGTGGATGGAGGGGGGGTCTCCTGTTGCCTTCACAGACGAGTACCTGATGAACCTCTGTCTTAGCCTCATGAACAACTCCGCTGAATTCGCCGGCACGTTCAACCAGCAGTTCTACGATCTTGAGCGGGACCGATGGGTACAGACCGTCACGACCTCAGAGGGAAGCACTTACCGTCAGGATGGATACCCTTCCCGCATTCTTCATATGATCTCGACGGCGCGGGAGCTGATGTGGGAAATCAAAAGCGAGATTGACGAGAGCCTACAACCAGCGGTGCCGTCATGACTGGCGTTGGTGCCACCTTCGGCGCGGGCTGCATCATTTGCCCGTTGAAGATCGTCGCCGAAGGCTAGGCAAAGTGGCCGCGCTGCGGTGCGCCTATTGTCACTGATGCCAGGTAAAGAGCAACGAATATCTTCTTCGTTGGAAACATTGCTAAGAGAAGGCTTGGCGTGGGCGCACCACAAGATATTCACTGCCCAATCGAAGCGTCTAACACGCTCTAGAAATTTGTCAAGGTACACTGATGTTCGATTATTTAGTTGTTGGAGCCGGGTTTGCGGGGAGCGTAGTTGCAGAGCGGTTAGCTTCGCAATCAGACAAGCGCATCCTGATCGTTGATAAGCGTAGCCATATTGGCGGTAACGCCTACGACGAGTACAATACCGACGGAATATTGGTCCATCCGTATGGGCCGCACATTTTTCATACGAACTCAGATCGTATTCATGATTACTTGAGCCAGTTCACGGAATGGCAGCCCTATGAACACCGGGTCCTTGCGGAAGTAGACAACATGCTGCTGCCAATCCCTATAAACCGCACCACGATTAATAAGCTTTACGGGCTTAACCTAGAGACTGAGGCTGAGTGCAACGCGTTTTTCGAGGCACGTGCTGAGCCGCATAGGTGTACTCGGACATCTGAGGACGTAGTCGTCGGCAAGGTCGGCCGGGAACTCTATGAGAAGTTCTTCCGGGGGTACACGCGCAAGCAGTGGGGGATCGATCCTTCTCATCTCGATGCCCAGGTGACGGCGCGGATCCCGACACGCGTGAACACAGATGATCGTTACTTCACCGACAAGTACCAGAATATGCCTAAACACGGATACACGCGCATGTTCCAGGCGATGCTGCGACATCCGAACATCAAGATCATGCTGAACACCGACTACCGCGGAGTACGCCAGCTTATTCCGTTCAGCGAGGTGATTTTCACGGGGCCGGTGGATGAGTATTTCGATTACAAATATGGGAAACTTCCCTATCGGTCGCTCGACTTCAAGCATGAGACGCTGAACAAAGAGCAGCATCTGCCGGTTGCTGTAGTGAACTATCCGAATGAACATGAATACACGCGCGTAACAGAGTTCAAACAGCTTACAGGGCAGAACCACAGGAAAACAAGTATTGTTTATGAATACCCCTGCGATGAAGGTGACCCCTATTACCCAATTCCAAATCCTGAGTGTTCGGCGCTTTATGCCAAGTACAAAGAACTTGCCGACAACACTCCCGGTGTTCATTTCACCGGGCGTCTGGCAACGTACAAATACTACAATATGGATCAGGTTGTCGCTCAGGCGTTGATGACTTTCGAGAAGATAGTAGGACGCCGCTAAAATGGTTATTGCAGGACGCCGCTAAAATGATTAGGGTGCCTCTTGCCGCTCGCGAGTTTGTAAGGGTTATCTTCGTCCGAGGATCGCTAAAAAAGCTGTTTTTGAGAGGTAGAGTTCAGCAATAAGGGGTCAAAGCATGAAAGCACAAAGAATTGAAGCATCGAGCAACAAAAATCCTGGTTTTACGTTGATTGAGCTGCTCGTTGTTATCGCGGTCATCGCGATCCTGGCGGCTCTTCTGTTTCCGACGTTTCAGAAGGCGCGGGAGAATGCCCGCCGGGCAGCCTGCCAGTCCAACCTCAAACAGCTTGGCCTGGCGCTCATCCAGTACACGCAGGACAATGAGGAGCGCTACCCGCCCGGCAATTATGTGGACCCCTGGGGGTTTGAAGGACGAGGCTGGGCGGGCGAAGTCTATCCTTACGTCAAAAGCGCGGCGGTGTTCCGCTGCCCGGACGACCCGACCGCACTTCCTGCCGTTTCCTACTGCTTCAATTCCAACCTTGATGGGCATAGAAGTGACGGGATGCTGGCTGCTTCTGCTGCTCCCGCAAGCACGGTGCTGCTGAGCGAGAGCTACGGCGTTTCCGCCGATCCGAGCAACCCGCAGGAAGGCAACTCAGCGGGCGGCCACGGCAACGACGGCGGGGCCGGCTTCATTGACTACAGCGGCCCGGACGCGCATTGGGTGACCGGCATCATGGGCCAGCCGGCATGGGCGGACGGGCTGAACGGCGGCGGGTATGGGGATCAAACGGCAGGCATCCACGCGGGCGGCGCGAGCTTTGGTTTTGAGGACGGCCATGTGAAGTGGCTGCGGCCTGAGCGTGTTTCGCCCGGCTTTGCGGCTCCCACTTCCACCACGGACCAGAACCTCAACGGCGCCCTGGGCAGCGGTGGCGTGGCGGCCGGTACGGGGCTAATGGGTCAGTCCCCCAAGAACTTCACCGCCACGTTCAGCCCAATCTGATTTTAAGCAGGATGCAATTTCGTTCTAGCCTAGAGGCAACTCGTTGAAATCTGTTTATCGCTCGGTTCAGTGACGAGCTTTTGTTCAGGGCATCCCTTTCATGCTTTTTTACCTTGATTGATCTTCTTGCCTTGCTTGAGGGCTGTAGATGCCTCCCTCAATCCTGCATTTCTGTCTTGCTAACATTCCTGCCTTGCTAACATTCCTGCCTTGCTAACATTCCTGCCTAGCAAAACCTTGTTCCTTAGACATTTACGTGTACTAAATGGGAAATTTGAAAAATATGCAGGGATTTGTGAACAAACCCTAGCGGCTTCTATTCTTTATCTGGCGCTAATTATTTGCTTGATCCAATCCCTATTGCTCGTGCGGCACAGACGATCCGAAGCGCGGTGGCGGCATAGACAACTCGGAGCAAGGTGGAAGTAGTCTTGTTTTTGAACACTAATCAACTTGTCAGGACGAACCAAATGCCCAGCAGCCCAAAGCGAAGCATCCCGAAGCGAAGCATCCCGAAGATAATGCACCCTGTGTGGTTGAGCAGGGAACCGCTGCCTGAGGCCGCACAAGAATATATCGCGAACTGGGAGCGGCTGCATCCTGGTTGGCAGCACCGACTCTGGACGAGCGAGAACCTACCGAAAATGGTCAACCGCGATCTTTTTGATGCTGCAAATGGGTGGGCCGCGAAAACGGACATACTACGTTATGAGCTAATGCTTACATTTGGCGGCGTTTATGTGGATGTCGATATGGAACCACGCAAGAACATAGAAGCTCTCATCGCAGGTTTAGATGCTTTTGCACCACGCTTCCGTGAGGAAACTTCGCCGATCTTTAATCCAGACTTCGCTCTGGAGATTGCAATTTTAGGCTCTATTCCCGGATATCCTCTCTTTGAGCGTATCGTGTCGCAACTTGGGCTTTGGCATCACTTGCATCCCTTAGCCGGCATACTCTATGCAACAGGGCCTCACTACTTCAGCCTGCAAGTAAATGAATGGAAACGTGGAGACACGGAGGGATTTTCGCTGACTGAGTTTGAGCCGAAAGTTTTCCAGCCGTATGAATGGTTCGAAACAGACAAAGAAGCGATGCCTCACCTCGACTCTTATGCAATTCACCGCTGCTGGGGCAGTTGGAACAACTGGAACGGGCGTCCTCCGGCACAATGACGCTATCCGATTTGTAGTGAGGTATCCGGCTTGTAAACTGTAGTGGCCGTAGCAAAGTGTCAAATCAGCAGTTGCAAATAAGCTTCGCACAATTTGCACTTGTAGCACTGGCAATTATTCTTTCGTCTTGTATGACTGAGTTCTCTGTAACTAACTTGGTAGTGAAAATAGGAAAACAATAGACCTCTTGCATAAGTGTTAGTCGTCAAGCTCCTGGTTGTAGAGGGCGG
>CAXUNT010000044.1:0-24269 GCA_964252595.1 uncultured Armatimonadales bacterium
ACCAGGCACCACGCCCCCTGCCAGGCAATGCCGCTATGGGCACGGCTGTAGTGCGTGAAAAAAAGCAGCCCGGTGGGCAGCAAAGTCAGCAGCGCTAGCGCGGACGCCGCCCCATACCAGCGCAGGCTGAAGCGCAGCAGGGAAGCCAGCCGCGCTTTGGCTGCTGGGTCGCCGTCCAGCAGCCCCGCCGCCGTCCATTCCAGCTTGGCCCGCTCATGCCCGGCAAATTGCAGCAGCACATACGACAATCCCAGCTCAAACAGCAGCGCCGCGCTGAGAAAATTGTTGAAGGTGTAATAAAATCCCTGCTCGGCCAGTGACAAAAAGTGAAGCAAAATCACCAGTGTCAGCGGACCCGAGAGCGCTGTCCAGCCGCTGTTCAGCAGCGCCAGAGCGACCGGGCGATCAATTCCCGCCCATTTCAGCAGCCGGACGCTCACGACAGCTCCTGACGCGCCAAGCGCCGCTTCCAGGCACGGGCCGATGCCCAGAGCGTCCGCTGCTCCTGCGCGGCAGTGGGGGCTATTTGGACAAGCACACTGTCCATGGCTTCTCGCAGAAACGGGCCGCGCCTGTGATGAGTGGGAATACAGACCAAGAGGCGGAACGAAGCGTGCGTCATGTGCCTTCCATCTCCAGCGGCTTTGCCAGCGGCTCCATTTCGGTCATGGGCCGGCCAAAGGCGAGCTTCGGATAGGCATTGGCGTAGGTATCAATCATCACTTGCAGCAGGGCTGGCTTGCTGGGATCGGCCCACAGCTCTGTCAGCGCGTCTTCCAGATCGGCCTCGCGGTCAACCGTCGCGCTTCTAATGCCGTAGCTTTCGGCGACCCGCGCAAAGTCCGGGGCGCTGTAGCCCCACAAAGTGGACTGGTAACGCTCATGGAAGTACGACTGCTGGAACTGCCGCACCATGCCATGGCACTGGTTGTTGACGATCACCAGCTTGATCGGCAGGCTATTGCGAGCAACGGTTTGAAGTTCCTGAATGTTGGTCTGGAAGCCGCCGTCTCCGGCAATCAGCACCACCGGACGGGGATCAACTGCCGCCGCGCCGATGGCGGCGGGCAGGGCAAATCCCATAGACCCCATGCCGCCCGACAGCAGGAACCGCTGGTCGGCGCCCACGTCTACCGACTGCGATGCCCACATCTGGTGCTGGCCGACATCAATCACATACGCCCCGGCGGCGCGGGAACGCGCGGACAGCGCGTGCATCAGCGTATTCGGGTTGATGCCGGGGACATCCGGCAGCTCGGCCGTATCCGGCCACTCGCGCCGAAGCGCGGCGATATTTTCCAGCCATTCGGCCTGGTCCGGCCAAGACCGCGCCCGCACCGCGGGAAGAGCTGCCTCAAAGAACGCCGGCAGGTCAGCGATTATCCCCTCGCAGCCGGTCACGCGGTTGTTGATCTCGCCCGGCTCCACGTCGACATGAAAGATGGTCCGGTCGCCCTTGAACTCTTCGGTTTCCGAGCCGGTTTGGCGGACGTCCAAGCGGCTGCCCAGCACCAGCAGAAAGTCACTTTGGCCAATCGCGTGGTTCGCCCAGCGATTGCCGTAGGAGCCGATCAACCCCATTCGCATCGGATCATCGTAGGGCAGAACGTCAACGCCCATCAGCGAGTTGACCACAGGGATTTGAACGGCTCGGACAAACGCCCGCAGCTCGCCCGCGACCCGCGCCGAGCGAATGCCGCCGCCCACGAGAATCAGCGGCTTTTTCGCCGCCGCCATTTGGGTCCAAAGCGCATCAAGCTGGGCCGGGTCTACACTCCCGTGCGGCTCGGGCCAGGGCGCAAGCGTCTCTGGAGGAGTGATGTCCACTCGCTGCACGTCCATTGGAATGTCTAAAAGCACGGGGCCGGGACGGCCGGAGACGGCCAGCGCAAACGCGTCATGCAGCATCTGCGGCAGGGCGTGAGCATCGGTGACCATCCAGGCAGCTTTTGTGATCGGCTTCGCCATTGCCACAATGTCGGTTTCCTGAAAGCCAAGCTGCCGGATAGGGCGGTCGCCTTTCTGCTCGTGCCGGTTGACCTGGCCGGTGATGAACACGGTCGGAGTAGAGTCAAAATAGCAGCTTCCAATGCCGGTTAATAAATTGGTCGCGCCTGGCCCGGAGGTCGCCATCGCGACACCGGGAATGCCGGAAATGCGCCCGGCAGCTTCGGCGGCAAACGCCGCCGTCTGCTCATGGTGCACGGAGACGATCCGAATGCCGCCGATCTGGTAAATGGAGTCCAGCAGAAACGTAATCATGCCGCCTGCCATCTCAAAAACGCAGGGAACCCCGCGTTCTTTGAGATAGGACGCGATGTAATCGGAAACTTTCATAAGGATGCTTTCTCAGCGGCCGCTGGCTCAAAACTAGACACGGTGCGCCAGAAACCGTCCGCGAGGCCGACCGTCGGCTGCCAGCCCAGCGCCTGGGATTTGGTCACATCCGGCCAGTTACGCAAAATAGCGCTTTGCAGGTAGCCCGTCGGCGGCGCTTCCTGCCGAACGACCCGTAGGCCGCGCTCCGGGAACAGCCCGACTAGCGTGTCCGCAAGAGCGCCCACGGAAGTCAAGCCGGCCGGGTTGCCGATGTTGTATGCCTGCCCCGCCGTCCCGCGCAGCAGCATGGTGAAAAAGCCGCGCGTCGCATCCGACAGGTAGCAAAAGGCACGCTCCGCCAAGCCGTCACTTTTCACGGCAAGGTCGCGCCGGGCAACGATGTCTGCGACAAAGTCGGCAAACACACGTCCGTCATTCAGCGCCATGCCTGGCCCATAGGTGTGAAACGGGCGCACGATGACGGCTTTCACTCCGTGCTGATGGTGCCAGGAAACACACAGGTTTTCCCCCATGCGCTTGCTTTCGGCATAACAGGCCCGCACTTGGGTGGGATCAATTACTCCATAATTGTCCTCGCGCACCGCTTCCTGCGGGTCGGCGGTCCGCCCGTAAATCTCGCTGCTGCTGAAAAACAGGAACCGCTCGGCTTTTTTTTCGCGTGCCAAATGCAGCAGGTGGTGCGTTCCAAGAACATTGGGCGAAAGCGTGCCAACCGGATCAGAGCCGTAAAACTTTGGGCTGGCTTGACTGGCTGCGTGAATAATGACATCTACCGGGCCATCCAGAGAGAACGGCTCGGAAACGTCGGCAGTAAACAGCCGCAAGTCCTTCCGGCCTGTATAACAGGCGAAGCGACGCCGTGCTTTTTCTTCATTCCGCACCAAGCCGACGACCTGTGTCGCAGGGCGTCCGAGGCGCTCGTTGCGGTACAGCAGTGTTTCCACCAGATAAGCCGGCAAAAAGCCGGCTGCCCCGGTCACAAGAACTGTTTTGCCGTTCAGATGCTCCCAGGGCAGGTCTGCACTTAGTATGCCGCTTAAATCTTCTTCAACAATCGGATGCCTCATAAACGGTCACGCTTGGACAAAGAACAAATGCTATTATTCAGTCTCATAGAATTCCCCCTGGTCGGCGGCCATGCCAAACGAGGCGCACCGAAGGCCGTCTTCCAGCGCCACTTGGGCTGCCGGCCGGGCAAGGTAGCATTGTGACCAAGCTGCACATTTTCAATGGCTGCCTCTTACAGCACTGCCAGCTCGCGCCGGGCGGACCGGGCAAACTGTGCGATGGTCTCGATCATGTAGTCTTTGTGCGCGTCGGACAGACCCGGATAGACGCCGACCCAGAAGACATTGTTCATCACGAAGTCCGTGTTGGCGAGGTCGCCGATCTTACGATGGAGGATGTTCGCATACGCCGGCTGCTTCAGCAGATTGCCCGCAAACAGCAGGCGCGTCCCAATCTTCTTGGAGTCTAGATGCCGCACCAATTGGTCCCGCGTGAACGGCGCATCGGGCCGGACCGCCAGGGGAAAGCCGAACCAGGACGGGTCCGAGTTTGGAGTTGCCTGGGGCAGAATCAAATGCTCCTGCGCGTCCTGAAGCCCGGCGTGCAGGTACGCGAAGTTCCGCTTTCGCGCGGCGATAAACTCCGGCAGCTTCTTAAGCTGAGACACCCCGACCGCCGCCTGCATATCGGTCACTTTCAGGTTGTAGCCGATATGCGAGTAAGTGTACTTGTGGTCGTACCCGCAGGGCAAATCGCCGAGCTGCCACTCATAGCGCTTTCCGCAGGTATTATCCTTGCCCGGCTCGCACCAGCAGTCGCGCCCCCAGTCGCGGTACGATTCCGCGATGACTTTGAGCTTGACATTGTTCATGAAGACCGCGCCGCCTTCGCCCATTGTAATATGATGTGCGGGATAGAACGACGCCGTGGCGATGTCGCCGAACGTGCCGACTTTTTGGCCGTTGTAGGTTCCGCCGATCGCGTCGCAGCAGTCTTCGACTAAAAACAAGTTGTGCTTCTTGACGAACTCAGAAATCGCCGTCATGTTGCCGGGGTTGCCGAGCGTGTGGGCGAACATCAAGGCCCGCGTCTTCGGCGACACGGCTTCTTCGAGCTGGTCAATGTTGAGGTTGTAATCGGGAATGGTCACGTCCAAAAAGACCGGAACCAGCCCGTTCTGGATGATCGGGTTCACCGTGGTGGGAAAGCCCGCCGCCACTGTGATCACTTCGTCGCCCGGCTTCAATCGCCGGTCACCCAGAGCAGGAGAAGTCAGCGTCGTCAGGGCGACAAGATCAGCGGACGACCCGGAGTTGACCAGAAGGGCTTTGCGGACACCGCAAAAGCGGGCAAATTCGCGCTCAAACTGGGCCGCGAACCGGCCTGTCGTCAGCCAAAAGTCCAGCCCGGAGTCTACCAAGTGCTGCACGTCTACGGCATCAAACACCCGGCCTGACACGGGAACAGACGAGACGCCTGGCACGAACGGCTGCGGAGCAAAGGCTTCGGCGTGATATTCTACAACTAAATCAGCAATCTGCGCCCGGAGCGCATCAGCTTTTGCGGTCATTGCAAGGTCTTTCTAACATTTCCGGCAGCAGACTGGACCAAGACCCGGCCTTGAAAGGCCAGGCTATGAGGTTACAAAGCCCCTCCGGGGCTAAATGCTGCTGACATTTTGCTTGTCTTCAAGCCCGGAGGGCTTTTGTATTTTTTTAGCCCGGCCTTTCAAGGCCGGGCATTGACTACGTGCTCAAATACTCCCGGTACCACGCGATGGTCTTTTCTAACGCCCCATCCAGCGAATACAGCGGCTCCCAGTCGAGCATCCGGCGGGCTTTCGCCGCGCTGAGATACTGGTGCTTGATTTCGTTGGACGCTTCATTGTGGACATCCGGTTTCAGATCGGACCCCATAGCGGCGAGGATCTTCTCGGTCAACTCCAGCACCGTCACTTGCAGCTCGTTGGAAAAGTTGAACGCTTCCCCGCGCAGGCTGGGGTTCTCGGCCATCTTTTCCGCCAGCAGCAGGTATGCCGCCGCGCCGTCTTCCACATAGAAATAGTCACGGATAAACGAGCCGTCGGAGCGAATCACCGGCGCTTGGCCGCGCAGGACTGAGCGGACCGTACCGGGGACGATGCGGTTCCAGTTCAGGTCCCCGCCGCCGTAGAAGTTGCCGCAGCGGGTGATCGTCACCGGCAGCTCGTAGCTTTTGGCATAGGTGTAGGAGATCAAGTCGGCGCAGGATTTAGAAACGTCATACGGATGCTGGCCCTGCAAAGGCGTGGTTTCGTCATACGGCAGGATGTCCTGGTCGCCGTAGGCTTTGTCAGACGACGCAATCACGATTTGCTTGACTTTCGGAGACCGTCGGCACGCTTCCAGCAGGCACCATGTTCCCTGAATGTTGGCTTCAAACGTCGAGACGGGATTACGGTTTGCAATCCCAACAATGGTTTGCGCGGCCAGATGAATGACTGTGTCAATCTCATGCTCGCCCAAAGCCCGCTCCAGCATCGCCTGATCGGCCACGTCGCCCCGGACCACTTTCACGCGGTCCCAGTCGCCGGAGCGGATCAGCTCGCAGCCGGGAACCCAGTCGCGCACCAGGCACACGACTTCGGCCCCGGCGGCAAGCAAAGACTTCACCAGCCAGCCGCCGACAAGCCCGGTCGCCCCGGTGACAAACACCGGGCGGTCCCGCCAGAAACTGCTGTTCGATGCGGTTATGCTTTCCACGGTGCGTGTCCCGTCTGCCATAAGTTCTCTAAAATCTTTTTCTCCCGCAGCGTGTCCATGCACTGCCAAAAACCTTCGTGCCGAAAGGCAACAAGCTGGCCTTCCGACGCCAGCCGCTCCAGCGGAGTCAGCTCCAGCAGCGTCTCGTCGCCGTCAATGTACTCGAAAATCTCCGGCTCGAACACAAAGTAGCCGCCGTTGATCCAGCCTTCGCCGATCTGCGGCTTTTCGCTGAACTCACGCACTAGGTCGCCCTCAAAGACCAGGCCGCCGAAGCGGGCGGGCGGGCGAACTGCCGTAATAGTCGCAATTTTGCCGTGCGCTTTGTGGAACTCCAAAACTTTCCCGATGTCCACGCTGCACACGCCGTCGCCATAGGTCGCGAAGAACGTCTCGCCGCGCAGGTACGGCTCCAGGCGTTTGATCCGCCCACCCGTCTGGGTCTTGAGGCCGGTGTCCATCAGATGCACGGTCCAGGGTTCCGTGTCTTTTTCCAGATCCTCGACTTTGCCGCTTGCCAGGTTTACCCGCAGGCTACCGCCGAGAGAGTAGTGGTCCAAAAAGTAGCGCTTTACGGTCTCGCCTTTGTACCCCAGCGCGAGAAAGAAGTCAGAAAACCCGTACTGAGCATACGATTTCATGATGTGCCAGACAATCGGATGCTCGCCGATTTCCACCATCGGTTTCGGCTTAAGTTCCGTTTCTTCGGCCAGCCGCGTTCCCAAGCCGCCGGCAAGGATCACAACATTCATAACGTTATACCCAAAGGTTCTTGATGTGCTGCGGCCCCAGGCAGCGGATCGGTGCCTGTCGGTTTCGGCGCGGAGCGCAGGTAATCGCGGACAAGGGACACAAGAAACGCCAGCACGGCCAGCACAAGACAAATTGCGAAAAGCTTCAGTGATCCCGGCTCACCGCTTTTGGGCGGGAGCGCCGTGTCAATCACGCTCATGCGGCTTAATGAAGAAGCGTTGTCCAGGCGGATTTTCGCCGCTTCGCTCAGGGTCGTTCGCAGAACCTCAAGCTGAATGCCGGCTTCCGTTTCCAGACGAGCCGCTTCGCCGGACAACTGCCGGCTGACACCGAGATGCCGCTGGGCTTGGGCAATCTGCCTCAGCAAAGCGGCTTGGCGGGCGTACAGGCCCTTGATCTGCTCGGCGCTGCGGACATCCGGGGTCGTAAGGCGCTGCTTGATCCCGCCAATCTGCCGGTCCAGATCGGCCTGATCAAAATCCAGCCGCGTTTTGGCCGCAACCAAGTTGACGTTCTGGCTGCCCGGCGGATACAGGGCCGAAAGCGTCGTGTAAGCGGCCCGGTCCTGCATCACCCGGCTGCGGGCATCGGCGAGCAGCGGGTCGTCGGTCGGCACTTTCGACAAATCCTGAAGCTGAGTGCCGATCAGCGCCTGCCCGGTCGCCCGGACCGCCTGCGTTTCGCTCAGCTCCGCCTGCACCCCGTTCAGCGCCACATACAGTCCGGCCAGCCCGGAAGCCGCCGTTTCCGCATCTACGCCCCGGCGGGCGGGAGAAGACCCAGGCAGCGCGAAAGAGGCGCCGCCGGAAGAAGCTTGTCCCGCCGTGTCCCCGCCCGAAGACAGCAGCGAGCGCGGGTCCACCCGGCTCAGGCCGCGCGTGAAGTCCAGGGACCGGTTCAGCGCGTCTTCGTAGCGGGCACGGGCCTGGCGCACTTCTTTGTCCGCGCCACGCAGCAGCGCCGTGCCTTGATCCGTGTCGTTGGTCGCGAAATACTCTTTCAAGGCCATCGCATAGTCGTTGGCCGCTTCCGCAGCCACTTCTTCCACCTGCGGCACGCCTGGGGACGGGTGCAGGGCCAGCTTAGGCGGGCCAGGCAGGGTGACGGAAATGTACAGCAGGCCGTCGGTGGCATTGTCATCAGCCTTGACACTGTTCATCAGCAGAGTGACAGCGGCGTCTTCAGCAGGAAATTTCTTCGCGCCGTATAACTGCCGGAGCTGGACATGGCGCTCAACGGTCGCGGCGAGAGCGCGGCTTTTCAGAACGCCTAAGTAGCGCTTACTGCCGCCCCCGCCGCCACCCCCGCCGAGGCCGGCAAGCTGCGCCAGAGGCGAGGCAGCAGACGACTGCTGAAGAGCGACGGAAGTTGTCGCGGTGTAGGTGCGCGGCACGAGCGCGGACAGCAGCAGAAGAAGCAGGCCCGTCGCCAGAGGTCCCAGCCAGAGCCAGAGCCGGCCCTGACGGCGCAGCGCCCGGCGCAGGCGTGCGCCGTCCAGAATGATCTCGTCCTGCGGCTCAGGAATTTGCGAAGCGGACATTTGCGAAGCGGGCATTTGGGAAACAGTGGTTTGCGGCACGTTACTCAATCTCGGCGCACAAGACGGTCTTGGTGCAGAAAGACGGCAGATGAAGATGGTGGAGGGAAAGCATTGGTGTTTTGTTCAGCCCAATTATATCTTAAACATGTTCCTCTTGTCAAATCGGACAGGGCAGGGACCAGCCCTGCCCCCTACGATCAGAAGAGGCTGCCCAGAACTTTCAGCGTGATTGCCGAGCCGACCAGGCCCTGGAAGAAGTCGGAAAAGCCGTTTCCGCTGCGGCTGATCTTTTCGGCCAGCACTTTGGTCGGCACTAAAATCAAGTCACCCGGCTGGAGCGCCCCGGCCTTGCTTGCGGGGATCAGGCCGCCGCCGGCATGGATGACTTCGATCCGGTCTTTGGCGGCGTCCGGCGTGAAGTCGCCCGCCCGCTGAATGTAATAATCAATGGACTGGCCGGGACGGTAAACGACCCCGCGTGCGCTGAAGACTGCCCCGACGACCTGCACGGTGGTCGGAGTCTGCGGCACGACTAAAGTGTCGCCGTCTTGGAGCAGGACATCTTCCAGGGAGCCGGGCCGGCGGATCGCCTGAGCAAGCTGCACGGCGACCGCGCCGTTCGGGCGAAGCTGGCTGGGGGTTAGCAGGCGGCTCGGCGAAACAGGGTTGTTCTGCGGCAGAGTCGCAATCAGCGGAGCGAGATTTGGATTTGCGGCATTGCTCGCCGCCGCGCCGCCGAGGCCGGGAAGGAGGGTGGCAGAGCTGGACCCGCCGGCGGCCGAACCGGCGGCCTCGATCAAGGCCAGATTGGCTTTGGCCCGCTCGCGCTGGTACTGGCTTAAGTTCAGCATGTCGCTCATGCGGTTGATCACGGCGGCCAGATCAAGCTGACTGCCGGTGACGAGTGCGTCAGTCGTCCGCGTAAACTCCGCGCCCTGCGGGAACGCTTCGGGGCGCAGCCCGCCGGCCTGCTTAATAGCGTCGCTCAGGCGCATTCCCTGCTGAATAATGATCGGGCCGGGCCGGTTGACAAGGCCGGCAACGGTGACGACGGCCGGGTGATCGCGCAGCGTGCCGTCGCCCTGCACGGCGACCACATCGCCGTCTTGCAGCACGAGATCGGTGCCTTCGGTGACAGTCAGGTCCGAGCCGTATTCCACGGCGGTCTGCGGGATCGGCTGAACCGACGCAATCTGCAAGATCTTATCGGTGATAGGCCGGCGGGCATGGGCGACGGTAACGCGGGTGCCGCCGCCGGGCTTGAATGCACCGGACTGCTTCAGAAGATCGCTGAGATGCTCGCCTTCGCCACGGGCGTAGAGGCCGGGTGCCAGTACGTTCCCTAAAATCTTCACCGTATGGTCGGGCGTGAAGTGCGCTTCGCCGATCTTATAAACGGCCAGGACATCGTTGTCCAGGACCGGCAGGTCCATCGCGGCGTCGCCCGCAATGATCGCGGCGAGGCTGACATAATCGTAAGCGTAAGTGCCGTCGCCGCGCTGGTGCAGCAGCACGGCGCGGTTAGTGTATGCATCCGGCAGGGGACCGCCGGCATCAAGCAGCAGGTCGCTGACCCTCATGTTTTGGCTCTGCGTGTACAGGCCGGGGCGCTGGACCGCGCCGCGCACAGTGACCAGCCGGCGGCCGATATAAGACACGTCCTCGTTGGTGAACAATCGCAGGATGTCGAAGCGCTTCAGCGGCACAGCTTGGGCCTGCTCCAGAGAAAACGACTGCACGGAGGTCGTATTGTCGGCATTCACCCGCGTCAGCTCCACCCGGCCCTGGTAGGTATCAAAGATAGTACCCCCGGCTCGGGCGACAAGATCGGCGGCGGTCATGCCGGGCGTCAGGGCGTAATCGTCCGGCTGATCCACCGCGCCGCTGATCGTGACACGGTTCGTCAGAATGGCGCGTATGGACGAGACTTGAATCGTGTCGCCGTCGAAGACAGGAGTTTGAGCGACCTCGGTTTCGTTCCGCAGGTTGACATCCTTGATCACCCGGCCCAAACCGTTGTCAATCGTGTTAATGTGGATGTTCTGGTCCACGCCCGACGGCTTGACCCCGCCTGCATAGCGCAGGGCGTCGCGCAGTGTCTCGGTCGTCGTCAGCTCGTAGACCGCCGGCTGGCGGACTTCGCCGCTGACGGCGATGCGAGACAAGCGGCCCGGAATGAAAACATTGTCGCCGGATTGCAGCGAAACATCGCCGTTTTTCGCGCTTGGGCTGCTCCCCGCCGCGCCGAGCAGCGGATAGATGTCCAGGGTGCCGGCCAAACGCCCGCCGCGCAATACGCGAATGTCGCGGAGCGACCCGTCGGCGGTCGGCCCGCCGGCGGCGTTCAGGACATTAAACGCAGTCGCGGTCGCCGGAACCGTGTAGGTGCCGGGCGCAAACGCCGCGCCGCTGAGTGTCACTTGGATCGTCCGAAGCTGCCGCAGGTCAATGGAAGCGTCTACGTTGCGGTACAGCCGCCCAAGCCGCTGGCGCAGCACCGCTTCGGCCTCCGTCGCCGTTCGTCCGGCGACAATCACTCGTCCGACGCCTTGAATGTCAATACCGCCCTGCAAGTCAACCGTGGTCGTGAACTCCTGCGGCGGCACCGCAAGGGCGCTGTAGCGCACAGTCAGCGAGTCGCCGGGCTGGAGATGGTAATTTGACGGCAGCGACGCCAGCACATTCTGGTACAAGGTGGAGATCGGGTCGGCGATCTGGCCGGTGACCGCATTGGCCGTCCCGCTCCGGGCCAGCGCATCGTCGCCGGGGAACTGGATGTTGCCGCCGGGCTGCGCCGCGTCGCTGGGGAAGCCGTCGCCGCCGGAATTGAAATAGCTCGCGCGGTTGTTGCTTTGCCGCCGCAGGACTGTGGTATTGGTCACATCGCCCGGCAGGCTGGAGTCGGTGCCGGGTGTGCTGCCCGGCGTGTAAGTGCCTGGCGCATCCACATTGAACGGATCGCTGCTATAGCCGTTCATCCCCTGCGGAGGCGCAAAACTGTTGTTGTCCGGATACTGGCCGTTCGGATACTGCTGGTTTGGGTACTGCTGGCTTGGATACTGGCTGCCGCCGCCCTGCATCATACCGTTTTGGGCAGGACCGTTTTGCTCCGGCCCACTCTGGCTTTGGCTGTCGTACTGGCTCTGGCTGCCATACTGACTAGGATCGTTCTGACTTGGATCGGGAAAATTAGTCTGTCCGTAGCTGCCGACAGGCGGCGTATTGCCGCCGCGCAGGGTTTGTCCTGCCGCACCGGCGCCGAGCAGGGCGGCATCGGCGCTGTACGCGCTGCTGTCATTGCCTGAGTTATCACTGCTGGAAAAATAGCCGTTTGTAGAATAGCCGTTTGGAGAATAGCTGTTCGGGAAATAGCCGCCGGTATTGCTGCTGCTATAGCTATTTGGGTTGTAGCCGTTCGGGTTGTAGCTGCTGGCCTGACCGGGACGTGTTCCGCTGCGGCTCGCGTTGTAGTTCGTGATACGCGGCGCAGGCGGCAGCAGGGCGCGGCGGCGGGCGATAATGATCTGGCGAGCGGGCTGGAAAAAGTCATAGCCGAACAGCGGCAGCGGCTTAGCCTGGCGGCGTGCGGGCAGGGCCGAGGGATCAGTGGAAAGTGTATAGTTGCCCGGATCGCGCGTGACGACCGGTGGAATGAGCCGGTTGCCGGGGGAAACGGGGAACGGGCTGTGCAAACTATTCCCATCAAAGAAAGGCGAAACGGAATACGGTGAAGGAGAATACGGCGTTGCCTGCGGACCAAACTGCGAACCGGCCTGCGGGCCGAACTGCGAGCTGTCTGGGCCATTATTCTGCGTTGTGTTGGAGTAGCCGCTGGGTGGGTAGTCGCCTCCATTGCCGGGGTCACCGGACGAATCCGAGTTGCGGGCGGGATCGGTCAGGACCAGGGGGTTCGCGGGCGCAGCAGGCCGGCGTTGACGTGTTGTTCGGCCATTGCGGGTAGCGACCGCAGAGGGATTGCCGTTAGTATCCACCCCGACCTGCGGCGCGGCCCCAGTGGTTGAAGCGGCATCGGACGTACTGCCGTCCGGCGCGTATCCGGTCGTATCGCCCCCAGAAGACGCGGCAGGAAGCGGCTGCGGGTCCTGCCCTGCGCCCGGCACGCTGCTTGAAACAAGCAGAACGCTCAGTCCGGCGGCAAGCGCCGCGGGACGGGCTAGAAAGCGGCGCATAAACAGGGAAGAGTATCGTGAAGAGTTGGGCATAGTAATCCTAGTGCGGGGATATAAAGAATGACGCAGTTATGCCGTTCGGGTCAAACCAGGCGCGGCCTCGTGCGGCGCGGGAAGCTCCAGGGCCGCCGGAATGCCGGAGTGGCCGGCTCGCCCGGCGAGGCGCGACAGCACGAGATAAAGCGTGTCGCCGAGAACACGCAGGTCCCCTCGCAGCGAGCGGGCGCGGACATACTCGGCGTCCATTGCAAGCTTCACCGGCAGAATGTGCGCGATATAAAATCTTTCCTGGTCAGCGCGTCCCGCCAGCAGGTACTCTTCGTGGCGGAAATACAGCGCGGTCGGCCCCGTGATGCCGGGCCGGACACTTAAGACTATTCGGCGGCGCTCCGGGTCAAAACGGTCTACAAAGCGCGGCACCTGCGGACGCGGCCCGACCAGGCTCATGTCGCCGTAGATCACATTGAACAGTTGCGGCAGCTCGTCGAGCTTCCACGATCGCAGGCGGCTTCCAAGCGGCGTGATCCGCGCGTCGTCCTGCGCTGTCACCAGCGGCCCGCCTGCCGCCGACACGCGCATCGTCCGCAGCTTCCAAATCTGAAACCGCCGCCCGCCTTGTCCCACCCGCTCCTGACGGTAAAAGACTGGCCCCGGCGAAGACAGCTTCACCGCAAGCGCCGCCGGCAGCAGCACCGGCAGGGACAATGTCAGCAGGAGCAGCGAGCCGCCGACATCCAGCGCCCGCCGCAGCACGTCGCTGGTGCGCGGCTCGGCGGTCTGCGGCCAAGCGAAAACAGTCTTGCGGTTCGTCAAAAGTATCGGCATGATGGGAAATCCGGCATCGGCAGCGATGACCCCCAAAAACTACGCCAGAGAGAAGTATACTGTATTTTCCTGCAAAAACGCACGTTCTGCGCGAAAGGCCGCCAGAGCAGCATTGATTGCCTTGTTCTATGGCACCAATTTCTATGACATCAATTCTGCCGTTTTGTTTCAGCGGTATTTCCGTTTAGCCGAAGCTTTGATACGGACGCCCCATTTTTCCTGCGAGGTCCTGCGCGTAGCTTGCCATCGCTTCCCCGTCGCGGCTTCCCATCATGTCATAAGCGGGACGCTTGTACGCCATGCTGACCGAGCCGACGGCAGCCGGGTCAAACGACAATCCGAGATGGTACATGACTGTTCCATATTTCGGGTCGACATGTCTTCTTGTATAAACATAACTGATTTCATCAAAGCTGCCTGTCCGGCTGCGGCACGGCTTGCCGACCCCGACGATCTCGTTGTAAGTCCGGTAATGGAAATTCAGGTGCATTTCATGCCGAAGCAATTGAAAAAGCATCCACAGGGAGACAAATCCGCCTATGATACCGATGACGACGCTTTCAACTCCGCCGGGGGGAGGTTCGACGTTCGGGCCCATAACACAGATCGTCACACTCATTGCCGCGAACAGGAGACCGAAGATCAAAAAAATCCGCCTGGCTACGGCAGGCTCCCTAAACTCTGTCTGCCAGGGGCTGGTCTGCGTGACAAAGGACGTGAGCGAGTCCTGAAATGTTTTCTTCATCAGATATACCTCTCCAAGCGGCAGCCGCAGCAGCCTCTTGATGCCGAGTGATATCTTCTGAGACCCGCTCCTTCTGAAAAAGTTGCAGCCGTGTCGGTCGAAAATCATACCGGAAGAAGCAGGTGAACACGGAGCAGCCGGAGGAGATTCAGAACTTCGCGACCGTGATTGCGCCTTCGGAGGCTGAAGTGACGGACGCGGCGTATTTTGCCATGACTCCTGCCGTGTAGCGCGGCGCGGGGGCAGTCCACTCAGCGCGGCGGCGGGTGAACTCGTCGTCGGAAACATCAGCAATGATGGTGCCGGCGCTGATGTCCAGGGTCACGGTGTCGCCTTCGCGCAGGAGCGCAATCGGACCGCCGGCGGACGCTTCGGGGGCAACATGGCCGACCATCAGGCCGCGCGTCGCTCCGGAAAAGCGGCCATCCGTCACCATCGTGACTTCGCCGCCGAGGCCCTGACCGACCAAAGCCGCCGTGACTCCCAGCATTTCGCGCATTCCCGGCCCGCCTTTCGGGCCTTCGTAGCGGATGATGACCACGTCGCCCGGCACGATGCGCCGCTCGGTCACGGCGGTCATAGCGTCTTCTTCCCGGTCAAAGATGCGGGCCGGACCACTAAACTGAGTCTTTTCAGTCCCCGCCAGCTTGATGACGGCGCCTTCGGGGGCCAAATTGCCGTGCAGGATGACGATGCCTCCGCGCGGCTTGAACGCTTTATCCACCGTGACAATGACGTCCTGCCCGGCCTCTTCTTCAGCGAGAGCGGCTTCTTCCGCCAGCGTCTTCCCCGATGGGGTGGGGCGGTCGCCGTGGAGCAGGCCCGCCGCCAGCAGATGCTTGGCGACAAGGCGTGTCCCGCCCGCGCGGTGCATATCGGTCGCAACATACTTGCCGCCGGGGGTGAGGCTCGTGATGACGGGGGTACGCGCCGACACGCGGTTGAAGTCGTCCATCGAGAGCGGGACACCGGCCTCACGGGCCAGCGCTAAGAGGTGCAGGACAGAGTTGGTTGAGCCACCGGTCGCCGCCGCGCCCGCAATCGCATTCTCAAAGGCTTCTTTTGTGAGAATGTCGGAAGGCAGGACGCCGCTTTTGAGAAGCTGGACGATCATGCGGCCCGCTTCGACGCCGACCTCATCTTTTTTGGGGTCTACCGCAGGCACGCCTGCCGAACCCAAAGCCGCCAGCCCCAAGAACTCCATGACTATCGCCATGGTGTTCGCGGTAAACTGCCCGCCGCAGGACCCCGCACCGGGGCAGGCGGCGTCTTCCAGCTCGGTCAAGTCAGCATCGGTGATCTTGCCCGCCGCCGCCGCGCCGATGCCCTCAAACACGTCCTGAATAGTGATGTCCCGGCCTCGGTAGCGACCCGGCGCGATGGAGCCGCCGTACAGCAGCATTCCGGGGATATTGAGGCGGGCCAAGGCCATCGCCGCCCCCGGCGCGGTCTTGTCGCAGCCGACCAGGCAGATGACGGCGTCAAACATATGGCCGCGCGTGACCAGCTCAATCGAGTCGGCGATGACTTCCCGGCTGATCAAAGACGTTTTCATGCCCTCAGTGCCCATCGTGATGCCGTCGCTGATCGCGATCGTGTTGAACTCCTGCGGCGTCGCTCCCGCTTCCCGAATGCCCTGCATGACCTTCTGCGCCAGCGCCCGCAAATTGAGATTGCACGGCATAGTCCCGATCCAAGTAGACGCCACGCCGATGATCGGCTTCCTAATGTCCTCATCGGTCAGCCCAACGCCCTTCAAGTAGGAGCGGGCCGCAGCCCGGTCGCGCCCTTCGGTAATGACGCGGCTTCGCGCCTTCGGATCATAAGCAGGGGGGTTGGTATCAGGCATAGAGAACTCCACAAATACAAGCGATTTAGGAGAATTATACCTGCGGGGGTGGGGGTTTGGCAAGGAGAAAAAGAGTTCGGGCTGAGGAAGCGAGTGGAGTTTACTCCGCCGTAGCTTGGCAGAAGAGAGCAAAGAAAAAGAAGGGTAGGGACAAGCCCTACCCCTACAAGAAAGCGGCTAGCGCTTGAACGAGAATGGTGTGGTCAGAGGGGACAGGCTGCCGAGATCGTCGTCATCGTCCAATGCACTGGGCTTGGCAAAGGTCGGCGCGGGCGTGTCGGGGCGCGGCGCGGTATGGCCGTTCCCATTGCCGCTGCCGTTCATGGCAGGCGGGGCGGCGATGCGAAGCGACGACAAGAGCGCCGGGTCGAGGCCCTTGATGACGGCGTTTTCCGGGGTGATTGTGCCGCTGATGACCAGCGCTTGCAGCGCCTGCCCCAGCGTGATCATGCCGAGATTTGAGTTCGTCTCGATAATGGATGGC
This sequence comes from uncultured Armatimonadales bacterium, assembly GCA_964252595.1. Classification (GTDB taxonomy): domain Bacteria; phylum Armatimonadota; class Armatimonadia; order Armatimonadales; family Capsulimonadaceae; genus JANXMY01. Next base: position 16,476 of record CAXUNT010000044.1, read on the forward strand.
AATTGGAACGTCTTGCCCTCCCGGATCAAGTTCTTGACAGCCGCCGTGACGGTCATGATCTCCAACGCGGCGACGCGCCCACCCCCAACTTTCGGGATGAGCGTCTGGGCGATGACGCCTTGCAGCGACTCAGACAACTGCGTCCGTATCTGCGATTGCTGATGGGGCGGGAAGACGTCAATGATCCGGTCTATCGTCTGCGCCGCGCTTGACGTGTGCAGTGTCCCGAACACCAAATGTCCTGTTTCAGCGGCAGAGACGGCCAGCGAGATGGTTTCCAAATCCCGCATCTCGCCGACCAAGATCACGTCGGGGTCTTCCCGCAGCGCCGCCCGGAGCGCCGATGCGAACGACTCGGTATGCACTTTGACTTCCCGCTGATTGACCAGGCACTTCTTGTGCGGATGGACAAACTCAATCGGGTCTTCCACGGTCAAAATATGCGCGTGCCGCTCCGAGTTGATCAAATCCACCATCGCCGCCAGCGTCGTGGACTTGCCGGACCCGGTCGGCCCGGTTACCAGCACCAGCCCGCGCTCGGCCCGCGCCAGATCCGCCAGCACCGGCGGCAGGCCCAATGCGTCAAACGACTTGATCTCCGTTGGGATGACCCGGAAAACCGCGCCTTCGCCCCGCCGTCCGACAAAGAAGTTGCACCGGAAGCGGGCTAAATTGGGGATCTCAATACTGAAGTCCAAATCTCGCTTCTCTTCAAAGCGGTTCTGCTGATCGCCGGTCAGAATGCCGATCAGCATTGTCCGCAGAATGTCGCGGGTGAGTTCGGGGTAGGGGAGCGGCTGCATTTCGCCGTGCAGGCGGATCGTCGGCGGCGCCCCCACAGTCAGATGCAGGTCCGACGCTTTGCTGATGACAGTTTTCCGTAACAGCTCTTCAATGTCCATAACACAGATGTCCTCTCGGCAGTGAACGCAAAAGGGTAAAGACTATCACTTCATTGTCGGTAAGCCGCCGGCAAAAAAAGAGAGGCCGATACAGAAATTATACCGTATCGGCTAGACATTTACGCTCAACTGGTCAGACGCTTCAGCACGGCCGTCACGTCCGCGGGGCGGCGGCAGTGGATTGTCTTGCCGGAGTAGGCTTGAAGAACTTGGGCAACGGCGGCCCGGTTCATCGCGTTATCATCGTTCGGATCGGCCGGCATACCTGGGACCGGGTTCAGATAATACTGCCGCTTGCCGCCGGCAAAGCGAAGCATTTTCACAAAGCCGGGGTGGGTGTTCGTGCGGGCAAGGTCGGCGCGAATGTGCCGCAGCACGATCCGCTGATAGCAGACGGTCCAGTGCAGATCCAGCCAAACAATGACATCTGAATTTTGGAACAGGTCGTCCGTCCACCAGAGATACGCGCCTTCAGACACCCAGAGCGGCTGCACTGAAATCTGCCGAACATCATGCAAACGCTCTTCCAGAGAGCGCTTGCTATGATGGACATAACCGATAGTGTCCAGTTCATAACAAGGAGCATCGAGAACATCGGCCAATTTATGGGCAAGAGTCGTCTTGCCGCTCCCGCCGGTGCCGATAATATGGACACGCTTCGGAGGACTATTCATTCAAGAGTGCCCTTCACCATGCTGAGATAGCGCAACAAGCAAGGTGTGTACGCTGGGGAGAACGTGCAGCCTTGTGTATTTGCAATTAGCCTCAGTTGTTCTGTCTTGCCCACCAGATGCCGCAGCCGATCCACTTTTGCGAGTGGCAGCTCCGGCACCGCCCAGTCTTCCGGCGTCAGCAACCCTGCCTGTCCAAGCCGCGCTGCGGCTTCCTCCAATCCGGGCTTCGGGTAGAACATCAGCGCCATATCGGAGTCCGGGTGACGCGCCAGATACTTCGCCGTGATCAAAAACATGAACCAAGTGAAAAAGAGGCCATGCTCGACTTCCGCTTGAAGGCCCTGCGCTTCTTCCGCTGCAGCAAGTTTTGGATGCTCCTGATCGGCATAAGGCTCTGCCCCCCGGTCAAACAAAACAGTATACTCCGCCTCGGCCAGCGCTAAAGACTGCGGCTGCCAGTAGCAGTCCACTTGCAGCAGGCCATGGCGGCCTTCATGCAAAAGGCTTATATATCCGCCGCCGGGCGGAGCATGCTGCGGCGTGTTCTTGCCTGTAATCAAACTGCCCGTTTCTTCCGCATACTGCCGAAGCACCGGCTCCATCTCTGCTGGGGCGTTGTCAGCTACCAGGAGCCATGGATCAAGGTCGCTGAGATCATCGGCGTTCCCCCGCCCAAACGATCCCCACAGCAGAGCCGCCCGGATGCGCGTGTCGCCCTGCCAGGAAGCCGTCAGCGAGGCGAGAAGCGCCGCTCGGTCCTCCCGATGCTCTCGCAAGGCATCAGCAACGGCCGGGTCAGTATCAATAAATTGCTCAGAGAAAACAAGAGAACGTGACATGGATGCCTTCTTTCAGAGAAGTGAAAGAAGCTGATTGACGGAAGACGCCAAAAAGCCTCAGCGCAAAGACGTGAGCAAGGGGCAGTCAAGAAGGACTTGGCTGAGGACTTGCTTCTACTTTTGTGCTGAGGCTTAATCCATGGGCGTGATGAAAGAATGCTTAAATTAGAAGTCCGGGCACTCAAGTACCCGTCTAGGAGGCGCTTCGCGCCGAACGTCCAGGGGACGCAGGACAAACTCGTTCGCATGACATCTTCCGTCCGCAGCACTGGCTACCCGGAGGGCAGGACGATTGGCGTCTGCGCCTTCCAGACGGGTACTTCAGTGTCCGGAGACAGAAACTGGCTCAAAGGCTGCGTGCGCCTCTTTGCCCCTTGATTGTTCCACCTAAGCTGACGTGAAAAGTGCTCCTGCCAGCATCAGCACCAGGCCGACGACAGAAGGAATCACTCGCAGAAGGTGAAACGCTCCCCAGCGGTCACGAAGCTGCTGCCAGTTACTTGGCAGGGTGGAAGTGGTCCATGTCGTGATCTGCATGACAATGGGAACTTCAACCAGCATTGTCACAACAAGGGTGACAACAAACAATGCAAGGGCAATGGAAGCTAAAAAGAAGGTAGCCGGGTGCCCGTGGTAAGAAAGGACAAGGACTGGAACGACTGACACCAAAGCTACCGGCACGAGAACGGTCATGAGAGAACCCATATTGTGCCCCATTTTGCTGACAATGGGCAGGAAAACAGGCGGCTCGAAACCCGGAAACGACCGGCTGACAGCAAGCCACGGTCCCCAGTACATCCCGGAAACGAACATCAAGAGCAGAATGCTGACCAGCTCGCAGATCTTGAGTGCCATGCTTCAGGATACCACAAAAAAGCCGCTATACTCGTAAAGAGCATAGCGGCTTTTTCAATTTAATCTGGCGGTGACCTATTTTCCCGGACAATTGCTCGTCAAGTATCTTCGGCGCTGGAGAGCTTAACTTCCGTGTTCGGAATGGGAACGGGTGGACCCCTCCGCGATAACCACCAGAAATCGTGAGAACATCCCTCAAAGAGGGCTGTCCTTGGACAACTGCATATCAAAAAGCAATGGGTCTGCACAGCAACTTATTATTGCTGAGTTTTTGTAATCAAGCCCTCGACCGATTAGTACTGCTACGCTGAACACGTTGCCGTGCTTACACCTGCAGCCTATCAACCCGGTGGTCTTCCGGGGGTCTTACCAGCTTCTGCTGTGGGAAATCTTATCTTCAGGTCTGCTTCGTACTTAGATGCTTTCAGCACTTATCAGTACCAGACATAGCTACCCAGCGTGTGCTCCTGGCGGAACAACTGGTACACCAGAGGTCTGTCCATCCCGGTCCTCTCGTACTAGGGACAGCTCCCGTCAAATTTCCTGCGCCCGCAACGGATAGAGACCGAACTGTCTCACGACGTTCTGAACCCAGCTCGCGTACCGCTTTAATGGGCGAACAGCCCAACCCTTGGGACCTAATCCAGCCCCAGGATGCGACGAGCCGACATCGAGGTGCCAAACCTTGCCGTCGCTGTGAGCGCTTGGGCAAGATAAGCCTGTTATCCCCGGCGTAGCTTTTATCCGATAAGCCTTGGCGCGCCCACGCGCTACCAAAGGGTCACTAGAACCCACTTTCGTGCCTGCTCGACCTGTTTGTCTCACAGTCAATTTCCCTTATGCTCTTACACTCTACAGCTGATTTCCAACCAGCCTGAGGGAAACTTGGTGCGCCTCCGTTACATTTTGGGAGGCGACCGCCCCAGTCAAACTACCCGCCTGTTACGGTTCCTTTGCCGGATAACGGCGAAGGTTAGTGTTTCAGCATAGCCAGGGCAGTGTTCCATTGGCACCTTGCGGCTCCTGCCTACGCTCTACAAACTAAACCAAAACACAATAACAAGGTGTAGTAAAGCTGCACGGGGTCTTTTCGTCCAGTTGCGGGTAACCGGCATCTTCACCGGTACTACAATTTCACCGAGTCTCTCGTTGAGACAGTCATCAAGTCGTTACACCTTTCGTGCAGGCCGGAACTTACCCGGCTAGGAATTTCGCTACCTTAGGACGGTTATAGTTACCGCCGCCATTCACCAGGGCTTCGATTCAGAGCTTTGGCTTGCGCCGAACCCCTCCTGTTAACCTTCTGGCATTGGGCAGGTGTCAGCCCCTATACTTAGGATTTCTCCTTAGCAGAGACCTGTGTTTTTGTTAAACAGTCGCTCGATGCTTGTCACTGCGACCTCCAAGATTTAACCTCAGAGGCACCCCTTCTCCCGAAGTTACGGGGTCAATTTGCCTAGTTCCTTAACGAGAGTTCTCTCGAACACCTTGGTATTCTCTACCTGCCTACCTGTGTCGGTTTGCGGTACGGGCAGTACAACCATAAGTTTAGAAGATTTTCTCGACGATCCGCCCCCCCACTTCGCTTCACCCGAAGGATCCACTCGTTCACTTTCTCCCATTACGCTTACGGATTTTCCTATAAGCCAAGGTAAGAGTTTCACGCGCACTACCAACAGTCGCGCTGAGGACTGGGACCGTGTCCCTCCATCACTGATTGCACTGGTTACGGAATATCAACCGTATGTCCATCGACTACGCCGTTCGGCCTCGTCTTAGGCCCGACTAAACTTCAGAGGACGAGCCTACCTGAAGAACCCTTAGGCTTTCGGTGGACAGGATTCTCACCTGTCTTAGCGCTACTTATGTCCGCATCCTCACTTGCTGCCAGTCCACCACTGCTTACGCTATGGCTTCGTCCCGACAGCAACGCTCCTCTACCACTTGTCTTACGACAAGTCCAACGCTTCGGTGGCCGGCTTGAGCCCCCATACATTATCGGCGCAGAACGCCATTCGACCAGTAAGCTGTTACGCACTCTTTAAATGGTGGCTGCTTCTAAGCCAACATCCTGGTTGTCTATGGAATTCCACATCCTTTTACACTTAGCCGGCACTTGGGGACCTTAGCGGTTGGTCTGGGCTGTTTCCCTTTCGACAATGAAGCTTATCCCCCACTGTCTCACTGCTACGCTCTGATCTGTCGCCATTCGGAGTTTGGTAAGGTTCAGTAACCCGGTAAGGCCCCTAGCCTTTCCAGTGCTCTACCTGCGACAGAGAACGCGTAACGCTGCACCTAAATGCATTTCGAGGAGAACCAGCTATCTCCGTGTTCGATTGGCATTTCACCCCTACCCTCAGCTCATCCGAGCATTCTTCAACATACATCGGTTCGGTCCTCCACTCGGTCTTACCCGAGCTTCAACCTGGCCAAGGGTAGATCACACGGTTTCGGGTCTAATCCCGGCAACTAAGGCGCTCTATTCGAACTCGCTTTCGCTACGCCTGCGTGTCTGAGACACTTAAGCTGACGCTGCCGAAATTAACTCGCGGACTCATTCTGCAAAAGGCACGCAGTCATACGATAAATCGTACTCCCACTGCTTGTAGGCGGCATGGTTTCAGGTTCTATTTCACTCCCCTCCCGGGGTTCTTTTCGCCTTTCCCTCACGGTACTAGTTCACTATCGGTGGTAAGAAGTATTTAGCCTTAGGAGGTGGTTCTCCCAGATTCACGCAGAATTCCTCGTGCTCCGCGTTACTTGGGTGCTGTCAAATCAGTCCTACTCTTTTCGTCTACCGGGCTTTCACCGTCTATGGCTGGCTTTTCCAAAGCCATTCGACTAAGAATAGGATTTGTAACTGATGTGGTCTTCTGCCGTTGACCGTAGACAGTCCCGCGACACCGAATACGCAACGCCGGCAGGCTATATTCACGTATTTGGTTTAGGCTGTCCCGCTTTCGCTCGCCGCTACTTACGGGATCACTTTTGTTTTCTCTTCCTTCGGGTACTTAGATGTTTCAGTTCTCCGAGTGCCCTCCTCGTACCCTATGTATTCAGATACGGGTGCCATGCATCGCATGGCGGGTTTCCCCATTCGGAAATCTCCGGGTCAAAGGTTGCTTGCACCTCTCCGAAGCGTATCGCCGCTTGCTGCGTCCTTCGTCGGCTCCTTACCCCAAGGCATTCACCATGCGCCCTTTGTAGCTTGATTACTCATATATACTAAGGTGTTATCAAAACTGGCAGCAGATTGCTCTACCGACAGCATCGATGAAATTGCTATGTTTACCCATTGCTTTTCTTTATGCAGTTGTCAAAGGACAGGTGGACAAGAGACTTGCTCTTCTCCGAACGCCGATCCTCTCATTGGAGGCCGGTCGGCGTGTGTTTCACGGTAATGATATTACCGCAAACTTTGCGGACTTGTCAAGCGTTTCCATCCTTATATATAGCACTGTAAACAGCGTATGTACCAGGACAGGAAAGCGACATAATCCAAATCATCAAATCTTAAAGGTGCAGCACAGAGTGGTGGAGAATAGCGGGTTCGAACCGCTGACATCTACTTTGCAAAAGTAGCGCTCTACCAACTGAGCTAATTCCCCAGGTGCAGAATGCGCTTTGACAACTCTGCAAGAACTACGAGAGAATAGGGTAGTGGGCCCAAGTGGACTCGAACCACTGACCTCACGGTTATCAGCCGTGTGCTCTAACCAGCTGAGCTATAGGCCCCTATATGACCATCTTTTTATGATCTTCTGTCAGACAAGCAAACGAGGGAAGGCAGCTCGCCTTCCCTCATCAAGAGTAATGGTTTGCTTTTTTCTTATTTGGTTGCCTGATGGAGAATAATCATAAAGTCTCACTGGCGCACACTGCTGAAATCTTAACAGCAATGCACATTGAAAACTAAATAGGGTTTCGTGAAATAAATCTGCTGAACAGTAACAAAAAAGTTGTTCCAAGAAAGATCGACCTGTATTGATGCTTGACGCTTGGAGCCGAAGTTCCTTGAGACGCCGAGACATAAATCCTTAGAAAGGAGGTGATCCAGCCGCACCTTCCGATACGGCTACCTTGTTACGACTTAGTCCCTCTCGCTCCCCACAGCTTAGTCAGCTCCCTCCCTTGCGGGTTAAGCCACCGACTTCGGCTGCAGACAACTCAAGTGACTTGACGGGCAGTGTGTACAAGGCCCGGGAACGTATTCACCACAGTTTAGCTGACCTGCGGTTACTAGCGATTCCGACTTCATGCAGGCGAGTTGCAGCCTGCAATCCGAACTGAGACCGTATTTTTGCGATTGGCTCCACCTCGCGGTCTTGCGTCGCTTTGTTTAACGGCCATTGTAGCATGTGTCAAGCCCAGGATGTAAGGGCCATGCCGATTTGACGTCATCCCCACCTTCCTCCCGCTTACACGGGCAGTTTCCAAAGAGTTCCCGACTCTACGCTGGCAACATTGGATGAGGGTTGCGCTCGTTGCGGGACTTAACCCAACATCTCACGACACGAGCTGACG
>CAXUNT010000044.1:24279-37008 GCA_964252595.1 uncultured Armatimonadales bacterium
TACCAGGGTATCTAATCCTGTTTGCTCCCCACGCTTTCGCGCCTCAGCGTCAGTTATAGGCCAGCGAGCTGCCTTCGCCATGGGTGTTCCGATCGATATCTACGCATTTCACCGCTACACCGACCATTCCACTCGCCTCTCCCACACTCAAGGTCCCCAGTATGAAAGGCAGTTCCGGGGTTGAGCCCCGGACTTTCACCCCTCACTTAAAGACCCGCCTACGCGCTCTTTACGCCCAGTAACTTCGGACAACGCTCGCCCCCTACGTATTACCGCGGCTGCTGGCACGTAGTTAGCCGGGGCTTATTCACCAGGTACCGTCATTTGTTTCTTCCCTGGTAAAAGAAGTTTACATCCCGAAAGATTTCATCCTTCACGCGACGTCGCTGCATCAGGCTTTCGCCCATTGTGCAAGATTCCTAATTGCTGCCCCCCGTAGGAGTCTGGGCCGTATCTCAGTCCCAATCCGGCTGATCGTCCTCTCAGACCAGCTACCCGTCGAAGCCTTGGTGGGCCGTTACCTCACCAACTAGCTGATAGGCCGCGGGCCCATCCTGAAGTGCCTTGCGGCTTTGTCTCCTCTGTGATGCCACAGCGAGACACATGCGGTATTAGCAACTCTTTCGAGTTGTTGTCCCCCGCTTCAGGGCAGGTTGCCCACGTGTTACGCGACCGTTCGCCACTAACCAGCATTGCTGCTGATCCGTTCGACTTGCATTTCTTAGGCACGTCGCAAGCGTTCGTCCTGAGCCAGGATCAAACTCTCCATAAGTATATTGTTAAACCCCGAAGGGTAGAGCAAACTTGTTGAATTGTCTGAGATACCGTGTCCGGCTAGGTACACGGTTCCAGTTTTTGCTTCACTCTTTGCAGAGATCCGCGATTAAAACTTCCTTGGCTTCTTTGTTACTTTATATTGTTTTGCAGAGTAAACTGCAAGATATATATGCTCAAAGGTTTATTTCACGATTCCACTATTTAGTTTTCAATGTGCATCGCCGGCTCTTTCCGATCCATGTTTATGTTTCGGAGGCAAGCAATAAAAAACCACGCTATCGCTTGGATAACCGCCTGGTCAGGTGAAGAAGACTGTCTGCGCGGACGCTTCCAGTTCGTCGTCACCTCCACTCGGTTGCCCTTGCAGCGCGGAGGTCATTGCTCTTCGGCTTAGTGACGAGGGATAGTATACATCAGCTTCGCAGCGTTTGTCAACCCCTTTGTCAAAAAAGTTTCAATTCTTTTTTGCGGCTGCTTTTTAGCATCGCATCATCGCTGGCTCTGTGGCCCGGCGACAAGAGTTAGTATATCAGAACTCTGCACTCTTTGTCAAGGCTTTTGGAAAATAATTTTTGTTTATTTTCGTCAGCCTCGCCGCTGCTGGCTCTTTGGCCCGGCAACGAAGAGTAGTATGACACCGCGTTTCCGCTTTGTCAAGGGTTTCAGAAAAAATCTTTTTGGATAATTTCGTTCGCCTCGTTCCCGTCAGGCTTTGCTGCCGGCAACGAGGGATAGTATGGCATGGGCCGCCGCAAGAGTCAAGGGGTAGGCAAATCTTTTTGCAATTCTTTTTTGCGGACTGCTTCTGCCTGTTCTGCAAGCGTTCCGCCGTGTGTGTCGTAAGCGAATGTCACCGTGCTGCCGACGGAGTTGTCCGATACGCTCGCCGCGTTTCTCAGATAAGTCCCAATCTCGAACGCCGAAGCGTCCAGCGCCGAGGGCCGTGCTTCGACAAGCTGGTAGTCTGCCATCGCCGTCGGCAGGTCGGACACGAACTTCTCCCCAGTCTCCGCAAACGACGCCTCGTATTCCGTCCAGTGCATTCGGGCCGCAAGCCAATGATCCTGGAACAGCCGGAACCCCGTCATTTGCCATGTCTGCTGCGGAACAGCCGCCGTCCCCACGGTTAGCGCAACCACTTGAAACCGTCCCTGGTTCAAAGTCGCCTCAACGCTACCGGCCTTGTACGGAGTCGCGCCATTCATCAAGTTAAGGCGCGGCACCAGTCCCACAAACAAGAAGTGGCCGTTCGGCCTTCTGCTCGGCGGCTGAGGAGACTGAATCAAGCTTACACCGGGCAGACCTACGCCGGACAGGGGGCAGAACGCCAGACGATCTGCATTCTCGTCGGCATACACCGGCGCATTCTGCCAGCCGTCGCTGTTAATCATCGCGGCTTCGGGACCGTCTGCCTCGTATTCCTTGTCGCCGTCCAGCACAATCGCGCTTCTTGTCCCGTTCTTTTGATCCCTGGCGGAACGGTTGCTGAGGTACAGCAGCTTGCCGTCACGAGCGGACAGCGTGATGGTGAAATGCTCGTCAGGCCGGGCTTGAGTAAGAGTCGGTGCGTCTTTCTCATATCTGGCCGCATCCTCTTTCGTCATGTGGCCTGCGGCGACTGCGTCGGCAATGCCTTTCTGCTGGTCGGCGACATCTTTTTGCCGCAAGGCCGGAGTACGTATGTCCCGTACCGTTACCTTGTAGGTCAGCGTGAAGCCGTCATGCAGACGCAGTTCCGAAAGCTGCTGCGTGGTCGGTGTTTGCGCGGCGGCAGATGCAGTCAATGTCAAGGAAAGCAGAACGGCAAGAGGAAATGGTTTCATGTCGGCGTTTCTCCTGAACGGCCTGACTTCGCACCTGCCTCTTTTGTTCCTTCCTTGTTAGACACCTCCAACAGCACCACCGGCTCCGACATCAGCGCGGCAATCGCTCGCATCGTTGCCTCACTGATAATAGTGAGCGCATCTTTCGACGGATCAGGATAGGCCGCCAGCATCTCGGTGGCCGTCATCGGCTTGCCAATTGTCGCCGTCACATGCGCCCGGTGCAGGCCGCCGTGCTTCGGCAGCACTTTGTCTGTTCCTTCCAAAGCAATCGGCACAATCGGCACCCCCGTCTGCTTCGCCACCAGCGCAAAGCCTTTTTCCCCCGGCAGCAGGGTTCCCGGCTCGGCGCGTGTTCCTTCCGGGAAGATGCCCATCACTCGCCCCGCATTCAGCTCAGCCATTGCCTGCTTCAATGCGCCCCGGTCGGCCGCGCCGCGCTTCACTGGGAACGCTCCCATTGCTTTGATGTACGGCCCGAACACAGGAACCCGAAACAGCGAGTCTTTCGCCATCAAATGCAACTGTCGCTTCGTGACCATGGACAGGTACGGCGGGTCCGTGTAGGCCCGGTGGTTCGGTGCCAGGATGATCGGGCCAGTTTGGGGGATATTCTCGGCTCCGATCACCGTAATCCCGCCTAAAAGCGGGACCATAATTCGCACAAGGACGCGCGTGATCGCATACGCGCGTGTGTACTTCTCCGGGGGATAGTCTTCACTCATGTATTTGTTTTCGCTTTACAGAATTCCAAAATCCGCGAAACGACTTGATCCACGTCTAAACCATCGCTTTGAAGCAAAATCGCATCATGTGCGGGGACCATAGGAGCGACATCACGGGACGCATCTCGTGCATCTCGCGCCGCAATGTCGGCTTCAAGCTGCTGTGTTGACAGCGTGATCCCCGCCGCGCTCAATTCTTCCCGGCGGCGGCGGACCCGCTCGGCCTGCGATGCCGTCAAAAATACTTTCACTTCAGCGTCCGGCAGCACGACTGTCCCGATATCCCGGCCTTCCATCACGACTCCGCCGCGCCGGCCCATCTCCCGCTGCAACCCCGCCAGCCGGGTCCGCACGCACGGCAATGCCGAGAGCGGCGAAGTCAGATTGCTGATCTGCGGCGTCCGTATCTTATCCGTGACCTCGGTGTCCCCGACAAAAACGCGCTCCGGCTCCAGCCGTATCCCAACACGCTCCGCCAAATCACAGACTGCTTGCCCATCCGACGGCGCAACACCCGCGTCCAGCACCGCCCAGGCTACCGCCCGGTACATCGCCCCTGTGTCTACATAAGTGTAGCCAAGCGCCGAGGCCACCTGCCGAGCGACCGTGCTTTTCCCCGCCCCCGCCGGCCCGTCAATCGCCACACTAATCGTCTTCTTCTCCGTAACAGTCATGCGCCCATTGTAACCCGCTGTGACAAGCGTTGTCAACGCACGGTATAATAGCAACCAGGAGGTAAATTATGCTTTATGCAGTCCTCGACGAAACTGATCCTCAACTTGTCCAGATTATTGAGCAAGTCAGTAAAGGCGAAGAAGTGATCGTGATGCGCGGCACAACCCCTATTGCGAAGTTCGTGCCGGTGTCGGCTGAGACACCCGTGCCGCACCAGCTCGGCTTGAACATTGCCGAAAATAAGCGAATCGGCACGAGTGACGACGCTGACCCCCTAGCGATGTCGGAATTAGGATAAGGAAAATTATGACCTACGCGACGCTTGGAGACGCTGACAGCCAGCTTGCCCAGCTTGTAAATCAAATCAGCAAGAACGAAGAAGTGACTGTTTTGCGCGACCATACTGCGATAGCCAAAGTTGTGCTGCTGCCAATGGAGGAACCGAAAGAACTTCGCCCCGGCTTCGGCAGCGGGAAATACGCTCTGATCTACATGGCAGATGATTTTGACGCGCCGCTGGAAGATTTCAAGGATTATATGTGATGCGTCTTATCTTAGACACGCACATATTCTTGTGGTATATCTTTGGCGATCCTCAACTCAGCGCCGCCGCAACCGCCTTGCTGCAAGACCCGGCAAACGAGAAGTTTCTCAGTCTTGCCTCACCCTGGGAAGTAGGGATCAAGGTCAGCACCGGCAAGCTTGTGTTGTCACGGCCTCTCGAAGCCTACTTTGAGGAGCAGATGCGGCTGAACTCAGTTAAAATGCTGCCGATTACTTTGGCGCACATCGCCCGCGTTTCAACCTTGCCATTTCATCACCGTGATCCGTTCGACCGAATGCTCATCGCGCAAAGCCTGACGGAGAACATTCCAATCATTTCGGCGGACGCGGCATTCGACGCTTACAGTGTTGTGCGTTACTGGTAGGATACTATGAGATTAGCGATTACGGAAAATAGCGGTGCTGGCCTCCAAGTTCGCAGGTTAAACACAACTTAATATCGCTGACATCAAGAACGGCGTCCAGTTCTGGCTATACTCGCTGATTTTTTTCGGTGGGTTTCATTTTTTGACTGTCGGGTTTAACAAAGTCCTGCAATGGGCGAACAGCGCTCCAATTCATGTGTTTCCATCAGAAGTACAGATGCTCCTGCTGGCCGGCGCATCGGCAGTAGTCATTGCTGTCAACCTTCTTCCCGACTCTGACCTGCTCTATTCGCAGAATTTCACCTTTGATGTAGAGAAAAACGCCTTCTCCGTAAATGGTAGTTACGTCACCGGCCTTGACAAGATCACTGTGCATCTGCAAGATGGCTTCGGACCTAGCCGCCGCGCACTTCGGATTGCCGTCACTGCTTGGGGAAGAAGCTACGTTATCGCGCAAACACCACGGTTCACGGCAGCAACGCTTGTGGGCAAGGAGTATTCGTCTGTTGCGACAAGCGAGGGGATGCAGAAGAAGCACTGGTTCAACCAGTGGGCGGACTGCACCGGAGCGAAAACCGGGTTTTCTTCAAAGTGGCTGGAGTATCAAGAAGTTTTTGTTTTGTATAGCGAGATCATGCAGCTAATCAACGTTGCTCAAAACAAGCAGAAGACCGAGAACAAAGTATGAGTACCTATCCCGATCTCAGTAGCAAAGTCACCCTTGCGGCGCTTGCCCGCAAGAAGCGGCAGGGCGAAAAGATTTCCATGCTGACCGCTTATGATTATCCCCTGGCTCTCTTAGTAGACCGCTCCGGCGTGGACCTGGTGCTGGTCGGCGACTCGCTCGGTATGGAAGAATTAGGATTTGAGACGACCCTGCCGGTGACGATGGACATCATGCTTCATCACACAAAAGCCGTCCGGCGTGGCACGAAGCGGGCGCTGCTGGTCGCCGATCTGCCGTTTTTGTCCTACCAGGTCAGCAGCGACGAAGCCGTGCGGAACGCCGGGCGGCTCTTGCAGGAAGGCGAAGCGGAAGCCGTCAAGCTCGAAGGCGGCGTCGCCATTGCTCCAACAATACGCCGCTTAGTAGACGCCGGCATCCCCGTCATGGGCCATATCGGGTTTACTCCCCAAAGCGTCCATCAGCTCGGCGTCCGCAAGCAGGGCAAAGACGAAGCCGGGGCCGCACAAGTCATGGCCGATGCCCAGGCCGTGCAGGACGCCGGCGCGTTCGCAGTCGTGCTGGAACTTATTCCTGAAGAACTCGGCCGCCAAGTCACTGCCGCGCTTTCGATCCCCACCATCGGCATCGGGGCCGGGCCAAGCTGCGACGGCCAGGTTCTTGTCACCTCGGACCTGCTCGGCCTGCGGCCGGAACGAGCCGCCCTGAAACACGTCCGCCAGTACGCCCAAATCGGACAAACAATCCAAGACGCGCTTGCGGCCTACCGAAGCGATGTCGCCGATGCCAAATTCCCTTGAAATTAGGTATAATCGGGCTTAGAGCAAGTCAAGCAGGAACAAGTCAGCAAGAGGGACATCACCAAAGGAGACCACACCATGAGTATTCCACCTTCCGATGGCAGCTATTCTCAGACTTACGACACTGCGCCGAGCGTCAGCCCGGACGACAAGACAATGGCGATGCTGGCCTACATTTTAGGCGTCATCACCGGGTTTGTCGGACCGCTGATCTTATGGCTGCTCAAAAAAGACCAGTCTAAGTTTGTCGGCTTTCACGCCCTGCAAGCTTTGCTGCTCCATGCGATCGTTGTGATCGGCTATCTCCTCTCCGGCGTCCTAACCTTCGTGATGATCGGCTTCATCACCTACCCCCTGTTTTTCGTCCTCGGCCTAGTCTTCAGCATCATCGCTGGACTTGCCGCAAACCGAGGCGAGTGGTACGATATTCCCGTCGTCGGCAAAATCGCTCGTCAGCAGGCCGGCATTTGATTTCCCTCGCTCCCCAAGCCGCCGAGACGCATCTCGGCGGCTTTTTTGCCGTCTGGGGTATACTCCAAACGAACACGAACTTGAGGAGAGTACTCTTATGCCGAAACTGATTTTGGTGCGACACGGCGAGTCGCAGTGGAACCTGGAAAACCGCTTCACCGGCTGGGTGGACGTTGAACTGACCCCGCGCGGCGAAAACGAAGCCCGCATCGCCGGGGAGCATCTCAAAGACTTGCCTGTAGACAAAGTCTACACCAGCGTGCTGAAACGCGCCATCAATACGTCAAAAATTGCCCTCCAAGCCGCCGGCAAGCCCGATACGCTCCCGACCGAGCGCGATCAGGCTTTAAACGAGCGCCATTACGGCGATCTGCAAGGCTTGAACAAAGCCGAAACGGCGGAGCAGTACGGCGACGCCCAGGTCAAGATCTGGCGACGCTCTTATGATGTCCCCCCGCCCGGCGAAAAAGGCGAGTCGCTCAAAGACACCGCCGCCCGCACTCTGCCCTACTTCCAAGCCCACATCCTGCCCGACATCAAGGCCGGCCTGAACGTCCTCGTCGTCGCCCACGGCAATTCCCTCCGCTCCATCGTCATGGACTTGGACAAACTGAGCCGCGAAGAAGTCCTAGAGCTGAACATCCCCACTGGCATCCCGCTTGTCTATGACTTGGACGCAGACGGCAGCGTCCTGAGCAAGCAGTATTTGTTCACCCGCGAAGACGCAGCGCATTAACGCAGCAAATAAGCACGGAGGCTTCCCGATGATTTCAATCGCCGATCTTCATGGCACAGCCCGCGAGTATCTACGCGCCACCAAGTTGCTCCGCACCCGCCGGAGCTACGACGCCAGCGTGTATCTCTGTGGCTACGCCGTGGAGATCGCGCTTAAAGCCCGCATCTGCCGTACACTCAAATGGACCACTGGATTTCCTGACACAAGCGCGGAGTTTCGTTCTAAAGGCAACCTCAAGACGCACGATTTAGAAACCCTCCTGGATTACGCAGGCTTGCAGGATCGCATCCGGTCGGTCAGCCCGGACGGCTTTCTCACAGATTGGTCAGTCGTTACCAAATGGAACCCCGAAGAGCGGTATAACCCGCGAGGAACAAAAACTTTGGTGGACGCCGACAGCATGATCGCATCGACTCAGATACTGTTGAGGATACTACTATGACGGCAAGCAACACCTCGTCGATAGCACAAAAGTTTCGAGATGCGGAAGAACAAGTCTCAGATGAGCTAGGTGGATTCTATCTGTTCGGACTGTTTGAACGTGAGCAGATACCTGGCCGCTGGGATGTGGTTGCGTCTGCGCCGTGGCTTAAGACAGACCGCGAAGGGACTCATCATCTTATCGTTGCCCTTCGGGAAAAAATGGATATTGAGGACTGGAACCTGATCGGTGCTGTTGTTCCACTAGAGCCGACTGCTTTTTTCGTGCAGGGCGTGACAAACCAGTTCTACCTGAAACACGGGGTTGAGGAAATAAACGACTTCAATCCCCTTAATCAAGGAACGATTGGCATACAAATTGGTCACGCCTTTCTTATCACGTCTAATTCCACCCCATCCCCGGCACGAGCCATCACAGAGCCAGTCGCCGCTTAATCAGTCTTGAACAGGAGCCACAATGAAAGCCAGTTATGCCCTTAGCCAGCCCATTGTTCCCGATGGCAGCAGCGCCGGTCTAGATCTGCTGATCTCGTTTGACGCCGAAACAACAAAAACCGAGCGCCGGCCCCTGAATTTGAGCCTCGTAATTGATCGCTCCGGCTCCATGGCCGGCGTGCCGCTCAAAAACGCCGTTCGGGCCGCTCAGGCGCTGGTCGAGCAGCTCCTGCCGACCGACATGCTCTCGGTGGTCGTGTACGACGACCAGGTGCAGACGATTCTCGAGCCGCAGCTTGTCACAAACAAAGCGGCCGTCAGCGCAGCCTTAGACCAGATACGGCCCGGCGGGACGACCAACCTCAGCGGCGGCTGGCTCAAAGGCTGCGAACATGCCTTGTCCGGCGGCGGCACGGACAGCGTCCGGCGCGTGCTTCTCCTGACCGATGGTCAAGCGAACGCGGGCGTCACCGACCCGCAGATTTTGACTAAGACTGCCCAGCAAAAAGCTGAAGCGGGCGTCGTGACCACCACGCTCGGCTTCGGGACGCACTTCAACGAAGACCTGCTGATCGGCATGGCCCGCGCGTCCGGCGGCAACTTCTACTTTATTCAGTCTTACGACGATGCCGCCGATGTCTTCAAGATTGAGCTGGATAGCCTGAAGTCCGTGGCCGTCCAGAACTTGACCGTCACGCTTCAAGCTGCGCCCAACGTCCAGATCGCGCATCTTCTTAGCCGCTACCGAACCGTTCCAAACGGCGACGCACTTTCCGTCGCGATCGGCGATGTTTACGAAGGCGAACCGAAGCTGCTGGCCCTCGCGCTGTCGGTCCCCGCTCAAGCTGCACTCGGAGCGCACGACCTGCTGCAATTCTCCTACATGGGTGACGCCGTGACGGACGGCACGATTGTTCGAGCGACGGGCGCATTGACGGCGTCCTATCAAGTCGGCACCGCCGAAGATGCGATGAGCGCCGCGCCTCCGACAAGCATCATCACCCAGATCACGCGCATTCGGATCGCCCGCGCCAAAGATGAGGCGATTGAACTCGCTGACGCCGGCAGTTACACCGAAGCAGCTCAAACACTGCGGGCGGTTATTGCCGAGTTGAAACGCCAGGGACAGGGCGAGTCTTTTGAGATCGCGGAAGAACTGGAACAACTGGAATACTTCGCCCAGCGTCTCGAAGCCCGAAAGTTCGACAATGCCAGCCGCAAAGAAATGCGCGACCAGTCGTACCAAGCCGGCGCACGGAACCGCGCCGACCTCAACCTGCGCGGGGTCGCATCGGGTTCCGCCCAAAGCTTGCCGACTGTCTCACCCGCGGATGCGGCCAGCGGCATCCAAGTGGAATGCTACCGCCAGGGCGGCAAGCTGCGGATGCGGGCTATCACGAGCAGCTACGATCCGGACTTTAATGTCCAGTTCCCGCGTGCCGTTCGTGAAGAAGGCGTCACCTACTTGGTGGAAGAACTGCGGCTGTCGTCCGACGGCACCTTCTACCACGCGGGCGGCGCAATCAAGCGTGTCCTGACGCCCGGTTCGGAGAACCGCTACGTCGGCAGCGCCGCCCCAACGCGCAGTTCTAAGCCAGCGGCTGCCGCAGCGCCCGCCCGCACCGCCGCCGACCTGCCGACCACCACGACTGTCGGCTCCGGTGTTTTGGTTCAGTGCGTCAAAGACGGCAGCAAGCTCCGTGCCCGCGTCGTGTCCGACGGCTACGACGCGAACTTCAACATGCGCTTCCCCCGCGACATCCGCGAAGAAGGGATGCTGTACGTCGTAGACGAAGTGCAGGAAGTCGGCGGCGGTGGCAGCTACATGACCGTCGGCGCAATTAAGAAGTTTGTTCAATAGGAGGGAGAAGACGAGGAGTTTTCAACTCCTCGTCCTTCCGCTCCGCAGAGCTTAGAAACCAGCCTAACTTATGCAAACGATTACGACCATTGCCAGCCTCCGTACCGCCCTGAACGCCGCCCGCAGGGCGGGACAGACCGTCGGACTCGTGCCGACTATGGGCGCGTTCCACGAAGGCCATCTGACACTGATGCGCCGGGCCAAAGCCGAAAATGATCTGGCGGTCGTGACCCTGTTCGTCAACCCGGCCCAGTTCAACGATCTGGATGACTTTGACCGCTACCCCCGTGACCCGGAGCGCGACAGCCACATGGCCGAAAGCGCCAGCGTAGACTTCTTATTCACGCCGATACCGGAAGAAGTTTATCCCAAAGGCTTTGATACGGTTGTCGTCGTCCGCGCCTTATCCGAGCGTCTGGAAGGCGCGTCTCGCCCCGGCCATTACGCCGGCGTCGCCACCGTCGTTGCCAAGCTGCTCAACATGGCGGGCGCAGACAAAGCCTACTTCGGCGAAAAAGACTGGCAGCAGCTTCAGATTATCCAGGCGCTCACGCGCGATCTCGATATTCCGACCGAAATTGTTAGCGTCCCGACCGTGCGCGAAGAAGACGGCCTCGCGCTGTCGTCCCGCAACGTGCGCCTCACTCCCGAACAGCGCTCCGCGGCACTCGTGCTGTCTTCGGCACTCGATAACGCCCAGGCCATCGCGGACACCGGCGTTCAGGACGCTTATCAGCTTGCGGCGTGGATGCGCCAGACCATCGAAGTCCAGCCGCTCGCTAAAGTGGACTACGCCGTCGTCGTCGCCCCGGATACGCTGCAAGAGATAGACACCATTGAGGCTGGCGCAGTCGCTCTTGTCGCCGCGACGTTCGGCAAAGTCCGCCTCATTGACGCCCGCCTCCTGCGTTCTACAGAAGGGCCTGGCGTGCGGCGGTGAACACCGGCACTTCCAGTGCCGGTCTACTCGTGAGTGAAAGTCTCTACGGGAGTCAATGCCACTTGCGTCAGGCTGATCCTGCGTCCGCGAAGGCGGACATTTTGCACTTCCAAAGACCGGCACTTTATGCTCAGGAGAGCATTACTTCGTATCAGTGCCGGTTCTGACAGCGTGCTGCCTACTTCGCCGCCCCCATCGCATATACCAGGGTCGCATCCGCCGTTACCGTAATCTGCTGAGTGTTGATCGGCGTTTCCGGTGCCGCGGCTCCCGCCGGTGCCATCGCCCGCATCGCGTAAGCGATTGGACGCACCACCGGCGCATCGCCTTCCGTCAGCGTCAACAGACGGCCCAGATCTACTCCCGCCGCGTCCGCCATGACGCCCGCTTTGCGCTTTGCCGAACCTACCGCAAGCGCCAGTGCCGACGACTGCGCCGCCGCACGGTCGGACAAGTCAAACGACACGCCGCCGACTTCCGACGCGCCCCCTGCCGTCGCTTGATCAATGACTAGACCCACTTTGGTCAGGTCTCGCACCGTCGCCTGCACACTGTTCTGCACCTGGTAGCCTGTCAGCACCGTCCCCGTCTTGTTATCATATTGCGGCTGGACCGTGTACGACTGCGTTTCCATATCTTTCTCGGCAATGCCCACTCCGCGCAAAGCCGCCATTAGCGAAGTCGTTTTTTGCGCGTTCTGCTGCACTGCCTCGGCTTGATGCAGCGATTGCGTCGTCACCGTCAGCGTCAGAAGCGCAATGTCGGGCTTCACTTTGACTTCCCCATGCCCCTGCGCCGTGATGCCTTCTGCCGTTAGTGCATATACCCCCGCCGGCGTCGCCTCCTGGCTTCGCGCCCCGCCGACCGTTCCAAGTGCCAGCGCGGCCAGCACACCTGCCGTCAACATCTGCTTGTTCATTTAATTCCTTCTCCTGATTGTCCTACCAATACTGCCACTGCGCCGTGTGCAGGACATACACTCCTAAAAGTAGATTCGTCACCCCATGCGCCAGAACGCACGTCCAAAAGTTCCCCGTCAGGCGCAGCAAGCCGCACAGGGCCAGCCCGAAAATCACCGCCGCCAGCCATTCCGGGTGAGACAGCGCAAACACGCCGCTGCTGATCAGGCACGCGGCGACGGAAAATGTTCCCGGCGGTACGCGCCGAAAGTCGTCCATGTCGGTGACAAACCGCAGCAGGAAGTTCCGGTAGAATAATTCTTCAACCATCGGCGCAACCACGACTAGGCCGACAAAGCGAACCAGAAGAAACAGCAGGACGCCGAAGGGGGTGGCAATTTCACGGGCCGGGTTAAACGCCGTCCGTGTGCCGAGAAACGCAAAGTGCGGCGTGTGCTTGTCGACGACAATCCAGACAAAAAACAGCACGGCTCCTAATGCCGTCGCCCACGCCCACCCGCCCCCACCAGGC
>CAXUNT010000045.1:0-951 GCA_964252595.1 uncultured Armatimonadales bacterium
CATTCCCGCCGGAGCCGCACCGGCCGGCGCGGCTGCGGGGCGCGGGGGCGGCGGAGCCGCGAAGGCACCCAGGTCTGCCGGCGTCTGGTTGAGACGATATTTCAGCACGAATGCGGCGACGCCCTGCTCGGCCAGCGCACGGGCGACATTCCAGCCCTCATTCTCCATGGACAGTGAGCGGAAGCCCCCACCGGGGGCGACGATCACCGCGGCACCGGTCGCCTTTGACGGGTCTGGAAGGAAGGGCCGGAGGGTGGCGACGGTGACATTCCGCGCAAACAAGCTGCCGTACTGGCGGTGCCAGGATTCAGGTACGGTCGCGCCCGGCAGCGGACCCGTGCTAAGTTCGACCGCGTCGGGCTGCGCGGGCGTTTTGATGGCGACCATCTTGTCGTTCGGAACCGCTGTTGCCGGCGCTTGGTTTGGGGTTTGTGCCATGAGGGGCTCCATAAAGGGTGCTGCAAGCAGGGACGCTGCGGAAAGCGCAACGCAGGTCAGGGGTTTCCCAAAACTGCGGATCAGTTGGGTGGCTGTCATTTCTGTACTCCTTGTTTTTCAATTTTCAATTGAGAATCTGCCGGGTTACGGAGCCTTGATTGTCATCGGCAGCGTCAGCCGGATGTCGTCCGATGCCGCGCCAATCAGGAACTCGTATTTGCCGGGTTCCACCACATACTGCTTTTTTGCGGGACTCCAATAACGCAGCCGTTCGGCAGGAATTGTAATCGTGACCTGGGCAGACTTCCCGCTCTTCACGCTCACGCGGCTGAAACCGCACAAGGAAAGTTTCGGCTGGGACGCATGAGAACCTTTATGCCGGCAGTAAATCTGCGCCACTTCATCGCCGTCCCGCGGGCCGGTGTTGCTAAGGCGGAACGTCACTTTCGCCGTGCCGTGCGGCAGCATTTTCTCGGAAGCCAGGGTGCCGTTCTGAAATTGAAACGTGGTGTA
>CAXUNT010000045.1:961-36814 GCA_964252595.1 uncultured Armatimonadales bacterium
GGCCGTGGCCGACCGCCCAAAGCGGCTTGCCGCTGAAATAACGGTAAGTGCGATTGGCCATGGAGTAATTCGTGAAGCTCGGCAAATCAGACGTTCCGTGGTAGAAAGTCACCGGGAGGTGGCCCGAAGGATTGATGGCTCCGAAGAGGACTTCGGCCACTGCTTGACCGCCCGCCTCGCCTGGATACCAGGCTTGAAGGATCGCCGGCAGGTGTTCGGCTTCCCACGGCAAGGCGACGGCGGAACCGCTGCAATTCACCATCACCACCGGCTTGCCGGTGGCCTGGAGCGCCTGCACAAGTCCTTCCTGCACTTCGGGAAGCTCAATCGAGTCGCGGTCGAACCCTTCGCCTTCCTGCGCCGGAGTGATGCCGCCGACATAGATGATCACGTCTGCACTGGCAGCAATCTTGAGAGCTTCGGCGCTGAGATCCGGCAGGGAACGGGTCGTCGTGTTGTCCTGGCCGCTCCACGCTGCAATGCCGGGCTTGGTGGTGATCGGGCTTCCTAGGGCAAATGTGACCTGGACATTCGGCCCCGCCAATTGTTTGATGCCGTCCAAAATGGAAATCGGACTGGAAGCCGACCCGTGGTAATTGCCTTGCAGCATGGACTTGGAATCGCTGTTGGGGCCAATCACCGCGATGGTCTTGAGCTTGGAGCGGTCGAGCGGAAGAATACCGTCATTCTTGAGCAGCACCAGCGACTGCCGGGCCAGCGCCAGGGCCACCTGGCGGTTTGCGGGCGTGTCGTTGTCTTTAAGCGTATACTTTGAATACGGAACCTGATCCGCGGGATCAAATAGGCCGAGATGGAAACGGGTCCACAAAGTATGATACAGGGCTGAGTCAATCTGTTTTTCCGTGACTAAATTCTGCTGCACCGCCCGCACCAAAGCATTGTAGTCTCCGCCGCAGCACAGGTTGCAGCCGGCTTTCACGGCGTCCGCGGCCGCTTCTTCCGGGGTGTTCACATAATGGTGCTGCTGCGTCCCCCAAATATCGTGGATCGCATCGCAGTCGGAGACCACATAGCCATCGAAGCCCCATTTTTTCCGCAGCAGGTCGTTCAGCAGAAGAGTGTTGGCGCTCGCCGGCACGCCGTTGACCGCGTTGTAAGCGCTCATAACACCGGCGACTTTTCCTTCGCGCACCACGCGCTCAAATTGCGGCAGGTACGTCTCGTACAAGTCGCGCTCCGAAACCTGGGCATCGAAGCGATGCCGTTCCCGTTCCGGGCCGCTATGCACCGCAAAATGTTTCGCGCAGGCCATTGCCAGCATGTATTTGGGATTGTTTCCCTGAATGCCCCGCACGAACTCAATGCCGATTTCGCTGGTCAGGTAAGGGTCTTCCCCATAAGTCTCCTGGCCGCGGCCCCAGCGGGGGTCACGGAAAATGTTGATGTTGGGCGTCCAGAATGTCAGGCCATCCCACCACTTGGAGTCGCCGTTGTGCGCCAGGACGTAGTCGTTATGCTTGGCGCGGCCTTCCACGCCGATGATTGTTCCCTCCCGGTGAAACAACTGGGGGTTCCACGAGGACGCGGCACCGACGGGTTCAGGAAAGACCGTGGCGACACCGTTGTTGGCGACCCCGTGCAGCGCTTCGTTCCAGTAGTCATACGCGGGCAAGCCGAGTCGCGAAACGGCAGGGGCGGCATTCTTGAGCTGCGCTACTTTTTCTGCAAGCGACAGGCGGCGGATCAGATCATCCTCACGCACTTTCAGCGGTTTGGAGGAATCGCGCCAGAGAAGTGGTCCCGCAATGTCCGGCACACGCGCGGCCACTGCCGAGAACGGGTCTCCCAGCTCCGGGGGGTTCACCGTCGCCACCGACACTCCTCCCGCATTGGTGATTTCAATCATGTTGAATTTGGCGAGGCCCTTGCTGGCCGCAAAGGAGATCGTGAGCGGCCCACGCAGGGAATCATCCTCGTGCTGCACCGTGCCACGGATCAGGGCGACCCGCCGCGCTCCCTTTGCCGCGGCGAAAATGTCAAAGTTCTTCGCCAGTACCGTCTCACCCGAGGTCACATCAAACACTCTCTCGCCTGAGTGGGCGGCGACCGTTTCGGCAGCACTGATGACGATCGTGTATTTCCCCGCGGGAAGATGAGCGACACAGACAGTAAAATTCGTGCCGTTGATGTCCTCATGGTAGGCATTGGCGTTGTGGCTGGGCTTTTCAATAATTAGCGACGGGGCTTCTTTGCGATGCGTGAAACTGCCATTGACGCTCACCTGTCCGCCGCAAGACTTGCAGATCTCCTCTGCCGCGAAAGCCGCGGAGGCAGAAGACAAGGCTCCCGTGAGCAGCAGAAGCAGAGGCATGGCGAACTTGGACCGTCTCTGCTGAGGAGCTGGTTTGGGAAAAACTGAAAGGTGTTGTTTTTTCATAGGGGAGCCGGAAGAGTTTGACCGATGCTGCTGACCGTCTTTCGCTGAAATCGTCCATTCGAAGCTAAGCTATCAGGTGATAGCAGAGTATAACACGAGGCGGCGAGGTTGTCAACAAGGAGGAGCGAAATGGCAAACGATATCGCCATTGCGGTCAAAAAGATCGTTTTTGGCATTCAGGACTTCACTGGCAATCGAATGGCTTCGGATCAAGCTTGGCACAGTGAGCAGGCAGGGGAATGGGTGGCTCAGGCGGCAGACCGAGAAGCGGCGCCGGGAGCAGCGCCTGCATTTGTTCGATAATCTGGCGATTGATGGCGGCTTTTGTCATGCTTTCCGTGCGAAACGCCGGACCGATGAAAATGCAGGTGGGTTTCTCGGGCCGCCAGGTGTCGCCGCCTTGAATGAAAAGGGGGATGATCGGCAGGCCGAACTTGCGGGCGAGGTGTGCAGCGCCGGGCAGAAGACAAGCCGCAGTTTGACCGTGTTCCGCCAGCGGATCATGGCAGCCGTCAGGATCGTGCCGCAGCCTGCCGGGGAAAATTAAAAGCGGCAGCCCGCGGCGGACCGGCTCGGCGGCGGACTGAAAGAAAGTGCGGTGGAAGCAGTCGGGGTTGTGTTCCACCGGAATAAACTCCATGCCTTCCAGCAGGCCCTTGCCGAATGGCTGGCCGATCCGTTTTTGCAGGCATCGCACCCAGGGACGCGGCGACCACCAGCCCCGGTCGCTTTTTGCCACGACATGCAGCGGGCGGCCTGTTTGTTCCCGCACCACTCGGCGCAGCAGAAAGCTGTCCGGCGGCTGGTTCAGCAGCGACAGGGCGCGGGCCTGAGTCCACACGCCGAGCGGAGCGTCCTCCGCTCGGATCAGCACATGGTTCGCGACCAGAAGGCAGGACTGCTCCTGCAATAAATGCAGATGTTCAGCCCCCGTCACGATGAGCGGGAAGGAAGCACAGCGCCGGTCCAGACAGAGCCGCCCGCAGCGGGTGCCTCTGCCCGCTAGGCGTCCTGCACGCCGGCTCAGAACCGCAAGATCAACGCGCGGCGGCGTTGGGAAGCTCATGCCTGCTCCTCCGGGGTTCCGCCGGATTGTCCCAGCGGACTTGCAGGCTTTGGAGGCCGCGAAAGGCCAGGCCGTCCTGCCGCCACTTTGGAGTCTCGGCCAGATGCAGGTGCGGGAACCGGCCGCTCAAGCCGCGAAAGAGGATTTGGGCTTCCAGACGGGCCAGAGCCGCGCCGAGGCAGAAATGGGAGCCGTGGCCGAACGCGACATGGCGGTTCTCTTTGCGCGTGATGTCAAACTTCTCCGCATCCGGAAATTGAGCCGGATCGCGGTTCGCCGGCCCGATGCCGATCTGAACTCGCTGCCCCGCCCGCAGAAGCTGCCCCCGCCACTCAAAATCTTCTTCCAGAAAGCGGAGAATCCACTGCACCGGGCTATCGAAGCGCAGCATTTCTTCCACCGCCGTGCCGACGAGGGCGGGGTCGGCGCAAAGCGCCTGCCACTGCTCCGGGAAGCGCAGCAGTGCCAGAAGGCCGGAAGAAATCAGGCGGGTCGTGTTTTCATGCCCCGTCGCGAGCAGCATCAGGCAGTTCGCAACCACATCCTCTTCCGGCAGAAATTCGCCTTCACTGCCCGCTTGAAGCAGCAGCGTGATCAAATCGTCCTGCGGCTGCCGGCGCCGGGCCGGAAGCAGCGCCCGGAAATAAGCGTCGGCCTCCCGGACGCTCCGGTAAGCGGCGAAGTCGTCCACCAGCGATGTTTCAAACGTGAGATATTTGAAGTAGTCGTGAGACCATTTCTTGAGACGCGGCAGATCGGTGTCCGGCAGGTCCAGCATTCGGGTGATGACGCGCAGAGGAAACGGCACCGCAAGGTCGGCAATGACCTCCATTCGGCCTGCCGCCTGCATGCTGTCAAGAAGCGCGTCCGCGACTTCCTGCATCTGCTCCTGCATCTGTGCGATCACGCGCGGGGCAAAACGCCGCGCGACCAGCGCCCTTTGCTTTGTCTGATCGGGCGCATCCTGGAACAGCATCTGCCGATCCAGGCCGTTTTGCAGGCAGCGGAACTCGCGCTGGACCAGGTCGGGCAGACCTGCGTGCGCCCAGGCCGGCGCGGAATAAACGCGCTGAGAGAAACGCGGCTCGGCAAGGGCGGCGGCCACGTCATCATACCGCGTGACGATCCAATGGCCCAGCAAAGTGTCCCAATAAATCGGCTGAGACCGCAGGCGGGTGTAAAAGGGATAGGGATTGTCGGTAGTGCGCTTCTGGAACATCACGTAGGGCATGGACGGCGTTTGATGCTGCGACAAGCAAAAAGCCAGCCGCTTGACCCGGCCCGCCTTGTCGCGCCAGCGCCGGAGCAGCCGGCGGCGCGGCAGATGGGGCGGCGTGATCCCCGGCGGCGGCTGTGTCCTCCATTTCTGCTGCGCCATGAGCGCCTGCCCCGCCTCCTGCCAGGTGATGCCGAGCTGCGCCAGAACACGCCCGGCGTCGCTTGTGGACGGTTCCCGGACAAGCGCCAGCAGCAGATGCTCGCCGCCGATATACTGGTCCCCTAGCTCCGCCGCAAGAGAATACGCGCCCTCCATCGCGTCCCGCGCTTCGGCGGTGAGGGTGGAAGCGACGCCGGGCAGGGTTTCTTTCGCGCGTTCTTCAGTGGATGCGGCCTGCGCCAGCGCTTCCTGAACGGCGTTTGCGCTCACGCCGAGCGCGTGGAGAAGCTGCGCCGCCGGCAGATCGCCGCAGGCGGCGAGCGCCAAGAGCAGATGCCGTGTGGACAAGTCACCTTCTGCCTGCTGTTCTGCCTGCCTCACAGCGGCCAGAATGACTTCGTTTAGCCCTTGCCCAAATCGCTGCCACATAAACGACTCTCCTGAAAGCGCATTGCTGGAACAACCGTATATCCCGTTGCGCTTCTTACTCTCTTGTGCAAAATCCATGCCAACCGTCTGCTTGGCTGACATACCCTGAGTAAAGCGCCCGAAGATGCCGACAATGGGGGCATGGCAGACAGCATTGAACGGCTCGCATACCGCAAAGTCAGCGATTACGTGCTGGTGCGTGCAATCGGACGCGGCACGCACTACACGCTTTACCAGGCGGTAGACCCGCGCCGGGGACAGATGGTGGTGATTAAAATCCTCCATGTGACTTCGGACAGCCCGGAACCCGGCGCTGACCCCAATCTCGCCGCCTTGCTGGAAACACGGCTTCAGCGGGAAGCGCACGCCTTGTCGTCGCTCTCGCACCCCGGCATCCCGGCGATCTACGAAATGGGCGAGCAGGACGGCCATCCGTTCCTCATTATGGAGTATCTCGTCGGCCATCCCCTGCGTCAGCATCTGGATCAGCGCTCGCTTTCCATGCCGGAAACGCTGGACATTTTGACCCAGGCGGCGGACGCGATTGACGCCGTCCATGCGGAAGGGATTCTACACCGGGACATCCGCGCCTCCAACATCATGCTCCTGCATGATGGGCGCGTCAAACTGGTGGAGTTCGGCCTGGCACGTCAGCCGGGGGATACCACGGTGACATTAATGGGAGCATTGGTCGGCGAGCCGGCGTACATGGCCCCTGAGCAGCTTCGCGGCCAGCCCGCAACGCCGCAGTCCGACCTTTGGGCGCTCGGCGTTCTGCTGTACGAGATGCTGGCGGGCCGCCCGCCGTTTGAAGGCGCAAACTTCCAGCTGGTCGCGCATCAAGTGATCATGGGCGAGCCGGCTCCCGTGCCTGGCCTGCCAGACCCCCTGCAAGCCGTCTTGGCGCGGGCGCTGGAAAAAGACCCGGACAAACGTTTTCCGACCGCGCTCGACCTCGTCCACGCCGTCAAAAAAGCCGCCGCCGGATATGTCGCTCCGGTTCCGGCGCTTCCAAGTTTTCCCGCTCCAGCGCGTTCGTTCTCGCTGGCCGCTGCGCCTCCCAAGGCTTACGCTTGGGGCGGGGCCGGGCTGGCTGTTTTGGTCCTTTCGGTTTTGGGCGGCTTCCTCTTTGGCCGGCCGTCCGCTCCTGCGCCGGTTCCTGTCGCCGCCGCTCCCGCCGACTCGTCCAAATCCGCCCTGCCGCCGTCGAACCTGCAAAAGTATTTGTCGTCGCATCCCGCCGCAACGCCCAGCGCTCCAGCGGCCGCTTATGCCGCCGATCGCTCCGCCGGGCGGCCGTAGTCTGTTTGACTATGTCTGCCTCGGCGCAGGCGGCCACGTGTCCGCAGCGGCTTCTTCCTGCGCCGGCCCTGCCGCCGACAGCCACGCCGCCCGCCTGTTCCAAGCGAGATGAAACGGCAGGCAAAAGGCGAAAAACAGGGGCGGCAGGCACAGAACCATCCCGATCAGCAGCCCCAGCGTACTCGGATCGCTTCCCATCGCGGCCAGCGTTCCGAGTGTTTCCGTGACGCCCGGCGGCAGACGCCAATGCTGCCGCGCGGCCAGCTTCGGCCCCCCAACGCCGACGCCCCCCGCCAGCAGAACCAGCGGCGCCCCAACCCCGGACAGCACGACGAACAGCCGCACCCACACCCAGGGCTGGATCGGCTCGCATCGCGCCGGACGCAGCGGCAGAAACGGCCCCCACGTCCAGTCCATATCACTCTGCCAGTTAAAAAACCGCTCCCACATAAAGACAAGTTTACCAGAAGACCATGCGTTGAAGAGGCCATGTCCTGAAGGACACGGCTATGGGGCGAGGACGCCGAGAACCCACCGCTTCGCGGGGCTAAGATTCAGGATAAGGATGCTCTGAGTGCGCCGAAGGCGTAGTTCCCGGCGTCTGCGCCCAATACCCGTGTCCTTTAGAACATGGTTCTTGGCGGCGGGGGCCAAACGGCGGGCGTCTCCGCAGGAACACCGGCAGGAACAGGTTGAGACGTTGCCGCTTCCCGGTTCAAGCGGTCGGCGCGGCGATTCCAAGCCCAGTGCTGACAAACACACGTGAGAATGCAGAAGGCGATCAGCAGAATGCAGTCGGACAAAACAGCTTGGGGCGACGACGTATTCATCCAGTTCTCAGCCACAGTCACAGGCGGGATTTTAGATTCGTGATGCTTCGCCGCCGTGTAGTCATAGTACGCCAGGAGGCTGCCTAAAATCGCGCCAATTGGTGCGGTGAACAAGGCCACGATGCCAATCATTCTCAGCCAGAAAGGTACCGACATCCGCACGTTCTTTGGCGGACGCAGGTAGAGCAGCGGCCCCCAAAACCAGTCTTGGTCGCTTTGCCACTTGAAGAAGTTTTCGAGTGCATTCGCCATAACCTGTTAAACGCTCGAAAGCAGGCAAGGGGTTTGGAAGCGTTACACTATTTTTGAGATTTCGCGTAGTCGGCGAGCAGTCCGTAGCGGAGGCCGCGGGCGCTGAGAAGAAAACTCTCGGAGCCGAAGTCAGTCAGCAGGGTGTCCAGGATGAGCGCTCCGGCGACAATGACATCGGCGCGTTTGGGTTCCAGGCCGGGAATGAGGCGGCGGTCGGCCAAAGGCACGGAAGAAAAGCGGTGGAGGGCAGCAGCGACTTCGGCAGAAGAAACCGACGCACCGTGGATGCGGTCAGGGTCGGACTGGGACTGGCCGGATGTGACGGCGGCGATGTTCAGGGCCGTGCCGCCGATGCCGGCGACGCGCAGGGAAGCATCCGGCAGGGGAAATGTCGTGAGGGCATCGGAAGCATACTGCCTAGCCCGCGTCAGCTCTGCGTCGGAAGGCGGGTCCGAGCGGAAAAAGCGCTCGGAGAGGCGCACGGCCCCAATGTCGAGGCTTTTGAAGCGTCCGACCCCGATGGCATCGCCTAAGATCAGCTCGGTGCTGCCGCCGCCGATGTCGAAGACCAGCAGGGCGGCATTGGAAGGAATTGCAAGGCTCTCATCGGAGCGAACTGCCGCGTAAGCAAGCTCGGCTTCCCGGTCGCCGGAGATAATTTGGACTTCCACATCCGCGCTTGCTTTGACTTTCACCAGGAAATCCGCGCCGTTGACCGCATCCCGCAGGGCGCTGGTTCCTGCCCCTAGCACGGTCTCCGCGCCGAGCGCACGGGCGGCCTCGGCGAAGCGAACGACGGCGTCCAGCGTGCGGGCCATCGGCACATCGCCGAGACGTCGGGCCTCGTCTACCCCTTCGCCGAGCCGGGTCACATCCGACTCTTCGGAGACGACCGACAGCAGGCCAGTCGCCGAAACTTCGGCGACGGTCATCTTGGTGGAATTGGTTCCAATATCAATGGCGGCAAGGCGCATAGGAGTTACTCCGCGAACTTGAGCTGTGCCGACGGCGGCAGGCCCGGTTCCAGGGTCAGCACGGCATAGCGAGACTTGCCGCCGAAGTCGCGGCCCAGGCTGCCGGGATTGATCCACAGAATGCCACCGACCCGGCGGACAAACGGGGTATGCGTATGACCGCAGACGACGACATTCGCCTTCGTCATTTCGGCAATCTCGGCAAGACGCGCATCGGGCGTCCAAGTACCCAGTCCTTCTTTGCCGCCGGGGGAATAGTGGGTGACGACAATCGGGACACTGTCTAAAGTGAAGGAAACTTCGGCGGGCAAGTCCCGCAGCCACTGCCGGGTGTCATTTGAGATGGCCGCGCTGCTTTCTTGAATGGTTTGAAACTTGTCGGGACGCGGCCCTGCCCACTTTTTGCGGTATTCGGCTTCGCGCTCCGGGAACACGGCGACGTTCTTGTCGTAGTTGCCTTTCACCGAGACGATGTTCGGGCGCTCCCGCAGGAACCGAACGCAGGCGTCCGGGTCGGGGCCACAGCCGACCGTGTCGCCCGCGTTCAGGATGGGGCGGGCAGTCAGGCCGTCGGCTTCAAGTGTATTCCAGGCGGCTTGAAGAGCGCGAAGGTCGGCATGAATGTCACTGAGAAGGGCGTACTGCACAGATGATACGGCTCATTCGTCCAATGTCTTTTGCAGCCGCTTGCGCCGCGCCCGCAATTCTTCGGTCAGCGCGGCCTGCTTCTTGGGAGACAGCTTCGGCGACTCGGCGGCGGCGCTTTGCAGCAGCGCGGCGATTTTGTCCAGGGTCTTCACAGCGTCCTGCACCTGCTTGGCGGACAGAGTATCCGGGCCTTCGGCCAGCTCCGAGGCTACCGAGTCAATTTTGTCAAGCTGACGATCCAAGGCTTTGTCACGCGACTTGGCCGGGATCTGGTCTTTCAAGCGGGCGGCGGCATCTCCAAGTTTTTGAAACACGTCTTGAACGTCTTGATTGGCCGAAGCCAAGGCCATGTCAATGTCGGCCGGAGCGGCGGACGGGAGCGGTGTAGAGGGGGAGCCGAGCCACGCTTTGATCTTGACGGCGTTGCCCATGCCGACACCTTTGACCCCGCCAATCTGCTCGGCGGTCGCCCGCCGCAGGTCGTCCTGCGTCACCAAGCCCGCTTCCGCCAGCGCCTGGCGCCGGGTCTCGCCGAGATACGGCACTCCTTCCAGCTCGGACTTCGGCGGGGCGTTTTGGGCGTCGTCGCCGTGCGCGGAGTGCACAGCTTCTTCCAGGGTCGGCTTGTCGGCTTCCGTTTGGTCGGCTTCGGAGGATTTTGCGGCGATTTTGCTCATAGGTTAGGTACACTCTCTTCGGGAGAAGCATCTTTGCTGGGTGCGTCTTCGGATTGCACCAGCATTTGCAAGAACTCGCGCTTGAAACCCTGCTTTTGCAGCTTGTTCCAGTACGCGAGGAACTTTTGGTACAAGGCCGCCCGCTCGGCCTGCTGGCTTTCAATTAGCCGCTCCAGGCCCGTGCGAATTTCTGGGCGGTGCGCGGCATGAGAATCCAGAAACGCTTGCAGCAGCGGCCCACGCACGTCGCGGTCGTGGATTTCGCCGATCTGCTCTTGAACAGTTTTCACCTGGGACGATACCTTCTCAAATTCTTTGCCTGAAAAGCAGGGCGCGAAAATTTCCAGCGTGTACCGCAGCCGCTTGGACGCGATCCGCATGTTATGCAGCTCCGTCACGTTGGCAGGGTCGGAAATAAAGGGCGCAAACTGGTACAATTCTTCCAGGCGCGTATGGAGCATCAGCGGCGCATTGGAGCGCAGCGACTCTTGCGGATTAACAGCGTACAGGGGCAGCGCTTTAGCCATGATGCGCCTCCAAGCTTTGGTTTAAGCTGTCTTTGAGCGCGTTGTCGCCGAGCAGCTTGCCGAAGTCTTTGACAAACGCGCTTTTTTCGAGGCGGTTCAATTCTCTGACCAAAAGCACGCGCTGCTTGTCACGCTCGGACTGCAAATGGGAGACGAACGCCAGAAGACCAATTTTCTCGCTTTCAGGCGCGGCGTCAACCGCCGCCTGCATGAACTCGATCTGAACATCGCTGTCCCGCACCGCGCCGAGCGCATCGGTCGTCTTGGCGACTTCTTTTTCTGTGGCCGTGAACGGCTTCGGCGGGAACGCGGCGGCAAAAACGGACAAAGCGGCGCGGAGGCGGCGGGATGCCACCCGCATGTCGTGCAGAGCTTCAATGTCGTCGCCTTGCCGGGTGCCGTGCAGGTGAGACATCATCTCCAAAAGCTGCTGGCGGAGAGACGTATGCGCCGCTTCCATAAAAGTTGCGTCCGGCGCGATGTCATATGCGGATTTAGCCATGTGTGTCTTTTATTCTGACTTGTTTTTGCGTGTTTGTCAACAAACCTTTGCTGATACATCTTGTATACCCTCTTGTCTCTGCCATGACACTTTCAACACATTCATCCCTCGCTTACGGCGAGCGCCCGTATCGCTTGGAACCCGGCACGGGATCGCCCGGCAGCGACATCTACGCCGCTTCGCCCGAAGACCGGGCGGCGACTGTCAAAGCCGCGTTTGACGCTGGTATTACTTACTTTCATGCCGCCTATGAGCGTGAGGCGCAGTCTCTCGGACACTCTTTGAAGATATTAGGCATCCGTGACCAAATTACCCTCAGCACGACCGACGGGGACGCGCTGGATCGCTGTCCGGACACGGAAGACGGCGCGGCCCAGGCTGTTCGCGGTGCGGTCGCTCGCAAGCGGGAACTATTAGGCGTAGACACATTGGACGTGTTCCTGCTGTATGATTTCCGCCCGGAAACACATACGCCTCATCGCCTAAACGGGGCAAAAATCGCACTTCAAGAAGCACAGGCGGCGGGACACGTCCGGCACATCGGCGTGACCTGTTACGGCGCGTATGACTTCGTTGCGGACACATTGGAGACGGACGCTCTGACACCCGATGTTGTTGTGGCACGGTACAATTACCTGGACCCGCAGGCCGGGAACAGACTGTTTCCCCTGTGCCACGCCAAACAGATTACGGCTCTGGCCACCCAGCCGTTTGCCTGGGTCGGCGGCGTCCCGTTCGTGCGCTTCCCGAACACCTGGCGCTATCGCAACCTGACCAAGAACTTTTACGGCTTCACGGCAGCACAGGCACATCTCTATTGGGTCAGTCGGCAGCCGAACATAGACGGCATTTTGGTTTCCATGCAGACCCCCGAACAGATTGCGGAAAACATCGCAGCTTTGCAGATCACCAAGACGCCGACAGGCCTGGAGTCTTTGTTTGACTCCTTCGCCGAAGCCATCACGAAGACAAAAGAAGGCTGGCGCGGCCTGCTGCAAGACGAGCAGTGGGAATACCGAGCGGCGGCGGAAACACACTTGCAGCGCAGGAGGAGTCAGACATGAGCCATACGCAAGACATCCGAGTCGGAGCAAGCGCAGTCATTGTGCGAAATGAGGCTGTTCTGCTGATCGGCTATGACCTGGACGACGGCTCCGAGTTTCACTATAACTTCCCTGGCGGCGGTGTCCAAACCGGCGAAGGGCTGCATGAGGCGGTTCAGCGTGAGGCGTGGGAAGAGGCAGGGGCTGAAGTTGAAGTCGGCCCGCTCCTGTTTGTGACCGAATATGTGCCTTCTAGGCACGACAATCGGTACGGCACGGCGCAGAAGCTTAGTTTGTTCTTTTCCTGCACCTTACGTCCTGGCAGTGAGCCGCAGCAGCCGGAAATGCCGATTGATACTCAGGCTGGCGTATACTGGGTTCCTCTGTCGGATCTACCGTTTATTCCCTTGCTGCCTAATATCAGCTTGCGTGTGCAGGCCGCTCTTAGCGGCAAAGCATCTGGGGAAGACACCTTCATCTCGGACTGGCAATAGGATCACTTTTACCAAGAAAGAGCAAGCGTTAATGACATTGATAGACTTATCGAGCGACACGGCGACCAAGCCGTCAGAGGGGATGCGGCGGGCGATGGCTCGCGCGGAAGTCGGGGACGAGCAGCGGCGGGAAGACGCGACGACGAATGAGTTGCAGGAGCGTGTTGCAGACCTGCTCGGCCAGGAAGCGGGGCTGTTTTTGCCATCGGCAACCATGAGCAATCTTGTTGCTTTGAAGACGCATTTGAGGCCCGGCGACGAGTTTATCGCGACCGACAATGCCCACATGGTTGTTTGGGAAGGCGGCGGCTATGCGGCTGTCGCCGGTGCGGCGGTGAACGCGCTGCATACCGAACGCGGGGTCTTCACCGGGCAACAGGTGCGGGACGCGATCCGGCCCGATGACCCGCATTATCCGCGGACACGCCTGGTCTGTGCCGAGAACACGCACAATGCCGGCGGCGGGACAGTTTGGACACGTACCGAACTGGCGGACGTGTCCGAAGCGGCACGGACGAACGGACTGGCGCTGCATCTGGATGGGGCGCGGCTGCTAAACGCTGCCGCGGCGCTGTCTTGTCCGCCGCGCGACATTACCGGGATGTTTGACAGTGTGACGTTGTGTTTGTCCAAAGGCTTAGGGTGTCCGATTGGGGCGATCCTGGCCGGACCGAAAGCGTTCATTGAAGCGGCGTGGCGGCCCAAAAAGATGCTCGGCGGTGCGATGCGCCAGTCGGGAGTCATGGCGGCGGCAGGCTTGTATGCGCTGGAACAGGGTCTCGGACAGATTGCGGAAGACAATGCCCATGCCAGGCGTCTTGCGGCAGGGCTGTCAGACATTCCCGGCGTGCAGATTGATGTGTCCCGCGTCCAGTCCAACTTGGTCTTCTTCACCGTGAACGGCATGACAAGCGACGAGGCGCGGACGCGGCTGGAAGCGGAAGGCGTCCGCTTGTCCGGCTCGTACACGTCGCTCCGCGCAGTGACACATCTGGACGTGTCGGCGGCAGACATTGAAACGGCGCTTTCGGCAATGCGGCGGTCGTGGGTTCCTCACTAAGACTGGAAAACTTTTGGACATCAGCGTCATTGGAGCAGGCGGAGCGATTGGGCGCGAGATTGTGGCGCAGCTTGTCGCCGGGCGGGTGCTGAGGCCGACCGAGCGGCTTCAGCTTGTCGGCAAGCGCGGCAGCGCGTCCGAGCGGGCGCTGTACGGGCTGCGGTCGGACCTGACCGACGCTTACGCCGAGAACGCGCCACAGATGGATATTGCGCTTGGCCCGGAAGAAGTGGTCGGGGACATCGTGGTCATGGCGGCGGGGGCGACTCCCGGCCCAAGCGCCGGCGGCGGGACGATGACCCGCGACGATGTGGCATCGGCGAACCTGCCGGTCTTTGCCGCGCATGCCAAAGCTCTGGCGGCGCACGGTCAGGGCCACGAAGTCGTTATCATGGTGACAAACCCGGTTGAGCTGGGCGTCGCCGTCATGGCGCGGGAGCTGGGCGCACGGCGGGTCATCGGCATCGGAGCTTACTCGGATTCCCTGCGGTTCCGGCGTGAGATCGCCGCTGATCTCGGTGTTCCGCGGCAATTAGTCTCAGGATATGTGGCCGGAGAACACGGCGCGAACTTGGTCCCGCTGTGGAGCAGCGTCCGGGTCTATGGGCTGAACGACCGGGAGACCGCCGACGCGGTACAGTCTTTGCGCGGCGCGGGAACCCTGGCCGATTACCCGGCGCGGGTCTCCGCCGCCCGCCAGTCCATCGCCCATTTGGTGCATACGGACACATGCCAAGCGTTTGAAGCCGTCGAGACTTTGCCGCCGGATGTCCGGGTGCAGCTCCGGCCCGAACTGACCCATTTGTCGGGGTCACGGACTGTCATGGCGACGGCGAACGTCACCGTAGACATGGTCCGGCAGATGATGGAAGGCCGAGAAATGAGTGTCGCCGGCCAGGTGCTGCTGGAAGGGGAAGGCGTCTACGGCATTCGCGGCGTCCTCGGCCTGCCGCTGTTAGCGTCCAATCAAGGAGTCGTGCGCGTGCTGGCGCCCCCGCTCTGGCAGGAAGAAGCCCGCGCCCTGCACGAAGCCGCCGCCGCGATCACAGAAAAGATTGCCCGCTGGGAGAGCGCTTCATGAAAACCGCCGTCCGGCATTTGCCCTGCTTTCTCGCCGCCGCGCTGGCCGCCTCCGTTTCCGCTTTTTCCGCCGCCGCTCCGCCCGCTGTCCCAGCCTGGGTCAAAATGCCGCTGACGTCGCCGGAAATGAGAGCGGCAGGCATTCCCGGCGGTGAGGGAGCGCAGTGGCCGCGAGGGCCGGTTGCGGTGTCGCCTGCCGATCCGAACTTTCTGCTGCTGCCGATTGATGTCGGCGGCCTGTACCGCAGCCTCGACGGCGGGGGGCACTGGGACATTGCGATGGTCGGCTGGGATGCTCGCGGAGCGAACGGCTTTGCGATTGACCCCAAAAATGCGTCTCATGTGCTGGGCATTGCGGCGAACTCCATGAACTGGGACACGCACTGGGGGCCGTCGCCGAACGGCCTGTACCTGTCCGCCGACAAGGCCGCATCCTGGACACACGTTCTTGCGCTGACCGGCGCGTTCGCCGGGGCCGTCGCCTGGGACACGTCCTCATTTGATGCCGCAAAACGCATTTGCACCCGCGCCTATTACTTGGCAAATGATGAAGGGGTATACCGCACGGAAGACGGCGGCCATACCTGGCAGGCCGTCCATGCGGCGCTGGCATCCGCACCCAGCCGGGCGTTCGACGCGGGCGGCGGCTTCGGGTCCAACTTGAAGGTCGCTGCCGACGGCACGCTGTATGCCGGCGGCAGCGGCGGATTGTTCCGGTCGGCCGATCACGGAAGAACATTTGTCAATTTGCGGACGGACGAAATAGACGGTCTGGCGCTGTCCCCGGACGGCGCGGCCCTGTACGTCAGCGGCAGTGGCGGGGTCTCAGTCTCGCGCGACGGCGGGAAGACCTTCGCCGTGCTGCCTGGACGGGGCTTGGAACGAGCTGCCGGCCTGCCGGTGGTCGGGATCGCCGTTTCGCCGGCCGACCCGCGCCGGATGCTCTGCTGGATCGCGAAGCCGAACTTCCAGTGGCCGCGCTTTGTTTCCGCCGACGGCGGCGCAACTTGGCAGCCGGTGACGACTGATAATAACAACGCGGTTCTGCCGTATAACGCTCGGCAGGGCTGCGCGGTCTGGAGTCCGGCCGATCCGAACGTTGCGTGGAGCCTCGGCGGCGACTGGGTGACGAAGTCCACCAACGGCGGGAAGACGTTCCACTGGGCGAACAGCGGCTACAATGGAGTGATGGTCGGCGCAAGCTTCAGCTTCAGCCCGCACGCACCCGGCATGGTCTTTCTTGGCTTTCAGGACTACAACGGGGCGTTCACGACCGACGGCGGCACGACCTGGAACTACCGCGATGTTTCAGGGAAAGGGTGGGGCGGCCATGAATACGCGGCTCTTGCGGTCACTCCAAAGCTTTTCCTCGCGGGCGACGCCGACTCGTGGGGGTCTCCGGGCCGGCTGCGCGTCTCGCGCGACGGCGGCACGACCTGGGCCTTCGCGGGCGGCCCCGACGGCAAGCCGCT
Source organism: uncultured Armatimonadales bacterium (assembly GCA_964252595.1). GTDB lineage: Bacteria > Armatimonadota > Armatimonadia > Armatimonadales > Capsulimonadaceae > JANXMY01. Next base: position 17,094 of record CAXUNT010000045.1, read on the forward strand.
CGAATTTCACGGCGCCGATGTGTCTTTCGCCGACCCGGCCGACCCCCATGTCTGCTTTGCGTCCGACCTGCGCTCCGCCGACGACGGCGCGACATGGACACGCATGGCCGCCTGCGACGGCGTTTATACGGCAAGCCCGGCGACACGCTTGCTCTACGGGAAAAAAGGGAGCGTGGTCGTCCGCTCCGCCGACCACGGCTTAACCTGGCAGACGGTCGCCGCAGTGGACGGCGGGATTCGCGACCTCGCGGTAGACCACCTGACAGGCCGTATCTACGCGGCATCGGAGAACCGCCTCAAAGTTTATGCCGGCGGCAAGTGGACCGTGCTGGACACGCCCGCCGACCAGTACGGACATCAGCGCGTGTGGACCGTGGCGACTGACCCGAAGCAGCCGTCAGTGGTCTATATTGGAGCGCCCCAGAACACTTATGCATCTGCGGCCACTGTCTGCCGTTCCACCGACGGCGGCCTGACCTGGCGCAACCTGACCGAAACTAACCCGATCCGCCCCGGCGGCAACGGCGGACCGCATGAAGTCGCCTGGATACGGGTGAACCCTCAAACTCGCGATGCCTGGCTGAACGGCGAGTGCTACGGGATGTGGAAGATCGCGCCGCCGGCTCCGGGCGAGACGGGCAGATCCGCCGTGCCGGCCTCCGCCTCACCTGCGGTTATCCCCCGGCCGCTGTCCCGCTGACGGCGGCGTCAGCAGAGTGCGTACAAAATTACTGGCACTGTCAGCCTAGCGCAGCGGCAGACTCTTCCAGCGCCGACACTTCCAGCGCCGCCAGGCGGGTATGAATTTCGCCCATTTCCTGCGCGTCAAGCTGCTCCGCACAGCCCGCCACGGTGCGCCGCCCTTGCTCCGCCAGCGCCCGGCAGGCGTCGGGATCGGAGACGGTCGCCGCAATGTCGCTGAGCGCCCGCAGCATCCGCAGATTGACGGCGACATCGGATTTCGCGTACAGCCGGATTTGCTCAAAGGCCGACTCCACCAGCCGGTCGAAGCTGAGCCAGGGAATGTAAACCCGAACCACGCCCGGCGGATTGTACAGCACGGATTCCAACGGCTCGCGGGACGCAAACCGGATCAAAATCCGGGAAAGCTGGTCCACGCAACTAATGGCAGTGCTGGGGTCGTTGACAGCGGGGGAGATTGCCTTCAGCGCAATGTCCACGATCTGGAGGATGCCGTATTCCACATCCTGCTGCAAAGTCCGCGTCGGACCGATGTCAAATGCCCCTTGCAGGTCGGCCGCTGCCGCCGGAGAAAGCTTGTGCCCTTTGGAAACCATCAAGAGCGGCACGCCTTGCGGGACAAAGTGGCCGACACGCCGCAGAACACGAACCGTGATCCCGCAGTGCCGGGCTACCAGGACCAGCCGCCGAGTGTTGATAAAGCGGACATAGCCGGACTGCTCGCTCAGAACCGGCGTTTCCCGCGCGTCGGGAATTGCCTCCGCGCCGGATGCGATGAGACGGCTTTCCCGCAGCGGGCGCGGCATCAGCTCATCAATCACTTCTTCCGTTTCACCGGCGATCCGGTCCACGATATAATTCACGCTCACCGCAAGCGAGATGTGGTGGATGAAATACAGCAGCCAGGCGATGCAGGCCAGCGCCAGGAGCATAGCGCCCAGCACGGTCGCGACCGGCGCGAACGGGTGGGGCAGGGTGCGGGCCGCCGGCAGCGCAGCCAGGCAGTAGGCGAATGTCCCCAAAAAGATGCCGAGCGTCTGCTGCGTCACGCGGTCCTGCGAGAAGGACACAATGATGCGCGGCGAGAACTGCATGGACGCCAGTGTCAGCGTCATCAGCAAAATCGCAAAGACAATCGAAACGACTGTCATCATGGCCGTCGCGATGCTCCCCAAGATCGTCTGCGCGACCTGCGGGTCGGCATGGGACGGGAACAGCCCGCGCGGCACCCATGCGCTCAGGACCGGGAACGCCGCTTCCAGGGTAGAAAAGAGCGCCCCGGTCAGGCCCAGCGAAACGGCGACAATCAGCGGCCTGACCAAAAATCCACCGCGCAGGTTGTAGCCGACCTGCTCCAAAAGCAGCGGCAGGCTGTTTTTCCAAGATGCCACGTTTATTCCTCTTCACGAGGATTATAGCACATCACCAGTGCGCTGAACGTGCGGCAGGCCGCGCCGGAGGGTGAGGATGGTGAGTTCGGGGCGGGTCAAAAACCGCAGGGCGAGGCCGCTGATGCCGATGCCGCGCGTGACGTAAAGCTGGGTGCGGCCCGGACGGATGCCGATGGCCCGGCGCAGGCGTCCCCGGCTGTAGTAGCCGTCGCTCATACGGCGTCCAAGCAGGGAGTGCGTATACAATGCCCCGTACCAGGGCAGGCGGATCTGGCCGCCGTGGGTATGGCCGGACAGCACCACGTCCACGCCGCGCCCGACCGCTTCGGCCACAGAGTCAGGAGAGTGCATGAGCAGCAGCGTGAAGAGGTCGGGAGACGCGCCGTGAAGCGCCCCGGCGATGTCGTCTTTGTCATTGACGGGATCGTCTACACCCGCCAGTACTATCTGTGCGCCGCCGCGTGACAGCAAAACGTGCGCGTTCATCAGCGGCGTGATGCCGTTCTCGGCGAGAGTTCGGGCCAGGGCGTAAGGCCGGACGCCGTTTTTATGCTCGGAGTTGCCGAACACGGCATATGTGCCGTCTTTGGCCTCAAACGCCTCAGCGAGCTTCAGAAACGGCGCAATGCCAGCGGGCGTATGGATCAAATCCCCAGTGACGGCGACCAAGTCCGCTGGGGGAAGATCGCGCAGCAATTTCTCTAAAATCTTTTCACGCCGGCCCATTTGACGCATGTGCAGGTCGGAGACTTGGATGATGGTGTAGCCATCAAACGCTTCCGGCAGGCGCGGGGCGAACAACTCCAGATGCACCGTCTCAATCGCATACGGCTCCCACCCCGCCGCATACGCCAGCAGGCCAAGACCCGTACCGCCGGCCAGGAGGCCCATACCCCGCGCCGTCCGGCTCATACCGAGGGGACTTTCTTGGCTCCCGCAGCCCCGGCGGGCTTTTGGGCGACGCAGACGACCGACACGCCGAACGGCAGGTTCAGCGTTTGAACGAGGCCGGTTTCCCACTGGGACAGCGACAGCAAGGCTTGATTGACCGGGCCGGAAAAGTTGACAAGGTTGGCTTTTTTCTCGCCTTCGGCCCGTCTTTTCGGCAGCAGATTGCTGATCTGGCGGTACGCCCAGATCGGCGGAAACAGCGTGGTCACCGTATAGGAAATCTTGGAAACGCCGAGGCCGACTCGCTGGAACAAGTCTTTCAGGCGCGGGGCCGTGTAGCGCCGGTGATGGTGCAGGGCTTCGTCATGCTCGCTCCAAAGCGACGGAATCGCCGGAACCGTCACGAAGAGCCGCCCGCCGGGCTTGAGAACGCGGAAAATCTCGCCGGAGGCTGCTTTATCGTCGTCAATATGCTCAATAATATCCATCGCCGTGACCACGTCAAACGAAGCGTCGGCGAACGGCAGGCGGCGGACATCCGCGCGGGCGAGGTCGGCGTGAGCGCCGCGGGTGATGCAGAATTGCAGCGCTTCCGGGGAAAAGTCTGCGCCGATAACTGGGCCGAACGGCTTTAATTCGTCGAGCATCGCGCCGGTGCCGCAGCCGATGTCTAAAATTCGGGTCTGCCCGTTCCGGGCATAATGCTGTTCCAGCAGAGACGTAATCAAATGGCGGCGGGCGATAAACCACCAGTAACGGTCCTCAAAGCGGTACATCCGCTCGTATTCTTCGTGCTTCATATTTGGGGAATTTAGACTTCGGAGTTTAGACTTTGGAAATGACTGTCGGAGAGAGGAGCTTGAGCTGGCGGTGCATCCAGCGGATGCGCGATAAATCCGCCAGCATTCGGAGGCCGTCCCGGACCATGCTGACCTTCGAGCCGTCTTTGTGCGACCAGCGAATAGGAACTTCGGCGATTCGGTAGCCGAGCCGCCGGGCAATGAACAGCGCTTCGCTGTCAAACGCAAACCCGTCAATCCGGCAGCGCGAAAAAACCGCTTTCGCCGCGTCCGCCGTCCAAATCTTGAAGCCGCATTGGGTATCTTTGATTCCCGGCACGGCGAGAACCTGCACGGCGGCATTGAACCCGCGTCCGAGCTGCTCGCGGTACCAGGGCTGATGCACCAGCAGGCTGGAGTTCCGCAGCGGCCGCGACCCGATCCCGATCGGCGCGTTCTGCGCGTCCATCGCCGCCAGCACCACATCGTATTCCTCGGCGGGGGTCGCCAAGTCGGCATCGCAGAACACGCGCCGCTCGCCCGAAGCCCGGAGCATCCCGTAGCGCACGGCGTAGCCTTTGCCCCGGTTGCCGCCGTAGCTCAGGCACTGCACCTCAATCTCTGGTCGCCGCGCGGCAAATCTTGTGACGACTTCCGCCGTGGCGTCTGTGCTGCCGTCGTCTACGACTAATATCTCAAAGGCTTCCCCGCGCGTTGCAAAGTAATCCGCCGTTGCCGCTAGCGTTGCCGGCAGGCGCACCGCTTCATTATAGGCCGGTATGATTACGGAAACGGACATCGTTCCCCATTATAGGCCGCACACGGCGCGGATGTCAAGGGAGCTGGTTCCGCAGACGCATCCGCTTACGGAAGACAAACAATCTCGTCGCCGACGTGCAGCCTTTTTCCTGCCTCACTTGCCGGGACACGGGTGTTGACCGCCAAGCGGTAAAAGTGGTTGAAACGGGCGCGGACGGCCCACGATGGCAGGGTTTCTTCGCGCTTTGCTCGGAAAATATGTGAGAAGTTCGGGAGGTTTTCTCCTGTCTCCGGGTCGCGCGGCGGCACGGCGCAGCGCTGGCAGGGGTTGATGCCGTGAAAATGGACAGCTCCGATTTTAAACGCGACTGTTGTTTCAGGCTGGCTGAACAAGCGATCTTCCCAGAAGGGCGGGACGCCGCCAATCTCCAGGTTGGCTCGGAACCGGACACGCGCACTGTCCACGCTGAGGCCGGGGAACCAGGACGCGACTTCTTCCAATGTCGCGGTGCTGATGACGGTCGGGCCGGGCGCGTTCATGTCGTCGGGAAAGCCGCTTTGCGGGTTGCGGCGAACAGAAACCGGCTGCCCGAAAAAGCCTGACAGCCAGGCTTCCAGCGCGGCATGGTCATCCGGCAGCCGGAACCGGCCCGCCTTGCCGGTGTCCGCCGCTTCCAGACACACCTCGCCCGTATCCAGATGGAAGACTGAGCGCAAGCCGTGGATACGCGGCGTCCGCTTGCCGTTCAGCACCTTGCCGTCCTCGGTAAAGAATGCCCATTCCCGGTCATGCCGGAGTGCGCCGCCCGCAAGCAGAACGGCCTGCGGGGGCAACACCGGCGGCAGCGACTTGATCGGATATAGGCAGATGCGAGCGAGATGGGGCATAAGGTGCGCCTTGAGAAAGGCCACGGAATAAATTCCGTGGCGGATTTACGCAGGAACGCGAGCTTCATCAAACCGGCTGCCGTAATTTCCATGCGTTTCTTCAATGTCGCGCTCTATGTCTTTCACTGCTTCCGGTGAGCGCTTCCGCAAAAGCAGGAACCAGGCTGTTCCGGCCAGGAAGTAGGCCAAAAAAACATACGGGAAGTAGTTGACCGGCGCAGGCGGGACCGGATACACGCTGCCGACCGCCGGCACCAGCAGAAACAGCACCGTCACCGCCGCCAAAGCAATGTTGCCCGGCGTCAGCGTCCCTTCTTTTTTCAAGTAAAACGGTGCGGCGACCGTGATAAAGAAGTACGCGAACAAGAAGCCGAACGCGCCGTAAGTGCCAGCCCAGTTGAACACGTCCAGCACCGCACCGTGTGCGCCGTAAATACAAGAAACGATGACGAACATCAGCGCGGCCATCACTGTGACGGCCACATGGGGCGTCTTGTGAGTGCCGTGGGAACTGCCGACCGCGCTGTGGAAGACGCCGTGGCGGCCCATCGGAAACAAGATCCGCGCCCCGGCGTTCATGCAGGACAGCGCCAGCGAGAAAAAGGAAGTCATCGCCCCCAGCGTAACAGGAATCTTGATCCAGCCGATGCCGTTCAGGTCCGCGAGGTCGTTCAGCGGTGCGGCAAGCTGATCCAAAGTGGTTTTGTCATTCCGCAGGCCGTAGACTTCCGTATACGAGACAACAATAAAGAAGAACCCGGTTGCCAGCAGGCTCCAGATCACGGCGCGGGGGATCGTTTTGAGCGGCTGCTTGGTTTCGTCCCCAAACGCGGTCGCTGACTCGAAGCCGACCAGGCTGAAAATGGCGATCACCACGCCGAGACCGAGGCTCGACGGCTTCATGCCGTGCAGCGAAAGCTGGGCATGGTCCACCGGCAGGCCGTGACCGAACAAAACCACGGCGGTCAGCACCAGAATCAGCGCGACCGAGACGCCTTCCAGCGCCAGCATCAGAATCGTGGAGATTTTGATGTCTTTGTAGGAAACGTACCAGGCTGCCAGCGCACAGACGCCGAACAGCAGGGTCAGCGGCACATGCAGGTGCGCCATGCCGAGCAGGATGTTGGCAAAGTTCGTAAAGCCGGTCAGGCCCGCAATGCCAATAAACAGGTACGCCCAAATCAGGCACCAGCCCGCAATCCCGCCTGCCGTTGGCCCGAGGCCGCGCGACGTGTACGCATACATGGAGCCGGCGGATGTCGAGCGCCGCGCGAAATGGTTCAAGTTCAGCGCGACAAACAGCAGCATGACCGTGCCGAACAGGTACGCCAGCCAGCTTCCGATGCCGGCGGCTCCGAACATCGCCGGCACAATCAGCGCAGCGGTCATGGTCGGCGAGATCAGGGCGATGGCCTGCGCCCACACTTCCCAAAAGTTCAAGCAGTTCGGACGCAGGCCGGGCAGCCGCTGCGCGGGTAACACTTTCGTTGCCATGATACATTCTCCTCGGAGTCACAGTTGCGGGAACGCATGAGACAAGACGACGCCGTCGCGGGAACGAAGCCGGCGTCATTACCGGGGAGAAGGTCACAAGAGGGAAAGCTCTACGAATAACTGTCTGAAAAACCGCGGGGTGACGCGCAGGCAACAAGAATCAACTCGGCATCGCCGCCATTCAGCGCCGACAGGCGGTGCGGGACCCGCGCATCGAAGTGCGCCGTGTCACCGGGATACAGGGTATGGGTTTCATCGGCCAGAGCGAGACGCAGGGTGCCGGACAGCACAAACAGCCATTCTTCGCCGTCGTGCCGGTATTGATCGCCGTCTTCGCGTCCAGCAGGCACAACCACACGGATTGGCTGGATACTCCGAGACCCGTTTGGCAGGGAAAGCGGTGTATATCTCAGCCCGTTGCCCGCTTGAGCCAGCGCGGCGTCAGCTCGCAGCACAACGCAATGTGTTTCTTTGGCCGCTGGAACGGCAAACAGTGCCGCCAGCGTGACCTCAAATGCCTGAGATAAAGACAGCAGCGACGCCAGCGACGGCTGCCGGTCGCCGTCTTCAATGCGCGACAGATACGATTTGCTGAGGCCGGCTCGCCGTGCCAGCTCGTCTTGTGTCCAGCCCCGTGCCGTCCGCAGGTCCCGCAGGCGGGCGCCCAAACGCGCGATCTCCCCCAGCGCCCCACCTTCTTCTGTCGTCATGCGTCCAGTATAACACAAAGTTGCCTGTGAGTCAACACAATCCATAAACGCGGCAAATGGGCGGACGCACAGATTTGGTCTTGCCTCCCGTTGACGAACGGCAGGCAATCGGTTATAATTAGTCATGCGCCGAACAAAAATTGTCTGCACCATCGGGCCGGCGACGCGCTCCCCGGAAAACCTGCGGCTCTTAGTCCAGGCCGGAATGAATGTGGCCCGGCTGAACTTTTCGCACGGCACCCATGCCCAGCACGCAGAGGTAGTGGCGAGCCTTCGGGAAATCGCGGCAGATTTAGGCGTGCCGCTTGCCCTGCTGCAAGACTTGTCGGGGCCGAAAGTGCGGGTCGGTAACGTCGCGGGCGACGGCGTTCTTCTGCGGCCCGGCACAGAGATCACGCTGACAATGGACGATGTGCCGGGGGACGAACACGAGATCAACCTGCCGGTGCCGGAAATCTTTGAGGCGGTGACGGTCGGGACGCATCTGATGCTGGATGACGGGCTGCTGGAGCTGCGGATCAAGTCCAAGCGCGGCACGGCGCTTCTTTGCGAAGTCGTGGTCGGCGGGCTGCTGACGTCTCATAAAGGCGTCAATGTCCCCGGCGTTTCCCTGCCGATCGCCGCCGTCACCGACAAAGATCTAGAAGACCTGAAGTTCGGCATCGCCCAGAAAGTAGACTATGTCGCGGCATCGTTCGTGCGCTCGGCGTCCGACATTGCCGTCCTGCGCGGGGTCTGCGAGGCGGCGCGGGCGAAGATCCCAATCATCGCGAAAATCGAAAAGCACGAAGCAATCGCGAATATCGACTCGATCATGGAAGCGGTGGACGGCATCATGGTCGCGCGGGGCGACTTAGGGGTCGAAGTGCCGATTGACGAAGGCCCGATCATCCAGAAGATGCTGATCCATAAGTCAAACCGTGCCGGCAAACCCGTGATCACGGCGACCCAGATGCTGGACTCGATGATCCGCAACCCGCGCCCGACCCGCGCGGAAGTGTCGGATGTCGCAAACGCCATCTTCGACGGCACCGACGCGGTCATGCTGTCCGGCGAAACGGCGATGGGGGCCTACCCATTTGAGACTGTGCGGATGATGGCGAAGATCGCCGTGCATACCGAGTCTTCCATGGACTACGCGCGGATCTTAGACGAGAAGCTGCGCTTTGAAACGGGCCAGTCCATCACCGGCGCGATTGGGCAGGCGACCTGCGACATCGCGCACGACCTCAACTGCGCGGCCATCTTGACCGCCTCGGCGACCGGGCGCACCGCGCGGGTGGTGTCCCGCTACCGGCCCCGCGCCCCGATTATCTGTGCGACCAACCGCACGGAAACTTTTCAGCGGCTTGCATTGGTGTGGGGTGTGCAGCCGGTTATGGTGGACATGGCCGACGACTCCGACAGCATGATGCAGGCGTCTATTGACGCCGCCAGCCGAACCGGCTTCGTTAAAAACGAAGACATTGTTGTCCTGACCGGCGGCGTTCCTGTGGGACGGCCCGGCTCGACGAACTTTATCAAGATCCACCGGATCGGTCAGCCCCTGCGGCCCGAATAATTTTCTGGAACACTGCTTATGACTGACGAATTTGCCGACCGCCGCGCCGCCCGCCGCCGGTCGCGTACCAAACGACCCCGGCGCATCCTCGGCCTGTGGGCCAGAGCCGCGCTGTCGGTCGGCTTGATTGCCGTGACCTTGTTCCTTGCCGTGTGCCTGGCCGCCAAAGCTGTCAAGCCCTACCGGGAAGCCAGCCGCCAGCGTGTTCAGCTTGCGGCGACCCGGCAGGAAAACGAAATGGTGGAAGCCCAGAATGTTCAGCTTGAACAACGGATCGCCTATTTGCGGACGCCCGGCGGCATCGCATCCGAGGCCCGCCGGATGGGCTACCTGCGCCCCGGCGAATATCCGATTGTGGTGGAAGGCCTGAGAGACCGGTTCGCTCCGGGCGAAACCCCGTTTGGAACCGATCCTGCGCCCTCCTTGCCTCATCTCAGCCCTCTGCGCCGCTTCTGGCGGCACTTGACGGGCCAGTAAAACAGCGTCTGCCGCCGGGATGGAAGTCGCTTCCCCGCAGGCTGTGCAGACAAGAAAGAATCGAAACAATGGCAAAAGAGATTATTGTCAATGTGGACCACCGGGAAACGCGCATCGCGGTCCTCGTGGACAAGCAGTTAACTGAGCTGCATGTCGAGCGCGAGCAGCGCGTCGTCGGCAATTTATACAAAGCAAAAGTAGACAATGTCCTGCCCGGCATGGACGCGGCATTTGTCGAGATCGGCCTGGAGCGCAATGCGTTTTTGTATGTCGCCGATATCCTGCCGGAAGACGACGAAGACGGCGGGCCGCGGCGCAATCGCCGTGACCTGCACATCACGGACTTAGTGAAGCGTGGGGATCAGCTTTTGGTGCAGGTCGTCAAAGGCCCGCGCTCCACCAAGGGCAGCCGCGTGTCGTCGCGCGTATCTCTGCCGGGCCGCTTTCTCGTGCTGATGCCCGACGCCAACAACTTAGGCGTCTCGCGCAAGATCGAGGAAGGCAAAGAGCGGGATCGCTTGAAGAAGATCGTTCAAAAGTTTCGGCAGCAGGGAACTGGGGTGATTGTCCGGACCGAGTCCGAAGGCCGCACCGCCGCCGAACTTCGGCTGGACTACTTGATGCTCTTGGAAACTTGGAACGGCATTCAGGCAAAAGCCAAAACAACGCCCGCGCCGGCATTGATCCATCAGGACATGGGTCTCGTGCTGAAAATCCTGCGTGATGCCTTCGGCTCGGATGTCAGCCGCCTGGTGATCGACTCGCCCGTAGACTATGCCGGGGCGCATGAGATCATCGCCCGATTGTCTCCCGATCTCCAAGACCGCATTGAGCTGTACGACGGCGACAAGCCGATCTTTGAGTTTTTCAAGATCGAAGCCGATGTTGAGCGGCTTTTGCAGCGCAAAGTCCCGCTGCCGTCGGGCGGCTCTTTGATCATTGATCAGACGGAGGCGCTTGTCTCGATTGACGTCAACTCCGGCAAGTTCACGGGCAGCGTCGGCCTGTCCGACACGATTCTGAAAACCAACTTAGAAGCCACCGAAGAGATCGCCCGCCAGCTTCGCCTGCGGGACCTCGGCGGCATGATCGTGCTGGACTTTATTGACATGGACAGCGCCCGCGACAAAAAAGCGGTCATGGATGCGTTTGTTAAAGCCCTGAAAGACGACCGATCGCGCACCAAGATCTCGTCTATTTCCGCGCTTGGCCTGATCGAGATGACTCGCAAGCGCACCGGCGAGACGGTAGATACCGCGATGACCGAAATCTGCCCATACTGCCACGGGCTGGGCCGGGTTGACTCCGCCGAGACCATCTCGCTGGAAGTCGAGCGTGAGCTGCGGAAACTCGCCGCGACCACGCCGCACGAGGCATTCGTCGTCAGCGCTCACCCGGATGTCTGCACTCACCTTGTCGGCGCCCAGGGCGAGGACATTGAAGAATTGGAGCGCCAGCTCCGCCGCTCCATCTATGTCCGCGCCGTGCCGTCATGGCACCACATCGAGAAGTTCGATATAGACTGCGGCGGCCTGTCCAAGTTCGAGCAGCCCCTTGCGCCCCCGCGCCGGGGCCAGATTGTCGAGGTTCAAGTCGGCCGCGATGACCCCCATGCCGACCGCGCCCCCTGGGCGACCGGTCACCTGCTGCCCCAGCGTGCCTATCAGATCGAGCTGACCAACGGCGCCCGGTACGGCGGCCAGTCTGTTAAAGTGCGTCTCACCGATGTCCGCCGCTCCGTCGCCATCGGCGATGTTCTCCCCAGCGGCAACGGCAAAAGCCAGGGCGGGAACGAGCGTCAGGGCCAGGGTTCAGAGAGTGGGCGCAGCAATGGCAATGGAGGCGGCGGAAATAGGGAACGGGTGGGGGCGTGAGCGTGTCAGGAAGGGACGTGGAACTGAAGTTCTGCGCTGTATGCCTGCGGCATTACTTCGTATGGGACGAAGCGCCTAATGACCGCCTTCGCGGGCATGGAAATTGTTTTAACATCTTCGCCCGCACAAGCGGGGGCTTGTTTTTTAAAGCCGAGGGGTTCAGCCCTGGGAGGCCTTATGCAGACCGGAGAGGAACTGGAATCGGAGATCCGGGTCTTCTAAAACACGTCGGTGTCACAGATTGGAAGATGTATGGGACGCAAACTTCGCGGCCAAAACTTTGATCATGCGCTCATTGATGCCGTCTTGATGGACGAAGCAGGAGCGGTAGACCAACTCCTACGATGGGGTGCAGATGTCAACGCGCGAGACCGTGAACATCAAGAAACGCCTTTGATGCTGACCAAGAGTGAGACTGTCAGCCGCCTTTTGTTAGACAACGGGGCCGATGTTTTTGCTGTTGACGATCAAGGCAGGACAGCGTTTATGAAGTCTCTCAGCCCCATTGACTTCCGGCCTGAGATGAACATCAACGCGCAAGATTGTAATGGCAAGACTGCGCTTATGACAGCCGTTGAGCTGTGCGTAGACGAAGTTATACCCTGGCTCATCGCTCACGGCGCTGATGCCGACATTGAAAGCCAATGGGGTGAAACGGCATTGTCTATCGCAAACGAACGTGGACGAGTTCAGATTGTTACACTGCTGAAAGAAGAAAGCGCTTGAGAAATTGATCGAATACGGTTGACAAACAGCTTGCCCTTGTGTCATACTAAAACCCGTTGTCTTATGACAAATGCTTTGAATCTCACTTAAAAGTTCGCACGCGCGAAAGGATACGCTCTCTTATGTACGCGATTGTCAGGTCCGGCGGCAAGCAATACCGGGTCGAAGAAAAAAACATTCTCACGGTGGATAAGTTCGAGGCCGAAGCCGGGGCGACGATGACGCTCGGCGAGGTGCTGTACCTCGGCGGCGACAACCCGCAGTGGGGCAAGCCTACGGTCGAAGGTGCCACGGTTACTGTGACTGTTTTGGAGCAGACTAAAGGCAAAAAGATTGATGCTTTTACGTTCAAGCCCAAAAAGAACATTCACAAGCACTGGGGCCATCGCCAGCAGCTCACCCGCGTCCGCGTCGAGTCCATCTCGGTGGGCTAACACTTCAACAAGAAAGGACCGAAATGGCACATAAAAAAGGGGTCGGCTCGACCCGTAACGGACGCGACAGCAACCCCAAAATGCTGGGCGTCAAAGAGTTTGCCGGCGAGCATGTTTTGGCTGGTCATATCCTGATCCGCCAGCGCGGAACGCAGTTCGATCCCGGCGTCAATGTCGGCATGGGCCGCGACCACACGCTGTATTCGCTGATTGAAGGCTATGTCAAGTTCGAGGGCAAGAGCAAAGAAACCCGCCGCATCAGCGTGTATCCGACCGCTCCGGCTCCCGCACCGACTGGCTTGCAGCTCGTGGATTAATTGTTGAATGTGTAAAGAAGCCCGCTTTCTGCCGTGTGTAGGAAGCGGGCTTTTTAGTGAGGACACCATGACTTTGAAGACCCTGCGTGGTGTCATCTTTGATCTGGACGGCACTGTTGCCAACACCCTGCCCCTCGTGATCGCCGCCTTTCGGCAGGCGATTGAGCCGCTGGCGAACCGCTCGTATTCCGATGCTGAAATTATCGCCACTTTCGGGCCGTCGGAAGAAGGCACGATCCGGGCACTGGTGCCGGACCATTATGAAGCGGGTTTGGCCGACTACCGGCGCCATTATGCAGGCCTGCACGGCGGCTGGCCGGAGCCGTTCCCAGGCGTGGCCGCGTTGCTGTCGGATCTGAAGCGGCGCGGAGTGCGCCTAGCCATGGTGACGGGCAAGGGGACCGAGAGCACCGCCATCACTCTGCACCGGTACGGTATGGAGTCCGCCTTTGAGTTTGTTGAAACCGGCGATCCAAACGGTCCTCGCAAAGCCGCCTGTATTCGGCGCGTCCTGGAAAAGTGGGGGATGGATCCGGCGGAAGCCGTGTATATCGGTGACGCGCCAAGCGATGTCACTGCGTCGCGCGAAGCCGGTGTTGCGGTTGTTGGGGCCGGCTGGGCGGAGACCACTGATCAGGCTCTACTGGTCGCCGAGCATCCTGATGTTATGCTGAGCAGTGTTGCGGATCTGGCAGACTGGCTGAACGCACACCTGGCTTGAGGGCCGGGGAAATCTCATGGCTGAGGGGGACCGAAACACACGTGCAGCACTTAATTGACGGAATTACGCATCTCATCGCGACGCTTGGCTACCCCGGCGTTCTGCTGCTGATGTCGCTGGAGTCGGCCTGTATTCCTGTGCCGAGCGAGGCAATCATGCCTTTTGCCGGGGCGCAGATTACGGCCCCAACGGGGACATTCCACCCGAATATCTGGGCGCTGACGCTGATTGGGGCGCTGGGCAACCTGCTCGGCTCAGTGCTGGCGTACTGGGTCGGACACACCGGCGGGCGGGCGTTTCTGGACAAGTACGGCAAGTATGTCTTGATCCGCAAGCGTGATTTAGACAAATCCGATGCGTTCTTTCATAAGTACGGTGTCTGGACGGTCTTTTTCGGGCGCTGGCTGCCGATTGTGCGGACATTTATTTCGCTGCCGGCGGGAATTGCCCGAATGAACTTCGTCCAGTTCTGCGCGTTCACGTTCGTCGGCGCTTTGCCGTTCTGCTATTTGCTCGCATGGGCGGGAACAAAGCTCGGACAGCACTGGGCGCAGGTACATACCTGGCTCCAAAAGGCAGATTTAGGCGTGACAGCGGTTCTGGTCGTGCTGTTCGCCTTCTGGCTCTGGCACCATCTGCGGCCCGAAGTCGATGAGAACAAAGAAGACGCTGGAACAAATCCCACCCCCGTGTCGTAATCTCATTATCGGTTATTATTACCGGTTATTATTATCCGAGCAGCCTATGGTATAATACCAATAGACCAAGTTCAGCGCAGAACGCCGGTTCGGGCCATCGCGCCCATCCGGCAGCATTCGGAGCGGACAATGAGCGTCTGTCGTTTCCCCCTCACCCACCTTCATAGGAGAACAACCCATTTTGGGCAGTTCAGCACTCCGAGGCAGCGCAGACACACAGACCAGGTTAAGACGCAGCAGGCAGATTGGGTTCGCGAGCGCAGCCTCGGTGATGTAGGAAACTACATACACCGGGGCTTTGTCATTTTGAATTTTATCGTTTGAATTTCATTCTACTGACGCACGATGGGATAACGCACGAAAGGACACAGCATGAGCAACTGGGACATTCTGAAACAGGCGGAAGAGCATCGGCAGATGGCCGACAAGCTGCATTGGGAAGGCACGTTCAAAGATTATCTCGACATCGTCGCCAAAAATCCGCGCGTCTCCGACCTGGCGCACGCCCGGATGTTCGACATGATTGTCGCAGGCGGCGTAGACGACCCTGGTGAAGGGCAACCGAAGACGTACAAGTTCTTTGAGGGCGAGCTGTTCGGCATGGAGAGGACCATCCAGCACCTGGTCGAAGAATACTTCGCCCCGGCGGCCCGGCGGCTGGACATCCGAAAGCGCATTTTGATGCTAGTCGGCCCGGTCGGCGGCGGCAAGTCTACGCTGTCCACCCTGCTGAAGAAGGGTCTGGAAAAGCATTCGCGCACGGACGAAGGTGCGGTCTATGCCATCAAAGGCTCGCCGATGCACGAAGAGCCGCTGCACCTCATCCCGGAAGAATTGCGGGCAAGCTTCAAGGAGCAGTTCGGCATCCACATTGAGGGCGATTTGGACCCGGTAGATGCCTACAGACTCAAGCATGAATGGGGTGGGAAAATTGACGATGTGCCGGTCGAGCGCATCACCCTGTCTGAGCGCGAGCGGCGCGGCATCGGCACGTTTAAGCCTGCCGATCCGAAGTCGCAGGATGTGGCCGAGCTGACGGGTTCCGTCAACATTCAGGCCCTGACCGAGTACGGCTTAGAATCCGATCCCCGCGCGTACAACTTTGACGGCGAGCTGAACATCGCGAACCGTGGCGTGATCGAATTTATCGAAATGCTTAAAGCCGAAAAGCGCTTTTTGTACGAGCTGAACACGGTTGCAGGCGAGCAGACCATTAAAGCCTCGCGCTTTGCACTGATCTACGCCGATTTGGTCGTGCTGGCCCACACCAACGAGTATGAGTACAACTCGTACTTCGGCAACAAAGAAAACGAGGCCATGATTGACCGCATCTTTGTCGTCCGCGTTCCGTACAACCTGCGCCTGACCGAAGAGATCAAGATCTACGAAAAGCTGATCGGCCAGTCCCAGCTTCAGGACGAGCGGCTGGATCTGACTGCCGTGCATATCGCCCCGCACACGCTCCGCACGGCGTCCATGTTCGCGCTGCTGACCCGCCTGAAGCCGTCCAAGAAGTCCGGGCTGTCTTTAATGACCAAGCTGAAGCTGTACGACGGCGAAAAGCAGGTCGGCGACTGGGACCAGAAGCATATTCGGGAATTGCAGGAAGAATTCATGGACGAAGGCATGAGCGGCGTTTCGCCGCGCTTTGTCATCAACCGCATCTCGGCGGCCCTCGTCAAGGGCGGCAAAGGCTATGTCACACCTATCGACGTTCTGCGCGGGATGCGCGACGGTCTGCAAGAATACACCAGCAGCGAGGAAGAGCATCGGCGACTTTTAGGGTTCATTGACGAGACCCGCAAAGACTACGATGAGCTGGCGAAAAAAGAAGTCCAGCGGGCGTTTGTCTACTCCTATGAAGAGTCCGCGACAACGCTTCTGGACAACTACCTAGACAACGTGGATGCGTTCTGCAACCGCACCAAAGTCAAGGACCCGATCACCAGCGACGATGTCGAGCCCGACGAGCGGCTCATGCGGAGTATAGAAGAGCAGATCGGCGTCTCCGAGAACGCCAAGCGCGAGTTCCGCGAAGGCATCATGCGCTCCGTCGCGTCCGTTTCCCGCCGGGGCGGTAGTTTTGGCGTCGGCACCGACGAACGCCTCAAAGAAGCGCTCGAAAAGAAGCTGTTTTCGGACCTCAAAGACATCGTCAAGATCACGACCAGCACCAAGACGCCCAACCAAGAACAGCTCCGCCGCATCAACGATGTTGTGGATAGACTGGTCAAAGACCAGGGCTACACCGAGCAGTCCGCCAACGAACTTCTCAAGTACGTCGGCACCCTGCTCAACCGATAAGAAGTCCCGGCACTGGAAGTGCCGGTCTACTACTAAATGAAAGTCGGGCGACTAAAGACCTGCGACCGTAACCCAATCTTCAGTGTCGGAGACACTTTCACTCAATAGTAGACCGGCACTTCCAGTGCCGGGTTCTGAGCAGCGGTTGCAAAAGACAATGCTATGCCCCTGGAAGAAGCAACTGTTCTCATCTTGCGCGAAGGCATGATGACGGAGCCTGCGCCGAATGACATCGTTCCGATGATCCTTCACGAAGGGCATCTGCCGACACTAGAGCAGTTTAGCAAACTCGTCGAAGCGATTGGCATTGTTCACGAGTCCATAGAGAACGATGCGATGATTGACCGCAAGCTGGCTGGCGCGTTGTGGATAATCGGCGTAGAGGCAAACAGCTTCGGGAAAGATCGGACAACCGCTGAAGATGATGCCCTGATGGATTTGCGGACTGCGGTTGAAAGTGCGCTTGTTGACTTTTGGCCGGTCGGACATCCAAGAGATAAAGAGGGTGTAGCGAATGGCAAGTGAGATAGTCTATAGTCACGACACGAAGGCACTGTTGGCCGCGCAGCCGAAAACGGACGTAATCCGGGATTATCGATGGACGGCACCGATGTTCTACCGCGCACTCGCTGCCGGGGTATTCGGCCTCTGGCCGAAGGTCGAGATGATACAAGGCCGCCTTGTCGAGCATCCCGGTCAGACGCCGCGCCATGCGTATACCGTCACGCATATGGCGAGATGTTTTCGGGATGTTTTAGAGCCTGCCCTGCAAGTGCGGGAACACGGCCCGATTGCGATTTCTAATAACACCCACGCAGATACGGACATCCTTGTCGTTAGAGACAGCCGCTCAGAGTACGAAGAGCGGCATCCTGGTCCGGATGAGAGCCTTTTGCTGGTCGAAGTGTCCGATCTGACGGCAGAGTATGATTTGGGCGAAAAGGCGGCGCTTTACGCGCAGGCAGGCATCGCCGATTATTGGGTGATGCTAGCGAACGAAGCGGCGATTGTTGTTCACCGCAAGCCGGCACTGGGAAAATACCAAAACATATCGCGCCTGACCGGGAGGAACACGCTTTCGCCGCTAGCGATGCCGGGAGCTGTTTGGACGATTAATGCATTATTGGGGCGCATCGACGCGCCGTAGGAGAACACACTGGAACACGCACTTTCTCAAAATCTCTTTCATATCCCGTGGCACGATATGCTGCTGCCGAAGCCGTCCTGGTTGGAAAAGATACTGCGGCCCGTCTTAGTTTACCTGGCCCTGCTGCTGGCGTTCCGGTTTCTGTCCAAGCGGGACTTGACCCAGAATACGACGTTTGATCTGCTCATAGTCCTGCTGCTGTCAAATGTTGTGCAGAATGCGCTGATCGGCGATGACAACTCAGTGTTTGGAGCCTTGACGGGGGCTTTGACGCTGCTGCTGCTGTCCACGGGGCTGAACCGCTGGACAGCGAAAAGTCTCAAAGCGCGGCGCATTCTGGAAGGTGAGCCGATTTTGCTGGTGCATAATGGGAAAACTTTGGACGAGAACATGACCAAGTATGCCGTCTCCCGCCCGGACCTGAACGCCGGGCTGCGCGGCCAAAACATGATCACGCTGGAAGACGTGCGTTATGCGTTCTTGGAACTGGACGGCACGATCAGCGTCATCCGCAAGTCCGAGCAGTCGGGAACACCAAATTGTATGCCGCCGGAGATGGCGGAACGGTACAGCGAGTAAGACGCCTGCCTGAAAATGCAGCGCGTCCGACGAACACAGAAAGATAATTATGGCTGACCCACTGTATTCCTTGTCCGATGATAGCTGGGACCTGCACCGGCGGGCTGATCGGGACCGGACGCGGCACAATGACAAAATCAAAGAAGTCATCAAAAAAAACCTGGGCGATATTATCTCGCAGCAGGACATCATCACCGCCGACCGGGGCAAAATCGTCAAAGTCCCGGTGCGCGGCTTAGAACTGCCGCGCATCCGCTTTGATCCCCACGACCGGGAGCGGGTCGGGCAGGGCGCGGGCGGCACGAAGCCCGGCGACGTGCTGGGCCGCGCCCCCTCGGACAAAGAAGGGCAGGGGGTCGGCAAGCAAGCGGGCCAGGACCCCGGCATTGACTACTATGAAGCCGAGTTTACGCTGGACGAGCTGGCCCAGATGGTCTTTGAAGACCTGTCGCTGCCCAACTTGGAAGACAAAGGCATCAAGCAGATCCTGTCCGAGCAGATGGAGTTCAACACCATCACCCGGCGCGGGATTGCCTCCAATTTGGACCGCAAGCGAACGCTTTTGGAAGCGTACCGCCGCAATTCGCGCCTCGGCAACGAAAATAAGTGGGAAGTGCGCCCGGAAGACAAGCGCTTCAAGAACTATGAAATGATCACCGAGCCGCAGCGGAACGCCGTTGTCTTTGCCATGCGGGACGTGTCTGGGTCCATGGGCGAGTTTGAGTCGTACATTTGCCGGTCGTTCTACTTTTGGATGACCCAGTTTCTGAAAACCAAATACACCAACACCGAGATTGTCTTTATTACCTGCCATACGGAAGCCAAAGAAGTCACCGAGAACCAGTTCTTCTCGCTCGGCGATACCGGCGGCACCCGGATGAGCAGCGCGTACAAGCTGGCTTTAGACATCATTGGCAAGCGTTACAATCCGCGTGAATGGAACATCTACCCGTTCTTGTTCTCCGACGGCTACAACTGGGGCGACGCTGAGTGCGTGGACTTGGTCAAGAAAATGCGCGACCTCTGCAACCTCATCGGCTACGGCGAGATCGGCAGCGACGGCTGGCAGTCGTCGTTCGGCTTCGCCCCTTTAGGCCAAGCCTATGAAGAAGCGTTCTCTGCCGACCCGCGCGTCGTCTTAGTGAAAATCAATGACAAAGAAGATGTCTGGCCCGCCCTCAAAAAGTTCTTCGCCAAAGGCCCGGTTGGGGCGCCAACGCATTAATGCCATGAACGAGACAATTAAGATTGCGCTGATCGGCGCGGGCG
>CAXUNT010000046.1:0-36043 GCA_964252595.1 uncultured Armatimonadales bacterium
AAAAAGAGGGCGCGAAAAAGAGGGCGCGAAAAAGAGGGCGCGAAAAAGAGGGCGCATGACTGGTCTCCCGGCGGCATTCTTAGCTGGTAATCCTCCCTGCATAAACCATGCCAACCTGGCATAATTATCGAGAACAGTCGAAAATTCCCCTCGCAAAATAACCTGTGAATCCCCCAAGCTTCTGTGGAACAATCCGCACGTCACACTTCTAGTCGCGATCTGAAAAGGAACCCTCCCGATGACACTTTCTTCTTTGCCGAGCATTGCTTCTGGCGGACTGTTCACCACCCCGAAAGCCGACATGGCGGCAGACACAGCGGCGTCCGGGCCGTCGTTCGGGCAGATGCTGCAAAGCGCTCTGGGCCAAGTCAGCAGCCTGCAAGACCACGCCGGGCAGATGGCGACGTCGTTTGCCCAGGGCAAGACCGGCGACATTCATAGCGTGATGATCGCGTCGGAGCAGGCGACGATGGCGCTTCAGCTCACCACTCAAATCCGCAACAAAGCCGTGGACGCTTACCAAGAAGTCATGCGAATGAGTATGTAGTCGGTTTGGCTGTGGTTTTTGGTGTGCGGAAGGGTCTAAGCGTTGGCATTCTTTTCGACAATTTGGGACAATCTTCGGAACTGGTGGGTGACGGCCACTCCGGTGACCCGCGCGATGGCGACGGGCATGGTGATCTTCCTCGGCATCGGCCTCGCCGTTGCCGGGTCGCTCGCGACTTCGCCCGATTACCAGCCGATCTACCACGGGGTCTCCGGCAAGGACGCGGCGGCAATGGAAACAGTGCTGCACGGCCACGGGATCGAGATGCGCTATGACGACAAAGACCAGACCGTCTCGGTTCCCGCTAAAGACGAAAGCAACGCCACCATGTATGTCGCGGCGGCAGGCATTTTGTCCCAGGACAGCGTCGCCGACGGCACTGAAACCGACGCCGTTCCGATCAGCCCGATGGACTCGCCTGACGTTGTCACCCAGAAGCAGAACACAGCCAAAGAAGTCGCGATGGACCGAAAGCTGATGCGGCTTGATCCAATTTCGTCCGCCGCCGTGTCTATCTCCGCGGGAACGGCAACCACGCTGTTCGGCAATGATACCGCCCCAACGGCTTCTGTCATTCTTACTCTTAAGCCCGGCCAGACGCTGTCTTCGCTGCAAGTCAAAGGCGTCATCAACCTAGTTGCCCATGCCGTGACGGGGTTGACGCCTGACAATGTGACGCTGACTGACCAGACCGGAATGCCGCTCGGCAAAGCCGACGACACCGGCGATCCTGGCCTGCCTGGCGGCGAAAACGCCCGCGCCAGCGAAATGGCCCGCAAAGACATCCAAGATTTACTAGATCGCACGGTCGGTCTGCACAAAGCGATCGTGACTGTCCATGCCGAGCTGAACTTAGACCAGACTTCCACCGACTCGATCCAGCACACGCCCCAGCCCGGCCAAAAAGTCGGCCTGCCGGTCAGTGTCCGCAGCAAAGAAGAAGATTATTCCGGCGGCGGCGCAGGCGCAGCCCCGGTCGGCGGCGTAGCCGGGGCTGGCTCCAACTTGAACGTGCCGAGCTACAACACCGGCGGCGGCGGGAGCGGGGGCGGCAAGTACGCCAACACTGACACGACGACCAATTACGACAACGATGTCACGCACACGCAAACCAAAGTCGCGCCGGGTTCCATCAAGAAAGAAACTGTCACGGCGCTGGTAGACACCAGTGTTCCTGCCGACACGGTTGCCAAGCTGAAAGATTCTATCGCCACCGCCATCGGCGCGACCCCCGGCGATACCACCCGGTTCGTCACCGTCCAGCAGTTCGCGTTTGACACCAGCGCTCAGAAGCTGGAAACGTCTCAGATGCAGTCGCTGGCGTCCCAGCAGTTGTATTCCACCATCGCCCGTGCCCTCGCCGTCGCCGTTGTCGCCGTGGTCCTCCTCGTTCTTCTGACCCGCACCGGCAAGCGTCCCGCCGCCCAGCCGCAGCTTGCCCTGGCCGGCGGCGGCGCGAATATCGGCCACTTGGCGGAAGAAGGAGGCGACGACATCGCCGCGCTTCTTGGCCGCAGCGGCTCCCGCAGCGCCGGGAGCGGCCAGCTTTACGACAGCCAGCCGGACGGCAGCGGCCAGATGATGGAAGAACGGCCTTTGACGGTGGAGGATATTCTTTCCGAGATGCCTGAGCCGGAGAACCGCCCGCGACGCCGCCCGCGTGTCCAGTCTATTGAAGAGCAGCAGGACATGAAGATGGAGAGTATCCGCACGATGGTAGACGCCCACCCGGAAAGCGTCGCCCTGCTGCTCAAAGGCTGGATGGCCGACGACATGAAAGTGTCGGCGTAAGAAACACGCACGAGAAAACCGGCACTAAAAGTGCCGGGGAGAAAATTATGGCACTTCGCCCTCAGCCGATGACGAACCGCAAAAAGGCCGCGATCCTGCTGGTCGCGCTCGGCCCGGAAACGTCCGGCAGTCTGTTTCAGCACCTGACCCAAGACGAGATTGACGCTCTTTCCGTGGAAGTCGCCCGGATGGGCCGGGTCAACGCCCAGCTTCGGGAAAGCGTCATTGAAGAGTTCCACGAGCTGTGCGTCGCCCAAGAGTTTATCGCTGAAGGCGGCATGGATGCCGCCCGCGAAATGCTGATGACGGCGTTCGGCGAGGAAAAAGCTGAACTGATCGTCGGCCGGGTGATGCAGGCGCTTCAAGTCATGCCGTTTGACTTTCTGAAACGTGCCGACGCATCGCAGATCACAACGTTTATCCAGAACGAGCATCCGCAGACTATCGCCCTGATTATCGCCTACTTGCAGCCTGCTCAGGCCGCCGCGATTTTATCCGGGCTGCCCCAGGACCTGCGGGCCGATGTCGCCCGCCGTCTGGCGACACTCGACAAAACCCCGCCGGAAGTGATCCGGGAAGTGGAAAGCGTCCTCCAAAAGAAGCTGTCGTCGGTCGTCACCACCGATTTCTCCCACGCAGGCGGTGTCAAGTCGCTGGTCGAAGTGCTGAACTATGTAGACCGCTCAACCGAAAAAACCATTATCGAGTCCCTGTCAGAAAGCAACCCGGAAATCGCCGAAGAAGTCAAAAAGAACATGTTTGTCTTCGAAGACATTATTCTGCTGGACGACCGGGCCATCCAAATGGTGCTAAAAGAAGTAGACACGAAAGAGCTGGCCGTGGCGCTCAAAGGCGTCAACGAGAATACGGCGGTTCGTATCTTCAAGAACATGTCCGAGCGGGCGGCAGCGATGATGAGGGAAGAAATGGAGTTCATGGGGCCGGTGCGCCTCAAAGCGGTGGAAGAAAGCCAGCAGCGGATTGTGAGCATTATCCGCAAGCTGGAAGACGCCGGGGTGGGTTCTTAATTTCGGCAAGCCTATCCCTTATGACTTCCTGGCTGGACACACTTGAACCATTCGCCGCAGGCCCGCCGCCGCGCTTCACCGAACACGCCCCGCAGGCTGCCGACGCCCTGGCGCTCAACGCCGCCGATCTCTACGCCGAGGCGGAGGCCGTGCTGTCGTCGGCCCGCGCCGAAGCGGCGGAGCTGACTGAAGACGCCCAAGCGCAGGCGGAAGCACTGCGGGAAGCCGCCTGGCAGGAAGGCTTCCATGAAGGCAAGAGCGAAGCCCGCGCGGCCGTCGAAGCCGAACTTCGGGCCGCATGGGCCGCACGTCAGGATGCCCTGCGACAAGAACTTGACGGAATTGCGGCGGACATCGGAGAGGCCCGCGTTAAGCTCTGGCAAAGCCAGGAAAGCGAAATGGTCGCGCTGGCGCTGGACATTGCCAAGCAGGTCATCAAGACCGAAGTATCCCAGAACCCGGCCGTCGTTCGGGCCGTGCTGGCGAACGCGCTCCGGCGGATTACCGACAAAGACAATGTCCGGGTACGCGTCTCGGTGTCCGATGCACCGCACGTCAAAGAAGCTCGCGAAGATTTGATGGAGATCGTGGACGGCCTGCGGTTTCTGGAAATCATGGAAGACCGCCGGGTCGGCGACGGCGGCTGCGTCATTGAAACCAACGCCGGGACGATTGACGCCAAGATCGAAACGCAGATCGCCGAAGTCGCCCGCGCGTTAGGGGTGAGCGAGAATGCTTGAGATTGACCTCACGAAATACCGTGCGATGGTTCAGCGGCTGGATACGGTCCGCGCTAATGGCTTGGTCACGCAAGTGATTGGACTGGTGGTAGAAAGCATCGGGCCGGCGGCGCAAATTGGGGAAGTCTGCGAGATACGGAGCGGCGGGCGCAACGCAAAAGCCGTCAAGGCCGAAGTGGTCGGGTTCAAAGCCAACCGGGTGCTGCTGATGCCGCTCGGCGAGATGACCGGCATTAAGCCCGGCTCGGAAGTGATTGCGACCGGCGATATGCCGAGTGTCATCGCAGGGGACTTTCTGCTGGGGCGTGTCTTGGACGGCCTCGGCGCTCCCGCCGACGGATTAGGGCCGGTGGCAGGCGTAGGCGCAAAGTCGTACCCGATCAATGCCGCTCCGCCGGATGCGATGACCCGGCGGCGGATCACCGAGCCGGTGACGCTCGGCATCCGGGCGATTGACGGCCTGCTGACGGTCGGCAAAGGCCAGCGCATGGGCATCTTTGCCGGGTCGGGGGTCGGCAAAAGCACGATCCTCGGCATGATCGCCCGCAACACGTCCGCCGATGTCAACGTCATCTGCCTGGTCGGCGAGCGGGGCCGGGAAGTCCGCGAGTTCATTGAAAACGATCTCGGTACGGAAGGCTTGCGCCGATCGGTCTTGGTGATTGCCACCGGAGACCGGCCGCCGCTGGTGCGCCTGAAAGCGCCGCTGGTCGCCACGGCAATCGCCGAATACTTCCGGGACCAGGGCAAAGACGTTCTGCTGATGATGGACTCGGTGACTCGCCTGGCGATGGCCCAGCGTGAAGTCGGCCTCGCGGTCGGCGAGCCGCCGGCAACGCGCGGCTATCCGCCAAGCGTTTTTGCTCTGCTGCCGAAGATTTTGGAGCGGTCGGGAACCAGCGACAAAGGCACGATCACGGCGCTGTACACGGTGCTGGTGGAAGGCGACGACGAGAACGAGCCGATTGCGGATACGGTTCGGGGCATTCTGGACGGCCACATCTGGCTGTCGCGAGACCTCGCCGCGCGGGGCCATTATCCGGCGATTGAAGTGGGCCGCAGCGTTTCGCGGGTTATGTCCCAGGTGACATCGGGCGAGCAGCGGGAAGCGGCGTCCCATCTGCGTGAAACGCTGGCGACGTTTAAAGAAGCCGAGGATCTCATCAACATCGGTGCGTATGCCGAGGGCAGCAACCCGCGCATTGACGCTGCCCGGCGGCTGATTGAGCCGGTGCGGGCCTTTCTGCGCCAGGGCGTTCACGAGCAGGCCGCGATGGCCGACACGGCAGAAGCGCTCACAGAAATCTTTATGGAAAGCAAGAACGCATGAAGCACTTTCGGTTTCGTTTGCAGGCCGTTTTAGAGCAGCGGGAACGGCGGGAGACCCTGGCGAAGCAGACTTACGCCGAGGCGCAGGCGGCTCTCACCCGCGCGGAGCGGCTGCTTTTGGAGATGCGCGAAGTCCGGCAAGCGCTTTTAGACGAACTTTGCCGCCGCCGCGTCGAAACCGTGTTGGGTGGGGCATTCGATGCGTTTGAAACCAAAATGTACCAGGATTATATGCAGATCATTACCCAATCGCTGCAAGAGCAGGAAAGCGATGTCAAGGCGCTTACCTCCTCCTGCGAGGCCCACAAGATGCACATGGTCGGCACATCGCAGGACCGTCAGGCGCTGGCGACCATTCACGACCGGCACAAAATCGCGCACGCACAGGCGGCCCAGCGAGCTGAGCAGGCCGTGATGGATGAGCTGGCGACGACACGTTTTTCCCATCAGCAGCGGTCTCAATAATTAACTACTGACTTAAATCAACTTATGACTTAGAAGGGAACCACTTATGGCAGACGAAATTGGGGCGATCACTGCCCGCATCTCTGAAATTCAGCAGCGCATTAACGCCCTCAGCCCTCAGCCCGCCGGGCTTCCCCCAGCCGACTCGTCAGCCTCAGAAAAGATGCCGACTTTTGAAAAGACGCTGGCCGCCGCGCAGGCACCTTCCGGCGCCGCGCCCGGCACGAACACGATGCTGCCCAGCACGTCGAGCGTCGCCGCGCCCCCCGCGTCGCTCGGTCCCCTGCCCGTTTCGCCGTCGGATGCCGGTGTCGTTCCCATTGCTTCCGCGTCGGGCGAGTACGGGACGCTAATTGAAAAGTATGCGTCCCAAAACGGCTTGCCGCCGAGTCTGGTCAAAGCCGTCATCCAAACCGAGTCCGGCGGCAACCCACACTCGGTATCTGGCGCCGGCGCAATGGGCCTGATGCAGCTTATGCCGGAAAATGTCAAAGAGGCAGGCATCTGCGATCCTTTCGACCCGGAGCAGAACATTGCCGCCGGCACCAAGCAGCTCGCGGGCCTGTTGTCGCAGTACCACGGCGACCTGGACCTGGCGCTGGCAGGCTACAACGCCGGGCCGGGCAATGTCCGCAAATACGGAGGCGTCCCGCCGTTCACCGAAACCCGCAATTATATCCAGCGAGTTCGCGCTGCCATGACAAAGTAGAGTAAGCGCTTATGAAAATTGCATTTCCCGTTCTCGGTCTGCTGGCGGTGCTGGGCATCGCCTACGCCCTCGCTTTCTTCGGCGTGATCCCCGTGCAGAAAATAGCGGCCAAGTCGCCGGGGCTGGCTCACGCTCTTGCGGCCCTGCACCTGGCAAAAGCGAAAAAACCGCCTACGGCAAGCAAGACAATCGCCGCCCCCGCAGTCACCAGCCCGGAGCAGGAAGCCTTGAACGCTGAAAAAAAGCAGATTGCCGGCCAGAAAGCCGCCCTGGACAAGCAGCAGGCCGACTTTGAGGCGCAGAAACAGGCTGCCGCATCCGCCCTGCCTGCCGCCGGGTCAGCAGCCTCAGCAGCCGCTCCCCCCAGCGGCGCGGCCAGTAATAGCAGCGCAGGCAAACTCGACGCCATTTACGCCGCCATGTCCGCCGACGATCTCCTCACCATCTTCGCCAAGCTTCCCGACCCGGACGTCATCCGCGCCCTCACCAACCTTGACGAGAAAAAAGCCGGCAAAGTGCTGGCCGGCCTCCCCCCTGCCCGCGCCGCCCGGCTTTCCGAGGAAATGTCTCACCCCCAGCCTGCAAGCCATGCCGTGGCTTCGCTGTAAGCAAGCACTCATTAATTATGTGCTGAATATCGACAAAAACTTAACATTCTCTTAATATATATTTCATAATAATTATGCTAGTATTGAGTTGTAGTTCTACTGCACAGCATTTTCTTCGGGGCGTTCCGGCTTGACTTCGGGGCGTTCCGGCTTGACTTCGGGGCGTTCCGGCTTGACTTGAAGGAGTCGAACGATGAAATCTTTGCGTCCCGTAAAAGCCTTGCGCCCTTGCCTGCCCCTTCCGCTGGCCGCCTTGTCCTTGTTCTGCTTGGGTCAGTCTGCAAACGCTGGCTCCTGGCAGTTGACCTACCAGTGCCAAGGCCAGTATCAGGAGAATGGAACCGGCAGCCCCGGCTATCCTTATCCTCGCTCGAACAGCGTTCCCTGGTCAAATGACCCTTCCACGCTTTGGGCAGAGCCTATCATCCGGCACCTAGCCTCCGATGATGTGTCGGAGGCTGGCACGATCACCGCAACCCTGACCTGGGTGCCTTCCGGTCCAGGCGATGTTCCGTCCGGGACAAGCCTGTCTGTCTGCGAGACAGCCTACGCGGGAGCCTATGACGACTCTTACCCTTACTCATTTGCGGATGCGCCGCCATGCTCAGGCAGCGTGAGTGACGGTTTGGGTGATCCTCAAAATGTGATCTCCAGCGGCTTCTCCGCTTCCGGCAAGCATCTAATAACCATACCGATTGTTGCCAGCAACGGGCAGTATACGGTCACGCTTCCACAGAGAACCTTTAACGCTTCTGGCTCAGAAACTGACAGTGACTACAACGGCTTCCCGAACCACTGCTATTTCGCGGCTATTGTCGACTATAGTGTGGTGCAAGACACGCGAGCGGTCACCATCAGTTCTAATCTTGGACAGACTTATCATAAAGGCTCCCAAGTTGACGCCCACGGCGTCGCGCTGCCAGAGGCAGATACTCCAACAGTTTCTGGCGTTGGGCTTGCCACCACTGTTGTGCCCTATGTTAACTCCCCAAGTGCCGATACAACACCAGATGGTAACTGCTCTTCCAACATCATCTATACATCTCACCCAATTGGCTCATGGGCTGACGCCTCAACCTACTCATGGCAGGCAAAAATAGGAATCACTGATGGACAAACTCTAAATGGGCCGTTCGGGCCAAATACCCTTCCCGGTGATTTGGGGTTGCAATATGTTCCTGCGGATGAGCCTGGCGGCAATGTATCGGCAGGCAGTCAAGAGCAAATCACCATTACCTTGAAAGACGCTCAGGATGGAGCGTCTGCTACAAACACCTACAATGTAACCTTCCACGCCCCTACTGAAAACTGGGTTCTTTGGGACTCTGAGAACCCATTCTGGCAGGGAGCTACAGCCGACAGCATTCCCGACCCTGGCTACGCGCTTCACAATGCAGGCATTACTGCAACCTGGACATACACAGACACGGTTTGGGCACAAGCTGGGGCTGCGTTTTCGGCGGTTGGCGGCAATATGGTTCCGAACCCTTATTGGGCAGGTTTTCTGGCGGCTGCCAGCATCGGCTTCTCTCAAGTGCAGCCAAAACAAGTTCAGCAAACAGTTAATTTCAATGATGCATGGACTGATACCAACTCGACCTTTGATCCGAAACCGGCAGACAGCAGCTTGGACACAATGACTCACTACAAGATGGTTCCTGAACTTTATGTGCAGTACCAGCCTCAGATATGGCGAGGGGATGGGTACGCTGCCAATGGATATACCGGAGGGGTTCAGACAGCCATTGACAAGTTTCTGCGGGCCGACACAGCAGGAGATTTCACGCTCATCACCTCCGACCCAACCGGTGGGAATTAATCAAAATTCGGCAGAATAGAGCACATCTGTTCTGCCGAATTAATCCACCAGAAATAGGTATAAAGATGAGAGCAAGATTTTCAATCCATAAAATCGGTATTTTGTTTAAAATCGGTATTTTGTTTGCTGTTTCCACTTTCGGTTCACAGGTTCTTGCCGAGTCAGCAAACAGCTTGGAATTCAAGGGCAATGCTTCACACTGGCAGTGGATAGAAGAGAACTGGAACGGTAATGAGACCGCTTACCGAAAACTGCGTGCAGCTATTGAAAAGAACAAGCAGGAGAGCAAGCTTACTTCAAATTTAATCGAGAGGTACAGACTTCTGCATGAGAAAAATCAAACTGACCCCGTCGCTCTGTACCAATGGGGCTACGCGAGCTTTGAGGCGACGCAGCTAAATCCACCAATCTATCAGACGCAACTGGTATCTCCAACGGCCTTTGAAGAGGCCCCATCCCCACATAGTTACGAGTACGACCGGCTACGATTCTTGGTCTGGGCGCATTACTCTCCTCATGCTCGATTCAGAACTGTAGGAGAAAGATTACTACATCATACTCCCAATGACAACGACGTGAAATACTACTTAATCCAATGCTATGAGCCTGAGCATTCTGAACAGGAGAAGCAAAAAGCTGTCGCACTTGCCCAGAACTTGATTCGCTCCGAACCCCATAGGCCAGGAGCATATTCGGCTTTAGCAGGCGTTTACTTCAGGCTCTGGATGGTAAATCATCAAGCAGAAGATGCGAACAAAGCAGTGTCAGCATACCAAAAGTACCTCCGCATTGCACAAAAAAACTACGCATGGCGTCGTCAAGCGCAGAACATTATTGGCTATATCAAATCACACCAGGCGACAGGAGCATGAAAAAACATTTACACCTACGAAATAGAACCATGCTGTTTTGCATCATGGCAACACTAGTCGGCACTCTGTTTCTCGGCTATGCAAAGTATCAAAGTTCACAAAAATTGATTGTAAACATCGGTTCCTATGAGTCACAGCAAGCCGAAGAAAAAGCTGCCGTCCAACGACTGTCGCTGGAACTTGCCAAGCATCCTAAAGTAAATTCCATTAGGATACTAGTGGGTACTGCTCCAGGGAGTCGTGGCGTAATAGGCTTCGTTCGTAAAGGTCCAGGTGGACAAAAGAATATCTTCTGGATTGATAATCGCTCTTCGAGCGCAGCGTTCAATATCAACTCAGGAATAGGGATACGCGCCGAGGTACTTGTCTCAGAGGAACCGATTCACGAAGCAGCGCATCACCTTTCTACATTTGATGATGTGAACAATTACAACGATCAGCTAAGATTAAAGCCACTTCTGAACGCTCCTGCTGAATAAGAAAGCGCATAAAGTGGCTGGCGGCGGCTCGTTTTTAACTCCCCAAAGCCAGCAGCAGCATGGCGGTTGCCATGCTGTTTTGGAGGAAGTGGCCGAGCATGGATGGGACGAGAGACTTGCGGGTCTCGGCCATCCAGGCGAAGACGCCGCCGAGAACGGCCAGCGGGATCATCTCGCCGAGGCCGACCGGGTGGACAAAGCCGAAAATCAAGCCGGTCAGGAGGATGGCGGGCCAGACGCCGACTTTGAGCTTGGCGGCATTGTAAAAGACGCCCCGGAACAAGAACTCTTCGCAGAAGGGCGCAGCCACGGTGGCGAGGCCCGCCAAAAGAAGCTGCACCCAGACGGTTCCGGCGTTCGCGAGCAGCGGGATGGCTGGATTTGACGGGGTCGGCCCCGGCACGGCCGAGGCGAGCTTGCTGCCGAGCAGCAGCAGCGGCAGGGCAATCGCATAGCCACCCAGACCGTACAGCAGGTTCCAGCCGAAGCGGTGCGTGTTGAAGCCCAGTTCTTCCGTAACCGACGCGCGTTTCTTGGCCGCAATCGCGAGAAGCACAGCGACGGGGATGGCCGCGCCGAGAAGATACGCGGCAAATTCCAAGACCACGACGGCCGCCACCCGGTCAGTAGCCGGCAGGGCAGCCAGATGGTGCCGGTACTGATCCAGCAGTCCCCGAAAGTAAAAGACGTGGTGAATGCCGACACCGCCAAGCAGCCAGCCGATAACATTCGGCATCAGCAAATACAGCACGAAGACGCCCATTAAATCGCCTGCCCGCAGGCGGCGCTCACTGAGGGGAACTGTTTCGCGCAGGGTCGGCCAGAAACCCGGCGATTTTGGTGCCGGGTTCTCCGGGGTCGGCTTCGGCTCCAACGCATGAGCCAGCAGCGCAAGCAGCAGGCCGACCCCGACAAGCCCCAGCAGAAACCAGATCGCCAGCATCGCAAACAGCGGGCCGAGCGTCGCCAGCGCCTGCGACCGGGCCGTCGCCGAAAATTGTCCGGCGAGGCGCGGGTTGCCCTGCGAGCCGTACAGCACCGACAGGGCCGGCCCCAGCCACCAGCGGATATTCGGGGTCGCCCGCAGCCGCGCGGCATCGGCGGCGGTCTGCGCGGGACTTAAGTGCGGTCCTCGTGCCACATCCGCCCAGAGCCTGCCTTCGGCCAAATACTGCTGCGTCTCGGACGCGGGCAAGCCGGTCAGCGACGCCGAAGTGAACGCTTTAGCGGGATCCAGGCCGTTTCGGCCCGGCCCTAGCAGTGGACGGTGCAGCAGCGCCCGCAGGATAATGACCCGCCGGGCCGCGCCGGGAGAGTTTTGCGATCCGGTTTGCAGCGTTTCCGCCGCCTTTAGGGCTTCGCGCAGCGCCGCCGGGTCCGGGCCGGCCGCCGGACGCACCAGCGAGGCGAGATAAGCGGTTTTGGCTTCCCAGTTCGCCGTCATCGTCGCCGCCATGGTTTTTTCGTCCACCTGCCCAGTCAAGGACGGCAAATGGCCGCTGCGCCCGGCGCTGAGGTCGCCGTGCAGCTCCACCACGCGCAGAACGAGAAACAGGCCGAGCAGAACGATGACCCACACTGGCAGACGGTCTCGGGCGTCCGGGGGCGGCAGGAAAGAAACGGTCATTGGGCCGGGTGTCCGCCTGCCCGTGCCTGACGCCGCTTGGCAACGGCTTCCGCCAGCAGCCGGTCTACGGACAAGCCGTGCGGGAACCGCCCCCGTGCCTGCTGCCAGGTCTCCACGGCGTCGTCCCATCGTCCGGCTTTTTCGTAGGAATGCGCCAGCATCTTCCAGACATTCAGATCGGCGTCCGGCTGCTGGACGGCATGGCGGAACGCCCGCGCCGCTGCGGGGTAATCGTGTTTGGTGTTAAAGTAAAAGAAGCCCAGATTGCGGTAGGCGTATTCGGAGTGCGGATTGTTGCGGACCCCCAGTGTGTAGTACGCTTCGGCATCCCCGGTGCGTCCGAGGCTGTCCATCAGCCAGCCGCCGTTGGAATACGCTTCCAGAAACTGCGGATCGGCCTCCGTGATGATTCGGTCCAGCGCAACGAGACGCGGATAATCGCCGGCGTGCCAGTAGGTATCGGTCTGGTCCCAGAGCTTGTCTACGACTCCTGAAACCATTCCTTGCGCCTGGATTTGCTGCTGCGCGGCGGTCGGCGCGGCCTGAGCCGCCAGGCAGGAAAAGCACAGCCACAGAGCAGCGGGGACGTAAAAGCATATTTTTGTCATAACAGGCCTCAAAGGTGAGAAGTACGGCTACCGACCGGGCAAATGCACGCGGCGCAGAGCAGCCCGAAACTCTGCTTTGTATTTTTCCTGATCGCTTGACAAGTGCAGCTCTTCCGTGCGCTGCGTTTCTTTGTTCGCCTGATCCACCATCAGCGACAGAAACTGCAAGAAACCCTGCAATTCACTTGCATAGCGGTGCAGAAACACGATCCGCAGCGCGTCGCCCTCCACCCGCACCGGCGGCTTGAGCGTGTACGGGGTCT
The DNA here is from genome assembly GCA_964252595.1 of uncultured Armatimonadales bacterium. Classification (GTDB taxonomy): domain Bacteria; phylum Armatimonadota; class Armatimonadia; order Armatimonadales; family Capsulimonadaceae; genus JANXMY01. The sequence continues at coordinate 12,886 of CAXUNT010000046.1, forward strand.
GATGGTACACCTGCTCGAACTCGCCCGCCCAAAGTTCGCTCGGCACCGATGACAGCTTGACCCCAAATTCAATCGCTTCCCGATTGTCTTCAATCGAGACCAGCGTATCCGGGTCTATTTCTTTCAGCGAAATCGCCGGAGAAAACATTCCATTCATCCAAGACCTCCTTCCACAAGAACGCACCGGCACGGGCTGGCTTCCAGGCCCGCAAACTTGGGCGGCAGGGCTATCAGGAGATACTCGCCCACCGCAATTTTGTCCAGCGCCAGTGATTCCAGCACGACGACCCCTGCGCCAAGCAAAATTTTGTGCGTCTCCGTGTTGACCGGACCATACGGCCCGACCGACAGATAATCCACGCCGACCAGGCGGATGCCGTGATGCACCAGCCATTCCGCCGCGCTCGGCGCAAGCCCCGTATAGTCGGTGTGGAACTTCGGGTCGTGCAGGCGCCTAAAGCGCGTGTTGTCGGTCTTCAGCAGCACCCGCTCGGCTTTCGGCGCAAGATTAGCGTGTTCCAAATCCGCTGCCGTGACCGGACTGCGCCCATAAATCTCAAGGACTTCCGCCGGGCCAACCAATGTGCTAAGGTCCAGCGCGTCCGTCGTCAGCCCGCCCGGCACGAAATGCAGCGGCGCGTCCACATGAGTCCCCGTATGCGCCCCCGTCGTCAGCACCGACTGGCTACTGCTCGCGCCTTTGACCCCAATTTGGTCCGTCCACCGCGCCGAAAACCCCTGTTCTGTGCCGTCCCAAGTAACCATTTGCGGCGTGACTGTCAGCGAAATATCGTGAATGATCATTCAAACCCTAATTCCAGCGTTTCCGCTGTCCCCGTCTTTTCTGCTTCTTTTTCTGCTTCTAGTGTACCCGCGAGTGACCCCGAACGGTGCTTCGCCATGTCCACGCAGTCATTCGCTTTAAACGTCACCCCCTCAGACTCCAGCAATGCCCGCTGCCGCTGCGCCCAGGCTTGGGAGCGCTTCGCGATCCGCAGGTAGCCGTCGCTCCCGACTACCCGCTGCCAGGGCGCTTCGTCCTCGTCGGCGATCTGGTGCATCGCCCACCCCGCCTCCCGCGCCGAGCAGCCGACTTCATCCCCCACCTGCCCGTAAGACATCACCTGACCCGGCGGGATAAGCTTCACTCGTGCCGCCACCAATTTCACAAGAGTTTCGTCTTCCATGCTTTTTAGCCTATTCAGCCGCCACGGAATCAAATTCGTGTCGGCCACTCTACGCGTCCAGTCTCACAGCATCAACGCGCAGGCTTGTTCAGCTCGCTCTCGACTGCCGTGATTACGTCCGGGGAAAGGGGATCGTGGCCGGCGGGGAAGCGGTTCACGACTTGGCCGTTTCTGCCGATGAGGAATTTAGCGAAGTTCCACTCGATGTCGCCGCCGAACTGGGGGTCGGTTTGCTTGGACGTGAGAAACGCATACAGCGGAGCTTGGTTCGGGGCTTTGACGCTGAGTTTGGAGAACAGGTCAAACGACGTTTGATATTTCTGGGTGCAGAACTGGCGGATTTGGGCGTTGGAACCCGGTTCCTGCTGGGCGAAGTCGTTGGCGGGGAACGCCAGAATGCGAAGGCCCTTATTTTGGTACTTCTCGTACAGGGCTTCCAGCGACTTGTACTGGGGCGTGTTGCCGCACAGCGACGCCGTGTTGACGATCATCAGCACTTTGCCGGCGTAGCGGGACAGCGGCACGGGCTTTCCGGCGATGTCGGGGACGGTGTAGCTCAGAACGCCTTTGGGCGCGGCGGGCTTCGCCTGCGCGGGAACGGCGGCGAGAGGAAGCAGAGCGAGCGGAAGCAAAAGAAGGCGGCAGAAAAGTGTGTTCATGGTCAGTCTTCTTTCGCCGCCGCCTGCCTCGTTTCCTGCATGGTCGCAGACGGTCTCGGCAGAAAAAAGCCCGGCACTTAAAGGAAAGCGCCGGGCAGGAAGAGAAACAGGACGCAGGTTAAGCGGTCTGCGCGGCCGTGCTGCGCTTGCGGGCCTTGATCACCAGAGCGCCGAGGCCGAGCGCGGCCAGAGCCAGCATCCCGATCTGCGACGGCTCCGGGGCGGCGGAGCCAGTGACGCTGGTAGCACTGATATTGTCCACCCGCAGCGCCGTCGGATTATCTGCAAGGTTATAAGGGGCGTTGTAGACGTCAAACGTCAACGTGTTTGAACCGTTCACAAGGTTTGTGGCATTGATGGTGAACGGTGTGTAACCTGTAAATCCTTCGTCATTCGCCGCAGCCGTTTTGCTTCCCGTGGAAACACCATTGATTAGGATGTCGGTGCCGTCATTGTCGGTGGCCCAGTCTCCAGTAATAACGGCGGAACCGACGAAGCCAGAAGCAAGCCCCGTCACATCAAAGGTTGTCGTGTAAGCGTATGTTCCAACGGGGCCGGTCAGGTCATCTCCATTTGTCCCTGTCGTGCTGTCAGGGCCAATCCAAGCCGAGGTCGAAGAGTCTCCGTTGTAGGGCGGGATAGGATACCCGCCCACAGACGTGCGGACAAGGGTTTGGGTAACCGCTCCGGCGGGCGCGGAGGTAATCGTGTAATGTGGATCGCCGACGGTACCGTTAGCCAGCACGACGTTGTTAGCATCTACGCCGGTGTCGAACAGACCGGTGATCGTTCCAGTGATGACAGTCTGCGCGGATGCCGGATGGGCGGCGAAAGCGACAAGGCCGAGGGCGGCGAGGGTGAAGAGCGCTTTGCGCGTGGTTGACAAGTGCATGTCCTTTCAGATAAGCAGGAGAATCTGCTTGGGTCGGTACTGCTTAGAAAGATGAAGGCGGAACGGTTTAACTTAAAGTCGGTTTCCTACCGGCTGATTATACAAAATCGCCTGCCCGCTGTCAAGAGCGGAGAACTGCACAATTATTGTATTAATTCTTACAGCAAGCATACAGTCAGCTTTGGGTCAAGCTTTCTCTGTTTACACTGCAAAATTCATGCCAAGTTTGCCTGCTTTGGTGAATAAACACAAAAAAATCCGGGTGCATTTCTGCACCCGGATTTTTGCTGGTTTTGCGGCGCTATTCTTCCTCTTCGTCTAAAAATCGCTCGGCATCCATCGCGGCCTGGCAGCCGGAGCCGGCGGCGGTGATCGCCTGCTTGTAAACCGTGTCCTGGACATCGCCGGCGGCGAAGACGCCAGGGATGTTTGTGAGAGGACGGCCCGGCTCGGTCACAATGTAGCCCTGGTCGTCCATCTCCAAATGGCCCTCAAAAAGCTTCGTGTTGGGCGAATGGCCGATGGCGATAAAGACGCCATCGGTCGGGAAGAACGTCTCTTCGTCGGTCTTCAAATTGTGCAGGGTCAGGCCCGTCACTTTGCCGAGTTCGGGGTCGTGGATCGCTTTCACGGCAGAGTTCCAGACAAACTCGATTTTCGGGTTGTCGAACGCCCGCTTTTGCATGATCTGCGAGCCGCGCAGCGTATCCCGGCGGTGGATGATCGTCACTTTGGACGCCATACGGGTCAGATAATTCGCTTCTTCCAAGGCCGTGTCTCCGCCGCCGACCACGACCACTTCGCGGCCGCGAAAGAAAAAGCCGTCGCAGGTCGCGCAGGCCGAAACGCCTTTGCCGTACAGCGCGGTCTCGGTCGGCAGTCCCAGCCATTTCGCCGACGCGCCGGTGGTCACAATCGCCGTCTTCGCCCAGAACTCTTTGCCGTCGTCGGTCTTGATGTGGAACGGGCGCTGCGAGAAGTCTACTTCAGCGACGTTTTCGGTCAAAAACTCCGCCCCCACCCGGCCCGCCTGCTGGCGCATCTGATCCATGAGGTCCGGCCCCATGATGCCGTGTGCGAAGCCGGGAAAGTTTTCCACATCGGACGTGATCATGAGCTGCCCGCCCGGCAGGTTCGGAGCGCCGCCCTCAATCACGAGCGGGTTGAGATTGGCCCGCGCTGCATAGATCGCCGCCGTCAATCCGGCCGGCCCGGAGCCGATAATCACGACATTGCGCGGCTCGTTCGGGTTCGTCACGCTGGGGTCTACGGTGGAAATATCAGGAGTAGTGGTCACGGAAAAGCCTCTTCTAGTTCCAGTCGGCGTCAAATAGATCAGTCTATTTCAGCACAAGCGTACCATATAAACAAACGCGGCGGAGAGCAAGTTCCCTTGACAGGCGCTTTCGCCGTGTGCTATCGTACTTTATGCGTCTCCCTGCTGCCATCGCTTCCCGGCGGCTGCTTTCCGTCATCTTTCTTTCGCTGCTGCCCCTGCCGGCGGTCTGGCTGGGGATGTACCAGCTTGACAGTATTCTGTGGACGTTTGTATTCTACCACGGCTTTTGCCTGCTGCCCGCCGCAGTTTGGGGGCGGAAGCTGTGGCGGGGTGCCCTGCGCTGGCCGACATGGCGGCAGTGGGCAGCGCTCGGCGCGGCCATTCTTGTCGTTCTGCCGCTGACGCTGTTTGTTTATGGAAAAATCGGACGGATGCTGCTGGACAGTCCGGAACTTCTGCGCTCAGTGGTGACCGAGCGCGGTTTTCAGACGGCCTGGCTGCTGCCATTCGGTGTTTACTTTGTCGCGGTCAACGCGACACTGGAAGAATTATTTTGGCGCGGCGTCGTCTTGAACGAGCTGCGCGGGACGGGGGACGCGATCTGGACAGCCGGCGCAATTTGGACGGCTGTTACATTTGCCGCCTGGCATTACCTGGTGCTGCGCCTGCTGCTCCGGCCCGGCTGGGCCGAAGCGGCCGTGCTGGGAATACTCGCGGCAGGCATCTTGTTTGCCTGGCTCTACCGGCAGACCCACTCAATCATCGTGCCGATTTTGTGGCACGGCCTGCTGTTTGATTTCGCGCTGGTGGTCGTGTTTCGCGCCGTGCTGCAAGGGTAACAACCTCAAGAAACAGCACGGCGGCAGATTTCCTACCACCCGACCCGGTGGTAAGCTTGCAGCAGGATGTCGCCACTCCCAAAGGCCGCCGGGGTCCAGTATTTGCCGTAAGCCGGGCCGTTGTTGTGCCGCCAGTTGACGGCTAAGGTCCAGTCGCGGGCGGCGATATAGCGGACTCCGAGAGTCACTTGCCGGCCTTCCGGGTCGTGAGTGCCGGGCTTGAGGCGCTCCAAACGACCGACCACGCTCCACTTCTGGAATTGCGGCAGGCGATAATACGCATCCAGGTACCAGCCGGTCATTCGGTCGCCGGACAGTGTTCCGAACAGATACTCGCCGCGCACAAGAAGCTGCGTCCTGGTGTAGCGCAAATCCACGCCGTTCAGATGGACCGGCTGCATCCGCGAAGAAGTCGGAACATTTTGTACGGAGCCGTCCCACCGACTGAAGCCGAAAATCGCCGTTCCCGTATAAGTCTGAACGCGGGCGGCTGCGCCCCGGATGCGGCCATGATTGTCCCAAACCTCCGTGCCGCGCCCGCTGAAGCCCGCCGCTTCCACCTGCATGTTCGGCGGGCCGCCGGACCAGGCGACGCCCGGCACGCCCCAGTCCACTGAATGGTACGCATAGTCGCCGCGTGCCAGCGGGTAGTCAATCAGACCCGACGCATACGTCTCGCGCGAGTCGTAGATCCCAAACGGCAGCCGGACGATCCCCGCCGCCGCTGTTCCCGCCGTGCCGCCCCATTCTTTTTCCACCGATGCCTGCTGCATTCCATACAGCCCGTACCGATGGGTGCCGTAGAGCTGGAGATGGACGCCTGGTGCAACCGTCGTGTTGGTCCGCAGCGCGGTCGTATACAGCTTTGTTCCCGATGCCCCTGCCGCCGCAATACGGCCACGCAGGTCCAAATCCAGCTCATTAATGCTGGACATTGTCTGCGCGTGCGCGGCACCGGCAAAGCTCAACAGCGCCAGCAAGGCCAGTGCCGGCTTGAACACTCTTTTCATGCCGCTATTATCGGCATTTTGCCAGCGTCCATTAGAGCGGCTGCCGCGAAGCTCTGGCACAGCCTCCAAGAACCCAGCACATTTGCCGATAATAACGGCATGAAGACTTTTCCTGCCTGGCTTTCAGCTCTTGTTCTGATCGGCACCGCTTCTGCCGGCCCGGCGTCGGCGGGCGCGGTCAGTGGCACCGTTACCGATGCTCACGGTGCGGCGCGGAGCGCGGTCGTGTATCTGACCGGCAGCACCGCTTCGCCTCCACCCCTGACCACGGCGAAGGTGGACCAGCGCGATAAAACGTTCACGCCTCATGTGTCGGTCGTGACGCGCGGAACAACCGTGCGGTTTCCGAACGACGACACGGTGTTTCACAATGTCTTTGCTTACTTTCAAGCAAAAAAGTTTGACCTCGGCATGTACCCCCGCGGCACGACCAAGAAAGTGACGTTTGACAAAACCGGCCTCGTCATTATCCTCTGCAATGTCCACTCGTACATGAGCGCCTACATCATGGTGGTAGACACGCCGTATTACGCGGTGTCCGACGATACCGGCCATTTTCATCTGCCGAACGTGCCGCCGGGAACGTACACGCTGCATGGCTGGCAGGAAAGCGGCGCAACTCTTACCCAGACAGTCACCGTGGGCCGTGGGCCGCAGGCGCTGGCGCTGGCGCTCGCTCGGAAGTAACGTGTCTTTATGCACCTGAGCCTTCGCACGAAAATCCTGCTCTTGATCGCCGGAACCGCCGTCGGGCTGGTTTCGGTCATCCTGCTGGCGTTTACCCTGCTGATTTCGCGGGAAATGAACCGGGGCGTCCAGGCCGATGTCCGGGCGACCGGCGGGGTTCTGGCCCAGCTTCTGCGCGAGCGCTCTGCCGTGCTGCTGTCGCAGGCCGAGATCGTCGCCGACGACCCGCCGCTGCAAGCCGCGCTCGGCACGGGCGACCCGGCGACGGTGCTGGATAAAGTGAAAGATTACGCCCAAAAGCTCGGCGTCGAGGCCGTCATCGTCACCGACCGGGACGGCTCAGTGCTGGCCGATGTCAACAGCGAAGCTCCCCTGCACTCATTCCTCGCCCATGACACCGGCATCGCCGCCGCGCTCGGCAATCAAGCCTGGTCAGGCATCACGTTCCGCCAGGCCAAGCTCATGCTGGCCGTCTCAGTCCCCGTGCGGATCGGCGGCATTGTCTACGGCACGCTGACCCTATACCGGCCTATTGATTCGGCAGTCGCCGCAAGCCTGCACGAGTCGCTCGGCACGCAAGTCGCCTTTCTTGACCGCGGCCGGGTGGTCGGCGCGTCCTGTCCGCTGCCGGAGCGCCTGCCGTCGCCAAGCAAGCCGTCGGTAGTGTCTTTAAGCGGCACGTCATACTTCGCGCTGTACGCGCCCCTGCCGACTACGAACCCGAAGGACGGCCTGGGGTTTGAGACGCTGCGCCCGTACAGCGCGGCTATGCGCCTGTACCACCGCTGTTTGATCGTCTTTCTTGCGGCGTCGCTGGCAACACTGCTGCTTGCGCTCGGCGGCGGAGTTTGGACCGCTCGCAGCCTCACGCGCCCGCTCGACGGTGTCGTGCGGGCCGCTGAGACGCTGCGCCGGGGAGACTGGCCGGAAAAGTTTGAGGGGGGGCGCACCGACGAGATCGGCCTGCTTCAGACCGTCTTTAACGAAATGACGACCTCGCTCCGCAGCAGCCAGGAGCGGCTTTTGGCGCTGATTGATACCGATCTGCTGACGGGCCTGGACAACCACCGGCGGTTTCAAGAGCGCTTGGAGCAGGAAGCGGGCCGCTGCGCCCATTCCGGCGAAAGCTTGTCCCTGCTGCTCTTTGACTTAGATCATTTCGGTGCCTACAACCAAAAACACGGTCATGCCGCCGGGGACAAAGCTATGCAGGACACGGCCGGGCTGCTGCGATCCCTGCTGCCGGAAATCGCGGTCGTGTCCCGCTACGGCGGCGAAGAATTCGCCGTGCTGCTGCCCCAGTGCCGCTTAGCCCAGGCGGAAGAAATCGCCGAACAAATCCGTGCGGCAGTGGAAGGCTTGGATTCGGGCCTGACCCTCAGCGCGGGGTGCGCCGAGTTCGGCACGCATTCCGCCGAAGGCGCTGGGCTGGTGCTGGCCGCCGAGCTGGCCGTGTCCCGCGCCAAGCAGCTTGGGCGAAACCGCGTCTGCCGCTTTGATACGCTGCCGGGTGCGGACACCAATGCCGATCCCTACCAGCTCCACCGCTTCCTGAAGGATGAAAGTTTGTCTACAATTCAAGCTCTTGCCGCGGCGGTAGACGCGAAAGACTCATACACACAGGGGCATTCGTCGCGCGTCGCCCGGTATGCCGTCGCACTCGCTCAGTCCATCGGCCTGTCCGACGCCGAAGTGGATTTAGTGCATATTACCGGCACCCTGCACGATGTCGGCAAGATCGGCGTTCCCGACTCCATCCTGAAAAAGCCGTCGCACCTGGACGCTGAAGAGCGGCGGATTATGGAGACGCATCCTGCTCTCGGCGAAGTGATTATCCGAAAAGCGCCTCAGCTTGCGCCGACGCTGCCGGGCGTCCGCCACCACCACGAGCGCTGGGATGGCAAGGGCTACCCCGACGGCATTGGCGGCGAGACCATTCCGCAGGTGGCCCGGCTGCTGGCGGTAGCCGACACATTTGACGCGATGACAAGTGACCGGCCATATCGCAAAGGAATGTCATGGGAGATCGCATTAGGGGAAATCGGGCGCAGCGCCGGCACGCAGTTTGAGCCGCGTCTTGCCGAAGCATTTGTTTCTCTGATGCAGGCGGATTTGGGGAAGAACAAAGCAGTGTAGAGGGAAGGCGTGCGAGTAAGAAGCGTAGGATTGAAATTCTACGCTGTGGGGCGAAGCGCCTAATGACCGCCTTCGCGGGCAAAGATGCAAAACACCGTTCCTATTCTGCTCCTTCTCCACGCAGGTGGAGACTTGGCGCTTCGCCCCACAGCGCAGAACTTCAGTTCCACGGTTCTTACTCGCACGCTTGCGCCTTCACTCATACCTCAATGCCGTGATTGGGTCCAGCTTGGCGGCACGGAACGCCGGGTAGATGCCGAAAAAGAGGCCGACGGCAACGGCGAAGCCGAAGCCAAGCTCTGCCGCCCATAGCGGCACATAGGTCGGCGGACTGCCGTGTGTCAGCGTGTTCACTGCCTGGGATAGTCCGTAGCCGCAGGCGACCCCGATGAGGCCGCCGAGACCCGACACTACCATCGCTTCCACAACGAATTGCAGCAGAATGGCATTTCGTGTCGCGCCGACCGCTTTGCGGATGCCGATCTCGCGGGTGCGCTCCGTCACCGAGACCAGCATGATGTTCATGATCCCGATGCCGCCTGTCAACAGCGCCAGACCGCCGACACCCCCCAGCACTAGTTGGATGCCGTTCAGCACGGTATCAATCTGCTTCAAGATGCCTTCTTGCGTGTCCACGACAAAGTCTTTGTAATTTAAGGGGTGCCGCTGCTTCAGAATGCTCCACGCCTGGTCGGCGGCGGATTCCGCCTGCGAGATGTCTACGGCGCGGGCCGTGAAGCCGTCAATCTTGCTGGAGTTCGCAAAGCGCTTCTGCACAGTGGAGAGGGACGTGAAGACGGAATTGTTGAAGTCGCCGGCACCGGGATTAGCGTCTTTTTTTGCCAGCACGCCGACCACCACCAGCGAAACTTTGGAGCCGTCACTCGTTGAACACAAAAGCTCTTTGCCGAGCGCGTCCGTGTTCGGGAACAAGTCGTCTTTGGCCTTTTGGCCGAGAACGCACGCTTTGCCCCAGCCTGCGACATCATCGGGACGCAGAAAGCGGCCCCGTGCCGGCGTGATGTTGAACGTCTGGTCAAACGTATCTTCCACCCCGGACAGCGTCACCTGCCGCCGGTGCGAGCCGTTCTGAGCGACCACCGACGTATCCACTTTCGGGCTGACCGCGCTGATGAGCGTCGCGGGGGGGCCCACCGCCCGCGCGTCGTCCATCGTCAGCCCCGCAAACCCGCCGCGTGCCACCGTACCGACTTTCGGCTCGTAGGAGGCAAACAGCAAGTTCGCGCCGTTGCCGGCGAACTGGTCCAGCACCTGCTGCCGAATGCCCTGCACCAGCGAGATCATCACAATGACCGACATGACGCCGATGATGACGCCGAGCATAGTGAGGAGCGCCCGCAGCTTGTTTGCCCACAGCGCAGCGAGGGCGACTTGGACAGACTCAAAGAGGATCATCGGTGTCGTCTATTTTGCCACAACCAGACGCTGCCGGCGGCGATGCCGAGCAGGAGCAGCGGCAGCAGAAGTGAGTGGGACGCGGAGGCCGCAGCCGCCTCCGCAGCGGGGGACAACGGCGGGCTATCCTCCAGCGCCGGAGCGTCCGCCGGAACCAGCACATGGACGGCCTTGGGGACAATTTCTACCGTGAGACTGTCGGTGCGCCCGCCGTCTTCGCCGTCAAACTGGACCGGCTGAGTGTGGCGCGGCTTCAGCGTCACTTTTTTGGCTTGATGCACTTCCAAAGCCGCGTCTTGCTGGGCGCGGCCTAGCAGAGCGCTTCCGGCCAGATGCACCCAGTGGGCGAGTGTTGCGGCCTTGACGATTCCGACATCCAGCAGACCGTCGTCGGGGGTCGCGGTCGGCAGAACAGAAAGGCCGCCGGTGATTTTGCCCATGTTCGCGAGGAGCACTGTTTTGGCGCGGCGGCGCAGAGGCGGGTCGTCATCGAGAGTGATTTCAATGAAGGCCCGGCGGCGAGGCAGGTTCTTGAGCGCCGCCCGGAAATAGGCCCACTTGCCGAGCTTGTTTTTCGCTTCCCGGTCGGTGTCCGCGATCATCTGGGCATCCATGCCCATGCCGCCCATGATCGCAAAGTAGCGGCCTTCGCTTGTTCGGGCGAGGTCCAGCGCGTGAGGCTTGCCGGACAGCGCGACATGGACAGCATCGGGGACCGTTGTCGGGATGCCTAAATTGATGGATAGCAGATTGCCTGTGCCGGCGGGCAGGACGGCAATCGGGGTATCGGTCCCGACCAGCGCCGACATAGCTTCCATGACAGTGCCATCGCCGCCGGAGACCGCCAGCAGGTCTGCACCGTCCGCCACTGCCTGTGCGGCCAGCTCTTTTGCGCCTTTTTTAAGAGAAGTTGCGATGAATTGGCAGGTGTAGCCATCTACGGCAAGCGCATCTGAAATAAGTTTCTTGCGCTCTTCGGGGTCGGATTGGCCGGACACGGGGTTAAAAATAATATAAACGGATTTTCGGGGCTTGGCTTCTATTGGATCGGATAAAGTGTCTGTCATTGTGCGCTGAGTGTACCCGAAATCAGGGCATCCTTATCCTCGGGGCGCGGGCCGCAGGGTCACGGACTGTTTTAGAATCCGCATTTCCCGCTTGAGGCGGCTGGACTCTAACTGGGTCATCACGAGGCGGCTGAGGGAGCGCAGGGCTTCCATTTGTTCGGGAACAAGGGTGCGCGGAACGTAGTCTACGACGCACAATGTTCCGAGCGCGTAGCCGTCGGAGGTGAGCAGCGGCGCTCCGGCGTAAAAGCGGATAAACGGCTCCTGCGTTACCATGACGTTGCGCGAAAAGCGGGCGTCGAGCTGCGTGTCTTCCACGACCAGCATTTCCGTTCCGACCAACGCATGGGCGCAGAACGATGCCTCGCGGGACGTTTCGCAGGAGTCAATCCCGTTTTTGGCGAGGAACCACTGCCGGTTGCTGTCAATCAGGCTGATCATGGACAGCGGCGTCCGGCAAATAAACGCCGCCAGCCGGGCGATGTCATCGAACACGGCGGAGCGGAGCAGGCCGAATGCGCCGTAGCGGCGGAGCGCTTCGAGGCGCTCCGGCTCATCTCCGGGAACGGGCGTGGGGGGCTGAAAATCGTCGGGAGACAAAGCAAGGGTTCCTGTCAAAATTACGGCCTGGTAGACTTAACATCTTCTAGTGCATAATTCATGCCAAGAGCCGGCAGAAAATTTAAAGGCCACCTGGGGGGGACTCGAACCCTCGACCTAGAATTTAGAAGATTCTTGCTCTATCCAGCTGAGCTACCAGGCGACAGGGGGAACGCAAGGGGGAATAAACAAAGGAAAAGCGGGGTAAGAGAATCGAACTCTCGACATCAGTTTGGAAAACTGGGGTTTTACCATTAAACTAACCCCGCTCAGTACCGCTATTATACGCGCTGCGAAAAGAATTGTCAAGGGAAAAATAGAGATGACTGGAAACACGAGTGCATGAGCGAAATTGAGGCGTGGATCAGCCAGCTACACCAAAGCAATAGTGCTGAAGCCCGCGCGGACGCGGCCGAAGAACTCGGCGAGTTCGGCGGCTCCGCCGCTGTTGCCGCGCTGACAGCGGCCCTGTCCGACCCGTCGGAGACCGTCCAAGTCAGCGCCGTGCTGGCCCTGGGCGAGCTGCGCGTTTCTGACGCCTTTGACACGCTGGCGGCGTTTCTCGCGCATTCGGAACCCAATCTGCGCGGCGCGGCGGCGGTCGCGCTGGGGCAGATCGGTCAGCCCGGCACGGCGGCGCTTCTTCTGCCGCTGGAATGCGACCCTGTGGCTGCCGTGCGCGGCGGGTGCGCGTGGGCGCTGGGAACACTCGGCGACCCCTCTGCGTATGACGCTGTGGCTCGCTTGGCCCGCGACCCCGACGCCGATGTCGCGGACGCGGCGGCGGAAGCCCGGCGGCGGCTGAACCGGCGCTGAGACCTGGAGCCGGGGTTGTGGAAAACCCCGGCAAGAGTGCGTCCTTCGGATGAAGAAAAGCCGACTTCCTCATCCGCAGGATGTTTCTTTGCCGGGGTTTTCTACAACCCCGGCATTTTTCGCCAACTTGGCAAGGCACAACAACGATCAATGACATTTCCTTTTTTCGGCTCGCGATTTTTCAGAGCGCTGCTGGCGCTTCTCTGCGCCCTGCTGCCGATGACGGCAGCGCAGGCGTCTTCCTATCATAAGTCTCTCCATCATCGGCATCATCGCTCTCGCGCACCGCTTGCGCCGGAGCAGGTGGTTTTGGATTTAACGCCCGTTGTCGTGCAGCCCTATGTTGTCCCGCAAACGACCGACCCGGCACGGGCAAGCTTCCTGCGGCGCATGAACCTGGAAAACGGCGTTGCCGTGCATTCAACGCGGGGCATTCAGCCGCCCGATGTGACCACGCGCGATTTGTTTATTCTTTCGCTGACGCAGTCGCTGGAAGGCGGCTTTGATTCGGTCAACGTCTACGACAAAGGCGTTCTCTCCTGGGGCATCATGCAGTGGACCGCCGGCACCGGCAGCCTGCCGCCGGTCTTGACGTACATCAAGCGGCGGCTGATCGCCACCGGCCAAAGAAAAGTTTGGGACAAAGTATTTATCGCGCAGGGCCTGGACGCCGATGCACGCGGGCTGATCGCTTACGGCAAGCCGCTCCAAACTTCCGATGAGATGCGGCTGGCGTTTCGCGGCTCAGCGATCCCCGGCAATTACGACCCAAAAACGGCGAATTACTGGGCCACGGTCTTTGCCCGTGCGGGCCGTCAGCCTGCCGTGCAGCGCTTCCAATGCGAGTACGCGGAGCGCCGCGTGGACAGCCTTCTAACGCAGAGTGCACCGGGGCAGAGCAGGACGCTTGCAGGCATTTGCGGCACCGATCCGTTCGCCGAGGCGCTGCTGTTTGCGCTTTGGACCAACAACCCGCGCAATGCTTTGGAATATGTCTCGGATGCCGCGCAGCTTGCGCGGCGGCAGACCGGCGAGCCGGACCCGGCGCTTTGGGGACCGGGAACGTTTCGCGAGGCGCTGCTGGCCCGCTGCCGCGTGTCCCGCTTCGGGAACTGGCCCGCGCGGGCGGCGCTGATCGCCGCGCGAGCCGATGCTCTCCACGTCGCCGCTCCGTCCGCGCTGACTCCATATGAGCGGGTGTGCCAGGCCGCGCTGTCTCAGCGCAAAGTGCAGATTGCGAGCCGACGCAAGCCGGTCCCGGCACCCCGCCCGCTGCTGTCGAAGCGCAAGCCCGTCCGTCCCAATCCGCCTCGGCGTGGTATACTGAAAGTATCTTGAAACGCTACACAAGGCCGCTGATCATTGTTGCCGTCGTTGCCGTGCTGCTTGCTCTGGTGGGACGTGCCGTAACAAAGTCGCTGCACCGCCCGCCGGTCCCGCCGCGCACGGTCGCGGCGACGCGCGGGGACATCACGATTGAGGTGTCTGAGACCGGCACGATTGAACCCGTAGACAAAGTGGATGTCAAAAGCAAGGCGGCGGGACGCCTGCTGTCCATCCCGATCACCGAAGGCCAATTTGTCCGCAAAGGCCAGCTGATCGCCGTCGTGGACCGGTCGCTGATTGACCCGCAGCTTGCCCAAAGCGAGGCCCAGCTTCGGTCGGCTCAGGCCCGGCTGTCCCAAACGCAGGCGGAGTACGCTTTACAGATTCAGCAGACGGCCTCGGCCATCGCTGAAGCGAAGGCCGCACTGGCGACCGCCAAGACCCATCTCGCCGTGGTCGCCGCCGCCGCCCGCCCGCAGGAGCTGGCCCAGCAAAAGGAAGCCGTGGACCGGGCGCAGATTTCGGTCGCCGACGCCCTGCGGACCCAAAAGCGACGGGCCGCGCTGCTCGCACGGGGCTTTATTTCCCAGGCCGACTATGACAGCGCCCAGGTTGCTGTGGACACCGCCGAAAGCACACTTGCGACTGCCCGGCAGGCACAGGCGCTGACGCAGGCCGGGCCGCGCGTCCAGGACGTCGCCGATGCTCAGGCGCAGGTTCAGTCGGCGCGGGTCCAGCTCCAGGCCGCCGAAGCCAATACCGGACAGAATGCGGTCAAATACTCCGACATCGCCCAGGCTCGCGCCGCCGTCGCTCAGATCGCTGGGACAATCCAGCAGCTTCAAGTGAGCATCGGGGACACGCACATTGTCGCTCCGGCGTCTGGGCTGGTGCTGAAAAAGTACAAAGAGCCGAACGAAATTGTCCAAAGTGCGACCACGGGTTTTTCCGATGCCCAGTCCATTGTCGCGACTTTGGGGAGCCGCTTGCAGGTGAGCGTTGACATCAACGAAGTGGATGTCGCCAAAGTCGCGCTCCATGCGCCCGCCGTGATCACCGTAGACGCCCTGCCCGGCGTTTCGTTCCCCGGCACGGTGACGCAGATCGCTCCGGCATCCACCAATGCGTTCTCGTCCGACAGCAGCGGCGGGGGCGGGAGCGGCAGCACAAGCTCCATTTCCAAGTTTTCCGTGAAAGCCGCGTTTGATCGCAGCGACCCGCGCCTGCGCTCCGGCATGAGCGCGAACGTCGCCATTATCAGCCGCAAGCACACGCGCGTCGTTCTCGCGCCGCTGGAAGCCGTGCCGTTTTCGGACAAATCGGGTCAAGTGACGGTGATGACCGTCGCCGGAAAGACCGAGATGCGCATGGTCACGACTGGCCTGCGCGACGACACGGAAGTTGAGATCGTGTCGGGCCTTGCGCCCGGCGAGAAGCTGGTCGTACCGCCGATTGACGGCTCCGGCCGCCGCAAGACCGACATCGGCGGCGGACCCGGCGGGTAGGCCCGCCCAATTTGGGGCAGCCGAACCCACCTCCTTGCTCCGTAACAAGTTGCTTCGCAGGGGTCCTCCCCAAAGGGGAGGACAAAGAGTTAAGAGGCGTGATAGGCGCGGGCGTTGGCAGTTTAGCTCCTAGTCCTCCCCTTTGGGGAGGACCCCTGCGAAGCAACTTGTTACGGAGCAAGGAGGTGGGTTCGGCTGCCCCAAATTGGGCAGAGGATTCTCGCACCCCTTGCAATTCCAGCCGCTTTCCCTTATAATGAACTGGCCGGAAAAACATACAAAAAATTAAGACGTGCGATAAAGACAGTATGGAGAGAGGACAAGAATGATTCAAGAACGTAAGCAGAGACGCTTGGCAGGCAGACGAATTGCGGATGGGCTGGGACTGGCGGGGCTGGCCCTCGCGCTGGCCCTCGCAGTCGCCGGGTGCGGCGGCGGAGGTGGCAACGGCAACTCCGGCAGCCCAAGCACAACGGGAAGTTCCAGCACCGGCAGTTCCACCACAGCCACAACCGGGTCAAGCACGACCGGCACAGGCACCGGCAGCAACACGCCGCCGCTGCCACCGCCGATTGTACCATTCACGAAGTAAGTATCTGCTGCTATGCTGCGTAATCCACGAGTGCTTTTGGTCTGCCTCGGCCTCGCGATTGCCGCTGCGGCAGCGGCGTCCCTGCGCTGGTTTTCCACCTACCAGCCGCTCTCGGCGCTGGGCGGCGGACTGCTGAACAATGAAGCTCAGTTTGCGCTGGAAGCCGACAATGTCCAGGTCGTCGGGCGAGGCGGCGGCGCGGTGCATTGGCGGATGAAGGCGCAGCGAGTGGCTCTCAGCTCGGACCGGCGGACCATCACCGTCACGGGCATCCGGCAGGGGACGCTTTATGCCCAGTCAGGGCGGCCCAGCGTCCTTGTTTCCGCCGACCGGGCCGTCTATGGAACACCATTCGGCTCCCTCGGCACCGGCAGCGCGGGCGATTTATCGGTGTCGGGCCATGTCACGGCGCATGTCCTGAGTGCGGAGCATCCGACTCTCAACACGGAGCAGATGGACTGGAACACGGCGAGCAGTGTTTTGAACTGCCCGGTTTCCGTCACCGCCCGCCTGCCGAAGCTATCGGTCACGGCAGGTAATGCCGCGTACACCTCGCCGCCGGGGTCGCCCCTCCATGGCGTTCTGCGTCTCGGCGGCGGGGTCCATGCCGCGTTTGACAGTACACGCGGCCTGGCGGAATTAAGCTGCCCTGGCCTGACATGGAGTGCCGACGGGCAGAGCGCCGAGACGCTCGGCGCGGTCACGGCGCTGATCCCCGGTGGCCTCGGCACCGCGACCGCTGCCGACATTTCGGTCAACACCCGTACCGGCGATTTGATTACTCACGGTTTCCGAGGAACCCTGCGGCTGTCTCAAGAGGTACAATAGGCTATGCGATCCACATTCTCACCACGCAGCGTTGCTCTTGTTCTCCTGCCGGCGGTGGCTTTAGGTCTCGTGCTTGCTCATTCCGGGCCGTCCCTCCGCGCTCAAAGTCCAGCCCCGGCGAAGACGACAAAGTCCGTGTCGTGCATCTCCGGCACGGGTCAGTGGCTGGAGGAACCGCGCATCGCCCAGCTCAGCAATGGGGTCGTATTCGGCCAGGACGATGCAACGCTCAAGACGCAAACTGTCGTCGCGCTGTTTGATAAAGACCACCACATTATCAGCGCAAAAGCACAAGGGCCGGTGCATATTTTCGACTCGCAGAATGATTTGAACGGACAGCACGGCTCAATAGATTTCACCAAGCATTTGGCGACGCTTCAAGACAACATTGTCCTCATCGTCAAGCCCGGCCCTCGCGAGGCAAGCGCGAACGGCGTATCGCTTCGCAAGCAGTTTACAGACCCGGCAACTTTAACCTGCCAGGCGATGACCTACGATTACAGGTTCAAAGTCGGGCGCATTCCCGGCCCGCTGATCGTCACGCAGGTCATCCAGACCAAAGACGGCGGAATGCTCACCCGGACCCTGACCGCCGATGCCGGTTTGTACAACGGCAACGCCGAGACAATCCAGCTTGTCGGCAACATCAGGGGCTTCGACAGCGACGGCAGGATCATCGAGGGCAATACACGGACGCTCGGCAAACCCCTTGTCATCAACATCAAGGAAGGCTTTGAGACACTTTTTGCTCCGTTCGTCACCACCGGCGTTTTCCCGGTCAAGCCGGAAAAGAACAGCAGCGGCGCGGATAAAGAGGAAGAGCCGGATTTGACCCTGCCGACGCCGCCTGCACATACGCCGACGCCCGGCGAAGCCGCTCAAGTGCCTCCCGGCGCTTCCCCTGCCCCAGCCGGCACCGCAGGCACGCCCTAATGGAAGTTCTGCATGGGACCGCCGCCGCCCCCGGCGTCGCGATTGCCGCCGCCGCGCGTCTGTCTGACGACTTCGGCACGGTGTCCCTGTCGCCTGACCGGCTGCGGCGGCTCGGCGAGCGTTTGCGGGCGTTTGGAGTCGAGAACCCCGAGCCCGAACAGATTGTCATCGTCGCCGATCGCATCCCCCCGGCGTTCTGGCTCGCGCCTCTGCCCGGCGTCCAGATTGTCGGCCTGGCGGCACAGTCCGATCAGCCGCTGTCTCCCAAGCCGGAAATGCCGTCGGTTCTCGGTTTAGGCGAGATGCTGCTGCGCGTCGCCGAGGAAGACGACATCGTGATCATTGACGGCGACCGGGGCCAGGTTTATGTCGCTCCCGATGCAACAACCGTAGCCCGCTATCAAGCCCCGCAGACTCTTTCCCGCCGCTTCTTTTTGGAAGGCGATCACCTGCCCGCTCGGACGGCCTCAGACAACCGAGTCATCACGATCCTGTGCGCGGCCTGGTCGCTGGCGCAGGCTGAGGAGGCGATGGCATCGGGCGCAGATGGCCTGGTCGTTCCCGCCGGCAACGACTTTCTCGGCACGGACACCCTGCCCCAGACTGCTGGGGAGCAGGCGCAGGCGCTGGGCGACTTGGCCCGCATCATCGGCGGCCAGCCTTTGTACTTGGAC
Organism: uncultured Armatimonadales bacterium; assembly: GCA_964252595.1. GTDB lineage: Bacteria > Armatimonadota > Armatimonadia > Armatimonadales > Capsulimonadaceae > JANXMY01. The sequence goes on from CAXUNT010000046.1 coordinate 31,332, forward strand.
ATTCCCCATGATAACCTGGCTTTGACCGCCCTCGTGCGCGGCGCGGCCCGCCTGCCGCTGCATTTGGTGCTGCGCGACCCATCCGAGCGCGAGGAGATCCAAGAACGCCTGGACGAGATCGAAGCGTCTTGCGAGGAAGACGACGTGCTGTTTGGCCGCGTTCAGCTTGACCTCGGCTTCGCGACGGAAGGCGGCGACGCCGAAGACGACCTGCCGGACACTTTGGACGGCTTTGCCGGGACATTTTTGACCGGCAGCCTGCGCGGCGCGTCCTGGGAACGGCTGCTGCGGGCGGCAGGCCAAGCGCGTCATGCAGGCAAGCCCGCGACAGTGCGGATCGGCGGCGACTGGTGGCCGCAGGTCTTGGGCGACGCCATCGGTATGGGCTTCGGCCAGTTGATCGTCCCCCCTGCCGCCGTCGCGGATATCAAAGACGCCGTGCGGGAATTGTAAATTGATGGGATAAAACTATCAGGACCATGCGTTGAAACGCACGGCTAGACGGCGAAGACGCCACGAAGTACCGCTTCGCGGCACTGAGAATAAGATTATCTTGAACCCCGCGAAGCGGCGTTTTGTGGCGTCCGCGCCGTGTGGCCGTGCGTTTTAACGTATGGTCCTAAATTCCATGACTTCGTCTCAGCTTATTCCCCTCGCCGTCACCACCTCCGTTCGGCCTAGCCTAATCCTTGAAGCTCAGGCCCGTGCCTACGCTGCTGAGTTGGACGCGCCTTTCGTCCCCCGTTTCGGCCTCTCTGTTGCTGATGTCTTCACTACAGCCGATGCCGCGCGGCTGCTGATTGCCGGGGCGGACCATCTGCGCCTGCGCGACCGTGCGACCGGGACCGAATACTTTTTCCACCCCAACTTGTTCCAAGTCCGGGCGGCGAACGTCCTGCGAGGCGCTCCCGACCATTTTCTGGAAGCAACGCAGCTTCAGCCCGGCGACTCGATCCTCGACTGCACATTAGGGTTCGCGTCGGAAGCCAGCCTTGCATCGCTGGCCGTCGGCGACACGGGCCAAGTGACGGGTCTGGAAAGCGTGCCGGAGCTGGCGCTGGTCACGCGCCTCGGTGTCCAGCGATTTGAGCTGCACAGCCAGGCGCTGACCCAGGCTCTGCGCCGGGTGCAGGTAGAGACGGCAAACTCAGCCGACTATCTGCCGCAGTGCCCCGATGACTCGGTAGACGTGGTCTACTTTGATCCGTTCTTTGAGCACCGGCTGTCGGGATCGGAAGTTTCGGTCTCTCCCCTGTTCGTGTTCGGCAATCCGGCCCCGCTTCAGGCCGGAACGGTCGCCGACGCGCGGCGGGTAGCCCGGCGACGGGTCGTTATCAAGCACCCGCGTGACGAACCGCTGCCGGAACCCGTCCAAGGCTGGGTCACAGAAACTCTCAGCAGCCGCAGGCGCCGCGTCGTCTACAGTGTTCTGGGCACAACCTCAAAAACCATGCAAGTTTTGGACCCGGTCGGGTACAATAAACGAAATCCATCCCACCTGACCCAATTCAAGATTAATTCAAGACACGCGGATGAGTAAAGACAAGCAGGACCTATGAGCGATTTAGAAGAGTTTTACGGACCCAATGCCGGGTACGTGCTGGACCTCTACGAGCGCTACCAGCAAAACCCCGACGCGGTAGACCCCGCCACCCGTGACACATTCCAGGGATGGAACCCAATTGCGGCGCCGCCTGCCCAGCGCAACGGCAATGGAAGCAGTGCGGCGCATGGAAACGGCACGGCACCGGTTTCCGCGCCGGCTGGCCCCCAACTGGACGTGATGAAGATCGTTTCCGCGGCACGTATCACCCGTCTGGTACGCGAAATGGGGCATCGGACAGCGCATATTGATCCGCTCGGCAGCGCCCCGCCTGGTGATCCGAGCCTGGAACTGGCGTCGCATGGCCTCACGGAAGCCGACCTTGCGATGCTGCCGGCCTCGGTCGTCGGCGGGCCGCTGGCGGACGGCGCGGCGAATGCCGCCGAAGCATTGGAGCGGCTGCGAGCCGCGTATTCGGGGGCCATCGGTTACGAGGACGGTCATATCCAGAACCCGGACGAGCGGGAATGGGTACGCGACGCCGCCGAAAGCCGCCGGTTCTTCGCGGGCATCACCGACAGCGACAAAAGGGCTGTTCTCAAGCGGCTGTCGGAAGTGGAAGGCTTGGAGAAGTTCCTGCACACGACGTTTGTCGGAGCCAAGCGCTTTTCCATTGAAGGCGTAGACGCGCTGGTTCCCATGCTGGACCAGATTGTCCACGAAGCGTCTGCCGCCCATACGCATGAAGTGGTGATGGGCATGGCGCACCGGGGACGGCTGAACGTTCTGGCGCATGTTCTCGGCAAACCGTACACGGATATTTTGCAGGAGTTTAAATCGTCCAAGCAGGACGACAGCGCTTCGGTCGCCGGCGGTTCGCAGCAGGGCTACTTCGGCGACGTGATTTATCACGGCGGCGCACGGCTGGACTTCAGCGACAACGGCGTCGAGCAGATGCCGATCACGCTGACCCCGAACCCCAGCCACTTGGAGTTTGTGGACCCGGTCGTGGAAGGCCGCGCCCGCGCCGCGCAGGACAACCGGCAGAAGCCCGGCAAGCCGGTGCAGGACCCGAAAGCGTCGCTTGCCATTATGATCCACGGCGACGCCGCGTTTCCCGGCCAGGGCGTCGTCGCGGAAACTCTGAACATGTCCCAGCTTCCCGGCTATTCGGTCGGCGGGACGATCCACATCATCACCAACAACCAGATCGGCTTTACGACCCTGACCGGCGATTCGCGCTCTACCCTGTACGCCAGCGATTTGGCGAAAGGCTTTGAGATCCCCGTGGTCCATGTCAACGCCGACGACGCCGAAGCGTGCGTCGCCGCCGCCCGGATGGCGTTTGCCTACCGCGAGAAATTCAGCAAAGACTTTTTGATTGATCTGGTCGGCTACCGCCGGTGGGGCCATAACGAGGGCGAAGAACCATCGTACACCCAGCCGCGCATGTACGAAGTCGTGCGGGCGCATCCGACCGCCCGCGCTCTTTGGGCGAAAGAGCTGGAAGCGCAGGGCGTGGTAACAGCAGAAGACGCGCAGGCGATGGTCGCGGAAGTTACCCAGGCACTGACTGACGCCCGCAGCCAGCCAACCGGCAAGGGCCTGGCGAAAGGCTTGCCGACGCCGGAAAATCTGGCGGAAGATGCGAAGCGCATCCAGACAAACGTTCCGGCAGAAGAGCTGATTGCCTTGAACGAAGCGCTTCTGGTCCGGCCGGAAGGCTTCACGGCGAACGCGAAGCTGGAGCGGATCTCGCTTCAGCCGCGCCGTCCTGCGATGACGACCCCCGGCGGCATCCGGTGGTCCCATGCCGAAGCTCTTGCATTCGCATCAATTCTCGCTGACGGCATCCCCATCCGCTTGTCCGGGCAGGACGCGCAGGCGGGAACGTTCAGCCAGCGGCATCTGGTGCTGCATGACCCAAACACAGGAGAAACTTACAGCCCGCTTCAATCACTGCCCGAAGCCCGCGCCTCGTTTGCTGTTTACAACAGCCCGCTGTCCGAGAATTCGGTACTGGGCTTTGAGTACGGCTACTCCATGCACGCCGCCGGCTGCCTGGTGCTGTGGGAAGCCCAGTTCGGCGACTTTGCCAACGGCGCTCAAGTGATTGTGGATCAGTTTATCGCGTCCGGCAATTCCAAATGGGGCCAGACACCGTCACTGGTGCTGCTGCTGCCGCACGGCCACGAGGGTCAGGGACCGGAGCATTCCAGCGCCCGCCTGGAGCGGTATTTGCAGCTTGCCGCAAACGGCAACATGCGGATCGCTTACCCGACCACGGCGGCCCAGTATTTCCATATCCTGCGCCGACAGGCCGCGCTGCTTGAGTCGGCACCGCGCCCGCTCATTCTGATGACCCCGAAGGGCCTGCTGAAAGTGGACAAGCCGCCAGTCGGCTCTTCTTTGGCTGATCTGTCCGATGGCGTGTTCCAGCCAGTTCTGAACGACCCGCGCCCGCAGGAGCGGGATGCTGGCGTCACGCGGCTGATCTTGTGTTCCGGCAAAGTCTATATGGACCTTGTCGCCCGCGAAGATTACGCGGCGGCGGACACCGTCGCTGTTGCACGGATTGAAGAGCTGTATCCGTTCCCCTACCCGGAGCTGAAAGAAACGCTGGCCCGCTACCCAAACCTTCGGGAATTGGTCTGGCTTCAGGAAGAGTCCCGCAATGCCGGAGCATGGGTCTTTGTCTCATCCCGTGTCCGCGAGATCCTGCCGTCCGGCGTGATACTTTCTTACGCAGGTCGGCCCAAGACCGCCTCGCCGTCCGAAGGCTCCGGCCGCCGCCATGCGGTCGAGCAGAATCGTCTTTTGTCCGCTGCCCTCAGCGAAGTCGTGCCGCCGGTCCAAAACGGCGCAAAGTCGAAAAGGAGTCCGAGTTATGCCCGCTGAGATCCGTGTCCCGCAGATGGGTGAGTCCGTCACCGAAGCCACGATTCTGCGCTGGCTGAAAAAAGAAGGCGAGCGCATTGAAGCCGGCGAAGCCATTGCCGAACTGGAAACCGACAAAGTCAATGTCGAAGTCCCCGCCGACAGCGCCGGCGTCATTCAGAGCTTCTCTCACGCCGAAGGAGACACGGTTGCCGTCGGCGACGTGCTGGCTGTGATCGGTGACGGCGCGGCCCCTGCGGCGGCAGCCGTTCAGCCCCCAATCGCCGAAGCC
>CAXUNT010000047.1:0-30729 GCA_964252595.1 uncultured Armatimonadales bacterium
TTTTACAACATCTGCATGATTGCGCAGGCGTACCGCGCTTTAGCCAGACGAGCATCACTTGTCATTAAGGAAAAACGGCCATGCCATCAGAAAACCCTGCTTCTAAACAGCCCAGCAGCCGCCCAGTGGGACCTACCCGAAGTCCCAATTATCCTCAGCTAAGTGTAGCCCAATCACTTGATAGGGTAAGCAAGATATACGACAAAGAACATACCCACATTATACCGGCTGAAGTGGCTGCGGCGGCCTTAGGCTATACCAGCTTAAACGGAACATCAAAGTCTATTTTGTCAGCTTTGCGTAAATACGGGCTACTTGATTCTTCTGGGGAAGGCTACCGTGTCAGTGATGATGCCGTTACAATCATTGAACTCCCCTCCGAAGATCCCCAGCGCATCGAAGCCATAAGGCGATCAGCCCTCCGTCCATCCGTATTTCAGATGTTGCATGACAAATATGGCATTACTTTACCAAGTGATGGAACACTACGCCATTTTCTTGTACAAAACAGCTATCAGTCTGATGGTGCAAACCAAGTTATCAAAGTATACAAGGAAACACTTGATTACTTGAATAGCTTGGAAGGCGAAAAAATCAGTCAATCTGAATCTGTCAAGAAGGCATCCGTCAGAACAGAGGCTGATACTCATCAATCTTCTCTGCCTAGACCGGGCGATAGCTTTGACCAGAAAAGCAAATTCGTGTCACCTAGCGAAGAGTCACACACCGGACATCTACGCTTTCGGATTTCTCAGGAATGCGATGCAGAAATACGATTCACTGGAAGCGTGTCGCAACAGGGGATTGATAAACTCATCCAGTACTTAGAGCTATCTAAGGATATTTATCCCGATACTAAAGAAACTTCTGAACAGAGAAACTTTCAGGGGGTAAAACCTCACACTAAACCCCAAGCAGATATCCTCGATGAAGACCTGGACGATTTTGAGTCACAGAGTGAGGAAGATTAACGCGAGAGTTCGACATGACTGAAACGAAAGGCAAAGTTTAGGACTGTATAAGCACAGCGGGCAGGGAATAAGAATTATTTCAGGTAAAACTTGACAACATGAAGTAGGATGAGGTATTTTACAACATCTGCATGATTGCGCAGGCGTACCGCGCTTTAGCCAGACGAGCATTGTGGCAACTGTCTTTGCCATGGCAAACAAAATTGGCCTGGATGGTTGGACATCCAGGCCGTTACAGCTAGGCCAGTGCTGGCAGTGGCTGTTGTTGACGTTGGTTTCAACGTCAGTATAGATCGGCAGAAACCGACCAACTTCTGATCCCAGAAGAATCCATATTATGACTCGGTTTGTGTAATATGTCAAGTCGGTGTCGGCAACCCAGGAAGTTGCAGCAGGTAGCGATGCAAGGGCGGAAGTGCCAGTTGACCTTAATAGTTTGAGCGGCTTGTCATGCCGTGCGGGGAGTCGAACAGGTTTCGCCGCTGTTTAACTTCCTGCTTCTCAGACGGAGGTACATTAGTTGCACCCGAACTCAAACAACAGCCAGTCTCTTCATAATGGGAACTGGCTTCGTGCGATGCGGCTGAAAAAAGGTTTGCATCAGCATCAACTCGCGGCTAAACTGGACATAAACCAAGGCCGCGTCTCGGAGTGGGAAAATGGTATCAAACCGATTCCTCCCGAACGACTGGAAGAAGTCAAGACGATTCTGAATTAGGCTTGGCTGCCCCGGAAGCATACGCTTCTGGGGCTTTTCTTTTGTGGCCCATTATTCAGGTACACTACAATCAACAAATGTTTCAGCCCAAGTGTGCAGGAGGAAACCCGATGGCGATAACAACGGAGGCGCCCGCCGCGCCGGTGATGGACGAACACGCGGTTGAACTGACGTATGATGCCTACATGGCGGAGCCGACGGTCTACGGACGGTACGAGATTATCAATGGAGTGAGGATTTTCATGCCCGGAGCGACGTGGGACCATCAGGATATTGCAGGCAACTTGTCTGATCTACTTCGTGCCTACGCACGCAGCAATGCAATCGGGAAAGTGGTTTTTGCGCCGTTCGACGTGCTCATCCGGCGGTTTCCCAAGATGCAGACGCGGCAGCCGGACTTGCTGTTCATCAGCAATGCCCGGCTGGCGCAGGCGGGCGGTCGGCCCGCGAAAGGGCCATTAGAGGCCGCGCCAGAATTGGTGGTGGAGATCATCTCGGACAGCGAGACGCAGCGGATTTTGGGCGACAAGATTGCGGATTATGTCAGCATCGGCGTGGACGAATGCTGGGTGGTGCGGCCTGATGCGGGAACGGTGGAAGTGCTGGCGCTGACGCCGGGCGGGGCGTTGAGCGTTGCGGTGTATGGGCAGGGCGAGGCAGTGCAATCGGTGGTCTTTACGGGGCTGTCGGTTTCGGTGGCGGACGTGTTTGCAGATTGACGGAAACCGCTTCTTGGGGTACACTAGGGAGAACAAATGTTTTCGGGAACGGGCCACGGCAGTGCGCCCGTTTTTTCTTGTGAGGGGCAGTAAGTCTATGGCTGATTTTATTCGCATTCAGGGCGCACGGCAGAACAATCTCAAAGACATCTCGCTGGATATTCCGCGCGATAAGCTGGTGGTCATCACGGGCCTGTCGGGGTCGGGCAAGTCGTCGCTGGCGTTTGATACGATCTACGCCGAAGGGCAGCGGCGGTATGTGGAGTCCCTGTCGGCCTATGCCCGGCAGTTTTTAGGGCAGATGGACAAGCCCGATGTGGACCATATCGAAGGGCTGTCGCCGGCGGTCTCGATTGATCAGAAATCTACGTCCCGGAACCCGCGCTCGACCGTCGGCACCGTCACCGAAATTTACGATTATTTGCGCCTGCTGTTTGCCCGGGTCGGCGTTCCCCACGACCCCGTGACCGGGCTGCCGCTGACCAAGCAGACGATTGAGCAGATGGTGGATCGGACGCTGGAGCTGCCCGAAGGCACGCGCATTCAGATCATGGCCCCCATCGTGCGCGGGCGCAAAGGCGAATATAAAAAAGAAATTGACGAGATCAAAGCGGAAGGCTTTGCGCGGGCGCGGATTGATGGCACAGTGTACGATTTCGCGTCGGACACCATACCCGAACTCGGCCGCTACAAGATGCACTCGATTGAGATCGTGGTAGACAGAGTCGTCGTCAAGCATCCTGCCCCGGACAGCACAGCCTCCTCCACACTCGCCAAGCGGCTGGCCGACTCGTTTGAAGTGGCGGTGAAGCACGGCAAAGGGTCGGTCATTGTAGACGTGGCGGGCGGCGAAGCGTTAGAGTTCACCGAAAGCTTCGCGGCAACCGATTCAGCGTTTAACTTTGAGGAAATTGAGCCGCGCTTGTTCTCGTTCAACTCGCCCTACGGGGCGTGTCCCGAATGTCACGGGCTGGGCATTAAGACCGAGTTCGACCCGGAGCTGATTATTCCCGACCGGGCACTGAGTATTGAAGGCGGCGCGATTGCGCCCTATGTCGCGGCGACATCCGGCAACACCAACGAATGGGCGCTGGGACTGTTTCGCGGGGTCGCCGAGCGGTTCAAGTTTGACCCGGAAGCGCCGCTAGACAAACTTACCGAGGAGCAGTATAGCGCGCTGATGTTCGGCGTCAAGGGCAGTGTCACGGTGACGTTCCGCAATAAATGGGGCCGGAACCGGCAGTTCACGTCAGATTATTCCGGCATTGTCGGGATGCTGCAAAAGAAGCTGAGTGAGACGGAGTCGGAAAGCATCAAAGAGTGGATGGCCCAGTTCCAATCGGAAAAGCCGTGTCCCACCTGCTCCGGTAAGAGATTAAAGCCCGAAGCGCTGTCAGTGCTACTCGGCGGCCTCAATATCAGCGATTTGTGTGCGTTAAGTATTGCCAAGTCACACGAGTGGTTTGAGACCCTGCACCTGACGCCCCGGCAGCAGATGATCGGGCGGCAGATTGTCCGCGAGATACAAACTCGTCTGGGCTTTCTGCTGAACGTCGGCCTGGGCTACTTGACGCTGGACCGGGGCGCACGGACCCTGGCGGGCGGCGAAGCCCAGCGTATTCGGCTGGCGTCGCAGATCGGGTCGGGCCTGACCGGGGTTCTTTACATCTTAGATGAGCCGTCCATCGGCCTGCACCAGCGGGACAACACCAAGCTGATTGACACGCTGTTTCACCTGCGCGGCCTCGGCAACACGATTATCGTGGTGGAGCATGACGAAGAAACGATGGAAGCTGCCGATTGGATCATTGACATCGGCCCCGGCGCGGGCGAGCATGGCGGCCATGTGATCGCGCAGGGAACGCCCGCCGAGATCAAAGCGAACCCGAAAAGCGTCACCGGCGGCTTTCTGTCGGGCCGCGACAAGATCGCGATTCCCGAAGAACGGCGACAGCCCGGCGACAAGTTCTTGGAGATTGTCGGCGCGTGCGGGCATAATCTCAAAAACGTCACGGTCAAGATCCCCTTGGGCTGCTTTGTCTGCGTGACGGGGGTATCGGGTTCCGGCAAATCCACGCTGATCCAGGAAACGCTGTTTCCGAAGCTGCAAAGCCAGATCAACCGCACCCGCCATGTCTGGGAGCCGCACGAGACCATTCGCGGCATCGGCAATTTAGACAAGATCGTAGACATTGACCAGTCGCCCATCGGACGCACCCCGCGCTCGAACCCCGCCACCTACACTGGCGTCTTCGACATGATCCGCGACCTGTTCTCCAAGACTGCCGATGCCCGGATGCGCGGCTATAAGGCCGGGCGCTTCTCGTTTAATGTCAAAGGCGGCCGCTGCGAGGCGTGCAAGGGCGACGGCATCATCAAGATTGAGATGCAGTTCCTGCCCGACGTGTATGTTCCCTGCGAGGTCTGCCAGGGCAAACGCTACAACCGGGAAACGCTGGAAGTCAAGTTCAAGGGCAAGTCCATTTCCGACGTGCTGGAAATGACTGTCGGCCAGGCCGTCGCGTTCTTTGAGGCCGTCCCCGCCATCACGCGCAAGCTGAAAACGATCCACGACGTCGGCCTCGACTATATCCGCATGGGCCAGCCCGCCACGCAGCTCTCCGGCGGCGAAGCCCAGCGGGTCAAGCTCGCGACCGAGCTGGCAAAACGCGCCACAGGCCGCACCCTCTACATCTTAGACGAACCTACCACCGGCCTGCACTTTGCCGACATCCAGAAGCTTTTGGGCGTCCTGCAAAGACTCGCCGACACCGGCAACACGGTCCTGGTCATCGAGCACAACCTCGACGTCATCAAAACAGCCGACTGGGTCATTGACATGGGTCCCGAAGGCGGCGACGGCGGCGGCACGTTGGTTGCCGAAGGCACCCCCGAACAAGTCGCCCTCGTCCAAGCCTCCCACACCGGACGCTACCTGGGCAAAGTGCTGAGAGGCGAAAGCTTGATTGCAGGGAAGTAGAAACTATTCAAGGAGAAGAATATCATGGAAACATTGCTGAAGTGGCCCGGCGGCAAAGGCCGCGAATTTGAGCAGGTCAAGCCGTACATTCCGCCGTTTCGAACTTATGTCGAGCCATTCTTCGGCGGCGGCGCGTTCTTCTTTAACTTGATGCCGAAACGGTCTTTGCTGAACGACGTGAACGGTAAGCTCATTGGCCTTTATCACTATGTCAAGCAGGGCGATGTAGCGTTTGAGGAAACAATACTCAGTTATGTTCGCTGGTGGGAGAACCTGCAAGGACTGATTGAACAAATCCAGCCTTCGATTTTAACGCTCTACGAAGACACGCGCAGCGGCTCTAAGGGTGAGATGGACCAGTGCGTTGCTGATTGCCTTGCCGAGTACGAAAAGGATTTTGTTTATGACTTCACCAATTTCTTTGGCGACACAAGTTGTCTGTGGAAGGCGATTACCGCCTCAGTGAAGTCAAAGTTAGGACGGTTGCCGAAGCTGGAAAAAGACAATGATGTGCGCTTTGTCGAAGCTCTCATGCGCGATCACGTCGCTACCGCAGTCCGTGCCGGCTTTTACACTTACATTCGAGACTTTTACACGCCCAGAACAGAAATCGAAGATGTCGCGGCGTTTTACTTTCTGCGCGAGTTCTGCTACGGCTCCATGTTCCGGTTCAACAAAGCCGGAAAGTTCAATATCCCTTACGGCGGCATCGGCTACAACGGCAAAGACTTTCGAGGCAAAACCGCCCGTCTTTTCTCCGCCCGAACCCGCGCCTTGTTTGCCGACACCCAGCTTTTCAATTTAGACTTTCGGCAGTTTTTCGATTTGAACCGCGACCAGCTTACTGCGGACGCTTTTTGCTTCCTCGACCCTCCCTACGACACCGAGTTCAGCGCTTACGACAATTTTGCCTTCACGCTGAAAGATCAACTGGCGCTGGCACAGATTGTTGCCCATCTTCGCTGCCAGGCCATGCTTATCATCAAGGACACAGACTACATCAAAAGCATCTACCATGACGCGCAAAAGATCAATCCACGCATCGAAATCGCCCGGTACGACAAAACTTACACTTACAACAACCGTGGCCGTAATGAACGCGACACGCAGCACTTGATTATCTGCAACTATCCTTTACGGGCTTCGACACTCCTGCCTGAATACAATCAACTGGAACTTGTTTAGGAGGAAGTCATGCCGGATTATTCGCAAGCTGTTCTGGATGTGCTCGCAGCAGAAATGCAGACCATGCTCACAGCATTGAAGAAAGACACACCTGGGAACTTCCGCAAAAAGGCGAACAACTTTTTGCTTTCTCAGTTCGACCCGGACGTGCTTTTCTACACGGTGTTTACGAGCAGCTTTGAGTCCAAAAGCGGCAATGCGCTGGAAAACTGTGCTAAAGCGATTGCACGTCTGAGATACGGCCCGGACTCAGTTCCTGCCATTATTCAAGGCTTGGGCGCGACGGACGAAGATATACGCCGGCACACGGCTTCAACAACAGACAAGCAGATTATTCTGACGCGCAAGAAAATCGGCGAGGTGACAAGCAAGGCCAGCAGCGCCTTGTCCCGGCATCGTAAAAGCGGACGCGGGAAGAGTCAAGCCGCGACAATAGGCATTAGCCAAAGAATCTTGAGTGACGAAATCGTCAATGTTGCTTACGAAGACAGCGACAAACTAGAAGAAAATCCTGTTGATTTATTCATCCGCGTCTCTGAGACAGAAAGCCTATGCATGGAAATCAAGCTGGGCGGCGACCTCGACAGCTCCAATGCACCCGCGCAGCTTGCCAAGTTTTTGACGCTCTGTGCGATTGCGAATACTCCTGAAATCGAAGGATACTTCGCTACGATCTACAACAAAGACGGCGAAGGCAAGCGATTTACCGGAACTGTTCGCTCCTATCTCGCCGATGACATGATCTTGGCGGGAAGCGAGTTTTGGGCTAAAATCCTGCCGGGCGAAATCTCGTTTGAGCAATTTGTTGGCTTGTACCATCAGTCTTTAGAAGCCGTCGGCATGAATGCAACTATTCGAAAGTTAGTCAATGCGCTGGCTCCGGTTTCGGAAGCGAAAAAAGCCGAGATCATTGAGGAACTTATACTCTAACAACCGCCGACGGGTGATTGATATGGGTCCCGAAGGCAGCGACGGCGGCGGCACCCTCGTCGCCGAAGGCACCCCCGAAGCCGTGGCAAAAGTCAAAGCCTCCCACACCGGCCGCTACCTGGGCAAAGTTCTGAGGGGCGAAAGCTTGATGGGCGGGAAGTAATACAAGACAAATGTAGGCACGCTCAAGAGGCGCGTGCTATATTGCTCCTACTACGCCGCTTACGCAGCGCTGTCGACACACATTTTTCGCAGCCTAGACATATTTTCACGGCAGACACGCTCTGATGGAGAGCAGGCGATAAAGCCTATAAGCGTGATGATCTCTGCGATCTGCCGTGCGGGGGTCAAAAAGATCGCCAAGTAAATTTGCTCGCCTTCTGCGTGTTACCAGCCAGCGTTCCTGATCGTCTATACTCGTGAAGACAACAGCGCAGCGGAATTCAGACAAAGCCGGAACTGAGAAGTGACACGCCGTATGACAGGTATTGCCAGCAGCACAGCGGTCGTCAGCACACGCGATATTCGGGACCTTCCCCTCCGCGGCAGCTTTTCCAGAAGCAGCGGCGATGAGAAGACGCCGCCAGCCGGCGTCACAGACGGGGATGACCGGCGGCTCGTGGACGGGTGCGCCCAGCGCGATCCTGCCGCTCTGCGCGAGATTGTTCGCCGGTACCAGCCGGCGCTGTCCCGATTTCTGAGCCAGCTTCTCGGCTCGCCGGAAGATGCCGAAGAAGTCGTCATAGAAGTTTTTCTGCGGGTCTGGCAGCAGGCCGACAAGTTTCAAGGACGCGCCAGCTTTTCAACCTGGCTTTACCGGATCGCCTCCAACGCCGCTTATGATCGCCTGCGACGTCAAGCCAGGGAGCGCCGCTCTGCGGCTTCCACGGTGTTCACTCACGGCGAACACCTGAGTGCCGACTTAAATGCAGAGACACTGGCACTTGACCGTCTGGAACAAGAAGAGCGCTCAAGCCGGCTGCGGCAAGCCCTCAGCGACCTTCGCGCCGAAGACCGTCTTTTACTTGTCTTGTATTACACAGAAGAAAAAAACTATGCCGAAATTGCTCAAATCACCCACTGCACCTACCCGGTCCTGAAAATGCGGATGATGCGGGCGAGACGGCGCTTGTCCGCGCTGCTGGCGGCCCAAGCGCCGGAGGATGCGGAATGACTTGTCATCATTTTGAGCGGCAGGCATCAGATTGGCTCAGCCGCCGGCTTCCCCCCCGCGCTTCGGAAGAAATGGCGGCCCATGAGCAGGAGTGCGGGCAGTGCAGACGCATGGCACAGGCGGAAGCAAATCTGCGGCGGTGCTTTCAGGCGCAGGCCATGCCGCCCCATACCCCGCTGCTCTCTGGCCTGCCGGAGATTTGGCCGCGTCTCGCCCTGCGCCTGGAAGCAGAAACACCGAAAACACACCGGCGGCAAACTCTTCTTTTCCCGCGCCGCTGGGCCATTGCAACAGCAGTCGCACTGGCGGCAGGGGCAGCCTGCTGGAGTCATCTGCCGGACAGTGCGGGCAGCGGCAGGACGGCGGGATCAGAAAGAACCGTTCCCGCCTCGGCACTGACCGCTTCGTCCGCAGAGACTCTCCCGCCGGGGCAAGTTCCGGCCTGGCTGCGGCTCGGCAATGCCGCGCAGAATGACCCGGCGGTGGACGATCCTGTCGGGCCGAACATGGAAAATATGTGGACATGCCTCAACACAGAAAGCAAATAAAGCGCGGAAAGCAAGTCAATGGATTTCTTTTTGCCCTGCTTCTAGGACTGATCATTTTGGGAGGGACGCTGCCCGCAGCCGCCGGGGACTTTGCCGAGCCTCGGCTCATTGGATCACAGCTTCCCGAACTGAACTTGACGCCCTTGCAGCAGCAAAAGCTGGCCACGCTGGAAACGGCGTCCGAAAGCCAGGATCACCTGCTGATAGACCAAGTCCACCAGCTTCGGCGCAAGCTCTCCGAGTTCTATGAAGCCTATTCGCTGGATGCCGCCGCCGTGCATCGAACAAACCAGCAGCTCAACCATGTTCAGGGCCTGCTTCTCGAACAGCGGCTGTCGGAGCAGATGCAGATGCGCCGAATTTTGTCTCCCATCCAGTTCACCCAGCTTCAGGCGGCCATCCATAAACACGAAGCGGACGAGGACCACCATCCCGATCCCGACGATTCACACGGGCATGAAATGCATTGACCTCAAAATAAAAACAGACCGAAACAAAATCAAGCCGAAGAAGGAACTCCTATGACATTCTCTCGTATCACACGCACCCCTGTCCTTCTGGCAGGTCTTGTTCTCAGCGCTGGCTTTGGGCCGGCGGCACTCGCCCAGACCGTGCCGCCGGCCTCGGCTGACGGACCATACCATGTGCTGAAAACAGCCAAAGTCGGCGGCGAAGGCCGCTTTGACTATGTCTACGCCGACCCGGACGGACGCCGGCTTTATGTGCCTCGCACCGGGAACACGCCACGGGTCGCCGTGTACGATCTCGATACCCTGGCACCGGTCGGGGAAATCGCCCAGACAGAGGGCCATGGGGCCGCCACCGATACGCTTTCCCATCATGGGTTTGCGTCCAGCAGCCCGGTCGCGATGTGGGACACGAAAACGCTGGCGCTGATCAAAACAATCCCTGTCAGCGGCGGGCCAGACGGCATTCTGGGCGATGCATTTAACCACCGGGTTTACATCCTCAGCCATGAAGCGCCGAACATCACGGTGCTGGATGCCGCCGCCGGCACAGTGCTTGGCACCATCGACATCGGCGGCGCCCCTGAGCAGGCCGCCACCGATGGTCAGGGCCACATCTATGTGGACATTGAAGACAAAGGCAGTGTCGCGGTCCTTGACGCGGCGACGATGAAAAAGACCGGCGAATATTCCCTCAACGGCAAGGGCGGCGGCAACGCCGGCCTGGCTTTGGACGCCAAGAACCATGTTTTGTTTGTTGCCTGCCGGGACCCGCAGGTCATGGTCATGATCGACTCCACGACCGGCAAGTACCTGGCGGACCTGCCGATCGGCCGAGGCTGTGACGGCGCGACGTTCAACCCCGCGACGCTGGAAGCGTTCAGCTCGCAGGGCGACGGCACCCTGACGGTCATCAAAGAAACGCCGGGAACCGGCGGCGCAGCGCCGACCTTTGCGGTGGAACAGAATGTCGTGACAATGCCGGGAGCAAAGACGCTGACTCTGGACAGCAAGACGAATAAGATTATGCTGATCGCCGCCGAATATGGCCCAGCGCCGGCGGCGGACGCTGCCACCCCGCCGCAGGGCGGACGCCCCCCCCAAATGGGCCCCCGGGGGGGGGGCGCGCGCCCCCCCCCCCCCGCGGGGGGGCCCCCCGCGGCCCCGGGCCGATGCTGCCCGGGTCGTTCTCGGTCGTCGTCGTCGGAAAGTAATCGTCCTATTTCCCGCTGAACCCGTTCTTCTGAGCCGCCGGAACTTGCCAGTCCCGGCGGCTCTTTTACCGGCGGCTCTTTTAACTGATCCACAGCAAATCATTCTAGAAAGTGAACGCAGAGCCTGCTTCGGACGTTCCAAAACTATTGGGGACCCCGCGCCCTGCACAGGAAAAACTTATGCTTCTTCGCCGTAACAGCTTCACGCGCCCCGCTCAGGGCTTTACGCTGCCCTCTCGCGGTTTTACATTGATAGAACTGCTCGTCGTCATCGCCATTATCGCGATTCTCGCCGCCATTTTGTTTCCGGTCTTCCAGAAGGTGCGCGAGAACGCCCGCCGGACCCAGTGTTTGTCCAATGAAAAGCAGCTTGGCCTGGCCTTTGTGCAGTACATCCAGGACAGCGATGAGGTCTATCCGCAGGGCATGAACTACAATGCCGCGGATCAAAGCTACGGAGCCGATCCCGCCGGCTGGGCCGGCCAGATCTACCCTTACGTCAAAAGCACTGGCGTCTTCAAATGCCCCGACGACCCTACGGCGGCTGTACCAGGCGCCCACAACAACACGTATTCCCCGGTCTCGTATGTGGCGAACACGAATGTTATGAACACCGCTCATGGAGCAGCCAATGGGACAGGGCAGCCGGACAGCCCCCCCGCCTCGCCGCCGGGCGCGGCGGCCAAAGAAGCGGCGTTCGGCGGCGCCTGCAGAACGATCCTGCTGATCGAGGCTCAGGGCTACCAGGCGGACATGGCTGACGGCGGCGGGATCGCGGAAACGGTCTCGCCTTCCAGCTACGGGGTTGACGGCCAGCCCGCTTCCGGGAAAGTCAATGGGCAGACCGCTGGCGGCCAGTCCGCGACCGGCACAGTCGGCACCGGCTTCTTCGCGACCGGTATCATGCGCGGCGGCACAAGCGCCATCCGCCGGGATCCCGGTGACCTGCTGGCGGCCGATGGTGTCCACGGCGGCCTGGCTGACTTCCTGTTCGCCGATGGTCATGTCAAAGCCCTGCACGGCTCTTCCGTATCTGCCGGCTGGAGCAACCCAGTTGCCGGAGACTGCACCAACTACCAGGGGCTAGGTGGAAACCCAGGGACTCAGCCCGCCATCTACGCGGCCAACACGCAATGCGGCGACTCAGCGCTCGTCGGGACCTTCAGCGTCAACTGAGGCTTTCTCATGGCGGGCGATAAGCGTGTTCGGAGGCAGGATGCTTATTCGGACTTCTTCCGAACAGCCGCAAAGCACGGAACAGAAAGAGCGCGAGGATGAGTGCGGGCTTTGAAGTCAAGGACAAGGTGTTTTGGGGCACCAACGGCGCGGTTGAAGCCTATCTTGAGGTTATGGCCGGTGAAGCCGCTGATCAGCTCGGCCCTGACGATTTGCTGGCCGTGTTCCTCCGCAGCGAGCGGGAGCAGTTTTTCATGGGTCAGGTTGTATCCCTTGACGCTTGGACCACTGACCCAAGCCGCCGAGGGCAACTCTTGGCGCTTTTAGATGCGGCGACTCGCCAGCTGCTGAGTTCCGGGCCGTTTAACGACTATAGCAAGGAATGGATCGCTTCTGTCATAGGCGAATTACACACTCACATCGCAAATGCAGGTGGGCAGGGACGCGATACTTTTTGAGTATCGCCCAATCAACCGCGCCGAGCCACGACAATCTGACGCACAATTGGGTCACCAGTTTCGGGAAGCGAAACGGAAACGGCATCCAGCGTGAGACCGAGACGCCTCGCGGCAGGCCGGGCGGCAGCGAGTTCTTCGTCTGCCGCCATGCCTTTCAGCGACAGCAGCAGGCCGCGGGGAGCCGCGAACGGCGCGAGCCAGGGCAGCAGCTTTTCGAGCGGCGCGACGGCGCGGGCGGCGACCCAATCAAACTGCCCAGCAAGTGCTGGAAGATTGGCGGCGTCTTCCGCACGGGCGTGAACCGTCTCGACAGATTCTAAGCCCAAATCATCGGCGACGGCGCGGCAGAACCCCAGCTTTTTGGCGGTCGAGTCGAGCAGAGTCACGCGCAGGTCGGGCCGGGCGATCTTCAGCGCCAGTCCCGGCAAACCCGCCCCCGTGCCGACATCCAGCACACGGGCATTGTTCGGCGGGGTTTGGACCGTCAGCAGGGCCAGCGAGTCGAGAAAGTGCTTGACGGCGATGTCGCGGGGCGAGACCAGCCGAGTTAGGTTCATCCGGGTCGCGTTCCAGTCCACCAGCATCTCCGCGTAGCGCACAAATTGGTCAAGCTGCGCGTCCGTCAGCCCCAAATGCCAAACATCGTTTGCGCCGCGCTGTAAAATTTCACGAAGCTCGCTCACACAGGCTTATTGGCGAGTGGGCGGGTTTTTTCCTGCGTGGAACTTCCGGCACGTCCTCGCGGTTAGGAAAAACAGCGTGCGGGTAAAACCTTGCAGCCGCCTGCCCGATTGGGCTAGAATGCGAGACCGATTTTGATGCTGTTACCCCAATCCCTGCACGACCGGTACCGGACTGTTCGCGCATTCAGCGAGAAAATCTGCGAGCCGCTGGTTCCCGAAGATTATGTCGTGCAGTCCATGCCCGATGTCAGCCCGGCGAAGTGGCATTTAGCCCACACAAGCTGGTTCTTTGAGACGTTTTTGCTGAAGCCGCATTTTGCTGGCTACACTTCCATCCATCCCCAGTACGATTATCTGTTCAATTCCTACTACAACGCGGTCGGCGAGCGGCACTGCCGGGTCAAGCGCGGCGTCGTGTCGCGCCCGACCGTGGATGAAACATATGCGTACCGGGCATATGTGGACCAGTATATGGAGATGCTGCTGACAGACGCCGACGCCGAGAAGCTGGGCGTCTTGGAGCCGCTGCTGACGCTGGGCCTGCACCATGAGCAGCAGCATCAAGAGCTGATGGTGACGGATCTCAAGTACAACTTCTTCGAGAACCCCCTTTGCCCGGTCTACCGCCCGCGCCGCGATGCTGTTGTCAGCGCCGTGCCGAAAATGGAGTGGATTGCGTTCAGCGAAGGCGTCAAAGAAGTCGGCTACAACGGCGACGGGTTCGCGTTTGACAACGAGACGCCCCGGCACAAAGAATATGTCCCGGCGTTTGCGCTCGGCTCGCGGCTGGTGACGAACGGTGAATACTTGAAGTTTATCGAGGCCGGCGGCTACGCGCAGCCTGAGTGGTGGCTGTCTGAGGGCTGGGGCACCGTGCAGGCGAATGGCTGGACCGGACCGCTGTGCTGGTGGAATAAGCGCGGCGCATGGAAAGAATTCACGCTGGCGGGCATGGAAGATTTGGACCCAAGCGTCCCGGTCTGCCATGTGTCACTGTTTGAGGCCGATGCTTACGCCCGCTGGGCAGGGGCACGACTTGCCACCGAAGCCGAATGGGAGACAGCGGCCGAGACGGTTCCCCTGTGCGGCAATTTTGCAGAGACAGGCCGCTTTCATCCCGCGCCGCTGGATCCCGCCGACGCTCCGACGGGCGAACTGCACCAGATGTTCGGCGACGTCTGGGAGTGGACCCGGAGCCAGTACACGCCCTACCCCGGCTATGCCCCGCCGCCCGGCGCCCTGGGCGAATACAACGGCAAGTTCATGTGCAACCAGTTTGTCCTGCGCGGCGGCTCGTGCGCGACTTCCCAATCGCACATGCGGGCAGCGTACCGCAACTTCTTCCCGCCGGACGCTCGCTGGCAGTTTATGGGAATTCGTTTGGCAAAAGATGTATAGCCAGATAAAGAAGCCGGGGTTGTAAAAACCCCGGCAGAAGCAGTGTCCTTCGGACAAAGAAGCAAGAGCGCATTCGCTGGCTACATTCTTCGTCCGCAGGACGCCTCCTTGCCGGGGTTTTTACAACCCCGGCAATTAGAAGGACACCTTATGATTCTTACGGCAGCGAAGCCCAACTCAACCACCGCGCAGTTTTTAGCGGACGCTTTAACCGGCCTCAAAAGCACGCCGAAAACGCTGCCCTGCAAATACTTTTACGACCAGCGCGGGTCGCAGCTTTTCGATCAAATCTGCGAGCTGCCGGAATACTACCCGACTCGCACCGAAGCGGGCATCATGGCGGACAATGTGGAGGAAATGGCGGCGGTCTTCGGCCTGAACACGCTCCTGGTTGAATACGGCAGCGGCAGCAGCACCAAGACGCGCATTCTACTGGATCATCTGCCGCATCTCGCGGGCTATGTGCCGATGGACATCTCGCGGGAGCATTTGTACCAGACGGCGGCAAGCCTAGCGTCGGCCTACCCGAACCTTGACATCCTGCCGCTGTGCGCGGACTACACGCAGCCGTTCACACTGCCAAATGCCTGCCGCCCCGTGCAGTCTCGGGTCGTCTATTTTCCCGGCTCCACCATCGGCAATTTCCATCGCTCGGAAGCGGCGGCATTTTTGAGCCGCATCGCGGACGTGTGCGGCCCCGGCGGCGGGCTGCTCATCGGCGTGGACCTGCGAAAATCGCCGGGCGTTCTTAACCCTGCCTACAACGACGCGCAGGGCGTCACCGCCGCGTTCAATCTAAACCTGCTTCAGCGAATGAACGCCGAGATCGGCGCGGACTTTGCTATGGACGGCTTCGCGCATTCAGCATTTTACAATGAGCAAATTGGGCGGATTGAGATGCACCTGCTGAGTTTGAATGCCCAGACGGTGCATCTCGACGGCGAGACGATCCGCTTTGCCGAAGGCGAGACGATCTGGACGGAATGCTCTTATAAATACAGTCTGCCGGAATTTGCGGAGATGGCCGCATCCGCCGGCTTTGACCTACGCCGGGTCTGGACCGATGCCGGTCTGAAGTTCAGCGTGCAGTATCTGACCGTGCGCTGACCCCGGCCTGTTCCAGCAGCACCCACTGGCGCGGCTGCTGGTCGCGCCCGTAAACTGTAAATGCCCGCGCGGCCTCGGCAAACCGGTAGCCATTGCCAACCGCCCAGCCTTGCAGCTCTTGACGTGCCAGGTCGGGGTTCGGCTCGCTGCTTGCCGCAAAGACACCTTTGGAGCCGGGACACGGCATTTGGTATACCATCATTGTCTCCTAGAAAATAAGTGTTAAGAGCGGCTGCCGTCCGTGTGCGACATTGCACATGGAGGCAGCCGCTTGGGGAGCCCGAAGAAGAGGACCTAGCGGCCTCGGCACAGAGGACCTAGCGGCCTCGGCACACGGACGCTCCGTACTGCTGAAGGGAGAGCGGCTCCGGTAAGCGATCCTGCCTACACTTTGTATTATGCCGTTTGTCCGAAGGGCGCTCACTGCACGGAATGCGGGTTTTCCCGACCGCCGAAGACGAAGACGACTCCTGGCCCCCAATCAGGGGGGGCTGGGTGGTCCCAATTCGTTTTAGAGAAAGCCTGCGATGCTGGAAGTCAAACCCATTCTGCCTCACCACTGGCCGCTACTAAAAGCTGTGCGGCTGCAAGCCCTCGCCGATGCCCCGGAAGCGTTCGGCACGATGCTGAACCAGGCGCAAGCCTACACTGACGCCGAGTGGCAGGCACGAGCGCAGCGTTTTTCCCAGCGGCCGCCCGCCGCCGGCTGCCTGGCGTTTGTGGACGGCGTACCATGCGGTATGGCGAGCGCTTATCCCGCGGAAGAAAACACGCACGCCGCCGAGCTGACCGCGTTCTGGGTCGCCCCGCCGCAGCGCGGCCACGGCGTCGCCAATGCCCTCGTCACAGCGATTACGGAGTGGGCCAAGTTACAGGGTATAGCAACGCTGCAAGCCTGGGTCGTCGAAGACAACGCCCGCGCATTGGGCTTTTACAAGAAGCATGGCTTTCAGGAGACAGAAGAGCGGCAACCGCACACACCGGACCCGTCAAAGCAAGTAGTTTTGCTTGCTTGCGGGATAAAGACCATGAGTTGAAGAACCATGCAATAAATTGCAGGGCTCGTGAGTCAGTGGAGGAGAAATGCGTCATTATTCTTTCGTTTCCGCTTTGTGCCTCCTCTTAATTGGTACTACCACTCAGTACGCGCAAGCGAAAGCGCGGTTTCTTCGTGTGACGCCATCAACACAGCATCAATCTCCTTATGTGCTGGCTGTCGCCGCTCACCGATCCCGCAGCACAACTCAGTTCAAGGTCTTGATCCAGGCACAGCATGGTTATACACTTTCCCCATTCCATACGGCCTTTGTTAACAAGTACGGGCAGGGTATCAAATTTGATCGCTGGCAAACGCCCAATGCGGACCCTCAGAGTTCCTTCACCGTTGCCAGTAGTTCAACTCGCGGCGGCCTGCATTATGAATTCTCTGTGCCGAATAGTCAGCTTTCCAGTACGATCTTCATTTACGAAACCGAAGGCTCTCTTGTCGAGCATGGCAAGGTACGGATGATGCGGTCAGCGGACTTCTGCTGGTTCCGGTGCCGGAACTTTGTTCATCGCGAAGGATAATGCAGAGGCAGCGTTTCGGGTATACTTCTTTTGACATTGTGAAAAATTGCACGGATGGTTTCGGTAAATTTAGAAGAAGGTGTCGGCAATGGCGTATGCGTCTTTAGGCGAGTTTATTCAGCGATTAGATAGGGCCGGTGAGCTGCGGCGGATCACCACACCGGTCAGCCCGAAGCTGGAGATTACGGAGATCGCGAACCGGGTGATGAAGATGCCCGGCGGCGGGCCGGCGCTGCTGTTTGAGAACGTCATCGGCTCAAAGTTTCCGCTGGCGATCAATCTGATGGGGTCACGGAAGCGCATGTCGTGGGCGCTGGGCGTGGAGGACATGGAGGAGATTGGGCAGGAGATCGCGGCGCTGACAAAGCTGCCGTCGGACGTGCCGCCGACGCTGCTGGGGAAGCTTCAGCTTTTGCCCCAACTGGCCGCGCTCGGCAAAATCTCGCCGAAGATGGTGTCGTCGTCGTTTGCCCCCTGTCAGGAAGTCGTGCATCTCGGCGACGACGCGAACCTAGACGACCTGCCAATTCTGACCTGCTGGCCCGACGACGGCGGGCCGTATATCACGCTGCCGACGGTTTACACGAAAGATGAAGGCACCGGCAAGCGCAATGTCGGCATGTACCGCATTCAGAAGCAGGGGCCGCGCGAGACGGGAGTCCACTGGCAGCGGCACAAAGTAGGGTCGCGTCACTTCGCGAACTTTGAGGCCAAAGGCCGGGACATACCTATCGCGATTGTGCTGGGCGGCGACCCGGCCCAAATCTATGCCGCGACTGCTCCTCTGCCCGATGACATTGATGAAATGGTTTTCGCCGGCTTTCTGCGGAAGCAGCCGGTGGAGATGGTCAAGTGCAAGACCGTGGACATTGAAGTCCCGGCGAATGCCGAGATCGTGATTGAAGGCGTCGTGCCGGCGGGCGTTCGCCGCCGGGAAGGGCCGTTCGGCGACCACACCGGCTACTACAGCCTCGCCGACGACTACCCCATCTTAAAGATCACGGCGATCACCCACCGGCGCAATGCGGTTTATCCCTGCACGATTGTCGGCCCGCCCCCGATGGAAGACAAATACATCGGCATGGCGACCGAGCGGCTGTTCCTGCCGCTTGCCAAGCTGTTCGTCCCCGAAATGATTGACTACAGCCTGCCCGCCGAAGGCGCGTTCCACAATTTGGCTTTGGTGCGGATCAAGAAGCGGTATCCGGGCCATGCGTTTAAAGTCATGCACGCACTTTGGGGCCTGGGCCAGATGATGTTTACCAAGTGCATCGTCGTCTTTGACGAAGACGTAGACGTGCAGAACCACGCCGACGCCGTCTGGCGGGCGTTCGCCAATGTAGACCCGGAGCGCGACATCACGTTTGTCAAAGGCCCGATTGATGTCTTGGACCATGCTTCCCCGCTGATGGCCTTCGGCTCCAAAATGGGTGTAGATGCCACGCGCAAGTGGCCCGACGAAGGCTTCACCCGCGAATGGCCCGATGTCCTGACCATGCCCGCCGAGATCAAAGCCAAGATAGACAGCATTTGGAAGGACTTAGAAATTGAGCGGTGACAAATACTTCCTGCCCGCTCTGCTTGTCGGCATCGCAGCGCTCGCCGTAACCGCCGCGCAGGCCGCGCCGCCTGCCGTTAGGAAAGCACTCATGCAGGATAATACTTTCACCCTCACACATGGAACGCACACGCTGCGGGCAATTTTGGTGCAAGCGCCACCGGTCTACGACCCCGGCGGCCCGGTCTGCTTTGTGGAAGACTGG
Source organism: uncultured Armatimonadales bacterium (assembly GCA_964252595.1). Taxonomy (GTDB): domain Bacteria; phylum Armatimonadota; class Armatimonadia; order Armatimonadales; family Capsulimonadaceae; genus JANXMY01. Next base: position 19,061 of record CAXUNT010000047.1, read on the forward strand.
GCAGGCGACGAAGTTCTACTGGCGGACGCGGAGCGGGAAGCGGCGGCACGCGGAGCCGTTGTGGTTCGCGTCATCTGCGCCCACGGCGACGCGTACCGGGCCAAGACGCTGACGCGGCATGGATACACGGTTGCTTCCGAATGGTACACGGCCCTGCTTCCGCTGGCAAACCAAGCGCCGGCCGCTCATATCCGTCCCCTGACGGCGGCGGACTTGCCGCGCGTACTGGAACTCGGCGAGCAGAAACGCCGAGAGTACCAAGCCTACTCTCCGGTCTTCTGGCGCATGTCACCCCTGACTCGTAAGACATTCGGGCCATACATGCAGGCACAAATTGCAGATGCTCAGAATGTCGCGCTGGCGCATGAGCAGGACGGCAAAGTGAATGGTTTTGTGCTGGTGAACGCCCACCGTACGATTGATGACTACACAGTCGCTGCGCCCGGTTTGTGGCCGACTGTTGGGACCGATCTACTCCACGCGGCAGGTGCAGCAGCACAAGCGCACGGCCTCAAAAGCCTGCTGGTCATTTGCGGCGCAGACGACCTTCCGAAGCGCACGATGCTGGCGGCACAGGGCTTGTCATTGGCGACGGACTGGTGTGTCAAGCCAATTTCACCAACGAACAAGCAGTCGGGGAAAAAGTAAATGGCGCAGACGCTTTCTTTGGCGCAGGTTCAAGACCCCTGGCGCGTTTACAAAGGCTGGTTTTGGGCGGCGACCGTTTACAATGTGGTTTGGGGAACCGTGGTTGGGCTGAAGCCGGCGCTGATGCTGGGATGGATGGGCATGAGCGCGGCCCACCAAGCCGCCGCCGGGCCGCTGCCCGCCATCCTCGCCGCGTGTATCGGGATGTTTGTTGGGGTGTACGCGATTGGGTACGCCTGCGTCGCGCTTGACCCGCCCCGCTTTTGGCCGTTTGCGGGGCTTGGCCTTTGTGGTAAGATACTTGGGCCAATGGGCTGGGCGCTGCACCATTTTCTCGGCCACTTGCCCTGGCCGTCGCTGTGGGTAAACGTCTTCAACGATTTGATTTGGTGGCCGGCGTTTTTCGGGTTGCTGTGGACTGTGCGGCGTGAGTATTTAGAAAAGAGAATTCCTTTATGAACCGTGTGCTGCGAGATACGCTGATCGGCGGAGCCCTGACGGCGCTGCTGGCGTTTGTGCTGATTAAACTAGGCTGGGAATAAGGCTCTTCGGGAACTTTCTTCTTTCGGTGGGCGTCACAGAAACAGGCTTGACGGCAACAGGTGCCGTGTGCCATGATAACGTCACGCCCGAAGATTTTACCAGGAATGATCCCCGATGCCCGTCCCGCCCCGTCCGACGCTCTCCCATACCGATTTGTCCTGCCGCCTTGTCGCCCTGCTGGTATTCCTGCTCGGCATCGGCATGCTGATCTTTGTGTTCGTCTCCGCCCTGCACTTGTTCCAATCACCGGTGCCGGGGCTGGAGCCGCTGCAAGCGCCCGGTGCTGCCCCGCCTGCCGCCGCGAATATCGGCGTTTCCCTGGCGGGTTTCGCCCGCGAGCTGCTGCTTTTAGGCATGATGACTCTTGCTGGCTCGCTGCTCGCGTCCAAAGGCGCTCATCTTTACTTTAGCTCCGTTCACGCGCCTGCCGACCATGCGCCTGCCGACCATGCGCCTGCCGAGCCGCCGACGGCTTCCTAGTTTTTAGCAAACCGCGTTATCCACTCCACTGCGCGGCGCTCCATGTCGTCAGGATAGACGTGGCCGAGGCCGGGATACAGCTCCAAATGCAGACGCTCCGGCGTTTGGGCGTATGAAGGGCGCAGGCGCTCTTCTAAAGCAATGACGCCATCCGCTGAAACTGTCTCGTCTAAGTTTCCGTGCTGCATCAACAGCGGGCGCGGCGGCAGAAGACTTGGCAGCAGATTTAAGGGGCTGGTCGCGTCGGCGCGGTCATACAGCGGATGGCCGGGACCGAGGCCGTAAGCCCGCAGCGGCCCGGCCCAGTCTGGGCTGCCGATCGCAGACGAAGCGGCAGTCAAGCGCGGCTCGGTCAGCAGCGCGGCGAACACGATATATCCGCCTAAAGAAATCCCGTGAATACCCGCACGCTCGGCACCGAGCGCGTCCAGCACACGGGACACATCGTGTGCCGTGCCCTCGATCATGGCTGCCGAGGCCCCAAAGAAGTCCGCTTGCAGGCGTGCCTCGCGTTCCTCAGCTCCTTCTCGCTCCCCATGCATAACAGCGTCTATCGCAACAGCTTGAAATCCCGCGCGGGCGAACGCCAGCAGCCCCGGCAGCATCTTTTCCTTGCGGCTCCCCAGCGGATGCAGCACGACGACAAGCGGCGCATCGGCAGCCGCGCCGGCAGAAGCCAGGCGCACCGCCGGAACATCTCCAGCCAGGGTTTCGGCGGACAGCGTGTAATCAGCCATTGGTTTTCCTTTCTAGTGTTCCGACGCCAGGGCCAGCAGCAGCAAAAGAACGCGCTGGCCGCGCGGCGTAATCCCGTAGCGGTTTCGGCCTTCCTGGGCGATCAATCCGGCGTGCATCAAATCCCGCAAGTGATGGTACAGACTGCCGGTGCTGAGATGAGCGGCCTCCCCCAAAGCGGACGCACTTTCGGATGGGTGGCCGAGCAGGGCGCGAAGCAGGCCAACTTTCTGCGGCGACGACAGAGCGTAGCCGAGCAGGGCAGCGGCTTCGTCGGCGGCTTTGTGGATCTGTGACAAAGGCACGGTGATCGGGCCGGTCTTGAACGCCGCGTCGGCGTCACTTACGGCAGGCCGATGAATGCTGTAAGTGACGCCGCCCTCGGATTTGTTCTCCGATTTAGTTTCGGCTTTGGGTTCGGGCTTTGGATCGGCCTTCGGCTCAGATTTCGGCTCATGGCGTGTCTCGGTAAGCAGAGTTTGAAGCTGTTTCATCTCGGCCTGCATCTGCTTCAGCGCTTCTTTGGTTTGTTTATCCATTTTTTGTAATAGTGTAACATAATAATTTTGGGCTGTCAAGCGGGGATAGACAATAACCTATTCTCTGGGTATACTCTTGCAGTTACTTGAAGTGCTTGTTTCAAGATGTCCAAAAACGCGAGGAGAGGCACATGACGAAAATCCTAGTCGTGGACGATGAAGAGCCGATTGTAGATGCGATTTCTTACAACCTCAAAAAAGAAGGCTTGACGGTGGAAACTGCCAGCGACGCCGACGAGTGCATCAGCCGGTTCCTGTCAGGCAATCCCGATCTTGTCATACTTGATGTCATGCTGCCGTCGGGCAGCGGACTGGATCTTTGCCGGCGGCTGCACCGGCACAATGCCGCGCTGCCGGTGCTGCTTTTAACTGCCCGCGCCGCGGAAGCCGACTGCCTGCGCGGCTTCGACGCCGGGGCCGATGATTACGTTGTCAAGCCGTTTTCTATGCGCGAGCTGATGGCCCGCGTGCATTCGCTTTTGCGGCGCACGGCATCCTCCCCAGCATCGGAAGCTCTTACCCCGGAAGCCCTGCCGATAAAAACCGACACGCTTTGGATTGACAACATGGAGATCCGGGCGGAGCGGCGCGAAGTGGTCAAAGACGGCGCAGCAGTGTCGCTATCCCGCAAAGAATTTGACCTTTTGACGCTGCTGACGGCCCATCGCGGGCGGGTGTTTGACCGGCAAACCCTGCTGTCACGGGTCTGGGGCGAAGACTGCTATGTAGACGACCGCACAGTAGACGTTCACATTCGCTGGCTGCGCGAGAAGCTGGAAATGACCCCCGCCAAGCCTGAACTGCTGCTGACCGTGCGCGGGGTCGGCTACAAATACAAAGGTTGATTTCATACGAAGGCTAATTTCATACGAAGGCTAATTTCGCACAAAGGCTGATTCTGTGAGTCTTTTTTCCTGGCCCCGCCGCGCGAAAGAAGACGGCGAACAAAAAGACGCGGGGAAAGACGCGGGGGCAGCGGATGAAGCCGTCACAGGCCGCTGGGCCGCGCTGCTGGACACGACCGAAGATGCAGTGCTACTGGTCGGTGCGGACGGCCAGATTTTTTTGTCGAACTCTGTCGCTGCCGCCCTGTTCGGTATTTCCGGTCCCGGCACTCTGCTCGCTCAGACACTCTCTGCCGAGCTGGACGACCTCTACAAAACCGCCGTCCGCCGGCAGGCACAGGCGGAGCGCGAGGTTACCCTCAGCCAGCCGCCGCGGGCGCTGTATGCCCGCATCACTCCGATTTCTTCGGATGAGTACCTGCTGGTGCTGCGGGATTTAACCGAGCTGCGGCGCTTGGAGCGGGTCCGCCGGGACTTTGTCGCCAACGTCTCCCATGAGCTTCGCACGCCGCTGACTTCCATTAAGGCAATGGCGGAAACTCTGCTGGACGGTGCCCTGCATGATGAAGAAGTCGCGCCGCGCTTTCTCGGTACGATCATCCGGGAGTCTGACCGGCTGGTCCGCTTATCTGCCGACCTTCTGGATTTATCGCGTGTGGAAGCGCTGGGGATTGACAAAAAGCCGACTGATCTGGCCTCATTGGTCTCCGAAGTCACGGGCCGCTTGTCATCGCAGGCCGAAAAAGCCGATGTCAGCCTGGTCAACACCATCCGCGTCCCGCTGGTGGTGACTGCCGACCGGGATGCCATGGCCCAAGTGCTGGTCAATTTGCTGGACAACGCCATTGCTTACACCCCGCGCGGGGGTGTGGTCACACTCAGCGCGGCTGAGACTCCTGAAGTCATCACCGTGTCGGTCGCCGACACCGGCATCGGCATTCTGTCCCACGACATCCCCCGCCTCTTTGAGCGCTTCTACCGGGCCGATAAAGCCCGCTCCCGTGCCTCCGGCGGCACGGGCCTCGGCCTCAGCATTGTCAAGCATATTATTGAGAACCACGGCGGCAGCGTCGGTGTCCAAAGCGAATACAACAAAGGTAGCGTGTTTTCATTCACGCTACCAAAGAGTTGAACTCATAAAAAGAACCGGCACTGAAGTGCCGGTCTACTATTGCATGAAAGTCCCTGCGGGACTGAATGCCGATGGCAAAAGCCTATTCTTCAGTGCCGGTTCCCGATTTCCGCCTCGGCCAGTATTTCCACAGCGTCAGCAGCCCGCCGATTACAACCCATGCTGCCATCGCCGCAGGAAATGAACTCCAACTCGGTGCGGGGATATGGTCAATTTCACAAAACTCAGGGACGATAAGGTGAACCGCAAGGAACCATATTCCACAGTGGAACCAATACCTCATCCAGTCCGGCACAATCAGCTTGGAGCGATTGGCTTTTACCGGCTGCGGCGGAGCGATAGTCGGCGCAGGCGGCCAGGCAGTGGGCTGCTCTGGAAGGTCCATCGGGTTCTCTCTTTCTCCCGCGCCGAAGCTGGTTTACGCCGTCGCTGCCGGGCGGAAGGGGCGGGCGGAGGAGATTTTGGCGGAGAAGTGGTCTACGCTCAGGCCGATGATCGCTAAGGCCCGCTCAAAGATCCCCTGGAAGCCGTCAGGCGACGGCAGCAGCGCTTCAATGCCGAATGAGATTTTGCTGGGATCGTTGTCGTCCAAAAGCGCGATCTTGACCGCTTTCAGGGTTCGGTTGACTTCGTTTGCGGCGCTCAATGCCTTGTCCTTTTCCGTCAGCAGACCTTCATAGTTCATGTAGCAGTACAAGTTGAAGTAGTTTGGGTCGTCGTCACCGACAAAGCTGAGAAACACGCGGCCTTCGCGCTTGAACGCGATCCCGCCCTGCTCATCCGCCGTCGGCAGGTAGCCCTCCGCCGTAAGGAACGCCATCAGCGGCGCTTTGTTGTCTGCCATCTTGTCTCCTCTTTTTCGGTAGATGATAATCTGCAAGTTTTTGCGGGCGACTGAAGTCGCGGCAACAAAAGCGCGAAACCTGCCTTCGCAGGTTCATACAGAATTCCGAGTCCGCGAAGGCGGACTTTGTGCTTTTGTTGCTGCGATTTCAATCGCCCGTTTCGCAGAAACTTATCTCGCGTGGCTTATTGTCCGCGTCTTTGATTAGTTTGGTTGAAGTAAAATGCCGCCGCGACGACAGCGACTGGGATAAGTGCTTTGGCCCACAAATTGGAAAACTCATGCGGGCTGCCGACCATCCACGCCGCACCCCAGTACATTCCGTAAGAGAACAAGTACAAAGCCAGGACGCGCAGGACGATGATCAAAATAGTGGGTTTAGGCTTCACGGAGCCACCGCGCGGCGTCTTTGGCGTGGTACGTCAAAATGAAGTCCGCGCCGGCACGTTTGATGGACATGAGGATTTCCAGCGCAGTCGCCCGCTCGTCCAGCCAGCCATTGGCCGCCGCCGCTTTGACCATCGCGTACTCGCCCGACACATTGTACGCCGCGACTGGCAGATGGGTCAAATCGCCCACTTCCCGGATAATATCCAGATACGACAGCGCGGGCTTGACCATGATCATATCCGCGCCTTCGGCGATATCTTGTTCCACTTCTTTTAAGGCTTCCCGGCGATTGGCCGGGTCCATTTGGTAAGTCCGCCGGTCGCCGAAAAGCGGGGCGCTGTCGGCGGCTTCGCGGAACGGGCCGTAAAACGCCGACGCGTATTTGGCGGCATACGACAAGAGCGGCGTGTCCGAAAAGCCCTGGCTGTCCAGCGCCCGGCGCAGAGCGCCCACCCGCCCGTCCATCATGTCCGACGGCGCGACCACGTCCGCCCCGGCGGCGGCATGGGAAACCGCCGTTCGGGCCAGAAGGTCCAGCGATGGGTCGTTTAAGATGCGCTCGCCTTCTACAATCCCGCAGTGCCCGTGGGACATATACTCACACAGGCAGACATCGGTGAACACCAGCAGGTTCGGGTTGTCGGCTTTCAGCGCCCGCACCGCCGTCTGCACAATCCCGCCGTCAGCCCATGCCCCCGATGCCTGCTCGTCTTTTGACTCCGGCAGGCCGAACAGCAGCACGGCGGGCAGGCCCAAAGCCGCGATCCGCTCCGCTTCGTCCCGCAGCACATCCACGGTCAACTGAAACACGCCCGGCAGCGACGACACCGCCCGCCGCTCCCGGCCCGCGCCGGGAACCACAAACAGCGGGTCCACAAAATCCGTGACGGCCAGCGACGTTTCCCGCACCATGCCGCGCAGGGCGGGCGTCCCCCGCAGCCGCCGCCCTCTTTGCACAAGTTCCATGCCGAAAGTATACCCGAACGCCGCGCGTTTGGGAAAGACACGGGAACTCAGAGCATAAGCTTTGCGTCTTAGTAGGGAGGAAAGTCCGTCCCATGTCCGATGCCCGCCGCCTGCAACTGAGCGTGTTCGCCTCGCTTTTTATCAACGCCGCCGCGCTGCTCGCGCTGACCTGGTTCTGGCGCTGGGAGCCGGTTCCGACGACCGTGTACCCACCACACATCAAGCTCGTGCGGGTCGCCCTGCGTCCGGTCCTGCCGCCCGCGCCGCTTCCCCCGCCGCCGGTCCCGGTCGCCAAGCCGACACCGAAGCCTGTGCCGAAGCCGCATCACGCGAAGCCGAAGCCGCTGCCGAAGCACAGAAGGCCCGGCGCAAAAGTCAAAACGTCGTCCCCCGCCCCGCCGGCACAGCTTGCGGGCGGCTCCGATGCTGGGGCGTCCGCGCCGCCCGCGCCTGCCGCGCCGCCGGTGCATGTGATCGCATCGGAAAAACCGTCGCCGCTGATCATTCACAACTCGCCGCTGCCCTTGCCGCCGCTGCCGACTCCCTCCTACACGCCCGGCGTCATTGCCGCCCTGCCGGTGCCGAAGCCGGTGCTGACCGCCCAGGCCGGACACGGTGCGGCAGGCGTGGACACGGCAGGACGCGGCCACGGCGCAGGCGAAGGGTCCGGCACAGGGAGCGGCGTCGGGGCAGGCAACAGCTCCGACGCTGGGGAGCCATTCGGCGTCGGCAAAGGGCTGGCCGGAGACGGTGGCCCGCGCCATGTCGTGTATGTCCTGGACATCTCCGGCAGCATGGTCAGCCGGATTAAACGCGCTGACTCGGAAATCCGGAAAGCGCTGGCGACATTACGGCCCGACGAGTCGTTTGATATTATTGCCTTCAATGATGAGGTGTATCCATTTGACTTGGAACTAGCTCCAGCGACGCCGAGCGTAGTTCGCCGGGCCTCAGAGTTTCTGGACACGCTGATTGTCAACAGCGGCACGAACACGCAGGCTGGAATAACAGCAGCGCTCATCATTCCTCACGTCAACGAAATTATTCTGCTGACCGATGGCCGGCCGCAAGGTGGTCTTGAGGATACCGATGCTCTTACCAAGTATATCCGGCAGAGGAACAAGAATCATGTTCGTATTTCCTGTGTCGGCATGGTTGGAACAGATGAAAGCGGCATTGACAGAACTTTTGAGGCAACCGATTTGCTTGAACGAATCGCTCACGAGAATGATGGAGCCTGCGAGATCGTACCGCTGGGCTATAAATAGGATGACTGAGGAATTTATTCCCTCGCTCCTCGCGCCCTTCGCTATTCAGGGTACAATCGCCCTATGGAAGCTTTAATCTTAGAAAAAACCAACACACTGACACTCGGCGATATTGCTCTCGACGAGCCGCTGGGGCCACGCGATGTTCGCATCGGCATTAAGACTGTCGGCATCTGCGGGTCGGACATCCACTACTACCAGCATGGACGCATTGGGCCGTTTGTAGTGAACGCGCCGATGGTGCTGGGGCATGAAGCGTCGGGAGTTGTCACCGAAGTCGGCGGAGCCGTGACGAGCTTGAAAGTGGGCGACCGGGTGTGCATGGAGCCGGGCATTCCTGACCCCAGCAGCCGGGCTTCGCGCCTGGGAATGTACAATTTAGACCCCGCCGTGCGCTTCTGGGCGACCCCGCCCATTCACGGAATTTTGCGCCCCTCAGTGGTGCATCCCGCCGATTACACCTACAAAATCCCCGACTCCGTCTCGTTCGGCGAAGCCGCAATGGTCGAGCCGCTGGCGGTCGGGATGCAGGCGGCGAAGAAGGCGCGGATTGAAGCGGGGGATTTAGCCGTCGTCATGGGCGCGGGTCCCATCGGCATGACGACGGCGCTGGCGGCCCTCGCCGGCGGGTGCAGCCGGGTTGTCCTGACCGACGCCCAGCAGCCGAAGCTCGATTTAGGGGCAACACTCGGCGCGATCACGCCGGTCAATGTCAAAGAACAGAATGTTGCCGAAGTGGTCCACCAGATGACCGATGGCTGGGGCGCGGACATCGTGTTTGAGTGCAGCGGCAGCACCCCAGCGATTGCGTCCGTCTTCGAGCCGCTGCGTCCCGGCGGCTGCGTCGTTTTAGTGGGAATGCCGGGCGAGCCTGTGGTTTATGATGTGGTCGGCGCACAGATCAAAGAAGCTAGGGTCGAGCATGTCTTCCGCTACGCCCATGTGTTCGACCGCGCTCTAGCACTGATGGGTGACGGCAAGATCAACGTCAAGCCGCTCATCACCGACACCTTTGCGTTCGCCGACAGTGTCGCCGCCTTCGACTACACTTCCCACCTGCCGCCCACGTCCGTCAAAGCACAGATCACCCTGCCGTAGTCAGGAAAGAAAGCAACTTATGACCATCACGCTTGACATTCCGGCGACGCTCGAGAGTGCGGTACAGGCCAGCGCACAGGCCAAAGGGGTATCGGTTGAGAAGTACCTATTGGCCCTAGTTGAGCGAAATGTCATTGTCCCGCCGCCCGGCTCGGAAAATTGGACCCTGCAAGACGCACTGGACTACGCAGGGCCGCTGCCAGACAACTTAGGCCGCGCGACGGCGCTTGCCAGCGAAGCGACACTGGCAAAGTTCTGGGAAAGCCATGAGGATGAAGAAGCATGGCGCGGTTTGTGAAGGGTGATATTGTCCTCGTCCCGTTTCCGTTTTCGGCAGAAGAGGCATACAAGCACCGCCCAGCGCTTGTCCTGGCGTCATGGAGTTACGCAGGAGGAACGGATTACTTGGTCGCCCTTATCACGACCCAGCCTGCACCTGACCCTTATCTCACTGAGATTGTTCAAGCTGATACTTACGGCGGCTCCTTGGCGCAAAAATGTTATCTGCGCCCTGCTTACTTGTTCGCTCCAGATGAACAACTGATTTCGCGGCGGTTGGATCGCTTGAAACCGGAAAAACTGGAACACATCATTTAGATTGTTGTGCAGGTGCTGACGGCTTAATACATGGACACACCGACGAAGCTGATTATCGGGCTGGGCAATCCCGGCAAGGAATACGATGGGACTCGGCACAATATCGGGTTTGCCGTGGTGGATGCGCTCGCCCGGCGGCACGGCATCGCAGTCGCGAAGCGAGACTTTCAGGCCGCGATCGGCGATGGGCGAATCGGAGACGCGCAGGTATTTTTGATGAAGCCGCAGACGTTTATGAACTTATCGGGGCAGTCAGTCGCGGCGTTTTTACGCATGAAACCATTGGAACTCACTGAGATAATGGTCGTCACCGATGATATTTCCCTGCCGCTGGGCCGCCTGCGCCTGCGGGCGGAAGGCTCGGCAGGCGGGCATAACGGTCTCAAGTCGCTGATCGCTCACCTGCACGGGCAGAGCTTCCCGCGTCTGCGCTTCGGCGTGGGTGCGCCTAATAATCCTTCGGTGCAGATTGATTTTGTCCTGGGACGCTTTGGACGAAGCGAACAGGCGGAAGTAGAAGACGGTACTGACAAGTCAGTCGCCGCGCTGGAATTGTGGCTCTCCGAAGGCATTCAGCCCGCCATGAACCAATTCAACCGTGGTTGATTTTCCGCGAGGAAACTGACGCTCTTGCCGTAAATTTAATGCTGGCTTAATCTTGGCTTAATGCTTCCTTAATCCTGACGTGTCTTAATCTTGGCTGGTCCGTATGCCTTTTTGCTGCGGGCATTGATCAAGAAAAGGAGTACACCGATGCGATTATTTGCTACTTTCAGCCTCACCGCGCTGCTGGCCGCCGGTGCGGCAACCGGTGCGATGGCTCAAACCTTTGCAGAGACGGACAGCGTTACCGTCAATGCCTCCGGGGTCACCCCTGCAAGCGGCTATACCGACAGCAACATTGATGTCGGCAGTGCAACGGCTCATTACGGCGCGACTTTCGGTGTGCTGGACTTTGCTGGATATGCCGCGCCGACGAACGCTGCCAGCATCAACTCCCTGACGGTTACACTCTCACAGTACACGAATTCCTACGCCACGGCAGGCAGCTTGGACTTTTTCATCGCAGGCAGCCCAACCCCGGTGACAGGCAACGATGATCCCGCTGTCTTTAACTCCAGCTATACCGCCGGCGCGACCGATGGGATTAATGCCGCTCTCACACCGGTTTTGCTCGGGTCTTCCTCCTATGTTGTTGGCGGCAAGGGAACACCCTCGTCTTATACGTTCAGCCTTTCCTCCGCTGCCGAGATGGCCTTGCAGAAGGACTTCACAAACAAGGACGTGCAAATCTACGTCGGCACCGCAAGCGGCGGCACCACACAGGCCGAGTTTGACGGCGTTTACTACACCAATGGCGGCGGCAGCAGCAACGGTGATCTTGCTAACGTCACCTTCGCTGCGACTCCCGCCGCCGTTCCCGAAGCGTCCACCACGGTCTCTTTCGGCCTGCTGCTGGCCTTCGGCCTCAGCGGCCTGGTTGTTTCCCGCCGCCGCAAAGCCGCCTAAGACTTTGTTCTTCAGCAATCTGTTCTTCAGCAATCTGTTCTTCAGCAATCTGTTCTTCAGCAATCTGTTCTTCAG
>CAXUNT010000047.1:30829-34143 GCA_964252595.1 uncultured Armatimonadales bacterium
CAAAATGGGCCTGCATCGGGTGATGCAGGCCCATTTTGGCGTTTGAATTAGGTCGGCGGCGGTGCCGGTGGGCGGCGGTTGACGAGGCCCACGGCCAGCAGCACCAGCGCCGCGCCGATGACCGTGAAGACCGTAATGGTGTCCCCCAAGAAATAAGAGCCAAGCAGCGCCCCGGCAACCGGCTGGATAAACAAAAACACAGACATTTCGCTGGCATCGGTTTTGTCCAGAATGCTGAACCAGACCAAGTAGCCCAGCACCGTGCAGGGAAGGATCAAGTACAGCAGGGACCAAAAAGCGCTTGCGGGCGGCAGCGTCAGCGGATGGCCTGACGCGATTTGATGCGTCAGCTCAAACGCTGAAAACGGGGCTAAAGCCACCGCGCCGCTGAGCATCTGGTAGGTTACGACCGACAGCGGCGGATAGCGAGCGAGTAAGTTCTTGCCGACGATGCTGGACGATGCTTCAAACGCCAGCGCCAGCGCAATCAGCAGATTTCCCTGCGCCGAATGCGAGAACGATTGGATGGTAAAGCCGTTCGCGATAATTAAATAGACGCCGGCCAGTCCCAGCCCGATGCCGAGCATCTTGGTCCGAGGCAGCGCTTCGCCGAGGAAGAGAAATGCCAGCACGGACAAAAACACCGTTTCGGTCGCATGCAGCAGCGCGAAGTTCGACGCTGTGGTCAGCCGCAGGCCCTGATACGCGAGAAGATACGTCAGCGCCAGCCCCAGCACCCCCATCGCCCAAAAGACGCCCCAGTCACGCTTCGCGACCCGCAGATCCACTTTGCGCCAAAGAGCGATCCCATACATCAGCAGGGCGGCGACGGAGAAGCGGGTAAACGCCAGGGTCATTGGAGGAAGGGAATGCAGGGCGATCTTCGCGGCCAGCGATGAGCCGGCCCACAAGAGATTGATCCCGACAAGCAAAACGAAGGTGGAGAATGACATCCGGCCAGCCGCGGTGGTCTTAAAGACCACGCCGTCCACAAATTTTGACGGCTCTGACCGTTCCATGCATTAATTTTAGCCGCTGCGCCGAGTCAAGTCAATCGGTATTCAGGATGGCGGGTTAATACCCGGTTACAATCTGAGCCGGAGGCGCTTTAGGCCCGGAGCAGCTTGCGGTTTCGGAGCAGCATCCGCTGCTGCTCGAAAATGTAGGCAACGATTTCTTCCCGGTCTTCTTCTGTGAGGTGCGGGGGGCCAAGAAAACGCAGACGGATCAGATAGATGCGGGCGAGGCCCTGAGTCGCTACCCGGCAGTCTAAAGCATCCGACTCGACATCCAGCAGATCACCCTGGCGGCCTGCCGGGACGCGGACCAGCACACGCAGGCCGCTCGGGACCGGCTTGCCGGACGCGAGAAGCGCTCCGCCGCCGCTCAAGTTGACGAGGCGGGCGGGAACCGGCGGCGTGCTGCCGGACTCGCCGCGCACCCGGAACGTCGTCGGCGACTGCAACGGCAGCCGGTAAAACTGACGGCGCTGGACTTTAGTGACCAGGCGCGGGCGGATGATCGCAAGAGTTCCTGCCTTCACCGGGCCGACCACGCGGGTCTCGCATTGGTAAAGATTGTCGCCGCAGACAAACGACAGCGTGAGCGCCGTCCGAGGCGGCAGAGCGCCCGCCGGCGCCGGAGCACCGTCTTCCGTGTGCGACAGCGTCTGCGGGCTTTCCAGCAGGATGCGGCGCAGGCCGACCGCCTTGACACGCGCTTCATAGACCCCCACTTCCGCCCCAGCATGGGTCGTGTGCGCGTGCAGACGGACCGTGTCGCCCGGCTCCGGCAGGGGAGCGCGATTGCTGTCTTTGTCCCGTGCCGGACTGCGCCGCCACTGCCAGAAGGGGGTCATTGTTTCTCGGCGGGCTACTTCTCGCTTTGTTTCTCGTGTGAGTGCTTCCAAAGTCCCAGTCTTTCTTCAGCGGCCTGTGCGGTCAGCATCTCGGTCGCCGCCGCGTGTTCAAGCTGCGCCATGCTGCCTTCTTGGCCGGTGTCGCCGGTCTCAATAAACGTCACTAGCGCCGCCGACTCCTGCGCGAGCAGGTTGGTGGACAGCATCCGGTGCAGGTGCGCCAGGGAATAGGCTTTCGGCGGCGACACCTGGGCGACAAACTCCGCCAGCGCCTGCGCTTCGGCGCTGAGTTTCTTGGCGTCGTCGTAGAACTGCTCGCGCGTGCTTTTGCGGGCGGCGAACGCCGCCCGCGACGCCGACAGCGTGCTGGAGAGCGTGTCGGACCGGTTTTTGACAATACCGATGGCGAGCGCATAGCCGCCGGGACCGCTGTCTTTCAAGAGCGCCAGGCAATCGTCGTACCGCGCTTCGGCAGCGTAGAGTTGGGCGAGCTGGGCATCGGCAAGATGGCTGCCAGGGGAAGCCAGCGCCGACGCGGTCTTGTACTCGGCTTCCGCGCCGCCGAGGTCGCCGCTATTCCAAAGGTCGTCGGCCAGCGTCACATGCGCCGCCGGGTCATTGGGCGTCTGTGCCAGCACAGCCCGGTCGCGAATGAGGGTCCCGACCGACGTTCCGTTCTGCTGGTCTAAATTGGATAAAAACTGCTGGATCGGCACGCTGTCTGGGGCGATTTCCAGAGCGCGGCGTGCTTCGTCCAGAGCGCGGTCGCTGAGGCCGTCTTTTTGATACGCCTGTGCGAGCTTGAGGCGCGGCACGACCGAAAGCGGCGCTCCGTTGACTGCCTGCCGGTAGAGGGCGATGGCGCTGACAGTATCCCCCCCGTCGAGCGCGGCGTCGCCCTTCGCCAGCAGCGGCTGTATCGCCGTTATATCTTCGGCAATCGCCGGCCGTTTCTTTACTATTGGAGCTGAAGTCGGTGCAGGCGGCTCCGGCAATGCTGTAGGCGGCGTTGGAATGACGCGCGGCGGCAAGGCAGCGACCTGCACCGGCGGCTTCGGCACGGCAGCGATCACGGGCGGCGGCATATTCAGCGGCGGCACATTTGCAGTCTGCGGCAGTGGGACCGCCGGTGCAGAAATCGGCACGGCTATGGCAGGAGGCGCAAAAGCTACAGTCGGCGGGACCTGTGCCACTTTGATCGGAACAGCCGGCAGCGGCGCGGCTTGCGGCGTTTTCGGCAGAACAATCCGTATCGGACGCGCATCTGAAGGCAGGTACGGCGAGGGAGAAGCCTGCGCGGTCTGAGCCGACACCAGCGGCGCAGGCAAAGATTTCAGTAAGGGTAACGGCGCGGGCGGCAGAGCCACAGGGGCAGGAACCACCGGCGCGACAGCCACGGGAACCGGCGCGACAGCCACGGGAACCGGCGCGACAGCCACGGGAACCGGCGCGACAG
>CAXUNT010000047.1:34243-35306 GCA_964252595.1 uncultured Armatimonadales bacterium
CCACGGGGGCAGGTGTCAGCGGCGGCGTGGCTCGCGTCTCCAGATCAGCGAGGGGGGCGGCGGAAATCGGTCCGGTCGGCCTCGTCAGCGCGGGCGGATTGTCAGCGACATGATCATAATTGACGGGATGGGCCAGCGAGTCGGCGACCTGCGATTCCAGCGCGTGAACGCCGAACTCGCGGTTGGTGCCGGTCCAGTCAAAGGTCCGGGCAGCAGGCGCGGTCTCAACCAGCTCCACATGAGTCGTGTCGGCAAGGCGGCCTGGGCTGACCACGGCATAAAAGCTCGCGCCGAGCGCACGCGCCAGAGTCATCCGGGCGGCATCGGTCGCGGGAGCTTGCAGGAGCCATTCGGGATGTGTCGTTTCGGCAGACGCTCTTTGGACCGCCGCCGATTCTGGGTCATACGTCAATACCTGCACACGGCTGTCCAGACGCAGGCGAGTCCGCAGGTCCACTAGGGCGGCGACATCTCCCGGTGTGGCTGGATACAGCAGCACGGTCGGCAAGGGCGCTTTTGCCGGCGCGGCAGAGGAGGGAACAGCGCCAAAGCCGAGCAGCGCCAGTGCCGCAACGCTCAAAATTAAGGCTGGCTTTGAAGGCAAATCTGGAGTCCTGTCTGGCAGGCGGCGAGGCCGCGCTGGGCTGTGTCCACGTCCCGCCCGGCGGCGATCTGGGTCTGATAGGACCGAATGGCGCTCTGGTACGCCTGCCGCGCCTGAGCGTAGGCACCGGATTCCTGTAGCGACAGCGCCCGCTGCTGATAGGTTTCGCCCGAAGCATCTTCGCCGGAGCCGTTGACTGAAGCCGAAGCAGGCGCACTTGCTGCCGGATCGGTGTCGCGCGACTGATGAACGGTGATACGGATATGCGAGGACTCGTCCGACGAGTACGCGGCGGCGCTCGGCGCGGGGGCGTAATTTAAGTTGCCGACGACGACCGTGTGGCGCGGGACGGGGGCGGCGGGAGCCGCCAGCACAGACGGCTCCACACCCGGCGGCAGGGCCACAGGGGCCGGCGCTATGCCGCCGGGAATGCCGGAGGCCGAGCCGGCGGCATAGCGC
>CAXUNT010000048.1:0-34133 GCA_964252595.1 uncultured Armatimonadales bacterium
CCGCCCTCTACAACCAGGAGCTTGACGACTAACACTTATGCAAGAGGTCTACTGTCCATTTTTATGCCTTACCGAAAGCTACGGATTTTTGACACGCACTGTCATAAACTGCTGTAACTCGCTGACTTTCTTCTTCAATAGCTTGTAGAGCGATGTCGGATATAGGTGCTACAACTTCCACACTGTTTAACCAATCCAAGATTTTCTGTTCTTTTTCTTCAAAACCTGGGCCTTGTTTTTCAAGCAAAAATTCTTGCCAATCCCTGTCCCGTTTTTCTTTTTGGTTGCAAGGTCGACACGAGAAAACTCTATTTGAAACATGGTTACGTC
Organism: uncultured Armatimonadales bacterium; assembly: GCA_964252595.1. Classification (GTDB taxonomy): domain Bacteria; phylum Armatimonadota; class Armatimonadia; order Armatimonadales; family Capsulimonadaceae; genus JANXMY01. The sequence continues at coordinate 331 of CAXUNT010000048.1, forward strand.
CACCTCTCGAAGCAGGAAGCAAATGATCAAAATCGCCCTTACCACTTTCAACAGCAGTGCCACAATAAGCGCAACAATTCTGAAAAAATTCCTTTACTCTCGCCTTATCTTCTGGCTCTAGTTCCGGGTCAACCAACAAGCGCAAACCACGGCGCATTAAGTTTTTCACTTGCGATGGAGTAAGATCCACAGTGTTCCTTGCTTTCTATTCGCGCCGCCATTACCAGACCAAAAGCTTGTTCATCGTAGGTCATCTGGTCAACGGCAAAACTATACCTCACGCAGACAAAATTCAATGCAAATGGTTCAACAAAAGCCCCGCGCCATTCAGCGCGGGGCTTCTCATATTGCCGGGCTAGACGGCGGCGGGGTGGAGGGTGTCGAGGAGGTGGCTGGCTTGTTGTCTGTGAATGCCGCTTAGGGAAGCTGCATGACTTCTTCGGGGGTTAACACTCTTAGGCCGGGGATCAGTGGCTCGAAGCGCTTGAAGTCTTTGGGGTTCCAGGTCAGGATAATGGACACACCGTAAACCGCGCAGACGGCGGCGATGCGCGTGTCGTGGACCTGCTTGCCGGAGACGGCGGCGCGGCGGCAGAGGTCGCGCCAGGCGGCATAAACCGCGTCGGTATCGGAAAGAGGAAGAAACAAGCCTTCCATCATGTCAAGTTCGGCGTCCGCTTCTTCCGGGGTCATGCCGAGACCGTTGACGTTGGCGGGGCGAGTCGCGACAGACCGGAACTCGACGTAGTTCTGCCGGGCGACCGTCAGAGGTTCACCCATTGCAGTAAGACGGCTGAGGGTGTTCATCGTCACTGGGCGGCGCGGGTCGGTCGGCACGGGCAGGCGCAGCAGGCAGGACGTGTCAACGAGGGCACTCAAAGCGCCGCGTCCTCGTAGATCACTTCCCGGCTTGTTGCATCGGGAGACAGGGGAACACTGTGAGAGTGCTGGCCGAGGCTCCAAAGCCGCTTCTCCCACTCTGCGGAGCCTTGCGCTGGGACATCTTCGCGAACGTCAGTGAGTTCCAAGTTGCGCTCTTGCGTTACTGTCCGCAGGTGCGTTTCTGTTTCCGGGGTCAGTGTTGGTGCCATAACCGATCCTTCTCTTGATGAGGTTGATGTTCTCTCGTTATCTTCGTATTCTGCAAGAGCGTTTTCAAAGTCTTCGCCGATGGCTCGCCAGTCGGAACGAAGTGCGAGGAAGTCCGCTTCACGCGCATCCGCGAATGTATTGTATGTGGTAAACGTGTTCCCGATGTCAAGGATACGGGCAACCCCCTCTAAAAAGCTGGGTGTCGCGTAAAGCAGGCCAAAGGTTTCGTTCATAGCAGAAAATCCTCACTTAGCGAAGAAACTATACCACACGATGAGGTAAATTGCGGCAAGTATAGAAAAGGAAAGCCCCGCGCCATGCGGCGTGGGGCTTCTTCTATTGCTGGGCTAGACGGCGGCGGGGCGGGGCTGGAGGGTGTCCAGCAGATGCCCGGCGGCGCTGATGCTGTCTTCTTCCAACAACTGGCGCAGGACATAAGGCAGGATGCCGCCGCTCTGGTAGTAGTCTACTTCAATCGGCGTGTCAATGCGAAGAGTCAGCGGGACTTCTTCGGTGTCGCCGTTGGCCCGGTGGATCACCAGGGTCACGTCCATTTGGGGCGACAGGCCGCTCTCGTAGCCGGTCAGGTCGAACGTCTCGGTGCCGTCGAGGCCGAGCGTCTGGGCATTGACGCCTTCCTTGAACTGGCAGGGCAGGACGCCCATGCCGACGAGGTTGGAGCGGTGGATGCGCTCGAACGACTGGGCGATGACGGCCTTGACGCCCAGCAGGTTCGTGCCTTTGGCGGCCCAGTCGCGCGATGAGCCGGTGCCGTATTCCTGGCCGGCGAAGATCATCAGCGGGACGCCGAGGTCACGGTAGATCAAAGAAGCGTCGTAGATCGACATCTCCTCGCCGACCGGCTGGTAGACGGTCATGCCGCCGACGGTGCCCGGCACCATCAGGTTCTGGATGCGGACATTCGCAAACGTCCCGCGCATCATGATCCGGTGGTTGCCCCGGCGCGAGCCGTAGGAGTTGAAGTCTTCTTCGGGAACCCCTTTTTGCTGCAAGTACAGGCCCGCCGGGGACGACGGCTTGATCGCGCCCGCCGGAGAGATGTGGTCGGTCGTGACCGAGTCGCCGAAGATGGCGAGCGGACGCGCCTTGGTGACCGCCGGAGCCGAAGTCGGAATCGTGAGGCTAAACTTGTCGAAGTAGGGCGGCTCGCGGATATAGGTGGACGACGCATCCCATTCGTAGACGGAACCTAGGGAAGACGGGATCTCCTGCCACAAGGGGTTCTGCTCGGCGAAGTCTTTGTACAATCTGCGGTAGACTTCCGGGTCGTTGGCGGTCTGGAGCATTTCGGCGATCTCGGCAGCGGTCGGCCAGAGATCTTTTAAATACACATCGGCGTTGAACTTGTCCTGGCCGATGGGGTCCGTGTTCATGTCAATGTCCACGGTGCCGGCCAGCGCGAACGCGACGACTAGCGGCGGGGACATGAGGAAGTTCGCGCGGACGTTCTGGTGAACGCGGGCCTCAAAGTTGCGGTTGCCGGACAGCACCGACGCCACCACTAAATCATTTCGGGTCACGGTCTTTTCTAAATTCGGCTCCAGCGGCCCGGAGTTGCCGATGCAGGTGGTGCAGCCGTAGCCGACGGTCTGGAAGCCCAACCTATCGAGGTAGCGGGTCAGGCCCGTTTTGTCCAGGTACTCGGTGACGACGCGGGACCCTGGCGCGAGCGACGTTTTAACGGTCGGGCGGACGGTCATGCCGCGCTCGGACGCCTTCTTCGCCACGAGGCCCGCCGCCAGCATCAAAGAGGGGTTTGCTGTGTTGGTGCAGCTTGTAATCGCGGCAATCACGATGTCGCCGTGGGACAATTCCACCATCGCCTGCGGGAACTCGCCGAGCGGCACGTCTTCGACTCGGTCCGGGGTCGGCCGGTTCTGCATCATTTCGATTTCGGTCAGGGCACTCGTCTCCTGCGTCGTTTCCAGCGCGTTCAGCTCGACTTCCGGCTGGGTTTCCGTTGCCTGCTCACCGCCGCCGGAAATCGGCTTGACGTTGTGGCTCATGCCGGTCAGAACCACGAACTTTTTGTTGAGGTCCGCCAGCGACTTGTTGTACGCCGCCGGGTTCAGCAAAAGCTCATTGAATTTAGACTTGATTTCTGGCAACTCAATTCGGTCCTGCGGCCGCTTCGGCCCGGCGACGCTCGGCTGAACGGTCGCCAAGTCCAGTTCCAGAAGCTGGGAATACTGGATTTCGCCCGCTTCCGGCATCCCGAACAAGTTCTGCGCTTTGAAGTACTGCCGGAAGGCATCCACTTGATCGTCGGTCCGGCCTGTCGCCGCCAGATAGCGGCACGACTCTTCATCTACGGGGAAGAAGCCCATCGTCGCGCCGTATTCCGGGGCCATATTTGCGATTGTCGCCCGGTCGGTCAAACCAAGAGACGCCGCGCCTTCGCCGTGGAACTCGACAAACTTGCCGACGACTTTGGCCTTGCGAAGCATTTCGGTGATGGTCAGCACTAAGTCCGTCGCTGTGACGCCGGGCTTCAATGCACCGCTCAAATGCACGCCGACCACGTCCGGCGTTAAGAAGTACACGGGCTGACCGAGCATTCCAGCCTCGGCTTCAATGCCGCCGACGCCCCAGCCGACAATCCCCAAGCCGTTGATCATGGTCGTGTGCGAATCTGTACCGACCAGCGTGTCCGGGTAGAAAACATCTTCTTTGGACAGTACACCTTTGGCAAGATACTCCAAATTGACCTGATGGATAATGCCGATGCCGGGAGGCACCACCGAAAAGCCGTTGAACGCCTGCATTCCCCACTTCAAGAATTGGTAGCGGGCGCGGTTGCGCTTGAACTCCATTTCCATGTTGAGTTGAAGCGCGTTTTCAAGCTCTGAGTAATCCACCTGCACCGAATGGTCTACGACCAAATCTACGGGGACCAGCGGTTCGATCATGCCGGGGTCGCGGCCCATGCGGGACACCGTCGTCCGCATTGCTGCAAGGTCCACCAGCAGCGGAACGCCCGTGAAGTCCTGCAAGACAACCCGTGCCACAACAAAGGGAATTTCCGCGGTCCGCTCGGCGTTCGGCTGCCAGTTCGCGAGCTCGCAAATGTCCGCTTCCCGCACCCGCTTCTTGTCGTAGTTTCTGAGTACCGATTCGAGAACGATCCGCAGGCACACCGGCAGCTTCGAGATCGGGCCGACATCGGCCTTTTCTAATTGCGGCAGCGAATAAAACTGCCCCATTTTCCCGTCGCCGTAAGTAAACGATTGCAAAGTATCAAAAAGCGAGTGCGTTTCTGCCATAGAATAATCCTCTTCTGAATTTGTTTGGTCTGCTTTTAGTATATCGGCGTCAGGGCAGACAAGTCAAGCAATTTCCGTCCTGTCTTGCGACACACTCGAAAAGCCACAATCAAGCAGAAAAACGCCCCGGCAGATGTTTCTGCCGGGGCATACGGACCAGACCGAACTGGCTTAATGCAGCAGTTCCACGCCGCTGAGTTTAGCGTTGTCTTTAACAGTCGTGAAGGTGATGGTCACTTTGCCGTTTGCATCGGCTGTGGCTGGGAAGCTCTCAACTATGGCCTTGTTCGCACCGCCCGCTGCCGCGACAATGTCAAAGTTGGTCAAAGCTGCCGTGCCATTAACCGCGACGTTAAAGACGCGCTGACCGGTGCTGTTCCAGAAGATCTCGGCAAAGTGGAGGCGCAGGGTGTAGGACGCGCCGGGCGTCAGGTTCGGCACGGTGTAGGTGAAGTTGCCGTAGCGCTCGCTCTGGTACACCGCTTGCGGAGCGGGGTTGGTAACGCCGCTGGTGCTGATGGCAGCCGAAGTCGTGTAGCTGCTGCCGCCGGAAAAGTCCGTGTCGGCGGCAAAGCTGCCGGATGCGATGCCCCCCGCGTTAATCTGAACGCTGGTTTGAGCTGCAGGCGCCGCCGTCAGCTCCACGCCGCTGAGCTTGGCGTTGTCTTTAACGGTCGTGAAGGTGATGGTCACTTTGCCGCTGCTGTCAGCGGTCACTGGGAAGCTTTCAACCACGGCTTTGTTCGCGCCGCCCGCTGCCGCGACAATGTCAAAGTTGGTCAAAGCCGCCGTGCCATTAACCGCGACGTTGAAGACGCGCTGACCGGTGCTGTTCCAGAAGATCTCGGCAAAGTGGAGGCGCAGGGTGTAGGACGCGCCGGGCGTCAGGTTCGGCACGGTGTAGGTGAAGTTGCCGTAGCGCTCGCTCTGGTACACCGCTTGCGGAGCGGGGTTGGTAACGCCGCTGGTGCTGATGGCAGCCGAAGTCGTGTAGCTGCTGCCGCCGGAAAAGTCCGTGTCGGCGGCAAAGCTGCCGGATGCGCCGCCACCCGCGTTGATCTGGATCGCCGTGGCAGCCGGTGGCGGCGTAGCAGCCGCCAGCAGGCCGTAGACGGCGATGGTACTCCCGCCGGTGGGAACATACACTTTGCCGTTGACGACGGTGGGAAACTGGAAGTGGCCGGTGTGGCCGATCCCGTCTCGATTGGAGTTCTGGGCGCTGTCCCACAGCTCGGCATTGGCGACATTGGTGGCGTCATACGCCCGCACGGTTCCTTCGTCGCCGACCGCCCACAAAATGGCATTTGATGTGCCGCTGGACGAAACCGCCAGCGAGCCGCCGTTAGTCGCTGTGCCGCCGGTGGCGAAAATGCCTTTTGGATTGAGGTTGCTTACGGACGGGTCGTACCGGAACTGCTCCAAAGTCTTGCCGCCAGGCCACAGATAAACATATTTGTAGGAGCCGCTGTCCCAAGAAATCGGGTTCTGGCCGACCTGATCGTTGCCGCTGACGCCGTCAATGCGGTCCGGTATGTTGTCCGGGCCGTTTGGGGTAAATTTGCCGAGGCTGCCGGAGTTCAGCAGAAACGCGGAGCCGAACTTTGTCCCGCCGCCAAACAGGGCTGCCGTCCCCGGAATGCCGACAAGGCCGGAATTGCCGAGGTCCAAATCCTCGTTGCTGAGGGTCAGCTCGTCATGGGGCGCAAAGTAGTCCAGAACGTTCAGCATCGGGCCGAGCTTCATGTAGCACATGCCGTAATCTGAGCCGCCGGTGTTGGCATCAAATGTGCCGTTGCCGACCGAAAAGTAGATGTTGCCGGCGGCGTCCGCCGTTAATCCTTTGCCGGCCTGCCAGATGCCGCCGTCGCCGCCGTTTGGGGTCGTGCAAAAGACCGCCGCCTGGGTGAACTTCGTGCCGTCGTACTTGTACGCCAGCACCCAGCCGTGGTAGGGGAACGAATCAGAGTTATGGGCGAACGCGGTGTAAACCATGCCGTTCGCAAACAACAGGCCTGGACGGTCGTTGGCGTGGAAACGGTTGCCGGAAGCGGCGGGGCCGTCAAAAGAAACAATGCCGTTCACCGCGCCGTCGCCGGACCCTTTGGCGGACGCCTGGACCTGGATGGGGCTGCCGGGCTTGTCCGCGCCGGTAGTGATGTCAAAGGCGTGCAGGTACGTCACCCCGGTGTCGTCGGTCGGGCCTTTCGTCAGCACATACATCGTGCTGGTCGCCGGGTCAATCACCGGAGTGGCCGTGGTGTAGGTCGCAGACGCCGGCAGGATCGTCTTCCAAAGCTGCGTGCCAGTGTCGGCGTCGTAGGCATATACGCCGCAGGGTGAGTTGTCGGAGTTGTTGGACGTGTACGCATACACAACGTTGTGCTTTGCGCCGGCGATGGTCACTCCTGGCACATACAGCACTTGGCCGTTGACATTCGCGTTCAGACCGGTGATCGTAAATAGCTTGCCGAACGTCGCGGTTTTGACGTTTTGCGGGGTCAGCACCGTCTCAGCGGTATTTGCGCCGGTGCGGGCGTTGTCGTTGTTCTGAGTCAGAACCGCCGTTTGAGCGAACGCGGGATGAACGGCAGCAGTACCGAGCAGGGCAAGACCGAGCGCGGCGAGGGGGCGAGTGTGGGAAAGCGCGGAAAATCGGGAACAAGACAGCATGACAATGTTCTCCATTCTTGGATAACGTGGTTCTTAGCCACGTTTCTGCGGGCTGGGCTGGCTTCTTTGCGTTCAAGCCGATACAGCGTACCATGAAAACGCATAGGAAAAAATCGGAAGAACGGCCATGCTTAGACAAATATTTTTGGGGAGCATAAAATGGAACTTATACGCCGGCAAATCCAGCGGGGTCACACCCGCTTTTTGATACTTACCGACCCTGACCCCAAAACCGGCGCGGCCCGCGCGGTCATTGTCGATCGGCAGGCGCGGACCGTGGAGCGGGTGAAGAACGCTGCCGCGCTCTTGAAAACTGCCGCGTGGCAGCCACTGACGAAAGCCGATCCGAGCCTGGATGATCTGGTGCGTGAGGTTCCAGCGCTCCGGCGCTATCGGGGCATTGAGATCCGCCTGCCTTCGGGCGTAACGGCCTGGATTCTCTGGCGGCAATGGTCAAGCGCAAGCGCCGATACGCAGCGTCTGCTGGCGGAAGCCACCGCGCCGCTGAGTGTTCCGGCCTATGAACCCGACGGCGATTATTTTCTTGCTGTGCAGGCGGCGGCGCTTCTCGGCGGGGAAGTTCTGGATGCGCCCCGCTCTGTCATTATTCTCGGCCAAGATTTTTATTAAAAAATCCGAGCAACGGCAAATTTGCGGTTTCTTTTTCCAACATACCCTTAAGTTCCCGGTGTTACTTTCCAACAATCTCAGCGAACGCTGCTGAATGGCACCGGACTTGATAGGGAAATGTATACCAAGATGAAGAAAACCGTCGTCCCACTGCTGATCACCTCCGCCGGGTTGATTTTGCCGGCTGCCGCGCTGCTGCTGCTGCCGAAACCGAAACCGGTGCCGGCGCTGCCAGTCGCTGCGGCTCCCAGTGCACATATCTTGGAAGAGCCGATCCAACCGCTGCCCGAACACGTTGATGTGGACCCCCGCAAAGCCGCCCTCGGAGCGTTTTTGTTCGCCGACAAGCGGCTGTCGCACGACAACTCCCTTTCCTGTGCGAGCTGCCACAGTCTGAGCAAGGCTGGGACGGATCAACTGGCGCACTCGGTCGGGATCGGCGGCGCGATCGGGGCGGTCAATGCGCCGACGGTGTTCAACAGCGGCCTGAATTATAAGCAGTTTTGGAACGGACGTGCCGACACTCTGGAAGATCAGGTGAATGGGCCGACACACAATCCCAAAGAAATGGGTTCCGATTGGCCTGAAATTGTCGGCAAGCTGAGGCAGGACCCTCACTATGCCGCCGAGTTTGCGGCGCTTTATCCCGACGGCGGCCTAAACCCGCAAAGTGTCCGTGATGCCATTGCCGGGTACGAGCGTACCTTGGTCACGCCGGACAGCCGCTTTGACCGTTATCTGCGAGGCGACCAAACCGCGCTGAACGCCGACGAAAAGCAGGGGTATCTGCATTTCAAGGAAGACGGCTGTGTTTCCTGTCATCAAGGGGCCAATGTCGGCGGCAACATGTTCCAAAAATTCGGCGTCATGGGCAACTATTTCGCCGACCGCGGCCATGAAACGGAGGCTGATTTAGGACGCTACGCCGTCACCGGACGCGAAGAAGACAAGCATGTCTTCCGGGTTCCCAGCCTGCGTAATGTCGCGCTCACCGCCCCGTATTTTCACGACGGCACGGCGACAACACTGCCGCAGGCCGTCGAAGTCATGGCGAAATACCAAGTCGGCCGCCCGCTGGAGCCGGCGGAACTGGTGCAGATTGTGAAGTTTTTGAACACCCTGACAGGGAAACAGCCGGAGGGACCGAAATGAGTTTTCAGCGTGTCAAGAGCCGGTCGCGCTGGTGGCTGACCGGTGGTCTTTCACTAGCGGCCCTTGTTTTTCTTTTCGCCCATTCACGAACGCCCATGATGGCTGAGCACAGCCGGTTCGTGGACACGCTGCGCCTGCTGAAAGAGCAGGATGCCCTCAGCACGCAGCAGGTGCTGGAACTTCGCTTTTCGCTGCTGACGAATTATGATCCGCTGGTAGCGACTTCGCAGGCGCTGGCGCAGGCCGAGGCTGCGCTGCCCGCCCAGGCTCACGTCTTATACCCTTCCGCCAAAAGCAGCGTGCTTGATCTAAAGATGCAGCCCTACCTGGACGCCCTGGCGCAGAAGCAGCAAAAGATTGAAGACTTCAAATCTCAAAACGCCATTCTGAAGAACTCCCTGGCGTACCTGCCTGTGCTGGAAGCAAGCCTCAGCGCGGAATGCGCCGGCAGCCCTGCCGCCGCGCCCGCGGTGCATGATGCCGACTTGCTGCTGCGGCAAGTCCTGGTGGACAGCCTCGGTCGCCGGCCGGAAACCCGCGCCGCCGCCGCCGCACTTCTGGCAAAAGTCGCGGCGGAGCGTTCCCGTTTTCCGAAGGACGCCCAGCTGGATGTGGACTTGCTTCTGACCCACGCCCGGCTGATTTTATCGGAGCATGACGCGGTGGACTCCCTGCTGACTCAGATCGTCGTCCTGCCGACCGGCCCGCGCGGGGAGGCCCTGTTCAGCGCCGACCAGTTTCTTGATGCAAGCCGCCAGAAATCCAGCGGCTTGTACAGCCTGGCGCTGGGCGTCTATTGCGCCCTGCTGCTGGTTTGCGTCGCCATCTTTCTGGTCCAGCTTAACCGCAGCGCCGGCGCGGTGCGTCAGGCGAACGAGGCCCTGGAAAGCCGTGTGTCACAGCGGACCGAGGCCCTTGCGGAATCTCAAAGAGCGATGGATGCCGCTGCCGACAATCTGCGCCGCTTGATCGCCCAAATCACATCCGGGGCGAATACGGTCGCCGGAACAAGCGGCAGCTTGTCCCAATCCTCTTTGCAAACCAGCGCCGCCGCCGACGGCATTGCCGAGGCGATCCTGGAAGTCAATCTGTCTATCGCCCAGTCGCTGAAAGCGGTTGACCTGATTACCGGCGCGACGGCGCGGCAGCAGCAGGCGACGGCGTCGGCGCATCAAGGGATGCAGGAAACGAAAGCCGCCGTGGATCAGGTTGTTTGTTCCATCAACCGAATGGCTGCGGTGGCGCAGGAGGCGAATCAAGCCGCTCTCAGTGGCAGCAGCGCCGTTTCGCAGACGCTCCAGGGCATGGACCGGATTCAGCAGCAGGTGGTGCTTTCTACTTCAATCGCTGGGGAACTCGGACGCAAAAGCCAGAAAATCGGCTCGGTCGTCCAGACCATTGACGCCATCGCCGCACGAACCAATCTGTTGGCGCTGAACGCCGCCATTGAAGCCGCGCGGGCAGGGGATGCCGGACGCGGATTTGCCGTGGTCGCTTCGGAAGTGAGAACGCTGGCGGAGCGCTCCGGTCAAGCGACCCGCGAGATTTCCGCCTTGATCCTCGGCATTCAGTCCGAAGTGACCGATTCCGTGCGGTCCATTGAGGCTACCTCAGCCGAGGTCATGTCCAGTGTGGCCCAAAGCCGAGAAGCCGCCGACGCGCTGACACAGATACAAGCGGTCTCTTGTTCGGTCGCGCAGGAAGTGGCGGCTGTGGGAGATACCGCGCATCTGATGGCGGCGGCGGTTCAAAGCGTCCAGACAACGGTGGACACCGTACAGCAGGCCACCCAAGCGAACGGACAGACGGTGCTGGACCTCGGCGCAGCGGCGGCTTCCGTTGCGGAACGGGCGAAAAACGTCACGCAGATGATCGGCCAGCAGTCCGGCAGCATCCATGACATCCGCGAGGCCGCCGTGCGGTTGAACGACATGGCTGTTTACCTTAACGGCCTCGTGCTGCAATTTTCATTGAACGACAAAGCCGAAGACCATCAGTTGACTGAGGCCGCCGGCAACTGCCGCACTGAAATTGTTCTGCGGCAAGCCGCTTGACCCGATCCGTTTAACTCAGTCCACATAACCCGCCCACTAGGAGTATCCCGAATGAAAAAAAATCTTACCCCCTTCACTCTTGCTTTTCTGCTGACGCTTGCGCCGGCCATTCCCGCCGCACAGGCCGCTCCCAAAGCTGCCGCGCTGATTTGCCCGGTAACTTATTTGCCGATCGGCTCCCCGGCTCTAGCTGTCGGCAAAAGCGTCTACAAAGGCAAGACTTACTACTTTTGCACGGCAAATTGCAAGCATCTTTTTGACAAAAACCCCGCCAAATATGCGAAGAAGGCGAAATAATCTTCACCGCCGGAACCATGCAAGAAGAACTCAGAAGAAGCCGAGGCAGCTATGCCTCGGCTTTTTGCCGCGCGGGTCGCCTAAAATTGATCGGATTTCCGCCGCTCCGCAGGACAGCCTTGCAGGACGGAGGATTTTATGCTAGAATAAGACCCGGTATCAAAACTCGATCACGACGAGAAATGGAATAGCATGGCCGAAGAAGAAACAGGATTTACATTTGTGGACCGCCGACGCACGGCCGTGGAAACTGCGCCGGAAGTGGCTGAAGCGCGTCACGCCGAGCCAACCAACGTCACGAAAGCGTTCAGCGGCGAAGACAATTTGGCAGACCCCGATGACGGCGATGGGCGGGTACCGACTACCTACGATCTGCTCGGCTACTGCATCAATCTGCTGGCATCGCAGGCATGGCAAAAGCTGGGCCTGCTGGCCGACCCGCAGACCGGCGAAGCGCAGCCGGATTTGGCGGAAGCCAAAGTGGCGATTGACGCCGTCGGTGACCTGGCTTCGCGCCTGGAAGCCGCGCCGGACAGCACTGTTCCTGCCGATCTGCGCCGAGATTTGAAAACACTGGTCAACGACCTGCGCCTTAACTACGTTTCTCAGCGCGGCCCTTCCGCTTGAAAAAAGCCGATAGTGTTATGATCCGAAGCAACCTACCCCTGCCGTTTTTGTACCGCCTGCGCCTGCGAGCCGGTGACGCCGCCCGCCGGGCGACTTCCTCTCCGGTGCGCCCGCCTGTTCGTGCCGCTGCCCGCCGCCCGGCGTCGCGCGATGCTTCCTCGGTCTGGCTGCTGTTTGTGGAGCAGTACGAGCGTTTCACGGAAGTCTTATGCGCGGCGGCAAAAGACGGCTGCGACCCGCGCAAAGAATCCGAATATGCCCAGCTTCGCTGCTGGTTTGTTGGGAATTACTACCGCATTGCCGCCCGTCTGCGCCCGGAGCTGGACCGGGAGTTTGGAGAGGAATCCGGGCCGAGCATCGCTGACTACGCTGGGCAGAAGCGGTCGCTCGACGCTTTGGAAGCCTTGTTTCTGCCGCCAACCCTGCGCGAAGTCTTGAAGCACGACACCGGAGACCTGATTCCGCGTGTTGCCCGCCTGAGCGAAGTCGTCTACCATTGTCATGACGAATGGGAGCAGTCTCAAAAGTCTTAAACACAAAGAACCCGGCGCTTTAAGCGCCGGGTTCTTTGTGTTTAGGTTTGTTTCTCCGTGGGCGCTGGCTGCGTCCGCAAATCGGCCAGCGCCGCCTCGTTGTCGTCGTACAACTGGAAAATCTTGACGAGTCGGGTAATCTCAAAGGCCCGCCGGACAAATGGGGTCGTTTGCACTAAGCTGATGCCGCCTTCATGTTCGCGCACACGGCGCACGGCGTCCACGAGAACCCCGAGCGCGGCACTGTCGAGGTAGGGAACTTCCGCGAGATTGATCACAATCCGGTAGCAGCCCTGTTCAATCAGCTCCCGCAGTGCATCCCGCAGCAGCGAACAGGTGTGCAGGTCAATCTCGCCTTTCAGATGCACAAGCGCAATCTGGTCCGGCGTTTTCATTGTCTCTATTTCCAGGTTCAAGTCGAAGCCTCCTCTTGTTAAAGCCAAGCCGGTTCAATCACGAGTTTCAATTAAATCGTGTGTACCCAATTCGCTTTTATTCCAACACCCCAAGCGCCCAAGCGGCGCAAAACCCGTATTTTTGGGTATTCTTCCGGTAACTCTTCACCGCTCAGCAAAGGATACACTCATGCAGTACCGGAATTTAGGAAAATACGGCGTCAAAGTCAGCGAAGTCGCACTTGGCTCCTGGCTCACTTATGGCGGGGCCACCGAGGACGAAGCAGCGCGGTCCTGCATCGAAAAGGCGTATGATCTCGGCATCAACTTCTTTGACACAGCCAATGTCTACGCGCGGGGCAAATCCGAGGAAGTTGTTGGCAAGTCACTCGCTCCGTATGCCCGCGACTCGTATTTTCTCGCCACGAAAGTTTACTTCCCAATGGGCGACGGCCCGAACGACCGGGGGCTGTCCCGCAAGCACATCTTCGAGCAGTGCCACTTAAGCTTAAAGCGACTCGGCACAGACTACATTGACCTGTACCAGTGCCACCGCTACGATCCGACGACCCCGCTGGAAGAAACGCTGGTCGCTTTGGACGATTTGGCGCGTCAGGGCAAAATCTTGTACGCTGGCGTCTCCGAATGGAGCGCCGGGCAGATCGCCCACGCGACGGATTACACTCGCGGGAATCACCTGCACCCACTTGTCTCGAACCAGCCGTACTACAGCCTGCTGGGACGCAGCATTGAGAAAGAAGTCATTCCATTGTGCGAGCGCGAAGGCATCGGCCAGGTCGTTTTTTCGCCGCTGGCTCAGGGCGTCCTGACTGGCAAGTACAAGCCCGGCCAGCCGGTCCCCGAGGGCAGCCGGGCGGCAGACCCGACCCAGAACATGTTCCTGAACGGCGGCAATTTGGACCAGGTCACGCTGCAAGGCGTCCAAAAACTCGCCCCCATCGCTGACGGCTTAGGGCTGTCCATGGCCCAGCTTGCGCTGGCTTGGTGCCTGCGTCAGAAGAACGTCAGCAGCGTCATCATTGGCGCGTCCAAAGCCGCCCAGGTGGAAGACAACGCCGGCGCGTCCGGGGTCACCCTTTCACCGGAAACATTGGCGGCAATGGACGAGGCGCTGGAAGGCTTGCCGTCAGCGCGTTAGATAAAGCCTTGAAGCGCCCCGGCCTTGAGGCCGGGGTTCCCATGAACCTGGCATTCTTGAGGTATTCCTATGACCGATTACGAAGTTCTACCAACAACTGAAGATTTGGCAAAACGTGCCGCTGGCCTAATCTACGAAGCGGCAAGGGACGCAATTGCCGCACGGGGGCGGTTCACGATTGCGCTGACGGGCGGCTCCAGCCCGCGCAAGACGTATGAGCTTCTTGCAAAGGCGACGCCGGAGCAGATGGACTGGGCGAACGTCTTTGTGTTTCTCGGCGACGACCGCTTTGTGCCCTACAGCAGCAAGGACTCGAACTACGAGATGTGCCGCGAACTGCTTCTGAACCATGTACCGATCCCGGACGGGCATGTGTTCCCGATCCACACAAACGCGGCAACAAAAGAAGACGCCGCCAATTTGTATGCGGGAATGCTGTCTGAGGTATTCGCAACGCCCCTCTCCGGGCCGCCGCCTGTGTTTGACATGATCTTGCTTGGCATGGGCGATGACGGCCACTGCGCGTCACTGTTTCCCGGTATGCCGACGCTGACGGTCACTGACAAATGGGTTATCTCGTCGCCGCCCGGTACCCTGCCGCCGCCGGTGGACCGGGTGACGTTCACGTTTCCGGTGCTGAACGCTGCCCGCCAGGTGCTGTTTCTGGTGGACGGCGCGAAGAAAGCGCCTGCCGTGCGGGATATTGTGGAAGGCGGGGCTGCCGTCAATGTTCATCCGTCCGCCGGGGTGCAGCCGGCTCACGGCAAGTTGCTGTGGCTGCTCGACCGCACCGCCGCTGAGCTTCTCACGAAGCCATGAGCGCCGAAGCAAACACCCGTGACCACCTGGCGAACGAGCGGACGTTTCTCGCGTGGTTCCGCACCGCAATTTCTTTGCTCGGCTTCGGCATTGTCATTGCCAAGCTGCGGTTCCTGGAGGGTGGGGCGGGCCTCGCGCCCGGCGCGGGCGTTCGCTCGATCCATCTCGGCCTGGCGTTCGCCGTTGGTGGCCTGCTGACGCTAGTTCTGGCCGCCTGGCAGTTCCACCGCACCAAGCGCTCCATTGACGACGGGGCATACCAGTCGCCGGTCGCGGTCATTCTGGCGTTTTCCGCGATTGCGTTTGCGCTTGGCCTTGCCAGCGTGATCTATTTAGTCAGCATCTCCAAGTAGGCATTCCACCTCAACAAGCTTCTACCTCCTCGGAGCTAAAATACCCGCTCCACCAGCCCGTAGCCGATCAGGCCACCCCAAATTGTGCTGAGGCCGCCGACGAGGCCCGCAATCAGCGCATGACGCCAGGTGGCGTCGGCGCGCATTGCCCGGAGCGCCAGCGGGCCGAGGGTCAGGCCGATGACCATCTCGGCGACGATGATGTACAGCGGGGTATGGCCGAGCCTTCGGCAGTTGCGGTACTGCCACCAGTGAGCATGATACGCCATTTCTTCGTAAAATGGAATGTTGACCGCGCCAAGAAGCGCAGTCAGCGCCATGCCGAGAATCGTGCCGAAACGCGCAATCGCGCGGTGGCCGAGGAAGCCAATCTGCGCTGCGACTACCATCCAGGCCGTCGGCATCCAGAATGGCGACAGCCACAGCATTGGCGAGTGTGCCACCGTGTAATCTAACGTGCCGGTGAACCGGATGCACAGCGCATCGGCAAGCAGTTCCACTACTCCCAGCCCTAATCCAAACAGCAGCAGGCGGGCCAAAACGCGGTCTTCGTATCTGACGATGTGCCACAAAAAGACGCCGATGGAAATCAGGTTGAGCGCCAGGGCCGTTCGCCCGTCCGACCAGGGCTGGTCACGTAGCATACTCACTGTCAGCACCGAAAGCGCGACCGTCGCCAGCACCGTATGTAGACGTTTTTGTTCCCACTGGGTGTAGGTCACTGGCTGATGGAATTTTCTAGCATCTGGCGGAACATATGGAAGATGGAAAAGGCGAACACGGCGACAACGACGACCAGCAGCAGCCAAGCAACGCTTGTGATGAAGCGAGGCGTTAAAGCACGTGAGCGAACGCGACTCCAGAACCAGCTTCGGTCGGTTTTGATCCGGTGGTGATGCTTGGGTTTTGGCGAAGACGAAACAAGTTTCATAAGTGGCTCCTGAGTATTCCTAACGCACGCGGCACGGTTTGGGTTCGCTCCAAACAAAATTTTGCCAAAAATGGTATCATATTAGGCCATGATCGTACAAAAACAAGGTTGGCGGCAAATAGACTGGATACTGCTTGGCACGGCGCTTCTCCTCTGCGTCGCCGGAGTGCTGGCGATCCGCAGTGCGCTGCATTTAGACTTGCACCCGCTGGACATGGTCCGCAAGCAGATCGTTGGGGTTGTGCTGGGCGTCGCTGCCGCCGCCGCCCTGGCCCAGACGGATTACGAAGTGCTGCTCAAGCGCTACGCCCGGTATTTGTATCCCCTCAACCTCTTTTTGCTGCTGGTGGTGCTGAGTCACTTCGGTGGACATGCCGCGAAGGGCGCGTCGCGCTGGATCAAGCTTGGGCCGTTTGAACTTCAGCCGTCGGAGTTTGCCAAGATCATTCTTATTACGACGCTGGCGCTGTTTCTCGCGCAGCACGAGCAAACGATTACCGAATGGCGGACTTTGCTGAAGTCGCTGGTGCATATCGGCGTTCCGATGCTTCTCGTCGCAAAACAGCCGGATCTCGGCACGGCGCTGGTGCTGCTCGCCATCTGGTTCGGCATGACCCTCATCGCTGGGGCAAAGCCGCTGCATCTGCTGGCCGTGCTGCTCGCGGGAATCGCGTTCTTCGCGCTCTTGTGGCAATTCAATCCGGGACATATTCTTAAAGACTACCAGAAGAACCGCCTGCAAGTGTTTTTGAACCCGGAGTCGGACCCGCGCGATACCGGCTATCATCTGCGCCAAAGCGAGATCGCCATCGGCTCCGGGGGCATGGGCGGGGAAGGGTACGAGAAGGGAACGCAGAGTAATGGCCGTTTCATCCCGGAGCAGCACACGGACTTTATCTTTACGATCGTTGGGGAAGAAGGCGGATTTGTTGCTTGTTTGGTCCTGCTGACGCTATATTTGATCCTTTTGGAACGGGGCGTTGCCGTGATGGCGGACTGCCGGGACCCGCTTGGCAGGCTGCTTGCGGCGGGCGTTTTGTCTATGCTGACGTTCCATATCGTCGTCAATGTCGGCATGACGATGGGGATCATGCCGGTCGTCGGAGTACCTTTGCCCTTTTTCTCGTATGGCCTGAGCAGTCTGCTGGTCAACCTGTCCGCGCTCGGCCTCCTGCTGTCCGTCGCCGCCCGCCGGCATCGGGTGATGTTCTAAAGCGCGTGTTGTTCTAAGCCTTCCAAACTGGGTACACTTAAAACAGCACATTTTGCAAAGACAGGAGAAGGCGCTGTGTTTCGGCTGCGGCTGGTTTTAGTTTTCTGCTCCTGTGTCCTTTTCTGGGCGCTTGCCGGTGCGATATTTGGCTTATTCTTCCGGCATCCACTCGGCGGCTTTGTCTGCGGCCTGCTGCTGGGAAGCATCTACGCCGTCGCCTGCTCGTGGGCTGCGCCGAAGTTTCCTGGCGACGTATGGGACGCAAAGCTTCTGGAAAACATCCACGCCCCAAAGCTGTACGAAATGCTACACACGCTGTCGGACCGGACTGGGCTAGCCCTGCCAACATTGTATTACACGCCTTCTCTTGCGCCCAACGCGTTTGCGACAGCCGGGCGGGACGGCGAAACGGCAATCATTGTCACGTCCGGGCTGACCCGCAGTCTGGAAAAAGACGAAGTGCAGGCGGTGATGGCGCTGATGATGGCCCGGCTTGCCACTGGGGCGATGCCGGCCTGGACCACTGCGGCCACTCTTGCCGGTGTCCCAGTGTCTGCCGGTCAGTCCTGGGTGCGGCGTCCCGGCTTCGCCCTGCCGGGCACAGCGCTGTTGACATTGACCGCCTTTCCTGCGGCGGCTTTGAACCGGCTGGTGTGGGACGAAAAAGTTGTCACGGCCTCCGACTACCATGCCGCGCATTTGACCGAAGGCGTGGGATCGCTGGCGCGAGCACTGGCGAAGATAGAAGCGGGATTGACACGAGAAGACGTGGACGCCGGCAATCCGGCCACGGCGCTGCTGTTTGCCGTGCCACCCCTGTTGCCTCCAATGGCCGGCACAAGCGACCCTCTTTGGCAGCGGGGATTATACTCAATGCCTCTCTCAATTCCCAACGCCGCGGCGCGAGCGGCGCGATTTGCCGACGTAGTTCCCTCTTATGAAACGGAAGCACCGGAAGAGTTTCGGATCTACTAAGCCGATTTGACATGGCTGTCTGAATTGGTCTATACTGAGAGAAACTTGCCACGGGCCACTACCATGAATGATATGCCGCCTGCCGACACGCTGCCCACAGACGCTCTGCTTTGGGAAGCTCTGCCGGACCTAACCTTGAACATCGCGCAGACCGCCGCGCTGTGCAGCATCTCCATTCGCCAGCTTGGCTACTGGACCCGGCAAGGTTATGTGGAAGCGTCAGGGCAGGGCGCACGGCGGGCTTACGGCCTTGCGGCGATCCGAAAAGTGCTTGCAATCCGCAAAGCCATGGAAGCCGGAGCATCCCTGCGCCAGTCCCTGCGCCAAGTTTCCGACTCCGCGACGCCGCGCGTTTTACCGGAACCCATTGCCGCCCTCGCCGTTCCTCTTTTGCCGCCGCAGGCTCCGGCAGTGTCCCGCAGCCTCGCAGCTTTTTTTGCGGCCAACACGCATACCCGTGACCATGTCGGTGGCCTGGCCGTCAAACTCGGCTGGGCGGAGGACGATGTGCGCCGGGCTGCCGAAGCCCTCTGCGCGTCGGGGCTGCTGGCCCGCTCGGTGTGTCAAGGCATGACCGTGTTTTATCCCTGCCCAAAGGACCACGCCCATGCTTGAGCCAGAAAGCAGCGGCATCTCAAAGAAAGCCGCCGAGGCCGTTGGGACGCAGATCAGCCGGATGCCGCTCGGCATAAATGTCCTAGATCGCCTGCTGGGCGGCGGCCTCCCGGAAGGGAACTCCGTTCTCGTCCAGGGAGCGCCCGGAACCGGCAAAACCGTGCTGGGAATGCAGTTTTTGGAAGCCGGCATCGCTCAGTTTAATCAGCCCGGCCTGCTGGTGACCTTTGAAGAACATCCGCGCCGCGTGTACCGGGACGCCCGCGCCCTGGGCTGGGCATTCGATGAGTTCGAGCGGGACCGCAAGCTGCTCATCGTCTTTACGTCCCCTGAAGCCTTTCTGCGCGAATTGGTTTCTGACCAGTACGGCGGGCTGATCCGCGAATACGGCTTCCAGCGCGTTGTCCTGGACAGCTTGACTCAGTTCGACGGCTATCCCAGCGTGTCCGAACAAGCGCGGGTTCGGTGTGAGCGCGTGATCAACGGCCTCCGGCGCGAAGGGGTCAGTGTCGTGATGACTCGCGAAACCGAAAGCCGTGACCTGCCGCTGCGGGTCACGTCGGAGGAGTACCTCGCTGATACCATCATTCAGCTCGAAAACCGACGTTTTGTGGATACCCACGATGGGCCGCGTAGCCGGCTGCTGGAAGTGCTGAAAAATCGCGGCTCCGCCCACTCCTCGTTCCTGCACCAATTTTCTATCAGCCCCGGCGGCCTGGCGATTGACCCCGATGCCTACGCGCAGTAGCAACAGCGCGAAGACCGTCAAGAAGGGCGAATACAAGGTTTTGTTCCTCTTATGACATTTCCCTTCCAAACCCCCGCCTCCCACTGCCTGCTGTTTGCTCCGATGCTAGCGGACCTGCATGACCCCGCCCAAATCGCGGCCTACTTGAAAGAGCAGCACAAGCAGATCAACAGCCGCGAAGCCCTGCGTCTGAACAGCGGCATGGATCTGCTGGCGCACAACACGGCGCTGGTAGACGCTGTTCTGCGGCGCTTGTTCGGGCTGGCGAGGGAAAGGGCGGAAGCGGTGGGACAGGGACAAGAGCCGCCCGCGCTGGCGATCATCGCGACCGGCGGCTACGGGCGGCGCGAGCTGGCCCCGTTTTCCGATGTGGACGTGACGTTTGTGCCGGCCCTCGAAGATGACCCCTACCTCAACATCCTCATCAAAGATATGTTCCAGATGGTGATGGATGTGTTTCTGTACGGCGCAGACCTAAAAGTCGGTTATGCGTATCGCCTCCTCGGCGACCTGGGACGCCTGGACCACCAGACGCAGACAACGCTTTTAGACTCACGTTTTTTGTGCGGCGACAAAGCCTTGTTCACCGAGTTTCGGGCTGAGTTCCGGGCGCATCTCCTGACTGCTGATTTTCTGTTCCAAAAGTGGGCCGAGCGCGAAGGCGTGCTGCTTAAGCACGGCGGCGACCAAGTGTACGGGGTTGAGCCGAATGTCAAAGAAGGTGCCGGCGGCCTTCGGGATATTCAAAACGCCGAGTGGATGGGGGAAGTGCGCTGCCACGCGGGACTGTCCCAAGTCTGGCCGGTTCTGGTCGAGCAGGGATACGTCACCTCAGGCGACGCCGCCGAGATCAAAGCCGCCCGTGACTTTCTGCACTGCACTCGCGCCGCGCTGCATATCGCCGGCGGCGCGGCGAAGGACAAGCTGACCGCCGAAAAGCAGGAAGACGTCGCCGCCCTGCTTGGCTACGCTGACACGGCGGATGCTCCGGCGGTCGAGATCTTCATGCGCGAGTATCTTTCTTCTGCTGCATCGGCCCGGCGTATTTCACGCAAAGTCATTCGGCGCTGCCTAGACAGTGAGATTGGGATGGGTCTTGGGCTGGCTTCCGTGGAGCGGCGCTTAACGCTCGCCGACGCCGACGCGGCCGAGCGCGATCCGGCGCTCCCGCTGCACGTTGCCGAGCTGTCGCAGGCGTATGGCCTGTCTGTTTCCGACAATCTCGATGAGGAAGTTCGGCGCTTTCTCGTGCAGCAGCCCGCTCCAACGGATTGGCTTCTCGGTGGGCGTGTCCTGACCCGCATTCTGCTGGCGGGCCGGGATGTTGCGGGCGCTTTGGAGAGGCTGGAATCTTTCGGCGCCTTGGCGTGGCTGCTGCCGGAGTTCGGGCCGCTGATGACGCTGATTCCTTACGACGCCGCGCACGACTTCACGGTGGGGGCGCATTCGCTGCATGTTGTCCGCAACTTAGAGCAGTTCCGAACCAATGTTGGCTTTCCCGAAGGCCGCCGGGTCTTCGGCGAAGTCGCGCATCCCGAAGTGCTGTATCTTGCGGGCCTCCTGCATGACATCGGCAAGCAGTGGTCCCACGGTCCCCACGCGGAAACCGGCGCGGACGCCGCCGCGAAAATCTGCGAGCGTCTGGGCTGGGACAACGAGCGCCGAGACAAAGTCGTGTTCTTGATCCGCCATCATCTGCTGATGGCGGAAACCAGCCGCCTGCGCGACATGGCACTGGAAGAAACGACCCGTGAGTTTCTCCGTCAGGTTCCCGACATGGACTGCCTGCATATGCTGTACCTCCTGACCTACGCCGACACCGCAGCGGTCGGGGCCGGGGTTTGGACCGACGTGCAGGGACGCTTTTTGGCCGAGCTTTATGGCCGGGCCGAGGCGCTGCTGTCCGCCCCGCCTGCCGAAGACGGCGGCCTGCCGCCCGCCCCGGCGCTCGACCTCAAGCGCCAGCGCGAGCGTATCCGCAAGGGGCTGGCCCAGCACAACCTGCCGACCGACATTATCTTAGAACACACGCGCAATCTTCCTGCCCAGTACCTGCTGAACACGCCGCTGGAAGACATGTACCTGCACATCGCGATGATTAATCGCCTGCGGGAAACATTTGAGCCGGCGGTAGACTTCAAGCACGAGTTTGGGACAGATTACTCCGAGCTGACTCTTTGCGCCTACGATGATCCGAAGCCGGGGCTGCTGGCGAAGATCACCGGCGTCCTGTACGCCCACGATGTCAACCTGCACACGGCCCAAGTCTTTACCCGCGATGCGAGTGTTCGGATCGCCATTGACACGCTCTGGATTGACTACCGAGGCAAGCCGCTGTCGCCGCACAAACGCGGGGAACTCTCGGACAGCCTACGCCGGGTGCTTACCGGCGAAGTCGGCATCGGCGAGCTGCTACAATCGCGCAAAAAGCCGCTGAAAGAACAGACCGTTTATGCCGCCACAGTGGACGAAAACGCTTCCGAGCGATTTTCTCTGCTGGAAGTCAGCGCCCCCGATGAGACTGGAGTCGTCTATCGTTTGTCCCGCGCCATCTCAGACCTCGGCTGGAACATCCACGCAGCCCGGCTGTCGGTCTGGGGCAGCCGCGCCCGCGATGCGTTCTATGTGACGGACCGCGACGGCGGGAAAGTCCCTGCTTCCGACGTTTCCCGCCTTTTACTGCTTCTGCCCCAGGAAACATGGAGCAAGAAAAAACGCTCTTCTGCTGTGAAACCCGCTTAAACTTCACGTCATTTTCATGTCGGCCCCCGATACTGACAGCAGCAACACGCAGACAAGAATGTAAGCCGCATGAAGATCACGCCTGAAAAACCGCGCAAGGCACAAAGCGCTGAAAAAGCCGACCAAACCGTCACCAGTCGGCTGCGGTTTGCGCCGGACCTGGAACAGCAGTTTCGCACCGAGTACAGCCGGAAAATTCTGCCGGGCCTGCGCGGGGGGCTTCTGCTCCAGCTTGCCATCTTTTTGCTGCAAGACGCCAGCTTGTTCGGCGGCAGGCTGGCTCTTACCCCGCCGCTGGCGGGAGTTGCCATTCTTTCGGTCCTGCTGCTGGCCTCTCTGCACCCGCGATTTCCAAGAATGTGGCAGCCGAGCATTGTCGCCACGTTCTGCCTGCTGGACTACCTGATGCTCCAGACCGGCGGCTCCCAGCATTCTGCATCCAACGGCGGACCGCCGCCAAGCGGCGGCGGTCCCCAAAGCGACCCGCTGCTGCTGATGGAGCTGACCCTCGTGATCATCGGGTTTGTGCTGACGCGCCTGCTGTTTGCGTGGTTTGCGGCGGGCTGCCTCTTGGTCGCGGCCCTGCAAGTCTTCTTTGCGGTGGTTCAGTCGCGGATGCCGGTGGAGCCGTTCCTGCTCGGCACCGGCATCTTTGTCGCGCCTTCTCTGGCCGCACTGATGTTTGTCACGTATATGCAGGAGCGGAGCGTCCGGGGAGAGTTCCTCGCAAACCACCGGCTGGCGCGTCTGCATGCCGCCGAGCAGGAAAAGCGGGAACGGACCGAAGGAATGCTGTCGGTTCTGAATCAAGCTGTCGGCGGCATTGTCCATGACCTCGGCAACCCGCTGACTTCCGTGCAGGCGGGCGCGGAGACGCTGCGGATTTTGCTCGAAGACCCCAGCCCGGAGCCGGAAATGCAACGGGAAATGCTGGACATTGTCTCGGAAGGCGCCCAGATGCTGGATTATCTGCGCTTGTCCCTGCTGGAACAAACCCGCGCCCTGGAAGGCAAGCCGATCCCCTTAGAGCTTGCGCCGGCGTCGCTCCGGCGAATTGTAGACGCAGGTATTCACTTCCAAAAGCCGAAGTTCAGCTCAGACCGCCGGATTTCCGTGCCGAGCGGCGACTTGGAGTTGACCGTTGACCCGATGAAAATGACTGCCGTATTTATGAACCTGATCGGAAACGCGCTCAAATACAGTGACGGCGAGCTTCAGATCGTCTGGCGTCAAGAAGAAACATGCGTGCTTGCTGCCGTTCTGGACAAGGGGCGGGGGGCGTGCGGCCTTTCGGAGCCGCAGGCCGGGCGGCTTTTTGCGGCGTTCAGCCGCCTGGAAGAACACGCAGGGACCGAAGGGACGGGCCTCGGCCTGCTGTCCGCTCGGAAAATTGTGGAAGCGCACGGCGGTGAGGCATTTGTCGAAGGCTATCGGGACGGCACGCCGCTGTCTCCGCTGTTCTCGACCGCCGAGGGCTGCTACCCCTCTGTGCTGGCCGGCGGCTTTTACACGGCGTTCGTCGTCGCCCTGCCGCTGTCGCGGGCGGGCGCTCTTGTGTCATAATAGTCCTATCGTTCCGCGAACAAGAACAACTAGAAAGAGAAACATTGATGCCGTTCACTAAGCACAGCCACGGCGGATGGGGCGGGTCCGGCGACACCAAGCCGCTCCGCACCCCCCAGGACAAAGGGCCGATCTTCCCCCGGCGCGGCAAGCACGGCTTTTCGCAGCCGTATCTGCTGCCGCGCCAATCACCGTGTTCGCCCGGCCCACGTCCCGTTCGCACCCACCCAAAGAAAGCACAGTAGCCCCATGCCGAGCGACACCAACAACGCCACCCAATTCAGCGAAAAGTACCTGCATGTCAAGCAAAAAGCCGTCGAGCGAGCCATAGCCCGCGGCGAAACCGGAACTCGCGTTGCCGCCCCGCGCTCCCAGCGCTTGCCGCCGGGCCAGTACCTGACCGAGAAGTTTCCGGTCCTCGATTTAGGTGTCCAGCCGATGTTCCTGCCGGACAAGTTCCGGCTGACGATTGACGGCGCGGTCCGAAACCCCGTGTCTCTTAGCTTGGACGATCTCGCCGCCCTGCCAAGCATTGAGCTGACAGCAGACTTCCACTGCGTCACCCACTGGAGTCGTTACGACCTGCACTGGACCGGCATCCCGTTTGAGAGCCTGGTAGACTTGGTGGAACCCGAAGAAAGCGTCACCCACGTCATGCAGTACGGCAAAGACGGCTACACGACAAACAACGCTTTAGACGAGCTGATGCACCCGGATGTCATCGTCGCGTTCGCACTTGACGGGTTGCCCATCCCGCGTGAGCATGGCGCTCCGATCCGCATCATCACGCCGCACCTGTACGCCTGGAAAGGCGCGAAGTTCCTGAACCGCATCGAGTTTTTGAACGCCGACAAGCTTGGCTTCTGGGAGCAGCGCGGCTACCACAACCACGCCGACCCGTGGACTGAGGAGCGGTTTTCGTAAGAATGAACGAAAGCATCATTGTCCGCCTCATTCCGACAGATCAACTCCCTGCCATCCTGCCGCTGGTCAAGATGCTCAACCCGGATATTAACGAGGCCGTCCTGGCGCGGCGGCTGGAACAAATGCCGGGGCAGGGATACCAGTGCGCCGGAGCGTATTTGGAGGAGCAGCTTGTCGGCATCTGCGGGCTGTGGATCGCGACCCGCTTCTACTGCGGCAAGTATCTGGAACCGGACAATGTCGTGATTCATCCCGATTTCCGCTCGCTCGGCGTCGGCCAAACACTCATGGCCTGGGTCTACGACTACGCCCGCGCCCAGAACTGCGAAGTCGTCGAACTGAACTCCTACGTCGGCAGCCCCCGCGCCCACAAGTTCTATTTTGGCGAAGGTTTTCAAATTCTCGGCTTCCATTTCCAGAAGAAGCTGGATGGGGACGGATAGCAAGCATAAACGAGGTACAATCGGATCATGGCAACTCTGACGATTACCATAGACGAAGCGACGGAAATTGGCTTGCAGCGACTTTCCGCCAAAGAAGGCCGTCCGGCGAGTGAGTATGTCGCGCGTCTTGCGGCTCGCGCGGTTCGTGCAAGCCAGCCTGAGCCGGTTTATGATATTGATGCACTAAAAGCAGCTTACACCGAGTTTGCTGAAGAAGACCTTGCGTTGTCCGAAGCGACAGTCGTGGAACACGCGGAATTGCTGGCGCATGAGGACCGCGCATGAAGCGCGGCGAGATATGGATGGTAGATTTCGGTCCGGTTGCAGGACCAGAGCAAGCAGGGATGCGGCCTGCCGTTATCCTACAGAACGACAGCTTAGGCCAAGTCTTCGCCACGACTATCGTAATCCCGCTGACGACTAACTTGCGCCGGCTGTCCCTGCCGACAACGCTGCTTCTCAAAGCCGGTGAAGGCGGTTTGCCGCAAGATTCTGTCGCTCTCTGCTATCAAGTGCAGGTACGAGGCAAAGCGCGTCTGACGCAGAAACTTGGTACGCTCACGCCCGCGCGGATGGCAGACATTGAGACTGCCTTGCTCAGGGCATTGGGTTTGTGAAATTTGACAAAACTTACGCCGCTCATGTTGAACATGAGCGGCGTTTTTGTTACCAAGGGTTAAATGACAACTCGAAGTGGCGCTTTGCGTTTTTGATGAGATCGTAGACTGTTTCCGCGTCTTCGACGCACTCAAAAGGCACATGGGAATGTAAAAATGAGCTGAACGAGATCGTTCCCCGTCCGGCCTCGCACTTTTTGAGCCTGACAACAGAAATATCTGTCAGTGGAAGCTGCCAAATTACCTCGGTATCGTCCGTTGGATAGTTACTGAACACACGCTGATCGGTCACAGCATACCACCAGTTAGGCACAAACACGCCTCGCGCTTGACTTAGCGTCAGGAAGCAGAGTGGAAGCGCACCTCCTGTTACCAATGTAAAAACGGTGAGTGTAACTAAACCATTCGCATAAAGGGACATGAGGCCACAGACACACATGAACACTGCGCCACCGATGAAAAAGGATTTTGCCTTATTTCTCTGCTCTCTTTGGTAACAGGCAGGATCAGGCCGATCCGGCCACAATAGCGTTTCCCCTTCCCGCAAGTAGACAGTCGCCGACGATGCTGGGACTTCGTCAGGCATTAGTGGATTTACCTCAACAGTAGTTCACAGTTGACGCCCAACCGCGTCGCCGATGACGTTCAATTCGCGCATCAGCGTCTGGAACGCCGGGATGGTGATGGACTGAGCGCCGTCTTTGAGGGCTTTTTCGGGGTTCGGATGGACTTCCACGAGGAGGCCGTCCGCGCCGACGGCGAGGGCGGCTTTGGACATGGCAGGGACCATCGACGCCCGGCCTGTCCCCTGGCTGGGGTCTACGATGATGGGAAGATGCGAGAGTTCGCGGACGGCCAGTACGGCGGATAAATCCAGCGTGTTGCGCGTGTAGGTCTCGAACGTGCGGACGCCGCGCTCGCAGAGCATGACAGCGTCGTTGCCGCCTTTGATGATGTATTCGGCGGCTTGCAGCCATTCTTCGATCTTGGCGGACATGCCGCGCTTCAGCATCACCGGCTTTTTCAGCTTGCCGACTTCAATCAAGAGGTCGTAGTTCTGCATATTGCGCGTGCCAATTTGCAGGATGTCGGCGTACTTGCAGACGAGGTCGATGTTGCCGATGTGCATGACTTCGGTGATGACCGGCAGGCCGGTTTCTTCCCGCGCCTGAGCCAAGAGCTTGAGGCCGTCTTCACCCATTCCCTGGAACGAGTAGGGGGATGTGCTGGGCTTGTACGCCCCGCCGCGCAGGACCGTCGCCCCGGCGGCTTTGACCGCACGGGCGGTTTCCATAAGCTGGTCTTCGGACTCGACCGTACACGGCCCGGCCATCATCACAAACTTGTCGCCCCCGATGACCACGTTGCCGACTTTGACCACGCTCTTTTCCGGCTGAAATTCTTTGGAGGCGAACCGGTACGGCTTTAGAATCAAGACGGCTCTTTCTACGGCAGGCAGTGACTCGACCTGCTCGGCCACCCGCGCCTCGTCCTGGGTTGGGGCGCCGACGGCAGCGATGACGGTGCGCGCCACGCCGTAGATCGGATGGATTTCGTACCCCCATTCCTGCAAAGCCCCTTCCACTTCGGCGATTTGCGCTTTCTCCGCGCCGGATTTCATGACAATGATCACTTTGAGTTCCTCCTGATGGCCTCTGCGAGACGCCGCATAAGTTCCAGGTCGCGCTCGGCATCGAACGGTCGTGACGCCCGCGATTCGCGCGGATAGGAAAACACCGGGCGTCCGAGATACTCTTTCGGCTCCGTTGAATAGCGCGGGAAAATGTGCGTGTGCAGGGCCGGGTCCGTGTTGCCGAGTATTTCGTAGTTGATACGATAAGCCTCGGTTTCTTCCAGCAGCGCATCGCCAATGATCGCCATGTCAGATAAATACTGCTGCCGGGCGTCGGCGTCCAGAGCGTTCAGGTCCGGCACCACGGGATCGGGCAGCAATAAACAGTAGCCGGGAATAAACTGGGCATCCCCCAGCACGACCCATCCTGAAGGCATCCGGCAGATCACAGTTGGATTGGTTCCGGCCTGCGCTTGTTCTACTCGCTCATGGATCAGTGTTTTCATAGTTTTAGAAATCCCCCCAGCCCCCAATAATGGGGGCTAGGGGACCTCTTATTTCGCCTTCAGATACTTATCCAGCCAGCTCAAATTCCGCTGCAAGCGGTCCAGGCGCAGATCGGGCGGGCCGTTGCGGGACAGGCCGTGACTTGTTTCCGCCGGGTAGCGGACGAACTCGACCGGTTTGCGCTGCAAACGCAGGGCGGCGAACAGCTCTTCGGCCTGCGAAACCGGGCAGCGCAGGTCGCCGTCGGAATGGATCAGCAGCAGCGGCGTGCTGATCTTTCCGGCGTAGGCCATCGGCGAATGGTGCCAGAGGTCGGCGGGGTCGTCCCAAGCGTTGCCTTTGTAGTAGGTGCCGTGGGACCAGGGAAAATCGCAGGTTCCGGCCATGGATTGCAGGTTGTTGACCAGGCGATCCGCAATGGCGCAGGCAAAGCGGTCGGTATGGCCGACCGCCCACGCGGTCAGGTAGCCGCCGTAAGAGCCGCCCATAATGGCGGTCTTGCTTGCGTCAGCATAGCCGCGCTTGATGGCGTCATCGGCGACGGCTTCTATGTCGGCCAGGGCTGGGCCGCCCCAGTCGCCTTTGATGGCTTTCGTGTGCGCCTCGCCGTAGCCTTTGGATCCGCGCGGGTTGGCATAGGCGACGACGTACCCCTGTGCAGCCAGCCATTGCAATTCATGGAAGATCATATTGCCGTACTGCAAGTGCGGCCCGCCATGCACATACACCACCAGTGGGGAAGTGCCGTCGGCCTTGAAGTCCGGCGGGGTCAAAAACCAGCCTGGTACGGTCCCGTCGCTGCCGTTGTCAATCGCGAACGGCTCCGGAGTTTGCAAAGCAATTTCTTCCAGCCAGCCCTGATTAAAGTTCGTGACCTGGCGGCTGCCGGTAAACACTTCGCCGGGCGCCGTCGGCTCCGATATGGACACGGCAAACGCTTCGCCTGCCACACTGAACGATCCAGCGACTTGGTTTGCTTCTGTCAGCGCCGTCATCTTGCCGCTGCTGACTGTCAGGCAGTACAAGCGCACGTCGCCATTCTGACTGATCGGGAAGTACAGGCTTGCGCTGTCTGCGCTCCAAACCAACTCCTCGCCGCCCCCGCCGCCGACATCGGAGATTGCTAGATTACCCACGGCCATGTCGGTGGAACCCGTCAAGTCCCGCGCTTCACCGCCGCTGGCAGGCAGAAGGAAGACGCGGTCGTTGTTGGTTCCCCATTGGTCCTGCGCGTCCGGGTTGCCGACATACGCAAACTGTGTGCCGTCCGAGGACCAGCACAAGCCGCTTTTGTCGCCGGCGGGCGCGTCAACTTGAGTCAGCTCACCGCCGCCTATGGAAATTGTCCAAACCTGCGTGTTCGCGTCCGGCAGTGCATCACCATCAGGCCGCCGGTCGGACAAGAACGCCAGCGCGGTGCCGTCCGGCGACCATGTGACGCTGCTGCAATGGAAGTCGCCGGTCGTTAGCGTTTTCGTCTCGCCCGTCGCTCTGTCCACGACCGCGACCTGCCAGTATTCGCCATCAAAGTAGCCGAAGCCGTCTAAACGGTAAAACAAGTGCGTGTGAACCCGCGGTGGCGAGGACAGCCCTTTTTCTTTGCGCTCTTCCACGGCTTTTTTGGTGTACGCGGCAGGAGTCGCACGGTACACAAACGCGATCTTCGTCCCGTCCGGTGACCAGTGCAGGCCGCGGATGCCGCCGGGTTCTAGTTTTGTCAGCGCCTGCGCCTCGCCGCCGTCGGGGGCGATCAGAAAGATTTGTCCCGCTTCCTCTTTGCGATCCGACACGAATGCGATCTGTGCGCCGTCCGGCGACCAGCGCGGCGAAGAGTCGCTGCCGGAGCTGCTTGTAAACTGCCGCGCCGGGCGGCTGCCGTCCGCCGGAACACGCCAAAGCTCGCTCCCGTACTTGTTCTTGTCGGTGTTGGTCGTCGTGCGGACAAACACAATGTTCATGCCATCCGGTGAAATCTGCACATCGCCGACATTTTGCAGCGTCAGCACGTCTTCGGCAGTGATTGGTCTTTTTTCAGTCATTCAGGGGTTCCAATTCGTTTCCAGTAAATCATCGTTCCCGTCAGTCCACCGTGCGGCTTCAGCGCGTAGTCAGGGATAACGCCGGCAAGTGTAAATCCGAGGCGTTCATAAAGGCGGGATGCTCCGCCGTCGACTGCCGTGTCCAGTACGAGCAGTGTTCGTCCGCAGTCAACAGCAGCCTTCTCGGCAGTCTGCATCAAGGCTGTGGCGACGCCTCGGCGTCGGTAGTCCCGACGGGTCATCAGCTTGGCGATCTCGGCCCGGTGCGGCTGGTTCGGCGGACAGTCCAGTAGCAGCGTTACGGTGCCAATCAAAGCGCTGCCGTCCCACGCGCCGAGGGTAATCCGCTCGCCCCGCACTGCCGCCGCAAGGGCAGTATCCCAAAAAGCGTCTGCTGTTTCGCGTGCCAGCGGGTGCAGGAAGCTGACCGAGCCGCCGTTTGCGACTGTCTCGATCAGCAGATCACTCAGCATCGTGCACGTTCCAGGCGAGGCGCTTAACGCTCTGATTTCAGGAGCCACAGAATTACTCCGCAAGCACATCCTTGAGTGCAGCGATAAAGCGCTCGTTCTGCGCCTGAGTGCCGGTGGAGACGCGGATGTGGTGGGGCAGGCCCATACCGTAGGCGGCGCGGACGATGACGCCTTTCCCCTGCAACTTCTCAAAGACATCGCGGCTGTCGCGGCCTACGTTGACTAATACAAAATTGCCTTCGCTGGGGACGTAGGAAAGGCCCATGCGCTCGAACTCAGTGTAGAAGTAATGCAGGCCGGCGGCGTTCAGGGCGACTGTCTGGGCGACATGATCCGTGTCGGCCAGCGCGGCGGTCGCGGCAGCCTGAGCAGGCAGGTTGACGTTGAACGGGGAGCGGACACGGTTCAAGACTTCGGCGATTTCCGGGCGGGTCATGCCGTAGCCGACCCGCAGGCCCGCAAGGCCGTAAGCTTTGGAGAACGTGTGCAGGATCATCACGTTGCGGCCCTCGCGGACATATGGGCGCAGGTCGGGTTTTTCAGCGTCGGCTACATATTCGTCGTAGGCTTCGTCAAAGACGACAATGACGTTCTCCGGGACACGGGACAAAAAGCGCTCGACTTCGGCCTGGCATACCAAAGTCCCGGTCGGGTTGTTCGGGTTCGCGACAAAGACGATGCGAGTCTTTGGCGTGATCGCCTCGGCCATCGCGTCTAAATCGTGCGTAAAGTTTTTAAGGGGAACTTTGACGGGAACCGCGTTGCACTGAGCCGCGTAAATCTCGTACATAGAAAACGAAGGATCGCCCTGGACGATCTCGTCGCCCGGCGACAGAAACGACAGAGACAGCAGATGCAGCACTTCGTCGCTGCCGTTGCCGAAGACCAGCGTGTTCTCCGGCATATTCTGAGCTTCAGAAACGGCGCAGCGCAGAGCAGGAGCACTGCCTTCCGGGTAAAGGGCCACTCCAGCGGCGGTCAGCATCAAGGCTTCCAAAGCACGGGGGGAAGGACCAAGCGGGTTTTCGTTGGAAGCCAGCTTGATCACGTCCGACAAGCCAAGCTCGCGCTGTACTTCTTCAATGGGCTTGCCCGGCACGTAAGGCCGCAGCCCGGCGATGTGGTCCGCGACAATCAACGTCTGCATAATCTTTTCCTCTGTCTGTTAGGTGCTTTCAGTGTAGCATAAAATTTAATGAAAACTTAACACAACTTTTATATAAAATTGTTGACCTTTGGGAATAAACCCAGTATAATAAGACTATCGCAACCGTAGCGATACCAAAAACCGCTTACCCTTCGTGTTTAGACTGCACTGTGAAACACGCTTAAACCTGCAACGTGACAGTGATGTGCGCGGCGCTCTCTCGGCCAGCGAGCCTTCGAAGCTAGATCAAGATTTGAGGAGAACCCGTTCAATGCATCGCAAATGGAATAAAGACGCCATCGCTTTGGAGATCCTCTCCATGTACGAATCCGGCGAGAACCTGAACTATTCAAGCGTCGCCAGCAATAACCTATCGCTGCTTCGCGCGGCGACCCGCTACTTCGGCACCTGGGAAGACGCGGTCAAGTTTGCCGGCTTGGACTATGACGCGATCCGGCGCTACAAGTCCTGGACCCGCGAGCGGATCATCGAGCGGATCAAAGAGCTGCACGCCCAGAGTGCCGACCTGTCCTGGCGCAATGTCTGCCTCAATATTGACCCGCAGCTCGCCGCCGCCGCCACGAAAAAGAGCCATTTCGGCTCCTGGCGCGAAGCGCTAGAAGCGTCCGGCCTGGACTATGATGCCATTCGGCGCTACCGCGAATGGGACGATGAGCGAATTTTGGAGATGGTCCGTGCCTTCCACCGCGACGGCAAAGAGCTGAACGCGAAGAACATGGAAATCGAGGACATCACGCTCATCACTGCCGCCCGCCGCCGGTTCGACTCCTGGCACAAGGCGCTCACCGCCGCCGGCCTGGATTACACCGAAATTGTCCACCGCGCCCCGTTCAAGCGCGGCCTCGGACGCGGCCAAAGCAAGCGCACTGCCGCCGCCAAGTAAGCACCCACCGTTCAGATGCCCGGCTTCTCCCAAAGAAGCTGGGCATTTTTGCGTTTTGTTGACAACTTCTTTCCGGCTATGCAACAATGCGCTTATGGAACATGTAGACTTCACCATTCAAATCCGTCGCGAACAGCTTAGCACCGGTGAGGACGTTTATGTTGCCTTGTGCCTAAAGCTTGACATTGCGAGCTAGGGCGCGACGGCTGAGCAGGCCAAAACGGCGGTCAAAGATGCCGTCGAGTCATTCTTCGACGCCGCGTCGCCTGCGGAATTCGAGCGAAGGCTGAATTAGTCCCGCCGTGAACGGCAGGTCTGTGGGCGAGGACGCCAACCGGTTTGCGACCGGAAATGCTGCTGACTGATGCAATCTTACTTTTCCGCCCGCAGGGCGGTTGGCGTTTCGCCCCCAGACCTGCCGTTTACGGCGGGGTATTCACGGCGGAGTGTTTATAGCAGGGCTTATAGTCTTGCGAAAATATAACGCCGACTCCTCGTAGCCGAGTACATTGTAGAACTCCGACGCCCGGCGGGTTGCCAGCGCAATCATCTTGGCACCCTGCTCCTGCGCCCAAGCTTCAAACGCTTCTATTAGCTTTCGGCCTATTCCCAAGCGGCGATGTACTTCCCCAACCATGATTTCCTCAACCCAGGCCACGCGACCATTCGCAAAAAATGTCAAATGCTCGAAGCCGAGCAAATAGCCTGCGACGTTTCCGTCTTCTTCTGCGATGACCAGGTACGCTTCAGGATGTGTCAGCAAGTCAGTAAATGCCTGCTCAAACGCCGGTTGCTCGACCGCAAACGATGTGGCGAACGCTTGGGCCAGTGAAAATACGGCAGCGCTATCCTGAGCTTCGGCTTTTCGAATCTCCACTTATTCCCCTGCCACCGGAACGCCACTGTCTGTGTCCGGCTCCACCGTGGACGTAACGGGGTGAACGAAGTAGGTGTTGGCGACGCGCTGGACATCGGCTGCGGTAACGGCGTTGATGTGGCGGGCGTAGTCGGTGTCGATCTTGTAGCCGTCGGGGGCGGACAGTTCTGCTGCGCCGAGCAAAGAAGCGCGGTCTTCCAGGCGCTCATGGCGCAGAGCGTAAGCGCCGATCAAATAGTGCTGGGCACGGGACAATTCCGCTGGGGTAGGGGGCGTCGTTTGCAGATGCTTGATCTGGGCCAAGATGCCGTTTTTGATCAGCCCGACGGTTGGAACATCTTTTTTGGTCGTGGGGTCGGTCTTGGTCGGAGCGCCGAAGACGTAGCCAGCCAGCGCGGCGGCGGCGAGGTGGGGATCGTAAACCGAGCCGAGGTCGTAGGCCAGGCC
>CAXUNT010000049.1:0-34058 GCA_964252595.1 uncultured Armatimonadales bacterium
CCCCAGAATTGGGGCGGGGGGCTACCCTTCCGGCCATAAAAAAGCCGCCTGCCCTCTGAAAGAAGGCAGGCGGCTTTTATGTGTGGAGGCTGAATGCCTACGGGATCGTCGGAGACGGCGCGAACCGGGGATCAATCGTTTCCGAATAGATGTCCGCTGTGCCGTTGCGCGTGCTGTTCCAGAACAGCCAGACCTTGTGCGGGTTGAGGCTGCCGTTCGCGGCAGTCGTTCCGGCGTAGGGGTCCAGGAACGCCATGACGTTGTTTTCGTTGGTCGCCGTCTGGATCGGCACGAGGGTGTCAACCACGGTGTCCAATCCTGACGCGGTATCAGTCGGCAGTACCTCGCTGCCGGTCGCCAGCGTGTTCGCCGGGGCTTCGTCCTGCCACTGCACGAAGTCGGTGACGGCAGGTGTCGCGCCGGACGTCCCGGTGTGATTGTTCCCGTTCAAGTCCGTGTACGAGACGGTGACGAGTTGGCCTTCGACGTTGGCGTTGCTGGGGAAGTAAATACGTCCCCGCAGAGAGTCCAGATCGAAACCAGGGATGGTATTGCCGCTGCTGGTGGCTGTCACAGTGACCGTTTTGGTCGGGTCTACGGCGGTCGGCAGGAACAGCGTCAAGCGCTGGGTCTTGAAGTAGAGCGTCGCCGTGCTGCCGACACCAGCGACGCCGGATTTGCGCCAGATCGTCCACCGGCGGTTCGCCTCCACATTGGCCGTAAACGTCGAGCCTGTGATGCTTGCGGCGTCATTCGGCTTCGGCGCGTTGTCCATGAACGTGACCGGCGCGATGTCCGCGCGGCTGTCGGTAGTCAGCCGCCGGGCGAGCGGGCTGAACGTCGCCCGAATGTAGGCGTAGCTCTTTTGTGCCGGCAGCAGATCCGGCGAGAACCGGATACGACCTGTCGCGGCGTCCACATAGATCGTATTGGTCGTGTAGGTTGGTGTTCCATTCGCGGGTGCAGTAGCATACGGCACTTGAACGCCGGTCAGCACCAGGAAGCCGCTGGCTTTGTCGTAGATGGCCCGCGTGAACAGCGGCTTGCCAGTGCTATCGTACAGCAGCGGTTTCAGGACAGTGCCGGAGGAGCTTGTGACGGGAACCGTGACGTTCAGCGCCCCGGAGCGGGACCAGGCCGTGTCGCGGCCCTGATACCAGCCGGTATTGCCCTGAAGCCGCAGGTCTTCGGTCACGGCGGGGAACGGCACGAGATCGAGCTGGGTAGGCGTCTTGGCGTCCGGCAGGAAACGCGAGACATACAGGTCCGCGTTGCCGTCCGGCCCGGTGCCGCTGTAGGTGACTTCAATCGTCTGCGTGTAGTTCGTCGAGGTCGTCGTGCCGCTCGTGACAGTCACCGGAGCCGTCAGCACCAGCGGGCTGGCATCGGACACTGCCGTAAGGCCCGCAGGAACCGGCAGCAGAGCCGGTGTCCCCCACGTCCCATTGGGCTGCCGCGAGTTGTAATACAGCGCTGTCCGCCCGTGCGTGTTCGCGGTCCAGAACGCTGACCGGTTGTAGCCCGGCCCGAATAAGCCCGTCACGCCGTATTTGACTTGGCCGGCATCCGACAACGGAGTTACTGCCTCACGATTGGACAGCGTGCCTGTCGTGGGGTTGACGTCGTAGCTGTAGAGCGTGTTGCTGTAAGGCGCATTGGTCACGGCGACATCAAATGCCGCTGGCGCAATGAACGGCGCGGCGGCAATACTCAGGCCGCTGTTTGTTCCCGGCGCGAGCGCGGAGGTTAAAGACGGAATCGGCTGCCACCATTGCGAAGACGGAGTAGTCGGCATGAAGTGGCCGAACTTCGGGTCGTTTGTCGCCGGGTCTTTGACGAACGGCAGGTTAGCGCCGTAGAGGCTGAAGCCGCCGCCGCGTGCGGAAGTCCAATAGACTGAGAGATTGCCGCTGAAAAAGTCGCGGAAGGCAGCGGGGGCAAAGTCTGGCGTGGAAGCCGGAACCGCTGTGCCGCCGCCGGCCGGCGTGGTCGAGCCGGCAGGTCCGGCATCGATCATCGGGACAGCGCCATAGGTCGAGCCGTCGGTGAGACGCTGCTCGATGACGGTGGCGGTAAGCTGGGTTCCGGTCGTACTCAGCGGCTGCCCGGCGGTGTAGATGTCGGTCAGCCCCTGGGTGGACGTATTCGGTGCCTTGATGCCGCCGATGCTGCCGTTATACTGCGGCGGGTAGAGGAAGCCGGTCGCGCTTTTCGTGTTATACGCAGTCGCCGTATTCGGATCAAGCCCCTCAAATAAATGCAGAGACAAAGGCGACTGCTGTGCGGGCGTCGAGTAGGTCCCAACCGGCGTTCCAAACGGGATTGCCAGGCTCACAAACGGCAAGGACTTGTACGGCAGACCGTTGGTCGGGCTGACGACGGAAGGCACCAGCGGCATCGGGGCGCTGTCGAGCGAGGCATTTGCCGTGTAATCTTCCGGCGCATCCGGCACGGTCAGCGTCGAGGGCTGATCGCTGCCGACCAGCGGCTTATGGAACGTCGCACCGGGATACAGCGTGTTGAAGTTGTTGACAATCAGCGGGTTGCGCCCCAAAGTGCCTGATGCGCCGCCGACAAGGTCTGTATCCAGCGGAGTACGGATCAAAAACGGCTGTTCCGGGGCAGTGCGTGGGCCGGTGACGCCGTTCGCGCTGCCGGCGGGGGTGATATCATACCCCAGCAGCGCAGACAGCGGATCAACGGCGTCCGAATTCAGCAGCAGCGTTTGACTGCTGCCGTTGTTGAAGCTCGCGTACTTCTGGTCGAAGTGAACGTTGAGCAGATTCACGTTGCCGTCGTTATGCGCTTCCACCGGCTTGAAGTAGTTCAGGAACGGGTTCAAGTTCGGGGCAGCCGTTCCCTGAGAGTACGGGGTGAAGAAGCCGAGCGGCGTATACTGTTCGGTTTGAACGCCGAACGCCGCCGGGACTTGGCCGATGTCGGTGGTCGGGTTGACGATGCTGGTCTTCATGTCCACAGGGACGCCGGTGTAGATGCGGACATCGCGGTAAGGCCGCTGCTGGCTGTAATTGCCGGTCGCCGTCGGCACATACAGACGCTTGGTGGTGACGTAGCCCATCGGGAACGCCTGGTCCCCAGCAGTGATCTGGCTATTCCCGGTCGTGGTATCTACCGGCTGGATTTCGCCGAGGCTGGTGTACTTGACGCTGCCGGGCTGCTGATAGAGCTGCTGGTTGGCAGGCTGGTAATGCGGCACGGTGATTTTGATCTGTACCGGGTCAGCATACATGACGCGGCTGGCAGGCGTGCTGGCGGTTCCGGTCGCTTGCGGCAGGCTGACGCTGTTGGAGGACAGGTCGCCGCCGCTGCTGCCGCGAACGGACTGCGCGTTCTGGATGATGTTGCCGGAAGAAATGTCCGGGTAGTCCTGGCTGGGGTTCGGGCTGCCGACCACATAGGGCGTCGGCGGAGTCTCCCACGGCAGGAAGTTGACGACCGAGTCGTGGCCGGAGCTGCCGTAGCCGGTGTTCGGGGCGTTCGAGTTCCAGTACAGGCCGTCGCGGCCCGACGGCGGCGCGAACAAGACGTTGGACGGAATGGTCATTTTGAGCCGCAGGGACTGGCCGAGAGTGAACAAGTCGCTGCGGTCGAAGACGTTCAAGCTGTAGCCGCCGAAGCCGGTGCTTTGCAGGCCGTTTGTCCCGGTGCCGGAATACTGGCCGGTGGGAAGCGCCGAAATCTCTTCGTTGTCATTGACCGAGTTATCCGGGATCAGGCCGGTTGCGGTGACGACGACCGCAGGAGTTGTCGGCGTGGAAACGCCGGTCGGGTCGTTCGCGCCGTTCGCCAGCACGGTCGGGTTTCCGGTGACGCCGGACGACGACGGAGGGGCGACGGTCGGAACATTGTTGCCGTTGGCGAGGGCTTGCAGCGCAAAGTTGTCGCCGGCGATGGTTGTCGTCGTGCCGCCGGTCGTGGACAGAGTCGGCGGAGACTGGACCGAGCGGAAGGGGCCAAGCGCATCGCCCTGGGCGCCGGTGCCGTCGCCGATCGGGACTGCCGCCGTAGTGCCGGGCGTCAGCAGGTTGACGCCGCCGCCGCGCACGCCGAGCGGGTTCAGCACGCCGAACGTCGGCTGGTCCACGGCAGCGACGCGGGAATTGGCGTTGAACGTCGGCAGGTGCGTGGTCGGATCAATTTGCGTGATCAAGTTCTCGCCTACCGCGCCGCCGGTGCCGCTGATGACTTGTTTGACGAACTGGTAGCTGGAAAGCTGCGTCATGTCGCCGCCGATGTAGTTGTACTCATCCACGGTCTGCTGCACGTTCAGGACACGCCGCCGGGCGCCGGGCGTGCTGCCGAGCGGGCTGGAGTCGCCGACCGCATAAGTGTAGGTGCCGAGGTAGTGATTACCGGCGGTCGTCGCCAGGTTGGTGACGTTCTTGGTGAAGAACGACGGGTAGGCAGTCGTGGCGGCGGCATCCAGCACAAAGCCGTCGGGCGGGGTCGTGATCAGGCGCGGCTCTACCTGCTGGCTGCCCGTTTGCTGGAGAACGCTTCCTGCCGTGGCGTCGGTATCGGACAAGTTGAACGTGATGGTCTCAGCCGTCGTCCCGTTGGCCGTATAGAACGGCACCGGGGCGGAGGTTGAAGCGCCGCTCAACGCAGCGGCAGTGTATTGAAGTGTATCGTAGACAAACAGCTTCGGGTCTTTGTTCGGGTTCGGCGGCACGGCGTTGGTGAACCGCAGATAAGCGTTCTGGCCCCATTCGTAGACCGGCAGCGGCGCGTTGAGGCCGACGAGCTTGGCGTCGGCGCTGGACGTGCTGGTTTGAAGGTCTACCAGGTACGTCTGGATGAATGTGTCCAGCGGCGCTAGCTGCGCGGGGGTCGGGTCGTAAGGAACGATCTGGTTCAGCTCAATCGGGATGCCGCCGTAGGACAAGTCATACGGCGTGATGCCCCGGCAAAAGCCGCTGGAGCTGTCGCCGACATAAATCCAGTCCGTGTCCAGGGACGAGAAACCGCTTGTGTTGGTCGTTCCCGGCGTCGCCGCCCCACTGCCGAGGAACGCCGCGGCGCTGGTGAGGTCGCTGACATTCGCGCCGGCGAGGGTCGGCGACGAGATCGGGCCGATGCCGACGAACTCGCGGTCCAAACGGATCAGCGGGTACGCCTGCCCGGCAAACGGGTTCGAGATCGGCGTCGCGCTGTAATCGTACATCGTGTTGCCGGCGACCGCATAGACCGCGCCGCCGTTGCCGTTGTTGGTTCCACCGGTTCCCGTGTTGTTGATCGTCGCGTTTGTGACCAGCGCCGGGGACGACTGGTAAACCGAGCCGTCGGGCGAGACCAAACGGAAGATGGTGCGCTGGTCAGTGGTCGCCGTCTCGTTGCCGTCAATGTTCACGGCGTACAGCGCCGTGTCGTTGACGCCGCGCGTGCCGATGTACAGCATCGGCACAGCGGTCCCGTTGACCCCGCCGGTACGCACGGCATCCACCGGGTTATAAACCGAGCCGTCGCCATTGGTGGTGACGTTCGGGAACTGGACAAAGCCGATGGCGGGCGTCCCGCGCAGGAACGACCCGATGGGCGGGACCGGCTCGGCGGTCGCGTCAAGTACCGCGTTGTTCGGGTCGTTTGCCAGCGGGTAAGCCCAAACATTGCCGCCGTTTGCAGTATGACCGAGGGAGCCGTCCAAGTTGACTGCCCAGATGCGGCCTGTCTGCGTGTCGTCCGGCCGGTCCACCGCCGGATACTCCTTGCCAGAGTTTGCGGCAAAGTAAATACGTGTCTGCACTGCCGCCGTGTCATAGATGTTCGTGAACACGACCGGCGAGCCGGTGATGTTGCCGAGCGCAGGCCGGGCGGAGCCGTTGGAGCTTTGATGCACATAGCCGGCCAGCGGGCCGGAAGTCGTGAGGTTGCCGTCCGGGAACGACCAGTCGGCGGCGTCGGTCTTGCTGATCTGCGGGACCTGGCCGACGTTATAGTTGAACGCCCCCGGCCCGCCGTAGTTCCCCGCTGTTGGGACATTGTTGACCGGGTTAAGGCGTCCGCCGTTGCCGGACGGCCCGTACAGGCCGTTCAGAGCGTAGACTCGCCCGACATTGGAAGTTACTCCCTGTTCATGGGCTGAACCGATATAAACCGTCGGCACATACGTCGTGGCGGCTCCGGTCCCGGTCGCGGTGACATGGATCGCCGGAGCGGATTCAATATCGGCGGCCGACGTGTTTTCCGCGCCGTTCGGGTCCACCCCGCGCAGGCTGAACCACCAGCGCGGCTGGGCGGTCGGAATGGACACCTGCGGGAACGCGCCCTGCAAGTTCTGGCTGACGTTGAGAGTCTCGCCCGATGCGTTAAACGTCGCCTGCGAAGTGCCGTCAATCGGTGCGCCGCCGCCGTCCAGCGCATACAGGACGCCGTTGGTGTTACCAATGTAGACGATGGAGTTGGACTTCGTCGGAGGAGTCGCCGTCGCGACGGGCGGCGATCCTGTGAATCCCGTGTTGATCGTCGGGTCTACAAAGATGTTCGGCGATGCCGTATCGAATGCGGCGGGAACCGGCAGGTCGGTGGTTGGGTCTATCGCTTTCACTTGGCCGGTATTCGCCCCGGTCACATACTTCGGCTGCGTAGCGTCAGGCCGGTAAATCCAGTAAACGCCGGTCGTGCCGACATGGGCTGTTGCCGCCGCCGTCGCCGCCGGTCCTGGGGCAAGCGGCGTTGCGACAGCCCCATAACCGCCGGGAGCATACGGCGGCTGCGGGATGGTCACGGGCTGACCGGGGATCGGGTTGCCGTTTGCGTCTTTCGCCAGCGAGTTGACATTGCTCGTGCCGTCGCCGTTGCCGATGGCGTCCAAACAGTAAACGAGGCCGTTGTTGTCGCCGACAATCACCACCAGGCGGTTTGCGTAAACCGCCGGGGTCGTGACGACGTTGCCTGTGAGGACGGGCGGCGTGACCATGACATTGATCCGGGCGACGGCAGGCGAGGCGAAGACCGGCGCGGACGAGCCGTTGGCCGAGCCGGGCGTCTCAAAGCGCCACACGACGCTGCCGTTGAAGCCGTCCACGCAGTAGATCGCGCCCTGCCCGGTTCCCGTGGAGACCGTGACCGAATCGGCGACAACCACCGTGCCGGTGGCGGGGGCAGTCGTGGCCGAGTTGTTCTGCGCGTACAAGCTGACCGTGAGGCTTGATCCCGCCGGTGCCTGCAAAGCGCCGGTCGGCAAGGCGACGAGGGCATCGGTTCCCTGAGTTACCTGGCTGATCGCGACGGGGCCGTTGGTTAGCTGAGTGCCGTTCAGCGAGACAGTGTAATAGGCGCGAGTCGTGCGTAGCTCGCCGTTCAGATTTGCCGGGATATGCGCGTAAACAAAGAACCCGGTGCCAGCCCCAGCCGATGGAACCGGAACCGTCCAAGTCGCGGTGGCGTTGGTTACCCCGAAGGCAACGACGCCTACCGAGGCCCCCGACTCTTTGTATTTGCCGCCGCTGGCCGTCGTGTTGGTCACTGGAAGGCCGTTCCCGGTGAAGCCCGGCGCACCGGCACTGTCATCCACACTGCTGGAGACGCTGGCGCTCGGATCGGACCGGCCGAAGTAGACAAGCTGGCGGATGAGCCGGACCGGGTCCGTGGGGTTCGTCGCGTTGGCCGGGTTGACAGCCGTGGCCGGGTTTCCGGTATGGAGCAGGAGGTTGCCCTGGTTGATCGCCGTCGCTCCGGTAGGATCCACGACCGCCGCATCCGTGTCCGGGTCGGCGACGGCATTCAACTGGGCCGTCGTGGTTGTTCCGGTCGGTGCGGTGGTGTTGGTGACGACAGCGGAACCCGGCGGGACAAAGATGCCCCAATATTGCAGCGGATGCGTCGTGGACAAAAACTCGTTCAGGAAGCGGTCCCGTGTAATGGCGGTCGGCGCACTCTGGACATCGCCCACGGTCGGCTGCAAGGTCATCGAGTCGGCCACTAAAAAGTCTGCGTTGTTGTTCAGCGTGTTGGAGCGAAGCAAAGTCACGGTCACGGTGCCGCCGGACGCGATTTGGAACGGCCCGGCCAAAAACTGACTGTCGTTGGCTTCCACCTGATTGGCAGTCGCGTTGGTCGTCAGCGTCACGTTGCCGTTCGCATCCCGCACGGCGATGGAATAAACGACTTGGGTATCGCGCAGCTCCGGGTTGCCGTTCGCGTCGGGCAGATCGCTCGGCACATGGAAATACAGCGAGTAATTCCCCGCCGTCGCCTGGTACAAGGTCCAGATCGCCGAGCCGGGGACGCCGGACGCCAGCCGCAGGTATTCGCCGTTTGTCGCCGTGCCTGCCGCCGGGAACGCAACCGGGTCCGTCACTGCGGCAAAGCCGGTGGACGTGAAAGCATTGGGCGCGACCGCCTGCGTATCATCTACGGTGACTATGCTGTTTGTGGCCAGCGTGTAGGCGAAAGGGGCGGCCCATGAATAGTCACTGCCGTCAGCAAAGTGGTTCGGGTAGTAGACGTTGATCAAGCCGCCCGCGCCGTCGGAAATCAGGCCCGTCGGCGGGCGTGTCGGGTCATAGTTCCCCAGCAGGTAGCTGGGGATTTGGGTCAAGTTCCCGTTGTAAATCTCCGTCGGCGTTCCCTGAAGCTGGCCCTGCAACGGATCAATTAACGGGTCCAAATACGGCGCGGAAGCCGTGTCGATCGGGAACGTCGCACCAGGACCGCCGCCGCTGTGAAAGACGGGGGCCTGAAACGGCGTTGGAGTTCCCGGCGAAGTCGTCAGCGGCCCGGTGACCTGCGCGGAGGTCCGCGTGGCGGCGAGGCCGAGGCCGAGCGCGGCGGCGCACAGCAGCGCTGCGGTGCGCCGGGCCGGGCGGATCAAAGTGTTATAGTGAGCGAGGTAGTTCATAGTTCGCATAGGGTTGTGCATGGTGGTGCGTCTATCAGCCCGCAGAGCGGGTTCTTCCTGTCTGCGGAGGCAGACATTCGCACTTCAAAAGACCCGGATTTCAATCCGGGGTGACTACGGCAGCCGGACAGCGTAAGTCGGCTGGATCAGCGGCCCGGTCAAATCGGGATGGCTGAGAGTCTGGTTGCCGGCAAATCCGCCGACCGGTGTGGGTTGTGCGCCGGTGACGGTTGCCGGCGAACTGCCGGACGCCGCCGAGCCGGTCGCGGACACGTCCACTTCAAACACTTCGCCGCCGAGTTTCGGGGCAGCCGCCGGCGGCCCGCCCAGCTCGCCCTGGCTGTAGCTTTGCGTGATCAAATACCGCCGCGTCGTGAGCGTGCTGCCTCCCGTCCCACCCGCGCCCGTTTGGGTTTGGGCATCGGTGGACAGCGCCTGCACGCAGGTCGGAATGAAC
Source organism: uncultured Armatimonadales bacterium (assembly GCA_964252595.1). GTDB lineage: Bacteria > Armatimonadota > Armatimonadia > Armatimonadales > Capsulimonadaceae > JANXMY01. Next base: position 9,318 of record CAXUNT010000049.1, read on the forward strand.
GGCAGTCCGTTCCGCATGTAGGTGGCAGTCGTGATGCCTGACGTGGGAACATTCATAGTCTGGTAGTTCGCCGCTGTGAACTGCAAATGGTCCGCTCCGGCAATAAATCCCTGCGGGCCGGAGCCGCTTGTGTTGAAGGTCAGGTCGAATGCTCCATTGTCGTCGGCATACAAGAAGTCGAACGGCGCGACATTCGGGTTCGGGGCCGTCGCCGACGCCGTAATCGGCGGCGTGTACAGCTTCAGGAAGCGCGGGTTGCGAATCGCCAGCGGCACGGGGTTTGAGCCGGCGGTAGGTATAGCATAAAAGCCGCCGGTAGTATAAACCAAGTCGCTCGGCGGCGTCGGGACCGTATTGAACGCTGCCGGATTGAGCGGGTGCTGGAAGATGACCAGACTGCCGCCAGGCGCGTCGCCGCTGGCCGGTCCCAAGCCGGTCGCCGTCAGCCGCGCCAGGCGTGTATTGACAACCGTGGCAGCCACAAACAACGTTGGTGTGGGAACATTGTTCACCAGGATGGACCCGGTATAATAGTCGGCGCTGCCGTAGCGATAGGAGCGCCCATCCCGGTCGCCGGTGTGCGTCACCCAGGTCAGCACATGGTTAATGCTCAGGCCGGCGGCATTAATGAAGATCGCGCCGTTTGCATTGACGCGGTCTTCGACTTCCACAATACGGTTGTTGCCGCTGTCGGCGACAAGATAGAAAACGTAGCTCCCGCCGGGATTTTCCAAAGTTTGCGTGCCGGCAAGCGTGCCCGTATCCGGCAGGGTTCGCACGACGACGCTGGAAGGCTGGCTTAACGTCAGCGGCTGGCCAGAGGCCATCAGACCGTTCGGGTCGGAAAAGCGGGTCAGCTCCCAGCGGACATTGCCCGCGCTGTCGAAGCGCACGCAGCGATTGCTGCCGGTGTCGGCAGCCAGATAATCGTTCACGGCGAACTGAGACAGGGCAGTCGGGTGGCTGAATGCCACTTTGGTCGCAAACGCAGTCCCTGGATCGGTCCGGGAAGTCGCATCCACGCTCCACACCGCCGCGCCGTCGCCGTCGACGCCAAGGATGCGGCTGCTGTCGGCGATGACCGTTACCTGCCGGGTCAGGGCTTCAATGCCGGTCGTCCCGTTCAGCACCATGACACTTCCGCCGATGCTCGGCGGCGCACCCAGCGTTCCCAGCCCCGCCGCGCCGGCGCTGGCCGAAGAGCCGAGGCCGATAGGCGTCTCGAACGGCAGTGCAGTCACTTGCTTGCCGGTCCCGACCGACGGATTGGTGGGGATGCGGTACAGCGTGCTGCCGTCGGACAAGAACAGGCTGCCGCCGACCTGGCTCAGTCCCGCGATAGTCCCATTGACTTTGAACGGCGTCACGAACCAGGCCAGATTGGTCCTAAAACCGAGCGTGGCTGTGGTCCCGGCGCCCGTAGTATCGGTGGCCGTCAACGGCTGCGGCTCGGTCACATCTCCGGCGATTTCCTGTGGGCTGCGCCCGCGCTTGCCGAAGTTATAGAAATTCAGCGTCGCCAGCGAGCTGGTAAATTGACCGTAGGTCGCATTCGTCAAGCCGACGTTCGTGTCCGGCCCGCGCAGGATGCTGTTCATCTCGCCAGTGCCGCCTTCGTCGGCCTGCGTGATCGTTGCCTGAGTCAAGTCAATTGTTGGCGTCACGTTCGGGTAATAAGTCGCCGTGACCTGCTGATTGGCCCGGAAGCACAATATCGTCGCCAGGCGGCTTGTCCCCGTACCGCTTGTCGCCAGGGCATACACATTGTCCTGATCGTCTACTACCGGCGGCCCAACGAATTGGTACCCGGCAATCGGCCCATAATCAATGTTTTCCGCATCCTTAAACGAGGGGTTCGTCACCTGCGGGATCAGGAACCGGAACTTGAGATGGACGTTGTTATGCAGCGGCGCGGGGGTCACGCCTGTCAAATAGCTGTTGACAGTGCTGCCGGTTCCCGCCGTTACGCCACCGGTCGCCGTTGCCGTTTCGGTGAAATAGTAATCGCCGTGCCGGTCGGTCACCGGGGGAGACATCGTCGCCGGGATCGGCCCGCTGCTGTTCAGCACGGCATAAGGCGTCGCGCTGACATAGTTTAAGTTGACCGGGTTGGGACTGGTTCCGCTTCCGGCGGCCGCGGCGAAGTCCATGTTCCAATCGGTGTAGTAGCTGAAGTTCGTCGTGATCGAAAACAGCGGGTCCTGCGGGTTCGGCGCAGGGTTGGGGTTCGCCGCGACATTCTGCACGATGTTGCCCCCGTTGTCGTAAGGCAGCAGCGGCGGCGTGATTGCGGCGACATCGGCGAAGATGTTGTTGATGTCGTAGCGGCCCAGGCGGTCAATGCTGTAGCCGGTGATGGCATTGTTGACCAGGTACTGCCTCAGCGGCTCGTTCCGCCCTCCCGCCAGGACCGAGTAGACGTTGTACGGAGTCGAGACGGCGGCGACCAGAACATTCGTGTCCCCATCCGTAATCATCCCGACGTTTGGCGATCCGACCACAGGCTCAGCGACGGCGCTATTACCGGACGGCGGTGCCAGCGTCACGGCGGCGCTTGTTCCCTCGTTCAAGTCGTAAACGTTCAGCTTTCCGTCAGACTGCCCGGCATAGATCCGCCCTTCGTACACCGTAGGCGAGGGCGCATTCGTGCCGGTGGGGTACGCGGGCGATGCGGGTGTCGGCGCGGTTAGTGTCGGCCCTGCCGCGCCGGTCACGGCATTGAACGCTGCGACTGAGCCGTTTGCGGCTTCGATGAAAACATAGGTTGTGCCTTTGAACGAGGCAACAGTCGGGGCCGACGCGCCGACGCCGACACTCGCCTGCCAGATTTCGTCGTAGGACTTGCCGAGGCTGAAATCCACTAAGCCGTCGTCGCTTGTGCTGCCGCTGACAAGGGCGTTCGTCAGGTTTTCCGACGGGAACGCATCAAAGGCATGAAGCGTACCAGGAGACCCGCCAGTAAGCGGAGTATCATCCGCCGTTACAAACACGAAATTGCCCCAGACAGCGGCAGCGGGCGCGGTTGGCGCGGCCACGGTTGTTGTAATCGGGTACTGCCAGGTGGCCGAGAACGACGCCAGGCCAGCGCCGGACGCATTCCCGTGGCTGGTTTTGTTCTCGTTCGGATGCGTCTCCGACAGCTCGACGATGTTTGTCAGCAGCTTCAAGTCCGCTGCCGGCGCATTGTAAAAGTCGCTTGCGACAGGAAGGCGCAGGCGGGTCGACGTGTTCACGGCCTCCATATAATAGGGGCCATTGGAGACAAGCCGAGTTCCGGTGGGATCGGTGACACCAACCGACGGCCCGATGCGAAGGGCGCTGGCAACCACCTGTCCCGCGCCGACCTGGGCAGTAGACACGGCCGGGCCAAGAGGAGCCAAGTTATTCGCAGGTCCACTGTCCTCTACCAAAGCCGGGCTGAACACCGTGGTGAACTCGGAGCCGTGCAGCAGGTCAGCCGTATTTGCCGCCAGCGCAAGCGGCGGGTTGCTCACCTGCCCCACGGGAATCGTGTTGAACAGGCTCACCAAATCGGAGCCCGACAGAAAGTACGGCTGCGTGACGGCCGGGGGCGCGATGACCGCCGTGGAAACGGCAGGAAAAGTCACGGCCGTCGGAGCGGCCACGGTCGCCGCGCCGGTGCCGGTCCAAAGACCTCTCGCGGGGGTAGACACGCCGGCGTACTCCAAAATGAGCTGACCGCCGTTGTCTACAAAGCGCCGCAGCTTTTCATCAATCGCGGGGCCGAACGTCACGGTGCCGCCGGAACCGCTCGCTTCCAGATACAGAACATTGAACTGAGACAGCTCATTGTCGGAGACGGAGTTCAGCGGCACTTCCCAGTACGGGGCCATGTCCGGCGTAACCGTCTGGCCGAGCGTGTAGGGGGCCGTCCCGGATGTCGGCGTCCAGCGGTTCAGGATTGCAGCCGTGATGGAGGTCGGAGCCAGCGGGTTCACCAAAGTCAGGTCCGGTGGACGGACATCCGTCCGGTTGTTCAGCACATAAAAGGGATACGGCGTAGGATCTGCGGCGGGGCCGGAGCCTTGCGTGTTGGAGTCGTTGACCAGCACCCCGGCGTTGATGACGTGCTGCTGGTAGACCGCGCCGCCCGCGCGGGCGGCCGGAGCGGTCAGGCTCAGGAAGCCAGCGCCGAGTGCAGCGGCGGCCAGAGCCGATCCCAGAAGCCGCTTCGGTGCGGAGGTTCGTTTTGGTAAGTTTCGCAAATGTGTTCGTGTCATCGGTTTTCGTGCGCTCTCGGCAATAGGAAGACGATGCGTTCAGAACCATGCCATAAATGAAACGGCTATTTGGCCTTCGGCCACAAAACACCCGCTTCGCGGGGTTCGGACTGTTTGAGTGCCGCGCCCTCCGGGTCTGCCAATGCAGAAGCGGTACTTCGCGGCGTCTGCGCCCAATAGCCGTGCCATTCATGGCATGGTCAAGCCAGCATTTACTGAAGCAGCGGCGCTTCGCCGCTTTGACCGGAATACAGCAGGCCCATCGAGACCGGCAGGTTGGGCGTGAACGGCAGCGGGCGCCCGTACTTGTCGCTCCGCAGGTAGTAGGGCGTCGCCCCAGCCATCGCCGGCATCGGGTCATACGGGTAGCCGGCCTGCGGGTCATACACAATCTGCAAGCCGACTGAAGGCTGGTTCGGGGCAGGCTGCCCGACAACAGGATGTCCAGCTTTCTCCGGCGTCTGAGTGGAGCTGCCGGTGCCGGAACTGCCGACAACCAGGCTGCCGTGGTACTGGGGAATCCAGCCCCATTTCTGCATCCAGGCCGTCTGCGCGGCGATGTCGGCGGGATGCGCTTCGGAAACGCTGCCGCTGATCGTGATTTTCAGGTCTACCGGCTGGCCGTACATCGGAAACCGGCTCAGGCTGACCATGTCGGCGGCGGACAGGCCGGTCGTGGCGAGATCAGGCCGCGTCCCGGTCGAGAGATACTCGGCAATGTTGTCGGCGGCGTTGGTGTTGAACCACTCGCCGGGAATGACAAAGAACGAGCGGGTCTGGGCGTACAAGACCGCTTCAATCCGAATGTCCATCGGCAGAACGGCGACGCGCTCCAATGCCACGTCCTGTGCGGACTGCGAGATGACTCCGCTAGGGCCGGCACTGTAGCTGCCGGGGTCTTTAGAAACCGACAACTGGAACGTGTCCGTACCCACCGCGTTGAACAGTGGGTTTGCGCGGAGCTGCGCGTTCACCACGCCGGACAAATCAATCGTCGTATGCAGTTGTGTCGTGAACGGCAGCACGAACGGCGGAGGCGGCTGCGGCACGGTGAACACGCTGGCTCCTGTCGAGTCGAAGATGTCAATGTCAGCAGTCGTTTGACCGGCGGACGCTGGCCCGGCGGCGACATACAGCGCCAGGTTGTTCGCACCATATTTCGTGGAAGGCGTCGCAGCCCCAGTCAGGCCGAAGCTGAACGTCTGCAAGAGCGAATGGGCGTCGTCTAAGTCCAGAAAGTCGCCGCTTTGCGGCAGGTCCGGGTTCTGCCGGCCGTCCGTGCGGTCTTCGACATTTGATCCCGCCAAAAACTGCGTCGTGTTGACGCAAACGTAGTCATGGGCCAATACGCTGATGCTGGAGTCCGGGTCGCCTTTCAGCAGGTTGCCCTCAATATAGGCTGTGCCGCCGGTGACAATCGTGATATGGCGCGGAATATGGACAGCAGTGCTTGACGTGCCTTCATTTGGGCTGAGAATGCCCCGCACCCGAACATTGCCTTCGGCATAAATGACGATGTCTTTGTCGGATTTCGCTCCGGTCGGGTCGGTGGAGTCCAGATTAACCCCATTCGCGTCGGTATCTAAGTCACTATACTTGACATCCATTTCCGGCCCAGCCGGGGTCGCGCCGTCGGGACCGACAAACGAGTCGCCGACCGTGCGGGTCAGGCGAATGCCATAGGTTCCAGCACTCGTGGAGTTCGCAGGCGGGGCAAGCTCCTGACCTAGTACGATAGAGACGCCGGGCGGGTTGTAGAACAGGCCGTTCCAGCCACCTTTGTTTGTCGCCGTCGCGCTGGCCGTCGTCCGGTGCAGCCACTCATCGGTCAGGGTCGAGCCGCCGCCGATGCTCGCGCTGTCGGGCTGGACATCGTTCGGGTTGTTGACATAAATCGCCTTACCATAGCCGTACAAGCTGGGATTCACCCCTGCGGGCGGCGTATAGGCGGATCCGTTCAGCATCAAGTTCGGGCGCGGCGCGGAGTTCATCGCGATGGCCCGGTAGCGCGGCATCTGCGACGCGGCATCCTGGGTGTCCAGAAGCGGCGGCTCCAGCCGCGTGATGGAGCGCGGCAGGCCAGCAGCGTCGTTCTGCATGGAGCCGTCCCGAACCAGCCCCCCCTGCGTGCTGAACGCCGGGTTGACATCCCCTGCGCTCTGATTGTCATTGCTCGGCGTAATATAAGTCGCTTTGTCCGGGCTTGTTTTCCCAACAAGGTCACTGAGCGCAGTCGGGTTCAAGATAAGCGCCGCCTGCTGTCCCACTGGGTTGGTGCCGGAAGTGTCCAGCGTCGTGTTGTCTAATTTCGCCTTCGGATCGTAGCTGTCCAGCAGCAGATCGCCGCCGATTTCCGCCGTGTCCTGGAACAGCGGCGAGTTCGTCCCCGCGTTCAGGTAAATGACATTCGTTCCAAAAAAGCGCACCGGCATATTCGAGTGGACCGAGCCGCCACCGGGCAGAACAGTGTCGCCCTGAGCGGTGGATGGCAACGGGCCACCGAGGTACGGGTTCGGCACAATGCCTTTCGCTGTCTGCAAATACGCATCCGACGCGCCGTAGGTTGTCAGCACCGGATACTCTTGAATGGTCGGCGGCGTTGTCGTAGTTCCATTGGAGCTGCCGGCCGCGTTGAAGTCCGAGACGCCGGGGGTCGCAATGCCGCCGTCGGTGTTCTGGGCGTAAAACTGGGAAGCAACGCCGAGGTTCGCGATGTCCGAGCGCTTGTCCGGGTTGGTCTCAAACCGCGCATAGTCGGTAATACCGATGGGAACATACGCCACCTGGTATGCCTGCGTCCGGTCTGAGCTGCGGTTGTTGCCGAAAGTCGTCGGGTCACTCGGGTCAATCACGCCTTCGCGCCCGATGGACTCAACCTTCAAATACTTGCCCGGCGGCACCGCCACAGGCGCAATTGCAACACCGTTAGCGTCAAGACCAATCAGAGGATCATAGAGCTGACCTTGCTTGTCTTTAAGAACAACTGGCGTATACGTCACGCGCACCAGAAAGCGCCCCGCGCCGGTGTTGTACCGTGCGTAGCCTGCCTGCAAGTATTCCACGTCGGGATCTTGGGGATTTGCCAGCGGCGGCAAGTTGGCGTTGTAACGCGCCAGCTCCCGCGCCTCGGTCGGCGGAACGGCAAGCTGGTACTGGAGCGGCGGACGCCAGTCTGCGCCGTCCACGCTGCTTGTGAGCTGAGCGTCAGCGTAAGTCAGCCCGGCGCGGGCGTAGTTGTCGGCGGTCTGAACGCGGGCACCGTGGGCGGCATTGACCAGGTTCCGGGCGACGACCGTAACAAACAGCGCCCCGGCGAGGCCGAGCAAAAGCAGCACCAGCAGGGCGATGACAATGGATTGTCCGCGCTGTGTCCGGGTTCCGAGTTTTCGTGGCTGAAGTATGAACATCGTTGTTTGTGCTTTGGATCGGTGCTGGCTGCGTGGCTGCCGAGGAGTTGAAAACTCCTTGCTAGGAAAGGCGTCTTTCAGACAAAAGAAACAAGATATGCGGCTCTTCCACTCGAAGAGTGCTTCTCCTAGAGAGGAGTTTTCAACTCCTCGGCGTTATCGGCCTGCGCTTGCCTCTTACCGGTTGCTGTTGCCGATCTTGATCTTCGTCTCTGTCGGGATCACCTGCGCCCGGTTGTTCGTGATGTCAAAGATACGCACGCCGATATTGACATCAATCAGGTCGCGTGTCTGGTAGTCCACTTTGACCTGCATCGGCAGGTACGGGTTATCCGTTGTGGACGTTGTTGTCGCGTTGGCAGGCCATGTCTGACCACTGAATGTGAACGGTCTTGTCGGGTCCGTTAAAGTGAAGTTGCTCTGATAATCGTAGATGACTCCAATCGGAACCGATGAGTTTTGCGTCAAATAGGCAGCAAGGCCGGTCTGCCCTGAAGTTCCTTGTGTGAACTGTAGTGTGCTGTGCAGGTAGTCCACGGCGAACTGGTTGTCGCCGACGCTCCCTGCAATACTTTGGTTGACTTCCGTATAAGTAATCATCTGCCCGAAGTTCGGCCCTGGTGTCTGGTCCGGTCCTGTCACCCGAATACTGCCAGGAACGATGTGCGCGTTCTGGACGCCGGTGGAAGTCACTTTCCCGGAAGCTGTCAGCATATGGTAGCCTTGCAGCGGCGAGTCGGTCAGCGCGGGCGTCGCATGAACCGGCAGCGTTAAGTCCACGGTGCCGTCGGACGCGATCCCGCCAAGATTTTGCTTGTCAATTGTCGAGTTCGGGTCGTTGGCCGGAGTGTCCAGAACACCATACTGCCAGGCACGGGTCAGGTGGTCATAGGGACCGTTTGGCAGGGACGGCGCGGTGAACGAAAGGGTGCCGTTGTCCGGGTTGATCGTCATAGGCACAAACGTCGTACCGCCCAGCGTGTACGTCCCGCCGCTGGCAGTCGTCACCGGATACCCTTGCGTCACATTGTAGACCAGCGTTCCGGTCGCATCTGTGTCCGTGCTTTGGTGCAGGTACTCCAGAATGTCGCCAGGGTTGATCATCAGCGCCGGGTTCGGTGCCGACACAGTGTAGGTAGAAGGGGCAGTCACAGTTGCCGCGATTGCCGCGAACTGCTCCGTATCATAGTACATACTTAATGCGGCATTAGTAGCGTCATAGTTGCCGGGGTACAGGCTGACATGGAAGGGGAGCGACCAGGACTGGCTGCCAGTGGTGTAGACCGTCGGCGTATAGGTGTAGCCTGACTGGTCTACCGAGACGGCACCCTGCGTGTTATAATCTGAAGTTGTCCCCGGCGTCGCATTCCCACTAATGGTTGCTGGCCGGAACGTCACACTGGTATTGACAATCGGGTACGAGGTTCCTGGCGTACCCGATACCGGGTCGTGCGCCGCCCCGCTGTGAGCTACGCCGGGAAACTTCCCCTTTACTGGGTCAGGCGTCAGCGTACCGTCGGCATTTGCCAAGTCGTATGCAAGCGTGTTGTCGGCATTGTGCGGCAGCAGGATCAAGTCCACATTTGGGCCAGGGATCACGACCTTGCTGATCTGCACCCATTTGTCTACACGGCTATTGTGTGCGGTCACTTCTGCCGGCGTGTAGACAGCATGGGAGTCGTTGAGCCAGTTAATGTCATTTGTCGTTACATACCGAAAGAAGTCTGGGTCGTCAAGTTCCGGGATGCTGACGCCACTGCTGTTGTTCCGGGTTGCAAACAAGGCCGTATTGGGCGTAACGCTGGTCGCATTCCCGTTGGCATTGGTGACAGGGGTATAAGGAACAAATTGAGCGCGGTACAGCACATAGGTATTGTCCGTGCTGCCATTTGATTTTCCCTCGCGCGTGTTGTTGTACGGTTTGCTGGGATCCTTGAGGCCGATAAAGTACCGAATAGCATTTGTACCGGCGGCAAGTGGAAAAACAAGCGACGGATTGCTGATAATCGCAGAACCGTTTGATGACTGCGTGTAGTTGACGGTGTCTTGTGATCCTGGCTGACCCGGCTGGCCTGTGGTCGGATCAGCGACCGCACCTGTGCTTGCCCTCGGCATGACAAAATCCAGCTTGGCATTGTAGGCATGGGCCACAGTAGATTTATAGTTCCCATTCGCGAGATTAATGCCTGGTATCTCCAAGTCCAGAAAGTTTGTATAGGCGTCGTCGCCGGGCTGAATTTTGTTCGCTGTCTGGAACGGGTGGCTGGTGCCGTCGAACACAAAGACTGCGCTGCTGAGTTCCCGCGTGATGCGTTCCCGCGTGATCCGGGCGGCGTCCTGCGCCGCCGTCACGATCTGCGCCTGCTGGGTATAGCGCAGGGCGCTGATCAGCGGGACGATCAAAAGCGTCAGCAGGACGGCGGTGAGGGCGATCACGATCAAAAGCTCAATGAGCGTGAAGGCCCGGCGCAGTGTTCTCTGAAGTTGTCGGCAGTCGTTATTGTTCATCGCAAATTAAACGGTCAAAAGAGGGCGAACACAAGGTTCGCGCCCTACATCCCCATTCCGAACCTCGTAGCGGCGAACCTTGTGTTCGCTCTTCTTCCGGGTGTTCGCCCTTCCTGTCAGGCATTCACCGGTTTGCCTACGGAGTCCGGTTCAGCACAGCGTCCACGCTGTGCACTTTATATTGATTGCGCTCTTTCCATGCCACCACCGACCGGGCGGACAAGCCGCGCACTGCGGTGATGTTAATGGCTGTCGCTCCAGACAGAACTGGTTGGTTGACCACTTGGCCGTTGGCAATGTCAACGCTGACATTGCTGTCACCGAGGCTGTTCAGAACAGGGCTGACGGCGACGGTGTTGGAAAAGCCATGCGTCGTGCCGCCCTGCGTGTAGGTGCCATCAATCTCAACTGTCTTGTTCGCATTACAGCGGGCAAAATACACCAGCGGGTCCGAGCCGGCGGTATTGAGTGCGAACTGACTGGCTCCCAGCGGCGTTGTTCCTGTCGCTGTCCCCATGGGTGACGTCGCAGCTTGAGTAAAATACGCCGCTGGTTTTTGCACAGCCACAGTCCAGTCCAGATCCGCCGTGTAAAAGATACGGATGCGGTGCGCCGGAGCCGTCCCCGAACCATCTGTCTGCGAGTTGTCCGCGAAAGCATTTGAGCCAAAAGTCAATCGTCCGAGTGCGTAGCCGATGTTGATCAACTTCGGATCGGTGCTTGTGCCGTTCAAGTCTTCGTTGTTCAGCGGTGAGTCAGGATTGGTCGGGTCGGCGACCCCGCCCGGCGCAATGATCTTGCCGGTATCCAAGTCCAAAATCACCAAACTGTAATTGCTTCCGGCGATCCCAGCATTGATCGTGTTGTCCGGGTTGGCCGAGCCAGCCAGCTTCAAGTTCGGCACGGTCGTGCGGACAACAAACGTGGAGCCGGTCCCGGTCAGCGCCGGGATGTCGTGGTCTTCGCGCAGGATGCCCCAGGAAGAGACAATGTACGAAATCTTGACCTGCCGCGCCTGTGTCCCTGAGCCGACCGCTGCTCTAGGGTTGAAGCTGATCGCGCCGGGATTTGACCCGGTTGCAGGCGTAGAACCATTAGCCGCTGTTGTGGCAATGTTCGTGGAAGTCAGTTTGAACTGATACGGATCATTGTTGGCCGCGACATTCTGCGTCAAGTCGGTTTTGGTAACAACACCCGCGTAAGGCCGGTACAAAGTCGCACTGAGCCACTGAATTTTCCCATTTGTCGGAGAGGTTCCAGCAGTTCCTAAAGACGAGTCCTGGTAGTCACTGAGCGGATTAAGCCACCCCCCTTGGTACCCGCTTCCGCCGGAAACATTTGCGTCCGGCAAGTAGGCTTGCGAGGCTGTTAAGCTGGCTGCGTCAAATGGTGCAAAGGGATTGCTGCTGCTCCGAGGCGTTGCCGCCGGCACGTCCAGATACCGAGTAAAAGTTCCATAAGTCTGAGCCGTCGTATCATAATAGCTAACCGTCAGCACCATCTTCTGATCGTATGACACGGCAGGGAGAACGCTCTGACCGTTTGGCAAGGTGAACGGTGTAGCATTCGGAGTCGGTGTGTACACCGCATATGGCACGGCGATTTTCTGGTTCGCCAGGTCTACCAGAAACTTTTCCTGCCCTGGAATCAGCGTGTCCTGGGGAATGTCTACCGGCGGGAGGGTTCCTCCCTGCGCGATTGCTGCCGGGGCCGAATTGCCGGACAGCACCAACCAGTTCGGGCTGTTGACAGTGAAGTACGACGGGAACTGTGCGGCAGTCTGAGTCGGGTCCGCAGGCATCAGCACCGGGCCATACTTGACGACATACACAGACTGTCCGTTCACTGCTGTCGGCACAGCCACGGTTTCATTAGTGACGACCCGCGCGTTTTCCAGGTTGTTCGGGTTATCCGGGTCATAATTGGAATACGCCGCCGAAGTCGTCATCGCCGCCGCCAGCGTGTCATTGTCGGCGGGGTTCAGGTCATCCGGCAGAATGGATTCGGGCAGACCCGACGCGCTTTGTGCGCCCAAATCAATCGCCGCCGCGCCGAGGCCGTCAGCCAGCGCCGCATTGCCGGTGCTTTGGATCGAAAAGAAGCCGCTGGGGAACAAGCGAATAATGGTCAGAATGCCCGTGACCAGAATGACCAGGACGACCAAAACTTCAATCAGCGAGACGCCGCGCCGCGCCCGCTGCTGCCGTGTTCCATTATAAGATTGGCTGTCCATTATCTGCACTGAAAATGTCCTTGACACGGGAAACAGCTTATGGCTTGAGGTTAGCTGGGTAGTTGGCGACCTGCCAAAATGTCGGGGCGGTGGAAGGACCTTCCAGAGCCGCGAAGTCATGGCCGGTGATCTTTTTCACGGCACCGCTCTCAAACATTGCCAGCACTTTATCGGCGTTCTGAACATGGTAGCTAGTCGCCATAATCAGCGTATCCGCCGGCGGGTTCTGCCACCGAAGCTGATGCGTGTAGTTCGCGTCGCTGGTGACGTTGGGATCACAGCCAACCGGCTTGCTGCCGTTGCAGACTGTTCCCTCGCGGACAATTTGATAGCGCACAACCGACGTTGTGCTGACCTGGTTGGTGTTTGCCACAACCGGGCTGCTGTCATAGGCGTCAGCAAGGTAAAAGAAACGCTGTGTCGGGACAACACTGCCGGGACCATATGACGCCGTGCCGCAGGCCGAGTCTGTCGCAGGCGTTGCTGTCGAACTCCGCAGAACGTTATCATTGATGGCACTGCAAGGTGCAACTAGCTTGGCATCGGTCAACGCGGAGGTAAACTTGCCGGTGTCGCCCGCGTTAACAGTGTTGTTCGGGTCGGTAAACTCTTCCACATCTTTGATGTACGCCGGGTAAAGACCGGAAAAATAGACCGAAGTATACGGAATGCCGGCAGACGTATTGCCCATTGCCTGCGCTAACCCCAAAGCGCTCTTCATTGTTGAAGGAGTTGCCGCCGTGGGAGGAACATAATAGCCGAACAGCACATCCGGGTAGCGGTGGTTATCCAGCTTGAACTGCTCCATCTTCTGCTGAATGTCTTTCATGTTGGAAATGGACGTGCTTTGCCGCGCTCCTTCCCGGACCGACGCGAACACAGGCAATAGGATCGCCGTGAGAATCGCGATGATAGCGATGACGACGAGCAATTCAATCAATGTAAAAGCTTGCGTAAAAGATTGCTTAGAAGCGGTTTGGGCCGGGCGGCGCGTGGGTGCCATGGGTGACTCCTGAAATGACAAAGGCAACAGACAGCGGTAACTGTTAGGTGACGGTAAGTTTTCCGGGATTGTTCCCGGATTTGTGAAAATCTTTTAATCTTTTTTTGGAACCCACCCTGCGACAAGTCGCGACCCTCCCGAAACGGGAAGGTGAAGAGTATTCAGACTTGAGGCGGGTTAGGATGTTCGGTGTGTGAGGTATTGGCGAAGGCGGGAAATCACGAAGCCGATCTGAGTAGAAACCTCTTTGTTTGTAAACCGCAGGGTTGTAATACCGCGCTCGGCAAAAATTCGATCACGTTCTTGGTCGTATTCAAAATCGTGTGCTTCTCCGTCCACTTCAACAACAAGTGCCGCCGAATGACAATAAAAGTCCGCGATGAAGCCGTCAATAATCTGCTGACGGCGGAAATTCATTCCCTATCCACTCCGCCGCAAGCGTGTCCACAGTATCTTTTCAGCAGTCGTCATCTCCCGGCGCATATTCCGCGCTAAGATGATTTTTATTTCCTGCACCGGCTGACCGATCACCACATTCTGCGGCTTGGCTTGCTCTTCCATAAGCGACACTCCTCGACAACAAAAGCTCTTCACCTTCCCGCTTCGGGAGGGTCGCCGAGGAACGAAGCGGGGTGGGTTCCCGCACTGGCCCCAGGAGCCGGTGGAAACGCGGTTCTGACGTACCACGCCGCCAGCGGCTGACCGTAGAACAGCGCGAGCAAAGCGCCGACGGCCATCGCCGGGCCGAACGGGATCGGGATGCGCTCGCCGAGACGCCGCCGCGCCCGAATAATCACAATGACGCCGGCGAATGCGCCGAGGAAGATGGCGAAGCCGAGGGAGCCGAGGGCAAGCGAGAGGCCGAGGTTGGCACCAATCGCGGCGGCTAATTTGCCGTCGCCGCCGCCCATCCCCCCGGCGTCTTCGTCATCTTCAATTTCGGCAGCGGTGAACCCTTCCAGCGGCGCTTCTTCGCCCCAGCGGTTTGCCGCATAACGGCGCAGCGGCTTGATGACGGCTCCCAGTTGGTACACCGTGACATACGCCCAGTCTTCGGCGTTCTCGCGCAGGTATGATCCGGCGGCAGCACCAACCGGCAGGCGCTTGTCAAGAACAGAAACTAAATACACATAGGACAAGAGGCCGATGAGATAAATCACGGCGGCGTAGCCGAACAGACCGGCGACGGAGGATAGAAAGAAACCGGACACTGCTCCATGCACGAGGCCCAGCAGGACGGCGAGGGCGCTCAGGCTGTCTGGGATGATGAAATGTTCTAAATCAATGAAAAAGACGCAGACCAAAATGGCCGTGAAGAGGCAGTAAAAGACGGCGTCGTACCACCGCCCGCCCGCCGAAAATGTATACCATGCCACCAGCGCGAACAGCACGCCCGTCAAAAGCTCGGCGCCGGGGTAACGCCAGGAAATCGGCTGCTTGCAGTAGCGGCACTTCGCGCCCAGCAGCAGAAACGAGAAGACAGGGAACAGGTCCAGACCGCCGAGGCGATGCTCGCAATTTGGACAGTAGGACCAGGTAGGCGTGTTGACGCTCTGGCCACGCGGCAGACGCCAAATGACGACGTTCAAAAACGAGCCGATGGCGAGGCCATACAGCCCCGCCACCATAAGCCACACTCCTGCGCCTATTACTCGCCTGCGCCTTTTTCCGTGCCGTCGCCGCCCGACAGCGACTGGATCAGAACAATCATCGGCATAAACATGCCAAGGATGATCAGCAGAACCGCAACGCCCAGGAAGCAGATCAAGATCGGCTCAATTGCCACAGCCAATGCCGCCAGCGCAGCGTCCACTTCGTCCTCATAGAAGTCGGCGATCTTGGACAGCATAGCGTCGAGTGAACCCGACTCTTCGCCGATGGAAATCATCTGCACGACCATCGGCGGGAACAGCTTGGACTTGACCAGCGGGTCGCCGATCCGGTCGCCTTCACGAATACGGGCGCGGGCCTCCAAAATCGCATCGGCGATCACGACGTTCGCGACTGTTCCCGACACGGTTTCCAATGCCTGCAAGATCGGAACACCGGATGTCAACAATGTGCCAAGCGTTCGCGAGAAGCGGGCCAGGGCGACTTTGTGGTTCAGCTTGCCGAAGACCGGCACTTTCAGCTTAAACTTGTCCCAGACATGCGAGCCGAAGTTTGTCTTGATGAACGCCCCGAACGCGAACCGCACGGCAAAGAAGATCGCCAGCGCGAGATACCCTTTGTGCAGGAAGAAGTCGGACACGGCGACAAGTCCAAGCGTTAAAGCCGGGAAGTCGGCGCGGCCATGCGGCAGCATCGTCTCAAACAAGTTCAAGAATGTCGGCACGATGAAGGTACACAGGCCGACGACAATGATGGTCGCGGCCAGGACAACGATAGTCGGGTAGGTCATGGCCGACTTGATCTTGCGCTTCATTTCGACGTCTTTTTCCAAAAACGTAGACAGCCGCTGCAAGGTCTCTTCCAGAACACCGCCGACTTCCCCGGCGCGGACCAAGCCGATGAAGAGGTTGGAGAACGTGCCGGGATACTTCGCCAGGCTCTTTGAGAGCGTGTTTCCCGCCTCGACTTCGCGCTGAACGTCAATAATAATCCGCTTGAATTTCGGGTTCGTCTGCTGCTGTGACAAAACGTCTAGGCAGCGGACAAGCGAGACGCCCGCGTCAATCATCGTCGAGAACTGGCGGCAGAAAATAGACAGCTCAGTAAGCTTGATCTTCTGGATGTTCTCGAACCAGCTTCCGCCCAGCCCCTTTTTGGCTTTAGACGACTTGATTTCCGAGATAACAAAGCCCTGCTCCCGCAGGCGGCGGGCCAGAACGTCCGGGTTTTCCGCTTCCGAAGTCCCGCTCCGCATCGTGCCAGAGGCATCGCGGACGGTATATGCATATGTTGCCATGTGTATTTGCTCCTTAATGAGCGTTTAAAACGCGGGCCGAACCCAAAACGGTTCGGCCTCGGTTGAATTATTTTCTGCGAATCTTACCGTCCGGGCTGGCCGGGGCGCGGGCCGCCTGGAGGAACGCCCTGCGAGCCGCCTGGGCCGGTCGTGCCGTCACCGGCCAGCATCCGCTTGAGTTCTTCCTGGTTCTGGGCGCGGCTCATGGCGTTGTCGTAGCTTATCTTGCCTTCCATATACAGGTTCCGCAGCGACGCATCGGTCGTAATCATGCCGATGTTCGCCGAGGTCTGAATGATGGACGTGATTTGGTGAGCTTTGGCCTCGCGGATCAGGTTCCGAATGGCGGCATTTGCAATCATGATCTCATACGCGCCGATACGACCTCGGCCGGACGACGCCTGGAAGTTCGGCGTCGTCGGCACAAGCTGCTGGGAGATAATCGCCTGCAAGTTGTTCGAGAGCTGCAACCGAACCTGCCCCTGCTGGCCGGGCGGAAAGCCGTCCACGATGCGGTCTACCGATGACGCCGCCGAGTTGGTGTGCAGGGTTCCAAAAACTAAGTGGCCCGTTTCGGCGGCGGAGACGGCCAGCGACATCGTTTCCAGGTCGCGCATCTCGCCGACGAGGATAATATCCGGGTCTTCACGCAGGGACGCCCGCAGGGCGTTTCCGAAGCTTTTGGTGTCCATGCCCAGCTCGCGCTGGTTGATGACCGACAGCTTATGGTTATGCACGAACTCAATCGGGTCTTCAATCGTGATGATATGCTCGGAACGGGTCAAGTTGATCGCGTGGATCATCGCGGCGAGTGTCGTAGACTTGCCTGATCCCGTCGGCCCCGTGACCAGCACCAAGCCGCGCTTGAGGTGGGTCAGCTTCTCGAAGATGCCCGGCATCTCCATTTCTTCAAGCGTTGGAATTTTGGTCGGGATGAGACGCAATGAAGCGGCGACGCTGCCTTTGTCACGGAAAATGTTGACGCGGAAGCGAGCTTTCTTTTGCAGGGCATAGGAAAAGTCCAGCTCCCAGGTGCTTTCAAACTTCTGGATCTGCTCATCGGTCAGGATCGCGTACATCATCTGCTGGATGTCCAGCGGCGACATATTCTCATACGGCGTCGGCTTGAGTTCGCCATCGGCCCGGATGACCGGCGGAATGCCAGACGCGATGTGCAGGTCGGAGCCTTTCATCCCGATAATCAGGTCAAGCAGCTCATCAATATGCAGCTCTTGAACTGATTTCTTCTGCACCGGCTTTGCTGTCGGGCGCGGCTGGAACTGCGGCGCAGTTCCGGTGGGATTAGTCGCGGAAGGATTGGACTGCGGCATGGCAGCCATGCCGTTGGCGGGAGTAGTGATCGGTTCGGCCATAACAACGTGCCTCTTTCAAGAAAAGCACCCACCTCCTTGCTTCGCAGGGGTCCTCCCGAAGCGGGAGGACAAAGAGGTTTTAACTCCTCACCTTCCCGTTTCGGGAGAGTCGGCGCGTAGCGACGGGGTGGGTTCCTAGAACCCGGCGGTGAAGACGACGCGCATGACTTCGTCGGGAGTGGTCATACCTTCCAGGATTTTCAGCAGGCCGTCTTCGCGCAGCTCACGCATCCCGTTCGCTTTGGCGGCGTCGCGGATGTCGGCAACCGGGGCACGGCGGACGACAAGCTCGGCAATCTCCTCGTTCATAGTCATCAGCTCGTACAAGCCGACCCGGCCTTTATACCCTTTGTAGCGGCATTCCTCGCAACCCTTGCCTTCGTACAGCGTGACCTGGGCATTCGGATCTTCGGGCTTGTAGCCGAATTTCGAGAGGAAGTTCGCCGGAACCCGGTACGGCTCCTTGCAGTTCGAGCAGACTTTGCGGCAAAGCCGCTGGGCCATGATGCCCTGCACGGTCGCGGCAATGAGGTACGTTTCAATGCCCATGTCGGCGAGGCGCATGACCGCCGACGGCGCATCGTTGGTGTGCAGCGTGGACAGGACAAGGTGGCCCGTGAGCGACGCTTCGACGGCGATCTGGGCGGTTTCCAGGTCACGCATTTCTCCGACCATGATGATGTCCGGGTCCTGGCGCAGAAACGACCGCAGGGCCGTCGAGAAGGTCAGCCCGGCTTTTTTGTTGATCTGCACCTGCGAGACACCCGACAATTGGTACTCGACTGGGTCCTCGACCGTAATGATGTTCTTCTCGACCGAGTTGATCTTGTGCAGGACCGAGTACAAAGTCGTCGTTTTGCCGGAACCCGTCGGCCCCGTGGTCAAAAACATGCCGTTCGGCTGGGCAACGATCTCTTCCAGCTTTGCCTGCACTTCAGGCGTAAAGCCGAGTTTGTTGAGACCAAGCAAGACCGATGTCTTGTCCAGAATACGCATGACGATCTTTTCGCCGAACATGGTCGGCAGACACGAGACGCGCATGTCATAGTCTTTGCCTTCGTGCCGGACCGGAATACGTCCGTCCTGCGGCACGCGCCGCTCGGCGATGTTCAATTCGGCCATGATCTTGAAACGAGAAATCAGCGCGGCCTGAATATGCTTCGGCACGGTCATGGTCTCGTTCAGAACGCCGTCAATCCGGTAGCGGATACGGACGCCTTTGATGCCCGGCTCGATATGAATATCCGACGCTTTCTCGCGAATGGCCTGCATCATAATTGCGTGGGCGATACGGATAATCGGCGCTTCTTCAGAGATCTTCTCCAGGCCGCCTTCATCGTCCTCATCCACATTGCCGGTTGTCAGCTCGCCCAGCTCGTTTTTGATCGCATCCGACAGGCCGCTAGTAACACTCATGTCCGCGTTGCCGCTGCCGTTGCGCCCCGGCGTCAGATCGGTCGTCCCGTCATTTTCTTTGATGATCGCCGGAACCTGGCCGTTGCCGTTGATGACCGCCGGAAAGCTCGCGCCGCCGTCCCGCCCGTTGAGCGGGCCGGTCGCGGCCTTGCCGCCATTGCCGCTGTAGGCACGAATGATCGCTTCTTCAATCTCCGATTTCGTCCCCAGCACCGATGTGATCTTGCACCGGGACACTAATTTGACATCGTCTAAACCCACGGCCCCGGTCTTGACATCGCCGATCGCGACCATCAGCCGGTTCGGCGTCGACGTGCTGTCACGCTTGATCGGCAGAATATTGTAGCGCTTCGCGATATGCTCCGGCACGGACTTGATCGCCGCCGGTTCCGGCGTGACTTTACTGAGGTCTACAAACTTCAGGCCCAGCGTCTCCGCACGGGCCGACGTGACATCTTTCTCGGAAGCCATGTCCAGGTCTTGAATGATCCCGCCGAGGTCACCCGGTGTCACTTTCTGCACTTCCCGTGCTTCCTGAAGCTGCCCTTCCGTGATTGCACCACGCTCCACCAGTACTTCACCAATACTTTTTTTTGCCTGCATTACCATTGTGGAAACCTGCCTCCTTACGCAGAATGTTCCTTCATTATCGTCAACTTCACTGAAAATCGATTGAAAGAAAAATCAAAAGAGAAACTAAAAGAGCAAATCATGCCGAAAACACCGTCGAAGAACGACAAGGAAAAACAACTGCTGAGAGAAAAGCCGGAGCCGGCTGCGGGCGGTATTCACTATTATAACATAAACGTAAAATCGGCGCAAGGGGTTCCCTTTGCCGTTCTTGCCATCTGGGCTATGGGGCTGCCAGCGTTCCCAAAACCGCCCGCTCCATGACGGCGACGGGGATGCCGGATATAGGTGTTCCCGTCCACAGCGACAGCGAGATCGCGCCCTGCTGCACGAGCATCTTGACCCCGTTCATAGTTTGACACCCCGCCGTCTCCGCTTGTTCCATGAGCCGGGTTCGGGCAGGCGAATAAATCAAATCGTAAACAAACGGCTTTGCATCAAAGACGCCCTGCGGCAGTGCTGGCATTTCTCGTGCGTTCGGCGTCATCCCCACGCTCGTTGTATTGACCAGCAGATCGCACGGTTTTGTCCCGCTCCCCCGCCCCGCCACTTTGGCATGGCCTGGATACACCGCATTGATCTCCGCCGCCAGCGCTTCAGCCCGCACCGCGGTTCGGTTGACAATCGTGCAGACACTTCCGCGCGACGCCAGCGCGAACCCGACCGCCCGTGCCGAGCCGCCCGCGCCGAGCAGACACACCTGTCGGTTGTCTCCGGCCTGCCCGACTTCTTCCAGCGACCGCAGAAATCCTGCCCCGTCCGTGCTGTACCCCGTCAACTTTCCATCACGGTTGCAGATCGTATTCACCGACCCAATCTGCGCCGCCGCATCGTCCACCGCATCCAAATACGGCAGCACCAACTCTTTCAGCGGCACCGTCACATTCACGCCGACCAGTCCCAATGCCCGAATTGCCGCGACCGCCGAACCCACATTCTCCGGCGCAACCTCAAACGGCACATACACCCAGTTTAAACCCAGCGCCGCCAGCGCCGCATTATGCATCACCGGCGACCGCGAGTGGCTGACAGGATACCCCCACACGCCGACGACTTTTGTTGTTCCTGAGATGCTGGTCACGGAGCCTAAATCACCCGGATTAAAATCCGGGTCTTCTCCAAAGCGATTGTCCACCTTCGTGGACATAGGACAAGAACCGCCCAATGCGTTAACTCTTCTGTCTGCGGAGGCAGACAATCGCACTTCAAAAGCCCCGGTCTTCAGACTGGGGAGCTTATGTAAGTGATACACTGGCATGAAGTTCTAGTTCTTGGCTCCGGCAAGCTGAAGCATCCTGGCGATAGCAGGCTGCTTGTATGCCCGCGCCGTCTGCAACGCTGTGCTTCCTGAACTGCTGCGCCAGTTGACATCTGCTCCATGCGCTATTAAAGTACGAACGATGCCAGCGTTTCCACTCGCCGCAGCCCACATCAGCACGGAGCCGCTATCGTTGTGTGCATTGACATCAGCGCCATGAGACAGCAGGAACAAAACGGCGTTTCCATTTCCACCTTCAGCGGCAGACATGAGAGGTGTCTGGAAATGGATGCTGCGTCCCTCGATACCGGCTCCCTGTTTCAGCAAAGCCTGCATGGAAAGCACATTGCCTGCTTTAGCCTCGGTGTTTAATTGATCATTGACAATGACGCGAAGGAATGAGTATCCGCCCAATCCCAGGAACGACAGAAGTACGAGAGCGAGAACCCATTGCTGCCATTTTCTCATAATAAAGCCTTCAGTGACGATTATGACTTGCGGCGGGCGCGGACAATCAGCAGGATAGCCAAAGCAACCACGGCGGCGATGAGCAGGCCGGAGCGGCGCTTGGCTTCGGGGGTGCGCGGGTCCGGGATGGTGCTGAGGGCGGCTTCCACGGCGGCGGCGGCAGGCCACTGGCCGCGCTCGCGCAGCTTGCGAATGACGCCGTTCTCGACGTAGCGGACCATCTGAGTTGAGATGAATTCTTCTTTAGACAGCGGCGGGCGCAGCAGGATCGTGAAAAGCTTCAAGCGGTTGCCCGCCAGCACGTCGGTGAAAAGCTGGTCGCCGAAGACCGCCGTGTTGCCCGTGTTCGACCCCATCAGTTTCATCGCCCGCCGGAAGCCGCCCGTGCGCGGCTTCTGCACCCGGTCTACAAACGGGATTTTCATGGTGTCGGCAAGCTGCTTCAAGCGCTCGGTGTGGATAGTATTGGACGCGATGCAGATTTTGATGCCCGCGACTTCAAGCTTTGCCAGCCATTCAATGACGCCGGGCATGATCTCGTAGTGCTGCCACGGGACAAGGGTGTTATCGAGATCGGTGATGATTGCTTCAATCCCCTGGGCTTTGAGATCGGCAGGGTCAAGTTCTTTGACATTTTCGATCACGCGGCTGGGGGTCAGGTTTTTCAATGTATAAAGCATAAGGTTATAGGGAAAGCCTTTGGAACCATGTCCTTCAGGACATGGTTCTTCAACGCGCGGTCCGAAGAATGCTTGCGGCTCACGGCACCCGCACCCGTGCAATCGCCGCATCCTGCTCCGCCAGCGTCCGGCTGAACACATGATGTTTGCCGTCGGGACCGGCGACGTAATACAGATAATTCACGGAGGCCGGATGCAGCGCAGCGGCAATACTCGGCAGGCCAGGGCAGGCAATCGGAGTCGGCGGCAGGCCCGCATGCGTGTACGTGTTGTACGGGGAGTCTACCCGCAAATCCGCGTAAAATAAGCGAGTTTTATGCTGAGGCAGCGCATACTGCACCGTCGCGTCGCACTGAAGCCGCATTCCCAGTGCCAGACGGTTCTTGTAGACGGCAGCAATCAGCGGCCGGTCCGAATCTACTTCCGCTTCGCGCTCCACCAGCGACGCCAGCGTAATGGTGTCCAGGCGGGGATGATACGGCGCGACGACCCGCGCATGGAAGTTTCCGAGCATCTGCCCGATGATCTCGCGCGGCGTCGCGCCTTTTGGGATCGTGTAGGTATCGGGGAACAGGTAGCCTTCCAAGCTGGCGTTCGGCGGCGTCCACCCCGACACCGTAAACGTCTTGCCCTGCGCCGTCGCGAGCGTCAAAAACTGCGTTTCATCGGCCAGCCCCGCGCTCGCCAGCCGCCGGGCGATCTGCTTCACTGTGAACCCTTCGGGAACCGTGACCGTGTTGGTCGCCGTCTCGCCCAGTGCCATCAGCGCCGCGATCTGGCGGGGCGGCATGGCAGGCGACAGGGCATACCGCCCGGCGTGCATTTCGCCGGAAAGATGGTCCAGGCGGCTCGCAAACACAAACGACAGCGGATTACGGATGAGGTGCTTCCGGGCGAGTATCTCCCCAATTTGCCGCGCACTTTTGCCCGGCGGGATCGTCACCAGCACCGTCGGCGCTTTCGGGTTCCCCGACACCGGCCCCATCAGCTCAATCGTATACAGTACACCGGCGGCCACCATCAGGGCCGCAAACAACAGCAGCACCAGCAGCGACGCGCTGCGCCGCACCCGCCGGGGCGTATTCACAAGATGTGAGGGCATAAAATCGTGCTAATCCTTCGCGCCTGCCTGCTTCAGCAGCTTTACAATCTCAACATAGTTTCCCATGCGGGCGCAAGTCAGGGGGTCCATTTCTCGGCAGCCCCAATTTGGGTCTGACCCATAAGCCAGCATCAGCTTCACAATCTCTGTATGCCCATTTTCAGCCGCATAAGCCAATGCCGTCTCGCCCATATCGTTCATTGCATTCGGGTTGCCGCCCGCAACCAATAAAGAACGGACAACAGCAGTATGACCATTGTAAGCCGCAGTGCCGAGAGCCCCATCAGAAGGCGCGACACCAATGGCCAGCAAATGATCGGCCATTGCATTCTGCCCAGTTTCCGCGTAATGAATCAGTGCAAGATTAAGACAGGACTGCACACAGAGCAAGACAAACAGAACTGCAACAATCATCAGCCAAAACTTGGGTTTCTTGAACGCTGATTTCATCGTGTAAGTCTTTTCTGATCTTTGAATTTTACCCCAGCACCAATGTATCGCGCGGCGCGTTTGTCATCCGGCGATGCTGCAAGTAGCTCTCCAAAATCAGGGCGGCGGCAGTCTGGTCTATCTTATCCCGGCGCTTGGCACGGGAAACGCCCTGGGCGATCAAAATCTCTTCGGCTTCGACGCTGGACAAGCTTTCGTCCCAAAAGACAAGCGGTACAGGCAAACTGTTCGCCAGCGCTTTGGCGAATCCCTGCGTCTTCTGTGCCTGCGGACCGACGCTGCCATCCAAAGACAGCGGCAGGCCGACGATGATGCCCTCGGCTTCCTGTTCCACGGCCAGCGCCGCCACCGCCGCCACATCGCGCTTGAGGCTGCCGACGCGCCGGACCAATCCGACCGGGAAGGCGGCGATTTCCAGCGAGTCACAAACGGCAATTCCAATCCGAACATCACCGATATCAAGACCGAGCAGGCGCATACGATTTCCCCAAGCGAGGAGCGAGAAAGTGAACTCCTCTCGCTAGTTGCGGTCGTCCTTCGGACGAAGGGCTGTAGTTGAGTAACTTCTTCTCTTTCGTCCGAAGGACGTATTTAGTTAGCGAGAGGAATTCACTCCCGCGCTCTTCTTTACTTCCCCATACAGCCCGTGCAGCAGCATTAGAGCGAGGCACTGCAAAATCAAAATCGCGGCGACAATGCCAGAGTCGTTGAACAAAAGCGCAACAAGGCAGCCCCAAAGACCGGCCTTCAAGATTGCCGTCGCCTGCGGCTGATCCGACAGATACGCCGTCACCTGACGCCATAACAGCCGACGGATCGCGGCCCACAGTCCCGCAAAGGCCAGCAGACCGAGCAGTGTTCCCGGATGCAGCGCGACTCGCACAGCCAGCCCGATCTTGCGGACAGTCACCCCGGCAACATACCCCAGCCGCCCCTGTCCTAATGCATCCGCCGCCGTTTCGAGGTGAGTCCGGCGCAGGTGCAGCACATGGCTGAGAACCGCCCACAAAAAGACCAGCGCGAACCCCGCAGCAATGCTGCCGAGCAGATGCGCCCAGCGGACC
>CAXUNT010000050.1:0-7531 GCA_964252595.1 uncultured Armatimonadales bacterium
CGTCCGCGTAGATCAGCAGCAGGACAGCAAAGAGGACCGTGATAGCGCTCCAAAAGAACCGGCGCTTGCGGCGCGGTTTGGGCGAAAGACTTTGCTTTGGAGCGCGAAGCATGACGTCATGTTCGCGCTGACGCAGGTCGAGTCCTGCTTGCGAAGAGCGTCAATTTTCGGGTAAAATATAAGTCGGCGTAACTTGTAGACTTTAGAAGGACAGCAGGACTATGATGGAGCAAGCAGGGGAACAGAAGTCAACATGGCAGACCAAAGTGGGTCTGGCCGAGATGCTGAAGGGCGGCGTCATCATGGACGTCATCAACCCGGAGCAGGCGATCATTGCGGAAGAAGCGGGCGCGGTGGCGGTCATGGCACTAGAGCGTGTCCCAGCAGACATCCGGCGCGAGGGCGGGGTCGCCCGGATGTCCGACCCGAAGATGATCAAAGAGATCATGGATGTCGTGACGATTCCGGTCATGGCGAAGGCGCGGATTGGGCATTTTGCGGAAGCGCAGATTTTGCAGGCGCTCGGCGTGGACTTCATTGACGAGTCCGAAGTGCTGACCCCGGCTGACGATTTATTTCATATCCACAAGCATGACTTCAAAGTCCCGTTTGTCTGCGGCTGCCGCGATCTGGGCGAGGCGCTGCGCCGGATCGGCGAGGGCGCGGCTCTGATCCGTACCAAAGGCGAAGCGGGTTCGGGCAACGTCGTGGAGGCCGTGCGCCATATGCGGACCCTGCTGCGCGATATTCGGCGCATCCAGGCCGCGCCGGTGGAAGAGCTGATGACGGAAGCGAAAAATCTGGGCGCTCCGTATGATCTGGTGCTGGAAGTGCATCGCACCGGCAAGCTGCCCGTGCCGAACTTCAGCGCAGGCGGGATTGCGACCCCCGCCGACGCGGCTTTGATGCGCCAGATCGGGGCGGAAACGGTCTTTGTCGGCTCCGGCATCTTCAAGTCGGGCGATCCGAAGCGCCGGGCGAAGGCGATTGTGGACGCCACCACGCACTTTGACAACCCGGAGATTGTGGCCGAAGTGTCTTCCGACATCGGCGAGCCGATGGTCGGCATCAATATCAGCACCCTGCCAAAAGAAGAGCTGATGGCAAGCCGGGGCTGGTAAGCCTTCGGCTGTCTTCCAAGCAGGCGGCATCTCCCGCCGCCTGCTGCTTGTTCCCATTGCCTCCAGTCAGGACCCTCTTTGCCCATGCTCCCGCCTTCTTCTGTTCCCCCTTCCTCTCCGCCGCTCCAGGGCAACGTCGCGCTGTTTATTGACTGGGAAAACTTCAAGTACAGCTTGTACGAAGTCAGCCGCCTGCCGAACATCATCGCCCTGCTGGACGCTGTTCGTCAGCGGTATGGCCGGCCTGTTATCGCCCGCGCGTATGCCGATTGGCAGGACTACTACCACCGGCGCTCGTGGGACCAGATGAGTCTGTATGGGGCGGGGATTGAACCGGTCTATGTGCCGTCGCGGCGCAGTCCCTACGGACAGGAGCGGATCAAAAACAGTGTAGACGTGAAGATGAGCCTGGACTGTCTGGAAGTCTCGTTCACCGAGCCGCACATTCAGACGTTCGTACTGGTCGCCGGGGATGCCGATTTTCTTCATGTCGCCGCCGCCCTGCGCCGCCGGGGCGCGGCGGTGATCATGATCGGCGTGTCCGGCAGCACGTCGGGCCGGCTGGAGGGCATCGTAGACGAAATCGTGTTCTACGATGAAGAAATTGACCTGGCTGAAGCGTCGGCCAAAGAAGCCGCCATCCCTAGAGAATTGCCGGCCAAAGAAGTCTTACCCAGTGAACCGGCAAAAGCCGAAGCCGCCCCGCCGCCGCCCGCGATCCGCCCTGCCCGTCCCGCGCTGCCCGACACGACCCTGGAAGAAGTCCAGGCCATTTTGCTGCGCCTGCTCCGCGAACAGCGCGAACTGGAAGATGGCCGCAATTATCCGCCGCTTGTGTCCTGGCTGAGCCTCCAGATGCCGAACCGTGCCCCCCGGTTCCACCCGGAAAAGCATGGGCTGGACGGCTTCAAGGGCCTCATCGCGCAGATGGAAGCACAGGGAGCGCTTCTCGTGGAAGCGCTCGGCATGACCAAGCGCGTCTGGCTGCCGGAAGATGAAGCGCAGGTCTCTAAGCCGCCGCCACTGCCGCCGGAAGTCGCGGCAGCCTTGGCCGCCCCCGATAACGTCCCCGAAATGCTGCGCCGAGACCTCGCCGACATCGTGCTGACGGCGGACGACATCAACAACAGCCACCGCGAGTACATGGCTCAGGGCCTGCTGGCTCGCTTCCTCTACAACAAAGGCCACTGGGACCCCGCCGATCTGCCGCCGCAGGCCGCCCCGCCCCGCTCCGATGCCTGGCGCACCCGCGAGATGCGCGAGATCCACAAGCTCGTGGAAGACGCTTTGGATCTAGGCGTCCTGCTTCGCATTACCTATGTAGACCCCTACAGCGGCAGCGAAATCCCCGCGCTGGACCTCAACAGCGACCATCCCTTTGTCCGCAAGACGTTTGCCGAAGAAGACGCCCGCTGACGTGCTGACTGCGGCCCTTGGAGAAAGCTCCAAAGGCCGCATCTGCTGCTGTCATACTTCGCTCTGCTTAGAGCCGAAAGGCGGCGATGCAGGCGATGATGCTAACCAGCAGTAGCAGCAGCAGGAGTGAGTCGAAGGCTTTCGCCGCCAGATTTTCCCCTCGCCGCTTGGCTTTCACGGCTTTTGGCGGTGGGGCAAACTCTAAGATCAGCAGATTGCCGTCCCGTTCGGCGATGTAGCCAATGCTTTGGTTGGGCGGACCTTGTCCGGTCGCTCCAAAATAATGGACGAGGCATAGCGGTGGGGCGCTGTGATCGTGATGCTCGTTCTCAAATAGCTCGGTATCCTGTGTCATCATGTATCCTCCTCGGTACGGACAAAAAAAGACGCTCCCGGCGCGGCTGTTTAGCCTTCGCAGGGAGCGTCTTTTGCTCACAGGACATGACGAGTGAGTGTTAAGAGCAGCCTTCATGGAAGGGAGCAGCCGGGGTCTGGTAGTTGGCACCGGCGAGCGGCAGTCGGCGGCCTAAGTGGCCGGACTGGATGCGCTCGACGGTATAGGTAGTTTTTGTTTTGCTGACGAACAACATAATACTCGGCTGCTCCTTTCGATTTATTGGGACGGTCATTTCGGTAATGGGGGCAAGTGTACCCGCGCGTACTGGCCTTGTCAAGCCTTTGGCAAATGATTTACAAATTGTTTTTTGTGAACGCCTGGGCGTAGATGCCGCCGCGCAGAGCATCGGACGCGGCCTCAGCCAGCGCCGCCGCCGTTTGGCCGGGATGCAGGGCGACATCGGACTGCGAAATCGTGATGAGCGGACGGTCAGACAGCAGGACTTCGTTGCCGCTGGCTTCCACCTGGTAGAGCTGGAGGCCGCTGTCGAGCGAGGAATTGAATTTATTCACAATCGCCGGGACCCGGTCGCCGTCGGGATCGGCCAGGGTCGGCAGGATGTGGTGGTTGAACTCGATGTCAATGCCGCCGGCGGGGTCCTGATGGGAGACGGCGTGCGGGGCGCCCGTCACAGCGCGAACCTCTCTCGGCGTGATGGAGACATGCATTTCGGCAAGCTCTTGCGTGATGGCGGCGACCCGATCGGCGGCTTCCGGGTGATCCTGGAAGATACCCATTTCCACTTTCGGGCTGGCGTTCTCAAAATCGCCTAAACGCTCCATGAAAGTCAGCATCCCGACCGGGTCAAAGCCAGCTTTCGCCATCATGATCGTGCCGCCGTGGTCGGCGTCGCTTTCGGCGGGCTGGCTATATTTGGTATTCATAATGCCGAGCGCCGTGTACTGCGCCCCGGCGGCCAGATTGCCGATGTCGCTGGCGGGGACATGAGCAAGGATCGCCGCCAGCAGGCCGGCGGCCATGGCCGACGACATTTTGCTTTGCTCGTGGGACAGGGCCTGGATATGGTGGTGGGCGCTGTGGGTCATTTCGTGGCCCAAGACCCCCGCCAGCTCATCGTCGGAGCGGATGGCTTTCAGCAGGCCGGTGTTGACGAACACCTGACCGCCGGGCAGGGAAAACGCATTGATGGACTTGTCTTCAATGATGTGAAAGTGCCAGGTGAACGGGTACACGCGGTCATTGCCGTAGCCTTGCGGGATCTGGACGCTGTCGGCGATGGCAGCCAGCCGCTGGCCGATGCGGTTGACCCGGTCGTTTAACGGTCCGTCTTTGACAATCTTGCCGGATTTGGCGATCTCGGCAACGGCGTCCTGCCCCTGCTTGATCTCGTCGGCCATCTGCTTGCGGTCCTGGGCGGACAGCGGCGGCGGAGGCGAGACGGTCTGAATGGAGATCGTGCTAGGATTGGCGTCGGCCAGCGCAGCGCGGCCGAGACCGAGAAGCGCCAGCAGAACGGCGCCGAATAGTTTCATCTCTGCGTTTGCCTTCCCAAAAAGAAGTGTTTGTGTCATAATGGCGTTATGTTTCGTGTGGTTGTTTGTTTCTTCTTGTGTCTGCTCGCGCCCTACGTGCAGGCCTCGCCCGACTTAGGCATGCTGGTGGCAGCGCAGCGGGCTGAGCCGAATTCCAAAATCGCAACTCAAGCTCTGGAAGACGCGGTCAGCGCCGGCCTGCCGCCGCATCTCGATCCGGCCTGGCTGACGGACTTGCCAGTAGATGTTACCCCTTTGCCTTACGGCTTAGGAACGCTGGTGGTTCCCAAAGCCTACCTGCCGACCGAGGCGGCCGAGCCGCAGCACGGCGCGAAGTTCGGCAAAGTTTCTTATCTTTATACCCCCGGCACGGGAGTCTTCGCGCCGTCCCTCTCGCTTTTGTGCGCGGTGCATTATGCATCCGCATCCGACGCGCCGCTCGCGGGCCGCATGGCGCGGCTGCTGGCGCTGGCCCATCGCACTCTCGTGGAAAAAACAGGGCGCGAAGCGGCGAATGGGACGGCTCCGTTTGATGTCTGGCTCTGCACGGGGGGACCGACCGGCGGCGAGCAGTGGCGCTCCAATCTGTACTTGTACGATTTAGAGACCCCGCGCTCATCGATTGAATGGCTGCGCGAAGTGGTGCATGAGTATTCCCATCTGGCCCTGCCGCCCGTTGGCGGCTACACTGCACCGGAATACTGGGCGAACGGTTATCTCGGCGAGCGGCTGCTGGTGCGCTGGCTGATGCGGGAACCGAACGGCCCGACGGAAGTATCTGCGCTGTGGGGGGACTTCAGTGGTGCCCCAAACTTCGAGCGGCTGCTGATCGCCCCACCGCTGGCTTTGTACAAAAAGATTGGCCCCAGCCCGAAGTGGCTGGCGCGGAAAGACGAACCTGGTATGCGGTATTTGATCGGGCAGGCACTGACGTTTGACGACAAGTACGGCTCGGTCAGGCTCGGCGATGCATTGTCCCACCTGCCCCGGTTCCACGAGGCGACGGCCCGCGATTTTGCGTCCGCGCTGACGGAATCGCTTTCCGCGTCGGCGAACCAATGAACACTGTCACGCGCCCCGCGCACGCAAAAATCAACTTGACGCTGGATGTCGGCCCGCGCCGCTCTGACGGCTACCACGACATCCGCTCGGTCATGCAGACGGTCGCGCTCCATGACACCCTGACCGTTACGCTTGCTTCCGCTCCCGGCGTCGTTTTAACGGTGACAGGCGAAGAGGGGGCCGGTGTTCCCGCTGACCAAACGAACCTCGTGCACAAAGCTGCCGTGCGGCTGCAAAAGATCGCAGCGGCACGGGGCGTTCTGGCGGGCAATCAAAGCGGCCTGGAGATCACTGTGCACAAGTGCATCCCCTCGCAGGCGGGCCTCGGCGGCGGCAGCAGCGATGCGGCGGCAACGCTTCTGGCTGTCAACGAATTGTTCGGTCTGCACCTGGCCTTAGCCCGCCTCAGCAAGATCGGCGCGGCGCTGGGGGCTGATGTGCCGTTTTTTTTCACTGGCGGCACGGCATTGGCGCACGGTCTCGGCGAGAAAATTACGCCGCTGCCGCCGCTTGCTCCGCACTGGCCTTTAATCCTCGTGAAGCCGAATGTCGGCGTGTCCACGGCAGCGGCTTACGCCACGCTGGATGCGGTTCTTGATCGCCAGCCCGGCAGCGCCACGGAGCGGTGGCTGAATGGCGCTCAGACGACGGCCAACGACTTTGAGGCGGTGGTTTTGCCCGCGTACCCGGAAGTTGCGGCGGCTTATGCGCTGCTGTCTCAGACAGCCGAAAGCGGCGAAAGTTTCAAGCCGCTGCTCTGCGGCAGCGGTGCGGCTTTATTCTTGCGAGTTTCCACCCCGGCTGCCGCCGAAGCGATTGCGGCACAGGTTCGGGCGGCAGGCATCGGCAGGGTTTGGGTGACGGGAACGGTGGGAGCGGAAGGCAGCGAATGACAACAAATGTAGTAGTACTGGCAGGCGGCAAAAACAGCCCGGAAATGGCGGCGGCGACGGGAACGGAGAACCGGGCGCTGACGCCGATTGGCTCTCGGGCGATGCTGGATTATGTGGTGTCCGCCCTTTGCGAGGCGCCATCGGTGGGGAAGATTTTCGTGGTCGGCACGGTGCCGCAAAGCGAGTGCTACTTCCAGATCGCCGGGCGGGAAACGCTGCTGGAGAACCTGCTGGCGGGGCTGGAGGCGGCGGGCGGCGCAGAGCAGATTTTGGTCAGCACGTCGGATATCCCGTTTTTGACGCCGGAAGCCGCCGAAGATTTTGTCGTCCGGGCATCGGCCCGCGGCGCGGATCTATGTTGCTCGTACCTGCCGCTGGCCGTCTGCACGCGAAAGTACCCCGACATGAAGCGAACGGCGGTGAAACTCGCGGAGGGTCAGTTTACGCTGGGGAACATGATGCTGGTCAACCCCAAGTTCCTGCAAGCCAATCAAGAGGCGATCACGGCGGCTTACGCGGCCCGGAAGTCGCCGGTGCAGGTCGCAAAGCTGCTGGGTCCTGGCCTGCTGGGACGGCTGCTGGGGGCGCAGATGATCGCGCCTGCCCTGCTTTCGGTGGCCGGGCTGGAAGCCGCTGTCAGCCGGGTTTTAGGCGGCACGGCCGCTGGGATTTGCTCCGCCTATGCCGAAGTCGGGACGGATGTAGACAAGCCGGACGATGTCGCCATCGCCCGGCGCTTACTTGCTGGCGCTTAGTCCTTCTGACCAGAGTTTAATCTCCGACTGACCAGAGTTTAATCTCCGAGGTCAAGCTGCGGCAGGTCTTCTGCGGGTTCCGGCAGGTCCGGCGTGCCGGCGGACAGACGCGGGCGTACCGGACGGCCCGCCGCCGGGGCGCTACGGTCGTCTTCCGAGGCGGCGTAGCGCTGGACCTGGTTGCCGCCCGCGCCTTTGGCCTGGTACATGGCGGTATCGGCAAAGTCAATCAGCGCCGCCACGCTTTGGGCATCGTCCGGGCAGGACGCGATGCCGATGGAAAGGGAGATCGGCAGGTTGAGGTCCCGGCTCATGTCCCGCACCAGCCGCCGGATGCGGTCGGCGACGGCGACGGCGGCTTCGACCGACGTGCCGGGCATCAGCCAGGCAAACT
>CAXUNT010000050.1:7541-33353 GCA_964252595.1 uncultured Armatimonadales bacterium
GGGGGGGTTTCGCCCTCGGGGGGGGCCATCAGCCCGCAAACGGGGGCGCCGCGGTACCGCGGGGCGACGTCGGTGTCCCGCGCCTGTCCGCCGAGCAGCCGGCCTACCTGGCGCAGGGCCAGGTCTCCCATGGCGTGGCCCAGACCATCGTTGACTTCCTTGAACCCGTCCAAGTCAATCATGGCGACCGACAGCGTATCCGTGCGCCGCTTGGACTGCTCGATGCGGGTCCGCAGAACCGACTCAAAGTGAGCGCGGTTGAACAAGCCTGTCAGCGTGTCGCGCTTGGCGGCTTCCAGCACATCTTCAAGCTGGCGGTTTAGCCGAAGCAGAGTTTCACGGACCGATGAATGCGAAAGATCGCCTTGCCGGTAGCCATGCTGGGCCAAGTAATCGGGTGCGGCGATGAGAAAGCGGCAGTCCGGGTCGTCGTTTGCCAGGCAGCTCGTCTCGACGCAGTCCAGCTCGCCGCTCGGAAGATCAAAGCTAGGAAGATCAATGCTTGGCAGACCAAGGCTTGGAAGATCAGCATCGGGAAGATCAGCATCGGGAAGATCGCGGCCTGGGGCGGGCAGCGCTTCGGCAATGCCGCGCAGCAGGCCGCGCAGATAATCGCACGCGCCGCCGGAGCGCCCGGCCCGCCCGCGCATCAAGTTCCCCTCGGCGCTGTTTTCGGCCCAGATTCGCAGTTCACCCGGCCGGTCCTGCCGCGCGTCCAGCCGTAGCACCCCGTAGCCAGCCGCGGTCAGCTTGTCAAGAGCCGCTTGCAGCCGGTTCCGGCTGTCGCCGAGGGGATTTTCCTGGGCGACCTGGGCCATGAGGACCGATGCCCCAGCGAACCCTGCCCGGTAAAGAATATCCGCAGTGAACTCCTGCCCGATTTCGCGGACCATCTGTTCCCGCAGCATGGACAAGCTGCCGCTCAGGTCCATCACGAGAGCGCGGGCGCCCCACACATTTACGGTTCCTGTCGGTATTAGCTCGTATTCCATCGGTTGTGCGTCGTCGTCTAAACGTTTGGGAGTCATCCCTGAGTTCGTGCTTCCTAAGACTTCTTGCTTCTCTAAACTTCTGCCGAATGTCATCATTACAATACCGATAAGCATAAATCATGCCAACCGTGCATAATCATCCCCGTGGAATTTGCTGTCTTTTGAAATATGTCACCGGGCCGCTGAAAACCGCAAATCTTTCATCACCCGAAGCTGATACACAGTGAAGCCGATCAGAAGCGCTCCCATCACCCACGCCGCCGCCGTGGCGTAGCCGAATTTGAGAAACAAGAAAGCGTTGTACCAAATTTCCAGCCCCAGCGTCTGGGTCGAACCCAGCGGACCGCCGGCGGTCATCACGAGGATGTTGTCGGTCGCCTGGAACGATCCAATGACCGCACCCACTAAATTGATCAATATCAGCGGCTTTAAGGTCGGCAGGGTCACGCGCCAGAACTTGGCCCAAACCCCCGCACCGTCCAGATCGGCCGCTTCATACATTTCCTCGGGGATGGAGCGCAGAGCGGCTTGGTAGATGAGGCTGCCTGGCCCCGCGCTTGCCCAGATGCCCGGCAGGATGACCGAAACCAGGGCGATCTTTGGGTTGTCCAGCCATTTGACCGGGTCTGAATGCAGATGAAGCACGTTTGCGCCGGACATAATCAAAGAATTGAACAGACCGGCGGGCGTGCCGTCCTCAAACTGCTTCCACATAAAGGTAATCGCCAGCGATGCCGTAATGGCAGGCAGGTAATACAGCGTTCGGAAAAAGACTTTGCCGCGCGGCACTTCGGTCAGACCCACCGCGACAAGCAGCGGCAGAAAAAAGCCGAAGGTCAGACTGATGGTTGTGTAGAGAAACGAGTTCAGCGTGGAATGCCAGAACGACTCCGCCGTGAACAGCTCAATAAAATTGTCCAGCCCGACATAGCTGGCCCCGCCGAGGATATGGTAATTCTGGAAGGCCATGACAAGGCCGCGCCCCAGCGGATAGTAGCGCCAAATCAGAATAGTCGCGATGGCCGGCAGCATGAACAGCCAGATGAGCGTGTGGACAGAGAGGCCGAGGCCGACAGGCCGCGACGAATACACACGGCTTTCGCGCGCGGCCGCCCGCCGCCTCAGCCAGAGCCGCGTTTGCCAGTAACCGTAGATCGCAACCCCCAACAAAAGAACGCCGAAGACGCTCCATGCGCCCGCCCGTCGCCGGCGCTCGGTCTCCGGCGGGACATAGCCCGTGAGTTTGGCGTCTACCGCCGCCGCCGCCCGGTCCAGCAGCGCTTTCGGGTCGGCATTCGGGTACTGCTCGATTTCGCCGAGCGGCACGCCGAGCAGATTGTAAATCTGGCTCATGTTCTCGCCGTAAGGCTCCGGGTGGCCGTTCTGAAACAAGGTTTTGTTGGTCTGAAGCCAGACTTTAGACTGCGGCGACGTGTAATCCGCGTAGCCGTATTTTTGCAGGGCGATGGGGTTGACCGTGCTGCCGAGGCCCGCTTCCACATACGCTTTCGTGCGGATGCGGTCAGCGGCGTCGCTTGCCATAAACGACGCGAACTGCCAGGCGGCATCGCGGACGCGCGGGTCTTTGATCTGCGACGAGATGCCCCACATATAAGCATTGGTCTCGTTCGCCGTGATCCCGGTCGGGCCTCTCGGCATGGAGGCGATGCCCACGACACTGGGGTTGATTTGAGTGGCGTCAGCTTGATTTGCGATGATGTTGCTCTGGTACTGGAACCACATAGCGACTTTTGACGCCGCCCGGTCTTCGCCCAGGGTGGACGAATGGGTTGCAACCCCGACGTACCGCTTGCCGTCTTTGCCGGTCCAGGGCGCAGTCATCAGCTTGCCGTAGAACTTCAAAGCCGTGACCCCGGCGGGCGTGTTGAACGCCGCCCGCCACTGGCCGTTCGGGCCGCGCTTGATGACCTCGCCGCCGGCCTGCCAGAGAAAATTGATCCACCAGTACGCCGACGCATCGGAGTCCGTGCCGAATTCAAATCCCCAGACCCCTTTCGGCTGGTCGGTCAGCGCCTGGGCGTCTTGGTAGAATTCGTCCCAGTTGCGCGGCGGCTTGCTGGGGTCCAGCCCTGCCGCCTGGAACATGTCTTTGCGGTAGTACAACGCCTGCACAGCGGCCAAAAACGGCAAAGAATAAATATGCCCGTGTCCGGCGTCTTTCAAGATCGGCAGCAGCGTCGGCTGAATATGGGCCAGCACGGCGGGGTTCTGTTTGAGGTAGTCATCCAGCGAGATCAAGAATCCCTGCTGAATGTAGGAAGCCGACGACCGAAAGTTGACATAAACCACGTCCGGGGCCGTGCCGCCGGCGAACGCCAGCAGCAAATTGGACTCCGCCGCCGGCCCGCCGATTTGCAGGCCCTGGGCGCTTTCGAGGCGAATGCCCGGATGCGACGCTTCAAAGGCTTCCACAATCGCCCGGTTCGCCCGCGAGTTTGGGTCGGTTGCGTTCTTGTCCGGCAGCTTGAAGCCCCCTGCCCCGCCGACGCGGAGAACGAGCGGCGTTAGGGCTTGGGCGCATACGGGCAAAGCAGGGCAGAAGAGAAGTGCGAGAAGGACGAAAACAAGCGGGAATTTCATAAAAGCAGCTTAAGCGAGAAGTCGCTGTTATGATACAAAATAAACGCCGGTTTGTCAAGAAATCAATGTATTCTCCGCAGCGGGCCGGCAGCAGAGCATAGGCAAAGTCAAGCGCCGCCCAGCATCTTGGACGCAGCCGCTTGATTTACTGCTATGCTGATGCACTTTGTCTCGGAGTGGACTTTTGACAGTTTTTTCGGGGGTTTTATATAAAAAGGTTGAACAGACGGGTATAGATGTGGCACAATAGCAATACAAGCAACGGTATTTCGACCAGGGAGACCCGCCCATGCAGACCGTACTCGGAAAATTATCACAGCTCACAACGCCCAAGCGCAAACATACCCGCCGCGACTCGCTCGCGGAACTGCGGATGCGGGACGCCGACAATGCCGTGCGGAACCCGGCCAAAGAGCGGCAGGCGATGCTGCGTTTTTTGTCCTACCTCACACCCTACCTGCCGCTGTTCATCTCGGCTACCCTGCTCGGCATCACGAACTACACGGTCGGCGCAGTCGTGCCGAGCGTGACAGGGTATGTCATTGACCGGATCATCATGCACGGCCAGCCCCATGTCGGGCGCACGAACCGCTTGTACCCGGTGCTGGATCACCTGCTGCACCAGGTCGCGCCCCATGCTAGCCTTGCGGGGCAGGCCAATGTGCTGCTCGGTCTGGTCATCGCCGGCCTGCTGACCATGGGCTTTGTCATGTTCGGGCGCGGCTACCTGGTCGGCATCGGCGGACAAAAAGTGATCTTTAAGCTCCGCAATGACCTGTACGAGCATATTCAGGGCTTGTCGCTGTCGTTCTTCCAGCAGAACCGATCAGGTTCTATTGTTTCCCGGCTGACTTCGGACATTGCCTTAGC
The DNA here is from genome assembly GCA_964252595.1 of uncultured Armatimonadales bacterium. Lineage (GTDB taxonomy): Bacteria > Armatimonadota > Armatimonadia > Armatimonadales > Capsulimonadaceae > JANXMY01. The sequence continues at coordinate 12,005 of CAXUNT010000050.1, forward strand.
CCAGAACTTCATCGGCAATGCCTGTACGCTGCTGTGGATGGATTCGCTGTCGGTCATCGGCATCGTCATCTGGCTGTTTCTGCTGTCCCCGCGCATGGCGGCGGTCTCCTTGATTGTGCTGCCGTTCTGGGTCTTCAGCGTGCGCTTCTTCGGCCAGCGCATCCGCAAAGCGTCTCATGCCGTGCAGGAAGGCTTATCCGAGCTTTCGGGACAGGTGCAGGAAAAAGTCGCGGGAGCCACGGTCGTGCAGGCGTTCGCCCGCGAAAAGCGCGAAACCCGTCTGTTCCATAGGATGCACCGCTCGCTGTATGATCGCCAGGTCACAACCGTGCGCTACCAAGCCCTGAACATGGCGGCGTCCAATGTTTTGACCAGCGTTGCCCCCATTACGGTTGTCTTATTTGGGGCGCATGAAGTGCTGGCCGGACGCATGACCACCGGCATGATGATTACATTTTGGACCACGCTTGGCCTCTTTTATATGCCCTTGCAGCGCCTGACCGACATGGCCGCCGTGATCGCAAACGCCGGGGCGGCGATTGACCGTATCTTCGACATCTTCGACATCACGCCGGACATTGCCGATGCCGACGGCGCGGTTGCTCTGCCCGCCAAAATCGCCGGCCATGTCGAGCTGCGAAACGTCTCGTTCGGCTACGATCCCGATGTTCCCATTTTGAAGGGACTGAACTTAGACATCAAACCCGGCGAAGTGATCGCCTTTGTCGGCCCGTCGGGCGCGGGTAAATCCACTTTGGTCAACCTCGTCCCCCGCTTTTACGATGTCACCGGCGGCGAAATTCTCGTGGACGGCCAGAACATCGCGGACGTCAAAGTCAAGTCACTGCGAAACAACATCGGCATGGTGCTGCAAGACAACATCCTGTTTACGGGAACCATTAAAGAGAACATCTTGTATGGCCGCCCTGGCGCGACCGATGAAGAAATCGTCGAGGCGGCCGTTGCCGCGAATGCCCACCATTTTATCGAAGCACTGGAAGGCGGCTACGAGACCGAGATCGGCGAGCGTGGCACGAAGCTGTCCGGCGGGCAAAAACAGCGCCTTGCCATCACCCGCGCCTTCCTGCGCGACCCGCGCATCTTAATTTTGGACGAAGCCACGTCAGCACTCGACAGCGAAAGCGAGAAGCTGATTCAGAACGCCCTGAACCGACTGATGATCGGCCGCACCACTTTGATCATCGCGCATCGGCTTTCCACTATCATGCACGCGGATAAGATCGTCGCTATGCAGGACGGGCGCATTATCGAAGTCGGCACCCACGCGGACCTGCTAGCGAATCGGAGCCTGTACTACCATCTCTACAAAGCCCAATTCGAACACGCCCTGTCCATGCCCATGCCCGAAGAATGGGCGCAGGGGGAAGCCGAGCCGAGCCAGGACCGCTTGGCAAGAGCCATTCAATGATGGTTGTACCGAACTTCACCCAGTCCAGTGACCGGGTCTGTGCCGACGACACAACCCGCCGCGTTCTGGTGTCCAGCCGGGGCGCGGGCTGGGACGGCCTGACCCTGGAACAATCCGTGGCGGCCCCCGGCGAGAAGTATCAGCCGCCGCAGCGCGTGCATTATCTCTGCCTGAATATCGGAGAGCGCTGCGACCTCTGGCAGCAGCGCGATGGACGGACCCATCGCCACATCCAGCCTTACGGGGACACGGTCTTCATGCCCGCAGGGTACGAGAGCCGCTGGAAATGGACCACCTCGTCTCATGCCCTATACCTGCTCATTGAACCGGGACTTGTCAGCCGCACCGCCGCCGAGATCGGCAGCTCCGCCCTGGATATGAGGAACAGCTTCGGCGCAGGCGATCCGCGCCTGCTGCATCTGGCGCTGGCGCTGAAAGAAGAAGCCCAGACCGGCAGCGCAAATGGCCCGCTGTTCGCCCAGTCCCTTTCAACTGCCGTCGCCGCCCACCTGCTCACGCAGTATGGCGGCAGTGCGCCTCGGACAGCCTCAAGCGCTCCCGGCCTCTCTGCCTCCCAAGTCAAGCGCGTCGCTACCCATATTCAAGACCATCTCCAGTCGGACCTGAGCCTTGCCGGAATTGCTGCCGTCACCCACGCCAGCCCGTTCCATCTGGCCCGGCAGTTCAAGCGAGCCACGGGACAAACCCTGCACGAGTTTGTGCTGGACTGCCGCGTTCAAGCCGCCAAGCGCCTGCTGAGCCAAGATACGCTTTCCATCGGGCAAATCGCCGGGGAAGTCGGCTTCGCCCAGCAAAGCCATCTTGCCGCCCACTTCAAGCGGGTGACCGGGTTGTCGCCGCTTGCCTTCCGCCACCATCTCGCAACAGCAAGAATGGGAGCGCACGAAGCTGCTCAAAACCCGCACGATTTTGACTGACAGCGCTCTGCCCTTCGTGTCATACTCATTGCATTAATGACCACAAGAGGAGAAACATGATGGCAGACAAAATCGCGCTGGTTACCGGCGCAAACAAAGGCATCGGCAAGGACATCGCCCGGCAGTTGGGGGCATTGGGAATGACTGTATTGATTGGCGCACGGGACGCCGGACGCGGCGAGGAGGCCGCCGCGGAGCTGAGAGCGAGCGGCGCGGATGCCCACGCTCTGATCATTGATGTCACCGACCCCGCGACGCTTGATGCCGCTGCGGTCAAGATCGAACAGGACTACGGCAGGCTGGACGTTCTGATCAATAACGCCGGCATCTCGATTGACGCATTCGGAAGCCCCGCGAGCGCCACAAGCCTTGATACGCTGCGTCGCACCTATGAAACCAATGTCTTTGGCGTTGCCAGCGTGACGAAAGCATTCCTGCCGCTGCTGAAGAAGTCAGAGGCGGGACGGATCGTTAACATGTCAAGTGGGCTTGGCTCGCTGACCGAAAACTCCGATCCAGACGGGCAGTATGTGGGCGTCAAGCCGCTCGCCTACAATTCTTCTAAAGCAGCGCTGAACATGATGACTGTCATTTTTGCCGACGAGCTGAAAGATACCCCGATCAAAGTCAATGCCGCCGACCCCGGCTACACAGCCACTGACCTTAACGGACACAGCGGACCCCGCACCGTGGAGCAGGCCGCAGCGGTCGGCCTCCATTTGGCAACGCTTCCTGCCGACGGCCCAACCGGCGGCTTCTTTGACGAAAATGGCGTTGTTCCGTGGTAGCCAGCGTGTTCGGTTCTCGAACAAACAGCACGAGGGAAACCTCGTGCTGTTTCTTTTTTGCTGTGCCGAAACTTTTTTTTCTGCTCGCACTCACAGCGAGCAGAAATCGCGCCCGCCTGCTGTTTGCCCTGGCGAGTTCCGGGGTATTTTGCTCAACAGTAAACACTGCCTGAACACAAGAAATACTGCCCGAACGCAAGCCGTGACAATGAAGCGGTGACAATACAGCAAGGAGAAACAAGATGTCTAAAACAGTGGTGGGACTCTTCCCGCAGGCGAGCGACGCTCAGGGCGCACTGCGTGGCTTGGAAACGCTGGGCGTTGGCAGCAGCAGCGTCCAAGTCATGACAAGTGATGCGCGTGATCAAGTCCTTAGCGCCCTCACAAGCGCCGGCGTCCCGCAGGATGACGCACACCTTTATGCGGAAGGCGTGCGGCGCGGAGGAGCGCTTGTCGTCGGCACCGTGGAAGACAGCCGGGCCGACGAGGCCGTGGCGTTGCTGGATCGCAACAACACGATTGATATTGACAAGCTCGGCTCCCGCTACCGCGAGACCGGATACACGGATTACAACGAGTCCCTGCCCGCCTACACCGAGCCGGACCTGACGACCGAGCGCGACCTTAACAAGCAGATCACCATTCCCGTGGTGGAAGAGCAGCTTGTGGTCGGCAAGCGCGAAGTCCAGAGCGGCGGAGCGCGGATTCACACGTTCGTCACCGAGCGGCCTGTGGAAGAGTCCGTCAGCTTGCATGAAGAGCATGTCACCGTAGACCGCCGTCCGGTAGACCGTGCGGCGACCGATGCCGACTTCCAGAACAAAGACATCACCCTTACTGAGACTGCCGAAGAAGCCGTTGTCGGCAAAACCGCACGGGTGGTCGAAGAAGTGGTCGTCGGCAAGACCGCGACCGACCGTACCGAGACCGTCCGCGACACCGTGCGCCGTACCGATGTCGAAGTGGAAGACGTCACGACCGATCCCACCCGAAAGTAATTTCCCTGCAAACCTACCCCATAAGGAGAATCAAGACAATGGCCGATACGATCAACAACACAAACGACGATTTGGACACAACGACGACTAATTCCGCGCATGGCGCAGAGCCGGCGACGAAGCATGACGTGACTGAAGGCGGCGTCCTCGGCGCTGTCGGCGGAGCCGTGGTCGGAATGCTTGCCGGCGGCCCGATCGGGGCCGTCATCGGCGCAGTTGCGGGCGGCGTCGCCTCGGCGGGGGCCGTCGGCGTCGTGGACAAGCATGACCATGATTACGACCGGACCGTCGGCACGGACGGAGCGCACAACAGCGTCACCGGCCTGCCGACCGATGGCGGCACGGCACACAATTCGGGCGTGATCAGCGCCGCGCCGACTGCCGGCTACACCGACACGACCACGACGAACACTGGCGTCATCGGTACTGCCCCTTCTGCTTATGGCAGCAACCTGGGCCAGAATACCGGCACGACGGCGATCAACGGCGAGACAGTGATCCCCATCGTGGAAGAAGAGCTGGTTGTCGGCAAGCGCGAAGTGCAGTCCGGCGGGGCGCATATCCGTACCGGCGTCATCGAGACCCCAGTCGAAGAGACGGTGAACCTGCATGAAGAGCATGTCACTGTGGACCGTCAGCGCGTGAACCAGCCGGTTTCCGACCTCGCGACAGCCTTCCAGGAAAAAAGCTTTGAAGTCACTGAGACGGCCGAAGTCCCGGTAGTCGCGAAGTCCGCCCGCGTGGTTGAAGAAGTGGTTGTCGGCAAGACCGCGACCGACCGCACCGAGACGGTCCGCGATACGGTTCGCCGCACTGACGTGGAAGTGGATGAGCTGACAACGGACAATCTCAAGAACCGCTAGGATGACGACCGGCACCGGCGCTGCCGGTGCCGGTTTTTTAACGTGTCACGCATGGGGCGTGTCAAACAGGAGTGCTGGATGAACGACAAAGTTGTGTTCGCCGACGGGACGCGCGGAACAGTGTTGGCGATGCCCACGCTGGGCGACCCTGACGGAATTGTGGAAGTCCTGCTGGACAGCGGACCGAGCGGCCAGACCCTCTTCGTGCCGATCAGCGCCCTTGCGGAGAGCAGCGAGGGCGGGTACCGGGTCGCCGCGCAGCCAGCAGGGTTCGGTGCCGCCGCGGACGACGAGGAAATCGTCATTCCCTTGGTGGAAGAAACATTCAGCGTCGGCAAACGTGAAATAGAGACGGGCCGAGTGCGCTTTTCGACAACAGTGACCGAGCGTGTCGAGACCGTAGACGAGCCTTTGTTCAGGACCGAAGTGGAAATCAAGCGTGTTCCGGTCGGCCGGTTTGTGGATACGCCCCCAGCCGTGCGCTACGAGCAGGACGTGATGATCGTTCCCATTATGGAAGAAGTGCTAGTCGTGGAAAAGCGGCTCCGGGTCAAAGAGGAAGTTTACATCTCGCAAAAACGGGAAGAATATCGCAGCCCGCAGCAAGTGACGCTCCGCACGGAAGTTTTGTCCGAAGAACGTCTTTCGTCAGCGGCTATTCAAGAGTAAAGAGAGCAATCATCAGAAACATGGCCGACACGCAGACAGCACACGCTTATTCCGAGCCTCTTCCCGCGCTTCAACCGCCCCTCAGCCACATTGACGACAACCAGGAAGGCAAAACGCCGTTCTCTCAGTGGCTCCGGCTGCTGGTGACAACGACGACACTGCTGATGCTGATTGTCTTTGTCGGGGTCGTCGTCCGGCTCGGCATGAGCATCCACCACACCCTGCTGCTGTTTGCGCTCGGTGGTTTAGTTGCCTACGCGCTTGACCCGCTGGTGGAGCGGCTGCGCCATCCGGTGCATGGCAAGTCCGCGGATCAAAGCAAGGGGCTGTCCCGCAAAGCCAGTGTCGCCATTGTTTTTGTCGGCTTGATTGTCCTGCTCGGCTTCGGGTTTTGGTCGCTCGGCGGGCATCTTATCGGACAGGTGAAGTCGTTTCAGGAAGATGCTCCCCAGTACCGCCAGCGGGCGCTCGATCTTGCGGGCACCGCGGATACCCAGCTTGCCGCCCATCACATCAATTTCAGCGTCACAAACGCACTCCAGCACCCGCCGGGGACGACGGCTAATATCGGCAAGCAGTTCGGGACCGGCGCTTTAGACTTCCTGAAGCACTTTGCAACGGATGCCGGCGAGTCCGTAATCGTGCTGCTGATTGCCCTCTATTTCCTGCTGTTCGGCGCAGACATGAAAGAGAAGTTCAACGGCTTGCTGCCCGACAGCCTGCTAAGACACGTTGAACCCTGGCAGGCCGACACGAACCGCATTCTCGGCGGCTTTGTGCGCGGCCAGGTCATTATCGCCGTCATCATGGGCGCGGCGGCGGCGCTCGGCCTGCTGCTGATTGGCGTTCATCTTTGGCTGCTGATCGGATTGATTGTCGTGATCGCAGCGCTGATCCCCGTGTTCGGGCCTTACCTCGGCGCTCTTCCGGCGATTGTCGCGGCACTGGTCGGACCGACTCATTTTCAGAGTCCGGCGCTTGCCGCCGGCGCCGTGCTGCTGCTGTTCATCGTCATCAATGAAGGCGGCTCGAAAATTCTGTACCCGAAGCTGGTCGGGCAGGCACTTGGCCTGCATGAAGTGCTGGTGCTGTTCGTGCTGTTTGCGGGCCTGGAAATTGACGGTATCATTGGGACGCTGTTCGCTGCCCCGGTTGCCGCGCTTGCCATTGTGACGATTGTTCACCTCTACCGGTTGTGGATGAACCTGCCGGAAGACGCGCTGGCGAATGTGGCGAAGCGTGACGGCCCGGAGCAGGCGAAAGCAAAGCTCGCGTGAGTCATTGAAAGACCCGCCGCAGGTAGTCTAAGTAGGCATTGTCCCGGCACATGGTCTTGCCGGGACTGTCGCTGAGTTTCGCGACCGGCCGGCCATTGCACGACGTCATTTTGATGACGATAGACAAGGGCTCGAACCCCAGGTCGTTGGTCAGATTTGTCCCAATACCGAAAGAAGTCCGAATGCGTCCATCAAAGTGACGCGCCAGCGCGATGGCTTTAGGAATGTCCAGGCTGTCGCTGAATACGGCCGCTTTCGTGGCCGGGTCCACGCCCATTTTTTGGTAATGGGCGATCAGCTTTTCCCCCCACTCCACGGGGTCTCCCGAGTCGTGCCGCGCCCCGTCGTAAGCTTTGCAGAACAGCTTGTCGAAGTCCCGAAAGAACGCTTCCATGCCGACTACGTCGGACAGCGCGATGCCTAAATCCCCTCGGTACTCCTGCATCCAGGTATCAAACGCGAACTTTTGGAAGTCCGGCAGGGCGACCAAAGCCTGGCACGCCTGCAAGAACTCATGCGCCATCGTGCCGAAGGGCCGGAGACTGAACTGCATGGCGGCGGCGACATTGGAAGTTCCGAGCAGGCGCGGCCCGAGACTCTGCTGTAAATTGCCGATCACCACCTGTTGCCACTTTCCGCTGTAGCGCCGCCGTGTCCCGAACTCTATGATATTGACGGGAACCGGCGCGGCATGGAGCAGCGCTGTTTTCTCTTTCAGCCGCCGCCGGCCCTCGGCTTCATCTTTTTCGGTGTCCGGCTGCGTGTGCCGGAAATAGACCTGGTTGATGATTGCCAGCAGCGGGACTTCAAACAGAATGGTCTGGAACCAGTTCCCGGCGATCCGTATTTCCAGCCGGTCTTCCGGCGCGGCCTCTGGGACGACTTCAATGTCAACGTGAGCCGGGTTCAGGGCCAAATCGCCGAGCGCATCCACATAGCTAGATTTCAGGTACGGGATGCTGTGCAGGAACTGGGCTTCGCCTTCGGTCAGCCGCAGGCGGCAGTAGGCCCGCAGTTCGTCGCGCATTTCGTCTGCGTAAGGCGAAAGGTCAACGCCGCGCGAGCGGCACTTGAACGCATACTCGACTTGAACGTTCGGGAAGTGGTTCCACACGACTTCCTGCATCGTGAACTTGTACAAATCTGTGTCGAGCAGTGAGGAGATAATCATGGTGTTTTCACAAAGCGTTCATAATTAACCGTTCATAATTGCGGTGCAGGAGCATCAGCGCAGCGGGGACATCTTCGGCAGTCCTCACATCGAAGCTGACCCAAGCCGATTGCGGGAAGATGTGATGCGGCTGGGCAAGCCCGGCTTCTACGATTTGGTCCCGGACGACTCGCGTATAAAGCACATCTAAAAGCCCGTGACCGTGCAGGTGGCCGATCTCCCGGCTGCCGACCCGAAACTCCGTGCCGCCGTAGCGGTGAATGCCGCTTGTGACGCCGGGCCAGTTCAGTATTTCCGCTTCAACCAGATGCATCGCCCGTGCGGTTTCCGGGCGGCGCAGCACCGTATGCGCCAGCAGCGCGGTGTCCAGAAGCTGCGGCAGAACATACACCCGGCGTATGCCACTGAATTGTGCCAGCCAAGAAAGTATCGGCATCACTTTGGGCTTGAAGCCTGAGAAGCATCCTCGTCAGGAGGGTTTCGCGGAAACCTTTTCATCTTCTCCACCCCAAGCTCGCGGATAATCTCGTAGACGTATTTCGTGGTCCAAATAGTAACACGACCTCGTGGATTGATTTGCATTGCTACGAACTTGTCACCCGAATAAGCGAAGTCTTCTTCCACACAAAGAGTTCCGCGCCGCTCTAATTCTTTACGACTGTATAGGAGCAGTTCAGCAGCAAAATGCGTCTTGAAGCGAATTGCATCAGACGTGTAGAGGCGTTGAGCTTCACTGCTTACTTTCTCTGTGTCACAGTACAGTACGAAATCGTGCCACTCGCGGTATAGGGTCATGATTCCCCCACTTCATCAGGCTGGCTTCTTCTCAGACAAGTCTTTGATATGATTCATTACCCGCAGATGAACCTGGCGGGCGATGGCGCTTGCCCACAAGTCGTAGTACCACGCGGGAAACACGTACAGCTCGTACCAGGACGTGCCGATCAGAGTAGTCGTGCCGTCACCGTTGTCCCGCAGCACAAACTGGCCTCGCTTCACCCGCGCGTGGCCGAGAATTTCCGGGTCCCGCGGCTGGGCCGTGACATCGAATGTCAGGCGGCGGCCCGGCTCCCAAGCGACGATTTTCTCCTGAAAGACGCAGTTCCGGCTGAAGACGCACTGCCGCGTCGCGCCGACTCCCTGCCCGCTGACGGTCGCTTGAGTAGGGTACGGCAGGCCCATTCGGAATAGCCAGTAGTCAGGCTTGTCGGGGATCAGCGGCACTGCCGCGAGGTGCTTCCAGACCTGCGCCGGCGGGGCATGAATGACCACGGCATCCGAGACGGCATTCGCATAATGGTGCGGCGAAAGGACATCCGCGATCACCAGCGCCACCGCCAGCGGGATCAGCGAGAAGTTGAGGCGATTGCTTGACCGCTGGAACAGCCAGTGTCCACTCAGCTCCCCCAAAGACACAAACCCCAGCAGCAGCGGCGAGACAATCAGCAGGCAGATGGCGCCTTCGCCCATAAATAAACCGCCGGAGACCAGGCCAAGCCCGGTGTTCGCCAGCGTGTACAAAAACCGCTCCATCTTTGTCAGGCGCAGGTCTTTCCAGAAGAAGGCAGCGACAAGGCCCATCACGACCGGGACCAGAACGAAATCCGACGAGGTCAAAATGCTGCCGGCATCGTTTTGGTAACTGTTGGGGTTGGACTGCCCCAGGCTCGACAGCAGAAGGCTCAGGCCGATCAAGCCGGCGGCGGAAACGTTCGCCGCCAGCAGCCCCCACCCAATCCCCGCGCGGCGTTTTTTGGCTTCCGGCAAGACCGCGGAAGGGTCCAGCACCGGCGACCTCCATTCCGGCGCCGCTGCGATGACGACCGTTTTGCAGAGGGGACATAAAATCGCGTCATGAGGTATCGCCTGCCCGCAGTGCGGGCAGGGCCGCTCGGCTTTCGCCTGGGTCGCGCTGGTCGTTTGGCTCATGAACGGTCTACTTTCGCACGAACAACAAAAGGGCAAGTACCCACACCGCGGCGATGCCGCCGGTCGCCAGCAGCAAACGTGTTCCTGCGCCCGAACGGCTACGGCTCGCCGCGACCGCCTGCCAGGCCGCCAGCGGCAGAAACACCGGCGGGGCGCAGCAAAAGCCTAAAGCCAGCAGACGCCAGCCCTGGTACAAGAACTCACTCGCCGGGTCCCGAACTGGGCTGGGAACAGTCTCCGGCGTTCGCCCGGCAATCGGCGGCGGCCAGGAAGTGTTCGAGTCCGGCGGGGTTTCCATACCGAACTATACCATAAACTCTTGCGTTGACGAAAGCGTCATACCCCGCGCCGTCAGCTCGGCGGCGAACCGGTTCTGATAATCTTCAAAGCCGCCGACTGGAGAAACAGCGTCTTGCAGCAAAACGATCTTTGAAACTAAGCGGTCATCGCCAAAGCTGTCCGCGAGGTCCCGCACCGTGTTTGCGACGCAGTGGCTTCCCGCTTCCCCGGCAACGGCAACGATGTCGGCTTGGGCGAGCGCGGTTACTAACCGCGTGTTAAGCTGGGTGCTGGGATCAGTTGGGTCTGGGACGTCCGCTTTGATCGCCGAGTAATGCTCGGTGTAGAGGTTGCTGCCCTTTTCCACATAGTCTACGACTTTGTACTCGTTCTCCCAGTTCACCAGCGCTTCAAACAGCGCCGGGTGGACGGCATGGCCCCGGCTGCCGATGAGGCAATGGGGTGGCCAGATGCACAGCGGGTAGCGTCCATGCGCTTCCAGGGCCGACACATATGCCACCGCGCGTTCCCGTGCCGCCGGGTCTGCCGCTGACCAGCGCCCTTCGTGGACATCTTCGGCGCTGAGGATCGTAAACGGATCGGGATGATTTCCCGCCAGGTCTTGCCAGAAAATTGGGTGAGCAATATGAACTGGATGATGCGAATCGAGCGTCACATGGATTTCGTCAATCCGGCTGCCCAGCCGCATCACCATCTCGGCCAGCCGGGTCATGTCAGCGTCCGCGCCGGCGACCGCGAGCGCTCCGGCGGGATCGCAGAAGTCTATCTGCGGGTCTATGATCAGCAGCGCTGTTGGCATGAGCGAATTCCTTTTCCTATGGATGTTAGTGTTTTATGTACACTGTAAGTGTACCCAAAGTTTTGCCGACAAATCAAGCAGGATATTTGCGGTTCAAACGCGAATCTGGCGGCACTAGGATTTCGCATGAACTCTTTCCTTCAGACACCGCAGGCGCTGGCGTTCCTCGACTCTTTGCTCGCGCATGGCCCGGTCGGCTACGGCTTCGTCAACACGGCCCTTTGCTTCGAGGCGGTTAACAACCGGCTGGCGGAGATCAACGGCCTGCCGGCGGCGGCGCATCTCGGCCGCTCGGTGCAGGAGATCCTCGGCCCGGCGCTTTGGGAAACGCGGCAGGAGTATTTTGAGCAGGCGCTGGCCGGGCAGGAAAGCGCTGACCTGCCGCTGCCAGGTCGTGATCGGTCCCTGCGTGTCTCATATTACCCGGTACAGTTGGACACAAAAATCATTGGGGTGGCCGTCATTGTCCGGGATGTCACCGCACGGGCGCGGGCGGAGGAAGCCCTGGCCGTGCGGGAGCAGGAATACCGGCTTGTGTTTGAAGCCAACCCGCAGCCGATGTGGGTGTATGACCTGGCGACGCTGCAATTTTTAGATGTCAACGATGCGGCGCTGACGGGATACGGCTATTCGCGGGAAGAGTTTCTGAACAAAACGCTTGCCGATATCCGGCCTTCGGAAGAAGTCGCGCAGATGGCGGCCTCGGTCAAGAAACCCCGCTCCGGAGCATGGAGCGACGGTCCCTGGCAGCATCTGCGGCGGGATGGAACGGTGCTGCGGGTAGAAATCACGGCCACGGATTTAGACTTTCGGGGACGCCCGGCGCGGCTTGTTCTCGCCCGCGATGTGACGGATCGCTTGGCGATGGAAGAAGATCGGCGGGAAACCGCCCGCCGGGAACAGCGGTTCCTGCGAGATGTGCTGGCCTCCGTCACCGAGGGCAAGCTGTGGCTGTGCGCCGCCGAAAGCGAGCTTCCCCCACGGGGCGCCACACACAGCGAGCCGGTGGACCTCACGCCCGACGCGGGCCTGTACGCTTTGCGGCGGCTTGCCGAGGGCGCGGCAAAAACGGCGGGCCATAGCGCACTGCGTCAGCACGACCTGATGACGGCCGCATCGGAGGCGGGCATGAATGCGATTGTCCATGCGGGGGGCGGCACGGCTGAAGCGTCGGCAGACGAACGAGGCACGGTACAGGTGCGAGTCGTGGACCACGGTACGGGCATCACGATGGAGAACTTGCCGCGTGCGGCGCTGGCCCGCGGGTTCAGCACAAAAGCGACGTTCGGCCACGGCCTCAAAATGATCCTTGAAACTGCCGACCGCGTATTCCTGCTGACCGGGCCGACCGGCACAACGCTGGTTTTAGAACAAGACCTGGTTGCCCCCGCCCCTGCCTGGCTATAGCGTTATGATTCGTTTTTTTCTTTTGCCTGCTTTCTTTGCCTGCTGTTTTCTTTCGCTAAACGGCCCTGTCGCTGCACAAAGCCCGCTCAGTCCAGCCCCGGCGGCGCCGAAGCCGCTGCTGACGCCCGCAACAACTGCGCTGATCCAGCTCAATAACCGGATCTTGTTTTCCGTGCATACGTCCGGCGACCAGGCCGCGTCTGACCGGGCCGATCTTGCGAACCTGCGCTTGGCCGACGCCTTGCGGGACACTGCGGGCCGCGCGGCGTCGGCCCCGCAAGTCACGGTCGGCGTTCAGGATGGGCAGACGGTCCTGCTGCTGGGACCGAAGCTGCTGCTGACTGTTACGGAGGCCGATACCGACGCCACCAGCAAGCCGGCGGCGCTTCTCGCCCAGTCGTGGGCAGACAGCATCAACCGGGGTCTGGCGCAGGCGCAGGCAGAGCGCCAGCCGGAGTATTTGCGCTGGGCGTTCGCGTGGGCCGGTTTCTATCTCGCGCTGGGACTGGTCCTCAACACGGGCCTGCAAGTGTTCGTGCGGCGCACCGGGCATCGGCCTGGCTGGCCGGTGCAGGCGCTGCTCTGGCTGGTGGTAGTACGGCAGATCATCAACTTGTTTCCGCAGACGCGCCCGTTCTGGTTTCTGCTCGTCACCGGTTCTTTGCGACCGCTCATGCTGTGTCTGCTGATCGGATTGCCCGCCGCGATCCTGGTGCGTTTGTGGGGAGTCGTTCTGCGCCGCTTATTTCCGCCGCTGCCGGAAGACTTATCGCCGCAGGACCGGACCCAGCGGACAGCCCAGCGCCGGATCACGCTGGCGCGGGTGGCGGAAGTTTCCGGCGCGACGCTGCTTTGGACCGTGGCGGGGCTGGTGCTGATTAGCTGGACAGGGCTGAACATTTCAGCCCTGCTGGCATCGGCGGGTCTGATCGGGGTTGCCCTCAGCATTGTGACGCAGGATTCGCTGAAAGATTTCGTCGCCGGCATCTACATTCTGGCTGATGATCGGTTCGGGGTCGGCGACACGGTAGCAATTGGCGTGTATGAAGGCCGGGTGGAGAAGCTGAACCTGCGGGCGACCCAGCTTCGGGATATGTCGGGACGTCTCATCACGGTCTCTAACCGAAGCATTGTCGATGTCGCCAATCTGACCGCTCGCTGGGCGCAGGTAGATTTCCGCATCGGGGTCTCGTACTACGCCGATTTAACACAGGCGCAGACGCTGCTGGAAGAAACCGCCATCAAGCTCGTTGAAGACTGGCCGGAGCGGGTGCTGGCCCCGCCGGAGATGCTCGGCGTGGACTCGTTTTCCGACCTCAGCGTCAATCTGCGCCTGACCCTCCGTACTCCGCCCGGCGATCAGTGGGCGGTCGGACGGGAGCTGCGGGCGCGGGTCAAGACGGAGTTCGACGCCGCCGGCATCGCTATTTTGAACAACTTGTATCCCCCGCCCCCTCGCCCGGATTTGCCCGCGTCCGCAGAAATGCCGAAACCGTGAGCAGGGCACGGCCCTGGTGGTACCCCTCGGTCCAGCCGTCGCTTTTGACCCGCCTCGGCAGCACGTCGCCGTTCTCGCTGACTTCTGAAAACCAGCCGCCATGCTGCGCATCTACCTGGTGATGCTGGATAAACTGCCATTGCCTTGTGAACGCTTTCCAGTAGCGGGAAGTTTCGCCGCCGAACTTCTCGTCCATCAAGAGAAGCGCGTTTAGGCCCTCCGCCTGCACCCACCAAACCTTGTTGCGGTTGAAAATCGGGCCGAACACCCCGCCGGCATCGTAGAAGCCGCCGTGCTGTCTGTCCCAGCCGAATTGGAGGGCGTGATCCACGATGCGCCGTGCCAGCGCCCAGGTCCGGGCGTCTTCAGGCCGGCCCAGCGCAGCGGCGGCTTCGACAAGCAGAAACGCCGTCTCGACATCATGCCCAAAGGAGTCGTGGTCCGGCAGCGCCTGCCACTGGGGCGTGAAGAACAAGTTCAGGCAGCCAATGGACTCGACGGCCACTTTGTCGCGGACAATCTCAAAGACTTTGCTGAGGCTTTCGCGAAGCCCGGCGTCCGGCCACACTTCGTACAGCGCGGTCAGGCTTTCCAGCAGGTGGATATGGGTGTTCATGGACTTGCACCCGTGCCGAGCGCCGACAATTCCGCTGGCAGAATGGGCTGTCGGGCCGGTAATGGGTGCATTTTCCCGCGTCATGGCTTCGTTCCAGCCGCCATTTTCAGCATCATGCGCGTACTTCTGAAGCCACCCATACGCCTGCTTTGCCAGTGTCAATGCTTCCTCATCCTGCCCGGCAGCGCGGAGTGCGGCCAGTGCATAGATCGCAAATGACAGTCCGTAAACATGCTTTTCGCCGTCTCGCAGCGGTTCCCCCGTCTCGCCGACCGCCCAGAAGAAGCCCCCCGTGTCGCTGTCCCACATTCGCTCTGAGAGGCAGCGCAGGCCGTGGCGGGCGTAAGACAAATACTCTGTCGCCTGGCCTGAAAACCGCCGCGCCGCCTGTGCGGCCAGCCAGGTCAACCGCGACTGGTAGACGACCGACCGCTCACCGCCAGGCAGACGGGACCAGTCTTCGGCATAGTTTTGATGGAAGCCGCCGACGGGATCAACCGCACGCGGAAACCATTGTTCCAGCACCTGCCGCTGCAAGTTGTCTTCGACTTCGGCGGCGATTTTGAGATAGTCACCAGTTGACAGGGTAGACATTGATTCCAGTAAAAGCTCCTAATGCGTCGAAAAAGCCGCCGCCGATAATATCGCCGGCGATGAGGCCGAGAAAGAACGGCAGGGACTTGCGATAAAAGCCCGCGCCGCCGTAGCGGAGCGCAAGCGATTTGAACAGCCAGGCCAGAAAGAACGGCATCCAGGTAGAAGTCATGGTGTCGGTATTGGCAATCGCGTAGCCGACCGGATGCAGCGGCCACCAGACAAACTGGGTTCGCAGAAGCATCAGCGCGGCGGTGACGACAAAGCCGACGGCAAGTGCGAGGATGCCGGTTTGATCCGGGCCTGTTCTATTACGCAAGATGTCTACCAGGTTGTCAAACGGCACCCGGCCCTGGGCCGTCCGCCAAAGGTCGGTCCCGCCTTCCGCGCCGAAGCCGTGCCACACAGTTAAAGCAATCAAAAACGATGCAAAGAGACCGATCACGGTGGAAACGGCAATTGCCAGCACTAAAGGACGGCGGGAGAGGCGCACTTCCGATGCCATCTTGAACGCATCCATCTGGTGCGGCATGGGAATGCAGCGCAGATCAAAGTTTGCAATCGCCGGGCGCAGAAACGCCAGAATGGTCAGATCGTGCGCTCCCAGCAGGCTTGTCCCGAAGGTCCGGGTCATCAAAGTGCTGACATCGACATCGGGACCGAACAGCCAGGCATTGCCGGTCTCCGCCCGAATGCGCGTCGCCGCGACCATGTAAATCAGCCCCAGCACGATGACCGTGAGGGCAACCAGCGGGTTCATGCCCGCAGCCCAGCTCCAGCCGACCATTGCGGCGACTGCTACGCCGAGGCCGATCAGCGCCCACCGGTACGGCAGCGGCTCGTCCGAGTCGTCCAGCCCGCCCTTGCGTCCTAGCGCGGTCGCCCAGACTTCCCCTAAGTAGCCGCGCGACAGCCACAGCGATACCAGAGTCAGCGCGAGGAACGCTCCGGCCCCTTGATGCCCCAGCGCCGGAAAGGTGGCTTGATTGACACCCGCCACGCCGGTTCCGAGGTTCAGCGCCGCGCCGACGACACGCTCAACCCGCGTGACGATGAAAAAGAACCAGCAGGAAAAGGTCACATCGGTGGGGATGAGATAGGCGATGCCGACCACGAACGGATAAAACGACAGCGGCGTGTAGCCCAGCGCGTTCCACGGCGGCGTTGTCAGATACTGGCCGAGATCGGAGGTGCTGGTCGCCCGCAGGTTGAGCAAAGGGAACGACGGCACGTTCAGCGCCGCTGTGTTAAGGCAGCACACCAAAAATGGTCCGACCGCGCCGAGCCAGAACAGCGGACGGCGCAAAAGCGGGGCGTCCGGGTCCACCGTCGCCAGCGGCAGAGCGACCGTGGGAAAGGTCAGTCGCTCCCGGTCCGCCCACTGCCCCCGGAGAATGGAGACAATGCACAAAGACGCCGCCCCAAGGGCCAGCATGAAGCCGCCCCAGGCGCCGATCTGCGGCAGCCAGCCGCCCAGCGGCAGTGCCGTATGGCCGGTGTAAAAGCCGTGCAGGACATTGGGATCGGTCTGAGCCATCCAGTGCGGGACGTAGCGCTGCCAGGACGCCGCCCAGCCGTTCTCCACGGTCGCGTAGTGCCACGCCGCCGCCACAGTCGGGATGATAAAGTGAAGCTGGCCTGACGACGACAGCACGGTGGAAGTCGTCATCATCACATACACGACCAGCACTTCTTGAGCCGACATCGCAAGGCCCGGCAGGATTGACCGGCAAAGGATGTTGAGGCCCGTCAGCGCGAACATGACGGAAAACGCGCCGAACGGGATGGACGTGTTGGCAAGGGCCGTATGCCCCTGCCGTCCGCCCATGATCAGCTCGGCCCAGTGAATCCATAAGTCTACCAGCACGGTCAGCAGAACGCCCAGCAGGAGCGCACGCGGCGTCAGTCCCGCCGCCTGCCGTGCCGTCGGGGGCTTTTCTGTCTGAGGCGGCTCTGCGGCCTTGTTCATGGTTTCATCTGCGCTAACGCACCGAGAACTGATACACCGTCGTCTGCCGGTAGGTTTGGCCCGGTTTCAGCGTTGTTGTCGGATAAGCGGGATGGTTCGGCGAGTCCGGGAAGTGCTGGGTTTCCAGGCACAAGGCTCCGTTCCGAACATACTGCTTGCCGCCTTTGCCGTGCAGGGTGCCGTCCAGGAAGTTCCCGGTGTAAAGCTGCACGCCGGGCTGAGTGGTGTACACCGTCATCACGCGCCCGGTGCGCGGCGCATAGACGCGGGCGGCAAAGTTCAAGCCGGGATGCGGCCGGTTTAACACGAAGTTGTGATCGTACCCGTGGCCATACTGGAGCTGGCGATTCGGCTGGGTGTTCCGTGCCCCGACGGCTACGGGCTTGCGGAAGTCAAATGGCGTTCCGGCGACCGGGGCAATCGGTCCAAGCGGGATTGAGGTGGAGTCCATCGGCGTGTAGCCGTCTGCGTTGATCTGAACCCGGTGATCCAAAATCGTGCCGCTGCCTGCGCCGTTCAAATTGAAGTATGAGTGATTAGTAAGGTTGACCACGGTGTCTTTGTCGGTGGTCGCCGTATAGTCCAACTTCAAGGCATTGTCGTCAGTCCAGGTATACACGACTCGCACGGATAAATTGCCGGGAAAGTTCTCTTCGCCGTCGGGGCTGACGTAGCGCAACGCCAATGCAACCCCATGAGGAACTGTCATCGGGGTCGCCGACCAGGCTTTGAGGTTGAACCCAACTTTGCCGCCGTGGAGTGTATTCGGCGCGTTATTGATGGCGAGCGGATAGGTTTTGCCGTCTACGACCAAGTGGCCTTTCGCGATGCGGTTGGCGTAGCGGCCAATCAGCGCTCCAAAGTAAGTGCCGCCCGCATTCGCTTCGTAGTTTGCCGCGCTGCTGTAGCCGAGAACAACGTCGCCGAGCTTCCCGCGCCGGTCCGGGACATTGATCGCGGTTACCGTGCCGCCGAAATTGGTAATCTGCACTGAAGCGCCGTGCGCGTTGGTCAGCGTGTACAGCCTCAGCGCCTGCCCGCCGGCAGTCTGCCCAAACGGCTTGGAGGTAATGGTATCCGCCGAGGCCGCCCCTGCCAGCAGGGCCAGTGCGGCACCTGCCAGCAGTCCGGGCCGGCGCACTGTGCGTGCAAACGAGTTCATGGTCGCGAAAGACTTCGTGGTCAAAAGATATGGTCCTCCAAACGGTGTGCCATGTTTCAGGCTGCCGCCATGATACCATAATCGGACAATTAGCGCAAATCCGCCATAATCCAGCGGTGCTTCGCCGCTTCAAACCATTGTGTACCAGGAATTGATGACAACCATGCCGGTGTAGTTGGGCTGCTCGGAAACAGTCGCCCCCAAGTAAGCGGCGCTGAAGACGAGCGGCGCGTCCGTTTGTTTCACCCGCAGCACATGACGTTTGAGGTCGAGTGCCGCGCCATTTGCGGCAGCGTGACGCGCCGCCTGCCGCCAAGCAGGCTGGCCACTTTCCGCGACCAGAACATTGTTTGGGTCCAAATGCCCCAGCAGCAGCCCACCGGGAGCCAGCAGGGCACAGGCATTTTGGAGAAATCCGAGCTTGTCGCCGAGGTAGTGCAGGCCGTGAACGCAGGTCACCAGATCGGCGGGCTGTTCCAGCGAAAACGCCGCGACATCCGCCGCTCGCAAAGAGACGTTGGGCGACTTCTCCGGCGTGAACATTGGGACCAAGTCCACGCCGACGATCCGCACCTGACCGCCCAAACCGGCGTCCGCGAACTGCCTGCCCGCGTCTACCAGTGCCCGGCCCAGTCCGCAGCAGGGATCATACCAGACGGCATGGCCGCGCTCCCGAACGCGCTCTGCAAGAAATTCCATGATAGAGAAGCGCAGATCACGCGTAGGAGTTGACGCCGCTCAGGCCCCGCCCCCGGTTCATGGTCGCGTTGGCGACCACGGGGGAAGACAGCAGCTCATCAGAGCCGAGCATCATAAGCAGTTACCACAAGAACAGGGGAAAATTGAAATCCGAAGTTGAAAATGGGCCCAGAGGGATTCGAACCCCCAACCTACCAGTTATGAGCCGGCAGCTCTAACCATTGAGCTATAGGCCCTCAACGCCGTTATTATAGCACATCTGCTCCAAAGTGGCTAATGCTCCGCGAACTTTATCCCAGTCTTCTTCCAAGCGATCTAACGTCAGCGCGTTCTCCATCCAAAACGTCAGCGCGTTCTCCATCCAAAACGTCAGCGCGTTCTCCATCCAAGTCGAGCGGTCGCTTTGTTCGTAAGCTAGGTGGGCGAGATCAATTTGGATGTCGGGGCGCAACTTGCCTGAAACAACAGCCTTGACTCGCTCTGCCATTGCGGACATGAGCCGATCATCAAATAACTTGGCTTCTGCGACGAGATCCGCTGTCGGTATGGTGATCTCGCCTTCGGTCGCTTCCCAAACCGGAAGACCGTCGTCTATGACATCGCGATTGTCCCAGCGGATGTGGAACGTATCGCCCTGCGTCCAAAGCCAGATTTTCGGCGGACGGCGCAAGTATCCGGCATCCCAACTCCGTTTCGACCACCAGTGGAATGCGGCCTGCCATAAATTCCACGCTTCATCGGTATTTCGCGCTTGAACCCATAACCCGACTTGTTCGCGAAACAATTCCCATTTCTGCCGGTCATTTGTACGCGCAATCAGATCGTCCGGCACAGGGTCAAGAACACTCCGAAGAGAGGTAAGAAGGTCCTCCCAGGGACGTACCACTTGGTAATCCACATAAGGCGGGTCTGTAGCAATCTCTGGATATTCGCCCACCCAGTGGTCAAGCCAAGCTTGACTGTTGCGAAAAAGCTGCTGCAGACCGACATTCCACCAGCACCAGCCGTCGGTGAGGCCAAACCAATGCAAGGTAGGCTCATCCTCGCCCCATGGCTGAACTTC
The DNA here is from genome assembly GCA_964252595.1 of uncultured Armatimonadales bacterium. Taxonomy (GTDB): domain Bacteria; phylum Armatimonadota; class Armatimonadia; order Armatimonadales; family Capsulimonadaceae; genus JANXMY01. The sequence continues at coordinate 32,174 of CAXUNT010000050.1, forward strand.
TTCTAGTGGACGCAGGATGAACTCAAAGAGCATAGATGTTACCAGACGCGCTTGGCCCAGCTTACGACGGCGTCGGCAACGGAGTGGGTCAGGCCGCCCAGCACTAAGCCGATCAAAGCGCACATGGCCCACGACGGGTGGGCGTGGGTCCAGTCGGTTGTGAAGCCCCAAAAGCCGCCCAGCACCGCATCACGGTCTACGGGAACCCCGGCGCGGTCCAGGAGCCACAAGCCGCCGCGCAGAACAGCCCAGAGCATGACCAGAAAATAAGCGACGCGGAAGATCGGGCCGAAGCCGATGCCGTGCGACACCCACGACCGGTGCGGCACGGCTTTTTGGTAGGGCCACCACAGCCAGCGCAGCCAGCCCCAGCGCTTGTAGGACAATGAGTAGGTGTCTAAGTCATCGGACAGCAGGAAGCCGGAGAAGAGATACGCGGCGAGGCCGAGCGTGAAGCCCGCAATGTCGCGCGTGGACGACTCCCACCACCAGGCTGGGACCGAGGCGACTGCCGTGACTACCGTGATTTTATCATGCGTTCTTCCGCTCGGCAACCCTTACCGTCCAAACTTTCGGTCCAAGTCGCCGTTGGAGAGTTCAATAATGATCGGACGGCCATGCGGGCAGGTGTAAGGGTTCTCAGATTTGAGCAAATCGGAGACAAGCGCGTTCATTTCGTCAAACGTCAGCGGGTCGCCGGCTTTGACGGCCATTTTGCAGGACGCCGTGATCAGCACTTCCTCGGCGGGCAGGAGCAGGCGACGAGAGACGGTCTTTTCGACTAATTCATCTACAATCTGCCGTAGAACTTCTTCGGGACTGCCCTGGGCTTTGAGCTTTTTTTCAGCGACGGACGCCGGGACGGAGCGGACGACGAACGAATCGCCGCCGAACGGCTCCAAATCGAAGCCCGCCCGGCGCAGGTCTTCCAGGCGCTTTTCGATGACCAGCGTTTCCCGGCGGCTGAGTTCCAGCGTGAATGGGATCATCAGCCGCTGGGTCGGCACCCCACCGCCTGCGCCTTCCGCCCCAGCGAGAAGCTGCTCGTACAAGACCCGCTCGTGGGCAATATGCTGGTCAATCAGCACTAAAGCGTCGTCGGTCTGGGCGAGAATGTACATATTGCGCGTCTGCGCCAGCACCCGCAGGGAGTCCAAGTTGTGTTGGCGGTAGTCGGTGT
>CAXUNT010000051.1:0-11861 GCA_964252595.1 uncultured Armatimonadales bacterium
ATTTTGTGGGGGGCATGGGGGCGGGTGAAGTAGGAAAAGAGGGCTGTTGCGGCGACGGGACCGACAATGCCGGTCAGGCTGGACAAAGAAGTCAGCGCTCCCTGCAAAGTCCCCTGGGCGTCGTCGCCGACTTCCCGCGACAGCAGTCCTTGAATTGCCTGACCGACCAGGTAGCTCAGGCCGCCCCCGAACATAATCGCGTAGACCATCCACGCTTTATCGGCCAGCGCGTAGCCGAGATACTCCGCCGCGCCGACCAAAAGACCGATGAGCACGGTGCGCCGCTCGCCGAAAAATGGCAGGAGAACCCGCGCCAGCCCAACTTGAAAGATCAGCGCGACAATCCCGACGACGGCCAGCGAAAAGCCATTCTCGCGCGTTCCCCAGCCAAACCGCGAAGTCATAAACAAGACCCAGGTGCTCTGGAGCGACTGCATGGCGAGGTTTGAGGCCAGCAGCGACCAGGCCATTCCCTTAACAACCGGATGCTGCCCCAACACTTTCAATGCCCCGAAAGGGTTGGCTTCACGCCAGGCGAACGGACGCCGGTTTTCAGGCTTCAGCGACTCCGGCAGGACCACCAGGCCGTACAGCAAGTTCACTGCCGACAGACCCCCCGCAAACCAGAACGGAACACGCGGGCCGTACCCGCCGAGCAGGCCGCCAAGTGCCGGCCCGGCGATGAAGCCGATCCCGAACGCCGCCCCGATCAAGCCGAAGTTCTGCGCCCGCTTATCCGGCGGGCTGACATCGGCAATATACGCCGATGCTGTTGTAAAGCTCGCGCCGGTGATCCCTGCCAGAATACGCCCGATATACAGCCAGGTGAGAGTCGGCGCAAGCGCCTGAATGACATACTCCAACCCCGTAAAGCCCAGGGCGAGCAGCAGCACGGGCCGCCGCCCGTAGCGGTCCGACAGCGCTCCGAGCAGCGGGGCGAACGCAAACTGCATCAGGCCATAGAGGCCCAGCAGCAGCCCGTAATCCCGCGCTCCGGCGCTGAGGCCATGTCTGGACAGGGCCGCCACAAACTTCGGCAGAATAGGGATCAGCAGGCCGACACCGAGAACGTCAATCAGCAGCGTCACAAAGATAAATGCAAGTCCCGGCGTGTGTTTCAAAGCTGCTTTCCTATGCTCCGCTCATAGTACCCGGCCGGCGACTGTTCTCCTTTCGCTGGATCCCTCCACTCTTCACAAATCTTTACAAAATCTTTATACGGCCTGCCCGCTTCTTTACACGTTCTTTATAGCGAATCGGTTACGATGAACCGTCATCAAGAGAAAGCAGAGGAGGCACTTATGCAGGACTTTTTGTTTCTCGGTGCGGTGATTGCGTTTTTCGCGATTGCCGTTGGCTATACCTACGGGTGCGACCGGCTTTAAGGAGTGTGGGATGGAAATTTGGCTGGCGGGCATTTCCGCTTTGGGCCTGACGGTTTATCTAATGTTTGCGCTGCTTCGCCCGGAGCAGTTTTAGGAGATTTTCACTATGACACTCATTGGATGGTTCCAAATCATCCTCTTCATCGGGCTGATTTTAGCGCTCACCAAACCGTTCGGGACGTTTATGTTCAACGTCTTTGAAGGCAAACGAACGCTGATCTCGCCGGTGTTCCGCCCCTTAGAAGCGCTGATTTACAAAGTCGGCGGGGTGCGCGAAGATGAAGAGATGCCCTGGACGACTTACACGCTGGCAATGCTGCTGTTCAGCGTCGTGACGCTGGTCTTCACATATGCCGTCCTGCGCTGGCAGGCGCTCCTGCCGCTGAACCCGATGCACTTCGGGGACGCGAAGAACGCGCCGTCATACGCGACCGCGATGACGCCGGACCTCGCGTTCGGCACGGCAGCTTCGTTTACGACCAACACGAACTGGCAGGCGTATTCGGGCGAGAACACAATGTCGTACTTCTCGCAGATGGTCGGCCTGGTTTCGCACAACTTCTTTTCGGCGGCTACGGGCATTGCGATTGCGATTGCACTTGTCCGGGGGTTAGGACGCCGCTCGGCGGCCTCTATCGGCAACTTCTGGGTGGACCTTACCCGTGCGACAGTCTATGTCCTGCTACCGCTCTGCATCGTCTACGCCCTCGTGCTGTGCCAGCAGGGCGTCATCCAGAACTTCCATGCGTACCGGACGGTCACGGGGGTTGAGGGCGGCTCGCAGATCATTCCCGGCGGGCCGTTTGCGTCGCAGGAAGCGATCAAGATGCTGGGAACGAACGGCGGCGGACCGCTGAACGCAAACTCCGCGCATCCCTTTGAGAACCCGACGGCGCTGACCGACTTTATCCAAGTCCTGAGCATCTTTCTCATCGGCGCAGGCATTGTGTACACGTTCGGCCTGTATGTCGGCAACGTCAAGCAGGGCTGGGCGCTCTGGGGTGCGATGGGCTTTCTGTTCGCCGTCGGCGTTTCAGTGGCCTACACGCAGGAAGCCAAGGGGAACCCGCTGATCGCCGCGCAGGGGGTGGAAACGCGGGCATCGGTGCTGGGCGACTCCGGCGGCAACATGGAGGGTAAGGAAGTCCGCTTCGGGATCGCCCGCTCGGCCCTGTTCGCCACGGTCACGACCGATGCGTCGTGCGGCGCGGTCAACTCCATGCACGACTCGTTTACGCCGCTCGGTGGCCTGGTCCCGATGGCGAACATTATGACAGGCGAGGTCATCTTCGGCGGGGTCGGCGCGGGGCTGTACGGAATGCTGATGTACGCCATTCTGGCGGTCTTCATCGCGGGGCTGATGGTCGGACGCACGCCGGAGTACCTGGGCAAGAAGGTCGAAGCGTTCGAAATCAAGATGGCGATGCTCGCGACTTTGGTGCTGGCCGCCGACGTGCTTTTGTTCACGGCAGTCTCAAGCGTCGCTCATGTGCCGCATCCGGCGACCTATTGGAACACGGTTCAGAGCTCGCCGCCGGCGACAAATGTGCTGGCGTCCGGCAACACCAACAACAGCGGGCCGCATGGCTTCTCGGAAATCCTGTATGCGTTCGACTCGACCACCGGTAATAACGGCAGTGCATTTGCGGGCATCTCGGTCAACACTCCGTATTGGAACTTGACACAGGGGATTTCGGAGCTGGTCGGCCGGTTCCTGATGATTGTCCCGCTGCTGGCGATTGCCGGGAGCATGGTGAAAAAGAAGCGGGTCGAGGCCAGCGCGGGGACGTTCCCAACCGACACTCCGCTGTTTGCAGGGCTTTTAGTCGGCGTCATCATCATCGTCGGTGCCCTCACCTATTTCCCCGGCGTCTCGCTGGGGCCGGTCGTGGAACACTTCTTGATGGGTGGGGGAAAGACGTTTTAACCCAATTTTAACTCACCTCCTTGCTTCGCAGGGGTCCTCCCCAAAGGGGAGGACAAAGAGGCAGTAGAAGAACTGGCAATCGCCTTGTCTTACAACTCCTTGTCCTCCCCTTTGGGGAGGACCCCTGCGAAGCAAGGAGGTGGGTTCTGGAAAACATTATGGCAACAACACAGCAAATTGGACAAGCGCCTCTGGCGAATGGAACCGGGCCGACCGGGATCGCCCCATCGGTGCCGCCGCCCGGCAAACGGGCGCGGCCTCTCTTTGACCCGCCGATTGTCAAACGCGCGATTGGCGACGCATTTGCCAAGCTCAACCCGGTACTCATGGCGAAGAACCCCGTCATGTTCGTGGTCTGGGTCGGCAGCGTCGTCACGACGATTATTTTTCTTGCCAGCCTTGTCCCATCTCTCGGCGTTCACATGGGCCATTGGGAGCAGGCGTTCACCGGGCAGATCGCCCTCTGGCTCTGGTTCACCGTGCTGTTCGCAAACTTCGCTGAGGCCATTGCCGAAGGCCGGGGCAAAGCGCAGGCGGATGAGCTTCGCAAGACCCGCACGACCACCAAGGCCAAGCGTCTCGGCAAAAACGGGCAGGTGGAGATGGTCGCCGCGCCGGACCTCCGCAAAGGCGACATTGTGGTCTGCGAAGTCGGCGACGTGATCCCCAGCGACGGCACGATTATTGAAGGCATCGCAAGCGTCGACGAATCGGCGATCACCGGCGAAAGCGCCCCAGTCATCCGGGAAGCGGGCGGCGACCGGTCAGCGGTCACCGGCGGCACGAAAGTCATCTCTGACGGTATTAAAATTGAGATTACGGCGAACCCCTGCGAGACCTTCATTGACCGCATGATCAGCCTGGTCGAAGGCGCGTCCCGGCAGAAGACGCCGAACGAGATTGCGCTGAACATCTTGATCGCGGGCCTAACGATTATCTTCTTATTGGCGACCGTCACGCTGCTGCCGTTTGCCCAGTACAATGTCGGGCAGGCGCAGGGAGCAGGGATGTCGGGCGTCGCGCCGAGCATTACGATCTTGATTGCCCTGCTGGTGTGTTTGATCCCGACCACCATCGGCGGCCTGCTGTCCGCGATCGGCATTGCCGGCATGGACCGGGTCATGCAGTACAATGTCCTGGCGATGTCCGGCAAAGCGGTCGAAGCGGCAGGTGACGTGGATGTGCTGCTGCTGGACAAGACCGGCACGATTACTTTGGGGAACCGGCAGGCTGCCGAGTTTCTGCCCCTGCCGGGCGTGGACATCAATGAACTCGCCGACGCCGCTCAGTTGTCGTCGCTGGCCGACGAGACCCCGGAAGGCCGGTCTATTGTCGTCCTGGCAAAAGAAAAATACGGCCTGCGCGGGCGGGAGATGTCCGAAAAAGACGCCGAGTTCATCCCATTCACGGCGCAAACGCGTATGTCTGGGGTCAACATGAGCGGCACGCGCGTCCGCAAAGGCGCGGTTCAAGCCGTCATTGACTACGTCAAAGGTGAAGGCGGCTCGGTTCCCGCCGAGCTGCAATCTATCGCTGACGAGATCTCAAACAAAGGCGGCACGCCGCTGGCGGTTGTCTTGAACGGCAAGCCGCTGGGGATCATCTACCTCAAAGACATCGTCAAAGGCGGAATGCGTGAGCGCTTCGACCACCTGCGGGCGATGGGCATTAAAACCGTCATGATCACGGGCGACAACCCGCTCACGGCGGCTGCGATCGCCCAGGAAGCCGGCGTGGACGACTTTCTGGCGCAGGCCAAGCCTGAAGACAAGATGGCTCTGATCAAGAAAGAGCAGGGCGAAGGGCGGCTGGTCGCGATGACCGGCGACGGCACCAACGACGCGCCCGCGCTGGCCCAGGCCGATGTCGGCGTTGCGATGAACTCCGGCACCCAGGCCGCCAAAGAAGCGGGCAACATGGTGGATTTGGACTCGAACCCCACCAAGCTGATTGAGATTGTCGAGATCGGCAAGCAGCTCTTGATGACGCGCGGGGCGCTGACGACGTTCTCGATTGCCAACGATGTCGCGAAGTACTTCGCGATCATCCCGGCCATGTTCTCGACCCTGTACCTCGTGGCAGGAGCCAGCCACGGCCCGCTGTGGGCGCTGAACATCATGCACCTGCATTCGCCGTATTCGGCGACGCTGGCGGCGATTATCTTCAACGCTTTGATCATCATCGCGCTGATCCCGGTTGCGCTCAAAGGCGTCCCGTACCGCCCGATGGGCGCGGCGGCGCTGCTGCGACGCAACCTCGCGGTCTGGGGCCTCGGCGGGATCATCCTGCCGTTCCCGTTCATCTGGCTGCTGGACCAGATCGTGGTCCTGCTGCACTGTGCGCCGGGGAGTTAGACATAGACGGAGCGCAAAGACCCGGAAGGGCGAACACAAGGTTCGCCCCTACGGGCATTTCGGAGCGGGATGTAGGGCGCGAACCTTGTGTTTGCCCTTCCACATCCGCTCCTATCAGGAAAACTATCATGGCAAAACAACTGCTGATTTCAATACGAGTGACGATTGTTCTGCTGCTCATCGTCAGCGGCATCTATCCCCTGGTGGTTTGGGGACTCTCCCAGGCCGCGTTCAAGCACCAAGCCGACGGCAGCTTGGTCACGAACGCCGCCGGACAGACGGTCGGCTCGGCGCTGCTCGCGCAGAGCTTCACTAAGCCTGAATACTTCCACCCGCGCCAGTCGGCGGCAGGCAGCGGCTATGATCCGACCGCCAGCAGCGGCACCAACTTAGGGCCGACCTCGGACAAGCTGATCAACGGCGTTCACAAGAAAGACCTTGCTCCCGGCAAGCCTGATCCCTCGGACTTTGACGGCGTCAAAGACCTCGCGGCGGCCTACCGCAAAGACAACGGCCTGGCCGCTGACGCGCAGGTGCCGGTAGACGCCGTCACCCGCTCGGCATCGGGCCTGGACCCGCAGATCACCCCCGAGAACGCTGCACTTCAAGCGGCCCGCGTCGCCAAAGCGCGAGGCGTCAGCGCGGATGTCGTTTCGGGCCTCATCAAAGACAACACGCAGGGCCGGGGCCTCGGCTTCTTGGGCGAGCCTGCCGTCAATGTCCTGACACTCAATTTAGCGCTGGACAAAGCTGCGCCGATGCCGCCCGCGCCTGCAAAGAAATAACTGCAAGCACAATTCAGAGAAAGGAGCTTGAACATGGCCGGCAAGAAAAAAGGCAAAAAGAAAGACAAGAAAAAGGGCAAGAAGTAGCCTGCGACAGCGTAGACCGTGACAAAAAGGCCGCACCAGATAAACGAGACTGGTGCGGCCTTTTTCTGTCTGGCTCTTCAAATCTTTAGAATATCTTAACAGCAGAAGCAGGTTCCTTTACACCTTTTTTATCCGCAATCGGCTATGCTCTGCCTATGAGCCTTTCTGATCTCGTGCAGTATGCGGCATTTTTGATTGTCATCGTGCTGCTGGTCAAGCCGCTGGGCAGCTACCTGGCGCGGGTGTTTGACGGCGGCAAAACCCTTCTTGATCCGCTGCTGAGGCCGCTGGAGCACATGGTCTACAAGCTGGGCGGCGTTGACGCTGCCGCTGAGATGAACTGGAAGCAGTACAGCCTCAGCTTTGTCTGGTTCTCGCTGGCCGGGACCGTCATCTTGTACGGGCTGCTGCGGGCGCAAGCGTTCCTGCCCTGGTATGACAAGACCATCCAAACCACGCCGATGACGCCGGACCTCGCGATGAACACGGCAATCAGCTTTGTCACCACGTCCACCTGGCAGGCATATTCGGGCGAGAATACGATGACCTCGTTTACCCAGATTGCCGGGCTGGCCGGGCAGAATTTTCTGGCGGGCGCAATGGGCCTCGCGCTCGGCATTGCGTTTATCCGCGGGCTGGCCCGGCAGAAGACGGACAGCCTGGGGAACTTCTGGGCGGATGTCACGCGGGCGACGCTGTGGGTGCTGCTGCCATTCTCGCTCGTCGGCAGCTTGATTTTAGTCTGGCAGGGCGTTCCGATGAACTTCGGGCCGGCAGCGCATTTGACGGGGCTGGAAGGCGGAGCGCAGACGATTGTGCAGGGGCCGGTTGCGGCGCTGGAACTCATCAAGAATTTAGGCACTAACGGCGGCGGGTTCTTTGGGGTCAACGGGGCGCACCCGTTTGAGAACCCGACGCCGCTGACGAACTTTGTGGAGATGCTGGCGATTGCCGCCCTGCCCGCCGGGCTGACCTACACGTTTGGAGTCATGATCGGGAAGCCACGTCAGGGCTGGACGCTGTTCTGGGTGATGGCGTTTTTGTTCACGCTCGGCCTCGGCTTTTGCGGGCAGTTCGAGCAGTCCGGCAATCCGCAATTCGCGTCCGCCGGGGTCTCGCCCGGCGGCAATTTAGAAGGCAAGGAAACACGGTTCGGGGTGGGGGCGTCGGTGCTGACCACGATCACGACATCCAACGGCGCGACGGGGTCCACGAACTCCATGCCGGACTCGTACACGCCGCTCGGCGGCCTGGTCCCGCTGGTCAATATGCTGCTCGGCGAGATCGTCTTCGGCGGCCTCGGCACCGGGCTTTACTCCATTATCCTGATTGCGCTCGTCGGCCTGTTTATTGCGGGGCTGATGGTCGGGCGCACCCCGGAGTATCTCGGCAAGCAGCTTGGGCCACCGGAATTGAAGCTGATCATGCTGTACACGCTGGCCTCGCCGGTGGCCGTGCTGCTGCCCGCCGCGCTGGCCTTGATGACGCCCGGCGGCCTGGCGGGGCTGACCACCAACACCGGCCCGCACGGTCTGTCCGAGATTCTGTATGCCTACGCAAGCTGCTTTGCCAACAACGGTCAGAGCTTCGGCGGCCTCAGCGCCAACTCGCCGTTTTATAACCTGACGACTGCGTTTGCGATGATGGCGGGCCGCTTCGGGCTGGCGATCCCGGCGCTTGCGCTGGCGGGCCGCTTTGCGCGTCAGGGCCGACGTCCGGTGACGACCGGAACCCTGCCGACCGATTCGTTCCAGTTTGCGGGGCTGGTTGTCGCCACAGCGGTCATTGTCGTCGGTTTGGGCTTCTTCCCGGCCCTTGCGCTGGGGCCGCTGGTGGAACAGCTCATGGCGCACTAGGAACCCACCTCTGCTCGTTCCTCGCTTCCCCTCCTGAAGCGGGAGGGGTAAGAGGCAAGGACGGACGGCCTAGCAGAACTGCTCTTTTCTGGAACTCTGGCCCTTCCCGTTGGGGAAGCGAGGAGCGAGCAGGGTGGGTAAATCTTTACCTTATCTTAACATACGCCTGGCCGTTCTTTACAGCTTCTTAACGGCAGATCGGCTACGATAGGCTTATGTTCCTCACGGAAACCGCGTTTGGTTTGTGCATCGTGTGCCTGGTCGGCGTGCTGACCGTGCAGGGCGTTCTATCCTGGCGCGGGAACACCCGCGAGGCGCACGGGCTGAACCTGGTCAAGCTAGGACTGAGCTTTTCGGCCTGCGCGTATCTGCTGCACCTGCAAGGCAGGGCGCCGGGAAGTCTGTATTCGGTGGTGGAATTGATCTTTCGGCTCGCCGGCATTGTGCTGCTGACACTGGCCTGGAACGGCTACTGGCAGCGGCGGCGGGAGCAGTTTAGCGCGGAAGCGCAGACGGCGGCCCAGGAAAAAGATGACGGGCCGGAGTTTGGGTCGGCCCTGCCGCCGCACTACCGTGCCTTGTATTCGGGCCTGAACTCGCGGGCCAGAGAAGCGCTGTGCGCCGCGCAGGAAGACGCCCTGCACGCGGGGCAGGCGCGGGTGGACACGGATCACCTTCTGCGCGGCCTGCTGCAAACGCCGCACACGGCGGCGTCCCGCCTGCTGGCGCGGCACGGAGTTACGCCGGCGGCACTGAAAGCGGAAGAACAAACCGCGGGAACACAAACGCCGGGAATACAAGCTGCGGAGAAGCACGGCGAAGAGGCTGTGCCGGGGCTGACCCCGCGTGCCGGGCAGGTGCTGGCGATGGCGGAGATTGAAGCTCGCCGCTTCGGCAAAACGTTTATCGGCACGGAGCATCTGCTGCTCGGCCTGCTGCTGGTCGGGACTGGCCCGGCGGCGTCCGTACTGTTTCAATCGGGGCTGACCGTGGACGCACTCCGGCGCGAGCTGGCGGCGAAAAAGTAAGCCGCGCTTATTCTTGCGGGTGATTGACGTCACTCTTCAATCTTTTATGCTGTTAAGAGTTTGATGATTTAATAGTAGGTTTGATAGCTGTCCCATTCATCAGGACAAGGACGCGCATCGTGTCCACCGGGCCATCAATCGTGTGAGGTGGCAGCGGCCCTTCAAACTCAACGATGTACATCCACTTGTGAGGCTCACTGACTTCTATCAGCGTGATTTTGGGGTGCGTCCATTGCATTGCATCAGGAAGAAACGTCACTAAATCCAGGCGTGCTTTCGCGAGAGCCTCGCGCGGTGACAGAGGCGGGTTATCCGCATTTTCGGGCCAATTCGGGGTCAAGTGAATTTGCGCGTGAGTCACCGTGAAATCGTATCGCTTTCCGGCATGGTCGCTCCGGTATGACGCCGCGGTGTCTTGGGCAAAAGAAGGTGCGGCCAGTACCGCAGTTCCCCAGACTGCAAGTGCCGTCAACAAATTGCCAATAGAAATCTTCATGTAACCTCCTTAAGCCGAATACAACTTATTCTTCTGGGGCGGCTTCGGCGACGAGCAGGATGTCAATGCCGCGTGCTAAATGGATTAAATCGTTGATCAAAGACCCCTGGACGAATTCTTGAACGCGGGTGCGCTTGGAATGGCCGATGACGATCTGGGTGACTTGATTGGCTTTGGCGTATTCGGCCAGCGACTGCGCGACCTTGGTGCCGACCGTGCGCTCAATCCGAATGCCGAGACGGTTTGCCAGAGCGAAATCGCTTTCCAAGATCTTCTGCTGCTCCAAAGTCGGCTTGCCGAGCGGGACATAAACGGCCACAATATCGGCATGGAGGCGGCGGGAAATGCGCCAGCCCCGGCGCAGGAGCCGGTCAGAAGGCTTGTCGGGGGAAATGCAGACCATGACCCGCTCCTGGGTCTGCCAGGGCTTGGAAACATCGTGTTCTTCCCGGTACGACTGCACCGAGCGGTCCACTTCGGACGCCACTTCGCGGAGCGCGATCTCGCGCAGGGCGGAGAGATTGCCTTCCGAGAAGAAGTTTTGCAGGGCCTGCGGGACTTTCTCGACCGGGTACACGTCGCCGCGCTGCAAGCGGTTGATCAGGGCGCGGGGCGTGATGTCTACGGTGACTATCTCGTCGGCCTCGCCCAGCACCCAGTCGGGCACAGTCTCGCGGACTTTGACGCCGGTGATCTGGTACACCGTGTCGTTGAGGCTTTCTAGATGCTGGACATTCAGCGTGCTTTCGACATTGATCCCGGCGTTTAAGATGTCAATGACATCTTGGTAACGCTTCTCGTGCTTAGAGCCGGGGACATTCGTGTGCGCCAGCTCGTCCACCAGGACCCACTTCGGGCGCCGGGCGATAATGGCCTCGGTGTCCATCTCCTCAAAGATCGCGCCTTTGTATTCCACTTCTTTGCGCGGCACCCGCTCTAACGCCCCAATCTGTCCTTCGGTTTCTTTGCGCTTGTGAGTTTCGACATAACCAATGATGATGTCCTGGCCGCCGAGCCGCCGCCGGTTGGCTTCCGACAGCATTTCATACGTCTTGCCGACACCGGCGGCGAAGCCGAGGAACAGCTTCAAACGGCCCCGGCCCGCTGCGCGTTCTTCTTTTTGCAGCCGGGCCAGCATTTCTTCAGGAGTGGGTCGCCGCAGGGCAGAGTTATCGGAAGCCATAAGTTCTTTCTGTTAAGTTCTTTCTGTTATCAGTGTTCCAGCCAGCGGCGGGCGGCATTGCGAGCGGCGGCTTCCGGGGTGGGTCCGGTGCCGGAGATCGCCAGCGTGGATGTCACTGCCGATTGCGGACTGTGGGCCGTCAGCGTGAACTCGTAGCCGCAGGGCGCATGTTCGTAATCGCCCAGCGCGTTGACATGGTGCGGGGCGACGGCGAACCGCACGTCAAACACTTCCGCCGCGTGCGCCTGCCGCAAAAGCTCGGCCCAGTCTTCGGCGGCGTCCGGCAGCACCAGCATTTTGCGCTGCGTCCGCTCTTTTTCGGTGCGCCGAAACAGCGTCTCGCCCCAGACATAGTAGAGGTACCACTCATTTTGGGTACTGGCCGCCGGCAGCAGCGGGTCGGGGATCAGAATACCATAAACCGGCTTGCCTTCGCGCTCCCACCCGACTCGCTGCGCCCGGAGCGAGCGCTTGAGGCGAGCATCAAACCTGTCGGCGAAGGGGCGGCAGAGCGCGTAATCGGCCTCAGCGGCTTGGTACCAGACATCAATCGCCGACTGGCCGGGCGTGGAAAAGTCCAGCACATCGGGGCTGGAAACGCTGATCAAGGGCTTTTTCATGCTGGTATTGTAGCGAAAAGCACGTCAAGAAGATGTAAAGACACGGCCCCAGCGGCGTAAAGATTTTGTTAAGATTAACCCACCCCTACTCGCTTAGGCTCGCTTCCCCTCCCCAAACCGGGCAGGGGAGAGGGTTAAAA
>CAXUNT010000051.1:11871-27442 GCA_964252595.1 uncultured Armatimonadales bacterium
GGGTAAGAGGTTAAAACCTAAGCCTGGCTTAAGTTACTCTTTCCGAAACTCCTGCCCTTCCCACTTCGGGAGGGGAAGCGAGCCTAAGCGAGTAGGGGTGGGTTCTTAATGAGCCTGGTCTCCTACCCGGAACCGGTATCCGACGCCTGGCTCGGTGACGATGAACCGAGGGCGGGCGGGGTTGTCTTCAATCTTCTGGCGCAGGTGGCTGACATGCACCCGCAGGTACTGGGTTTCTTCCACATCTTCAGGTCCCCAAACCGCTGCCAGCACCTGGCGATGGGTCAAGACCCGCTCGGCATTCTGGGTCATAAACCGCAGGATTTCGTATTCATGCGGGGTCAGCTTCAGCTCGCGCTCACCTTTGAACGCCAGACGGCGGGCATAATCTACGACGAGGTCTCCCGCGGTGAAGAGAGGAGCGTCGGAAGGACGGCCCGCACGTCGCCGCAGGGACGCCCGGATGCGGGCGGTCAGCTCGTCCATGCCGAATGGCTTGGTCAAGTAATCGTCGGCACCGAGATCCAGCGCCCGCACTTTTTGGACTTCTTCCGACCGGGCCGACAGAACTAAAATCGGCACCTCGGTCCAGGTCCGCAAGCGGCGGCAGGTTTCCAGGCCGTCCATGACCGGCATCATCAGGTCTAAGATCACAAAATCGGGCAAGACCAGCGACGCTTGGCGCAGCGCTTCCTCGCCGTTCGCCGCCGTGTGGACCATGTAGCCTTGCGCTTCCAAGCTGGCCGCAACGGTCTTTCGGATTTCCGGTTCGTCGTCTACGACAAGAATTACGCCGCTGTCTTTCGCCATACCTTTATTTTACTCGGTTCGCGCCGAAAATGCGCCGGGAACGGAAAGGAGCTGGCAAGCATTATCGCAGTTCATACTTAGCAAAGGACTTCATTTGAAAAACTCACTGACACTTTTTGCCGGGACCGGAGCGCTGGCCGCTCTCAGCACCGCCGCGGTCGCCGCACCGCCACCCGCAAACTCTGTTCGGGTGCGCGGAACCGTTCAAAGCATGACTGCGAAAGCCCTCCTAGTTTCTTCGGCGTCGGGACCCGTGCGCGTTCTGCTGACCGGGCCGCCCTCGGTCATTTCGGTGGTACCATCGAGCCGGGCCGGGATCAAGCCCGGCGCGTTTCTCGGCATCGCTTCGGTGGCCGGACCCAGCGGCGTGCAGCGGGCGGCCGAAGTGGTCGTGTTCCCGGAAGCCGCGCGAGGCACCGGCGAAGGCAGCTACGCCTGGGATTTGCCTGTGGCCGCCGGCGGCCACAGCAAAATGACCAATGGCACAGTGTCACAGTCAATAGCACACTCAAAGATGACCAACGGCACAATGTCACATTCACGCATGACTAATGGCACAGTGAAGTCGGCGGCAGGCGGCTCGGCAATCACGCTTCAATACAAGAACGGCACGGGAACAGGGTCGCAGGCGATCACCCTGCCGCCGAATATCCCCGTCGTGACATTCGCGCCGGGACAGGCATCGCAGCTTGTGCCGGGCGCTCATGTGGTCGTGATGGCGACGCGTGGGGCCAATGGATCGCTGAAGGCAGACCGGGTGCTGGTCGGCAAGAACGGCCTGACCCCGCCGATGTAGAGTGGGAAGATGCATAGGAGCGTAGGATTGTAATCCCACGCTTGCTGACGGCAACAACCAAATAAAACGGCGCACGCAGACAGTGTCCGCGTGCGCCGTTTCGCTGTCTCTTGGTGCTGACACTTGCGCTACTTGTTGCGCTCTTCATACGGGACCGGCGCGTCTACGGGCGTACCGAGGTTGTCATGGCTGCGGTCGGTTTTCGTGCCGGACATCTCCACCGAGGTTCCATCCTGCCGCTGGTCGTTTCGCAGCGCGTCGCCGGTCACATCATTGGACTGAGCGCCCGGCATCGGGTGCGGCTTTGCGACAGCGTCGCTCGTGCTGGCGGCGTCTACAAGACGTTCTTGATGCCCGTCGTTGGCTGCCCGCACCTCGTCGTCGCTGGGGGTCTGCCGGTTCTGCGTACCGATTTCTTCTGCCATCAGTGTCTTGCTCCTTGCTGTATTCTTGAGGAGTTTCCCCGTGAAGCCGGACAGATGAAACAAAGAGAGCTAGTCCACTGTAACAACGATCTTGCCGAAGTGAGCGCCGCTTTGCAGATACTCATACGCGGCGCGGGCCTCGGCAAACGGAAAGACGCGGTCAATGACTGGATGCGTTCCGTTGACCGTGAACGCCGTCAGCATCCGCTCGAACATGGCGCGGGAGCCGACATAAATGCCGTTGAGGTGCAGGCTTTTCCCCAAGATCGGCATCGGCGAGATTTTCGCGGTCGGGTCGGACAAAACACCGATCTGAGCGATCTTGCCGCCATGCTTTGCCGCTTGCAGCGACTTTTCCAGTGTCCCCGGCCCGCCAACTTCCACGATCTGATCTGCGCCGCGCTTGCCGGTCAAGTCCCAGACAACTTTTTCCCAGTCGGGAGAAGTCTTGTAATTGACAGTCTCATCAGCCCCCAGCGTCTTCGCCCGTGCCAGTTTCTCATCCGACGACGACGTAAGAATTGTCTTTGCACCGAACATCTTGGCGATTTGCAGAGCGAACATGGACACGCCGCCAGTGCCGAGCAGCAGCACGGTCTCGCCTGCGGTGAGATGCCCCTGTTCGACCAGCCCGTTCCAGGCGGTGACGGCGGCGCAGGGCAGGCTGGCCCCTTCTTCGTAGCTGAGATAGTCCGGCAGCAGGACGACGCCATTCTCGGACAGTGTGACACTCTCGGCGAACATGCCGTTGATGCCCCCGCCGAGTGCGGACGGATGATAAGCAGCTTCAATGCGGCCATCCAGCCAGTCTTGAAAGAAGATGCCGGCAACCCGATCACCAGGCTTCACCCGAGAAACGCCGTCGCCGACGCCGACCACTTCCCCGGCTCCGTCGGACAGCGGGATCAGCCCGACAGGTGTATTGCCCCCGCCGTAATGCCCGCTCAGGATCATCAAATCGCGGTAGTTGAGCGAGACGGCCCGGACACGGACAACGATCTGCCCTGGTCCCGGCGCAGCCGGCTCCGGCAGTTCGGTCTGGGTCAGCCCGTCGAGGCTGCCATAGCTTTGGAGCTGATAAGCTTTCATTGTGATGTCTGCTTTCTGCAAGGGGGCGCGGCAAGCAGCGCCCCTACATTTCTACCCCATAGGGGCGCTGCTTGCTGCGCCCTCTTGTGATTGTAACAGTCACGCCAGCGCCGGGTAGTCGGTGTAGCCGCCGGCAGAGCCGGCGTAGAACGTGGACGGGTCGGGCGTGTTCAGGGCGGCATTGGTTTGATACCGCTTGACCAGATCAGGGTTTGCGATGAACGGGACGCCGAAGCAGATTAAATCAGCATACCCCGACTCAAGCGCGGCTTCCGCGGTTTCTTTGTTATAGCCGCCGTTCAGCATGAATGTCCCGCCGAACGCTTCGCGAAGGATCGGGGCAATCGGCTTGGTCTGGCTTTCCGGCATCGCCATCGGATGGTCGTCGCGGACCGGCTCGATGACATGCAGGTACACGATGCCCAAATCGCGCAGCTTCTTCGCAACATAAGTAAACGTTTCCACCGGCGTGCTGTCCTGGATGTCGTTGAAGCCGCTGTAGGGGGACAAGCGGACGCCCACCCGGTCTGCACCCCAGACTTTGATCACGGCTTCGGTTGCTTCCAGCAGCAGCCGGGCACGGTTTTCCACGGAGCCGCCGCATCCGTCGGTGCGGTGGTTCGTGCTGTCGCGCAGGAACTGGTCTAATAAATAGCCGTTCGCGCCGTGGACTTCCACGCCGTCAAACCCGGCGTCTTTGGCGTTCTGTGCGGCTGCCGCGTAGTCCTGAATGATGCCCGGCAGCTCGGACGCTTCCAAAGCGCGGGGCGTCACAAACTCCTGCTCGCCGGTGGGCGTGTAGATCTTGCCGTCCGGCTTGATTGCCGACGGCGCCACGGGCAGCTCGCCACTTGCCTGCGCGGAGGGGTGCGAGATGCGTCCAACGTGCCAGAGCTGCAAAAAGATGCGCCCGCCAGCAGCATGGACGGAGTCGGTGACGCGCTTCCAGCCAGCGACTTGGGCCGCGCTGTAGATGCCCGGCGTCTTGGGGTAGCCCTTGCCTTGAGCGGAGATCTGCGACGCTTCGCTGATAATCAGCCCGGCGGTCGCCCGCTGGGTGTAGTAAGTAACGGCCAGGTCCGACGGCACATCGCCGTCATCGGCGCGGCTGCGGGTCAGGGGTGCCATCACCAGTCGGTTCGGCAGCGTTGCCGGGCCGAGCGGGAAAGGAGAAAAGAGATCGTTCATTAAAGGTTCGTCTTTCGTAATTGTATGGACAGAATAGCCCCCACCCCCGCCGCAAGCAGCGGGGGTAGGGGCTGCTACCAGGGCAGCGTCTCGCCGAGGTGGAAGTAGCCGCCGGCGGGGCCGTCGTCAGGCAGCAGGGCCAGCGTGACGGCGGTTTTCGCGCCTTCTTCCAGCGACAAAGTACCGGCGGGATTCATGTCGGTCTTGACCGAGCCGGGGTGGGCGATGTTGACTTTCACCTTGGTGTCTTTCAAGGCTTCCGCCTGAATGACGCCTAGCATATTCAGGGCGGCTTTGGACGACGCATACGCCGGCAGCAGGTAACCCGGCGAGAATGTCCCGGCGGCGGTGGTCGCTACGGAGCCGAGAATGCTGGACTGATGGACGACCCGTCCTGCTGGGGCGGCCTTGAGCAGCGGCAGGAGGGTTTCCGTCAGGAAGTAGGGGGCTGTTGCGTTGGCGTCAAACGTGCGGGTCAGCAGGTCCGGCGTAACTCCGTCGGCATCTTGAAGAATGCCTGCGTTGTTGATGAGTATATCTAAGCGCCCAAAGTGAGACTGCAAGAACTCCGGCACGGCGTCCCGGTCGGCGGCATCGGTCACTTCTAATCTGAGCGTGTGGGCGTCAATGCCTTCGGCTTTCAGCAGGTTGGCGGCGGCCTGGCCTTTTTGCGGGTCGCGGGAGCCGAGAACGACCGTGATGTTTTGCTTGCCAAGCTGCCGGGCGATTTCCAGCCCAATGCCCTTGTTCGCGCCGGTGATCAGCGCCACTTTTTTATCGTCTGCCATGCGTGCACTCTCCAAAATCTGCAAGCCAAAAAGCCCGGCGCGAGGGCACCGGGCAAGAGAAGTTAAGCGGCGGCGAGCTGCTTGATTTTCTCGCGGGCGGCAGCCAGGATCGGCGCTTTAACTTCTTCCGGGGCTGAGGTGCCTTCGACGCTGACAAACTCAACATCCGTGACGCCCAGGAAGCCCAAAACGCCGCGCAGGGTGGGGACGAGATGGTTCATCGACTCGCGCTCCTGGCCGGGGCCGTAGCCCGCGCCGCCGTGCGCCGACACGACAATCGCCTTTTTGTTCTTCAGCAGGCCCTCGTAGGTCGCCGGGTTAAAGGTCTCGTTTGCACGGGCGACGTAGTCAATATAGGCTTTGAAGACGGCAGGGACGCCGAAATTGTACATGGGGATGCCGAAGACATAGACGTCGGCGGCCTTCAGCTCGGCGATCAGCTCGTCAGACAGCGTCAGCAGTTCTTTCTGCTCCGGGGTACGGCTGTCGGCCGGCGTGTACATGGCGTAAATGAACGGCTCGGTGATGAATGGGATTGTCTGGTGGCCCAAATCACGGTCGGTGACGGTGACATCGGGGTGGGCGGACTTCATGGCTGCGACCAGCTCACCCGAAAGGGTGCGAGACTGGGAGCCTTCGCCGCGTGGGCTGGCGTTGACGTGCAAAATGTGTGTCATAAGTGTCTCCGTGGAATGAAATGCAGAGTTAGCTCTCTGTTTGCGGGAACACGGGCGGGAAGGGCAGGGTTCCCGGCCTGCCCCTGCCTTTACCGCCGGTACGCCATTTTCCCGCCCACCAAAGTCGCTTCCACTTCCCCTGTCTCCGGGTGCAAAATCACCAAGTCTGCCGTCATGCCCGGCGCAATCGCGCCGTATCTGTCATCAAGACCTAACTGCCGAAGCGCATTGCCGCTGGACATTTGTGCGGCGTCGGACAGCGTGACATCCGGGGCGAAGCGGCGGAGGTTGGTAAACGCCCGGTTCATGGTCAGAACGCTGCCTGCCAGCGTGCCGTCGGCAAAAGACGCTTTGCCATTTTGGACCTGCACCGGAAAGCCGCCGAGCGTGTATTCGCCGTCCGGCATGGCTGCGCCTTCCATCGCGTCGGTGATCAGCACCGTCCCGTGCGGGCCTTTGGCGGACACAATGAGGCGGACGATCAAGGGAGCCAAATGGACGCCGTCGGCAATGACTTCGCAGACGATTTCGGACCGGGCCAGCGCCGCGCCCGCCGCGCCCGGCTCCCGGTGATGCAGCGGGCGCATGGCATTAAAGACGTGCGTCGCCGAGGTCACGCCCCAGCCGATCGCGGCTTCGGCTTCGGCGGCAGTCGCGTTTGTGTGGCCGAGCGACGCTGTGATGCCGTGCGATTGGGCCAGCCGGATGACGGCTTCTGCCCCCGCGACTTCCGGGGCCAGCGTGATTTTTTTGATCTGGCCGCCGGACAGCCTGATCCAGTGCATCAGCTCTTCAATGTCCGGCGGGCGCACGAACTCGGCGGGCTGCGCCCCGCGCTTGGCAGCACAAATATAGGGGCCTTCCAAATGAATGCCTGTCACCCGCGCTTCGCCGTCGCCTGGTCCCCCGTCCATAACAGCCCGCGCGGCGGAAATCGCCGCATCGGTTGCGGTCCGTGATGCCGTCAGCGTCGTTGCCAGCAGGCTGGTCGTGCCGTACCGGGCATGAGTGCGGGCGATTTGACGCACGGCGTCCGCTGTCCCGTGCATGAAGTCCGCCCCGCCCCCGCCATGCACATGGACATCTACAAAGCCCGGCAGCACCAGGAAGCCGGGCGCGTCGATGTCGGCGCTCCGGGCCGGCGCCGTGCGCGTCGGCGCGATTTCGGCAATCGTCCCGCTGTCGTCAATTGTCAGTGCGCCGTCCGAAACAACGCCGTCCGGCGTCACAATCTCGCCAATAATGGTCCTCATAGCCGCCTTGTTCCGGGGGCGCCTGCCGAACTCCTGCAAAAACTTCTGCTCCCCGCCAACAAAATGCCCTCATTCTGTCACTATACACATGAGGACCCCGTTTTTGAGACCCCGCCCGCCTGCCGACTTTCAAGCGTTCTACGCCCAGCATGGACCGCGCGTGTACCGCTTCTGCCTGCGGCTCTGCGGCAGCGTTTCGGATGCCGAAGACTTGACTCAAGACGTGTTCCTCGCCGCTTTTCAGGGCCAGGCGCGGTTTGAAGGCCGGTCATCGGTTCTGACCTGGCTGTACAAAATCGCGCTGAACTGCCGGCGGCAGTCCGTCCGCACGCCGCGTCCCGTCACAGTTTCGGTCCCGGAGTCGGTTGCGGAAGATGCCGCGCAGGCCGTGCCGGGCTTGGAACAGTCCGTCACCGAGAACATCGCGCTTTCCTGCGCCCTATCCGCCCTGCCGCCGGACCTGCACGAAGCGTTTCTGCTCGTCAAAGCGGAAGGCTTGACCTACCGCGAAGCCGCCCAAGCTTTGGGCATCCCGCAGGGGACGGTGCAGTGGCGCGTGCATGAAGCGTCCCGGCGTTTGCGGGTGCTACTGACGGAAGAGAAAGCCACGGAATAAATTCCGAGGCTGACGCAAAACAGTGTCGCGGCGACACAAGACAGTCAACGGAGTTTGTCTGCCGTCGCTGCGACGGTGGTTTTCTCTAGCTTCGGATTTCAATCCGTGGCTTCATTCCGTGGCTTCATTCCGTGGTTTTTCGAGAATGGAAACCAAACCATGACCTGCACACAAATACAGCCTTTACTGGACGCCTATGCCGACCACGCACTCCCGGTCTGGCAGGCGTACTGCGTCCGCCGCCACCTGACAGCCTGCTCGGATTGCACGGCGCAGCTTGCCGACATTCAGCGTCTCGGCGCGGCTGTTCACGCCTGGCACAACGTCCCCGCCCCGGCAGCGCTGGAAGGCCGCATTGCCGCCGTGCTTCCCCAAATTGCGTCTGCTCCCATGCCGCCGCGTAACCGGCGCGTCGCCCGCCGCACCAGCATGGCCCTGGCTGGTGTCGCCGCCGCGATTGGCATAGGCGTCTGGCTCCTGCCAGGCAAACCCAGTCAGCCGACTATCGCTTTTGCCGATGTCCAGAAAGCGATGCAGCAGGTGCAAATCGTTTCTTGGAAATCTTATCTGGTTGTCACAGATGCAAAATGGCACCCGCTTCGCGATCAAAAACTGCCGGGTTCTTATGGAATTACTTGGCTTCGCCGTGATCCTCCTGCTATCGCAACGATTGCACAGCCTCGTGGGTCTGTTTCGCTCACGGATGGGCGCGGCAACTTGGAACACACGGCTCAAGGCAACTATGTGAAGTATCCACCTAATAGCGTGATCGGAATAGGGCTTGCGAAAGATGTAGAAAATCAAATCAAGGCTTTGACGGAAGAGCCTGTGCTGGCCTCTCCGACTTCAACGCCTGATTTCCACAGCAAGTTTACAAACCTCCAGCAGCAGCTAGTCTTGCTCGATGGGCAGAAGCGCATCTTGTTCACTTTCAATGGAGAAGTTATTGTGAGCGCGATTGTCTCTCATGGCCGGACGATATTTCCGCAGGCGCACTATTTTACCCGTCACAGTATTTGGGCTGATCCTGAAACGCATTTAGTCACTCGGACGGAATTACGACAGTGGGTGCACTACGATTATGTAGGGAAGCAGTTTGATCAGCCTAACCAGCGCATGATCTCTGTTGAGAGCGACTTTCACTATAACCAAGCCCCGCCGCCCGGCGTCTTCGACTGGTCGCCGCCGCCGGGCGCGAATGTCATAGACTCACGCGCTCTCCGGGTTGGCAAAGGATTGCGTCTTTATTTGCCGAAGAAGACAGCGAAGTGAAGGCTGGAGAAGAGGGCAGGGGATGAACCCTGCCCTCACGTTTGGGTCGCAGCAACTAGGCGGGCAGGTGTTCGACGGGGCGTTCCGCCGCCGGTTTTTGATTGCCGTGCTGGATGTACCAGGGAACGTTGATGACGACGATGCGGGGGTCGCGTAGGAGCAGCAGGTTGGCTTTTAGCGCGGTGGCTCGGTGGTTGTGCAGCAGCCACGCCCACCAGCGCATCTCGACCAGCTCTGGGATGATGACGGCGATGAGGCGGTCGGGATACTGGTCCTTCAACTGGTTCAGGTAGCCGGTCAAAGGCCGGGTCACTTTGCGGTAGGGCGACGACAGAACTTCTAAATGGGGGACAGGCAGGCCCGCGTCGGTTGCGGGCCGTTCCACCTGCTCGGCCCAGTACGACTTGAGTTCTTCCGCCAGGCGTTCGCCGTCTTCATCACTGCCGTTCGCATCGGGGAGCTTGACGTAGACGCCAAACACGTCGGGCGACAAGCGCATTCCGAACCGCAAAGCGCGTTCCGAGACAATGTTCCAGTCGCCTAGGGGAACGACCGCGACCGGCGGGTCGTTGTGGGTCAGGTTCAGCGGGACCGGCTTGCCGATCTGCTCGGAAACGGCGTCGTACTGCCGCCGGACGGCGAAAAATAAAATCATCAGCGCGGGCAGCAGAAGAACCGTGATCCACGCGCCTGCCGTGAACTTCGCGACCAAAATCACGCCTAAAGCGAGGGCCGTGCAGACCGCGCCGAGGGCGTTAATGAACAGCGCCCCGCCCGCCCCCGCTTTTTTCTTGCTTTCTCCCTCTTTTGCCAGCCGCCGCCAGTGCATCACCATTCCCGACTGGGACAGCGTGAACGCCAGAAACGCGCCAACGGCGTAGAGGGGGATGAGGGCATCCGTGATGCCCTTAAAGATGACCAGCAAAAGGGCGCACAGTCCGGTCAAGAACAAAATGCCGACGGTGTAAACAAGCCGCCGTCCCAGCAGCGCGAAAACGTGCGGTAGGTAGCCGTCCAAAGCGACCAGGCGGCAAAGGCGCGGGAAGCCGGCATAGGACGTGTTGGCGGACAAGATCAAGACGGCGAGAACACTTGCCAGCGTCAGGTAATACAAGCCGCCGTGGCCGACAATCGCGTTCAGCATCTGGGAAATGACGCTTTGGTAGTTCGGGTCGTTCTCGTCCATCGCCGCGATCCCATAAGACCGGCACAACAGGGCAATGCCGGCGAGCAAAGCCAGCAGAATGACGACAATCGCGGTCAGCGTCTTTTGGGCATTATTGACGATAGGCTTAGCGAAAATCGTGACGCCGTTTGAGACCGCTTCCACGCCGGTCATCGCCGTACAGCCGGACGCGAACGCCCGCAGCAGCAGCCACAGGCTGACGCCCTCGGCGGCTTTCGGGATGGATGGCGGGGCGATCATCGGGTGCGGATGTCCGCCGTGAGTGAGGGTCTGATAAATGCCGTAGACCAAGACGCCGCCCAGACTTAGCACAAACAAGTAGGTCGGCAGGGCAAAAATCGCCCCGGCTTCTCTGGCCCCGCGCAGGTTCACAATCGTAATCAGGGCGAGGAAGCCGAGGCACAAGCTGAGGGTGTGCTTGTGCAGGTGGGGGAACGCCGAGATCAGCGCCTCGACGCCCGCTGAAATGCCGACGGCGACGGTCAGCGTGTAGTCCAGCATCAGCGCGGCAGCGGCAAGCAGGCCCCACCGAATCCCCAAGTTCTCTTTGGCGACCGTGTACGACCCGCCGCCGTTCGGGTAGGCCGTGATCGTCTGCTTGTAGGAAAAGTAGAGAATGAGCAGCAGGGCAAGGATAATGCCGGTGATCGGGCCGATGTAGTTCAGGCCCAAAATGCCGAGTGGCAGCAGAATTGTCAGCGCGGCTTCCGGCCCGTAAGCCGCCGACGAAAGGCCATCCAGGCCGAGCGAAGGAACACCGGCAAAGACGCCGATTTTCTGCTCACCTTCTTCGGACGACGCAAGTGGCTGTCCGAAAAGCCTGTCGGTGAGGCGCATAGTGTAGAGTCCTTAGCCCGCCTTTTGAGAGGGCCGCTAAAAGAAAAATCGGTATGCGATGTCAAGCTGCTTGATGCGCTCGTTTTGTCCATAATTTCCCTCGGCATTGGCAGGCGTGAACCCGTCGCCAGGGCTGAGGACGCTGGACGGGATCGGAAACGCCTGCTGGCGGTAATCATGGTAGGTCAGCGCAATGCTGCTTTTGCGGCTGGGCGCAAACTCCACCGACGCCGCATAATCGCGGGCGTTCGGTGCGGGGAAGGTCTCGTCCACGCGCTTGCGGTCGCGGCCCTGCACGGTGACCGTAAGGCCCGGACGGAGACGCCGGCTCAGGCGCAGGAAAAACTCACGCGAGTTCGGGCCGGCCGGCAGGCCTAGTTCATCGTACTGCCCGTTCTGCCACTGGGTCTCGGTGTTGCGCGAGCTGTAGGTAGTCGGGTCGGCAAACGTGTATTCAGCAACAATCCCCGTTCCCGGCGCAGGCTGAAACGCAGCCCCGATGAGCTGGGCGATCTTGCGCGGGGTCCGGTACGTGCGATGCCCCGGCGTCTGGATGTCGTCAATGCCGAGCTGGCCGTAGACCCGCAGGCTTGGCGAGGCTTCATACGACGCGCCTAAATTGAGAAAGCTGTTGTACGTCTGGTCCAGCCCTTGAATCCGCAGGCCGCCGATCTTGAGGTTCGCACTTTGGCCCGTGTAAAAGTCCGGCAGCAGCGACACATACAGCGACTGGGACGACGTGGAAAGATACGCTTCCTGGAAGTCTACGGTAAAGCGAGGGTTAAACGAGTACTCGATGCGCCGCCCGGCGAAGTACTTTTGAACAGAGTTCTGCCGGAACGTGGACAAGAACTGCGTAAAGCGATAGTCGTGGCCGAACCGTGTTCCTAAGCTGAACGGGAACGCAATTTGGATCTGGTCCAGCGCCGGGGCGTTGTCCGAGATCATCGTCGCTCCGCGTGTTCCCGGCCCCCAGCGGTTGTACAAGCGTCCGAGATTGACTTCCAGCCCCCGCCCGCCGTCGAGTGTCAGATACGCTTCGTTCAGCGCGGAGAAATCGTGCGGCCCTTTGTCGTTGTCAAACACGCGCCGACCATCTTCCGGCCAGTTCGACGCCGACAGGGCATAGCGCAGGTTGGACTGGAGATTGCCCAGGGCTGTCACCCGGTACACGCCGCTCGCTCCCGTGCCGGGCTGCTGGTCGCCGCCCGTGCGGACCCGAAGCTCCGGCTGGATGTAGCCGCTGACCGACACGGCATGAGAAGGCGGCACCGGCTCGGCATCGGACAAATCCACGCCGGCGGCGACAAGTTCCGGCTGCAAGCTTTGGATCGCCGCGTGCAGGGCTGCCGCCGCCGCGTCGTCCTTCTGGACTGCCGCGAGGTGCGCGGGATCATCCTGAACCAAGTGGGTCAAGAGCCGGGCCATCTGGCCGCGCGTGTACAGCGTGTCGCCGAGAAAATCTTCCGGCGTTTCTTCCGCCCCGAATGCCTGCGCTTGGGCGAGCGCGGCAAACGAGTCCCGCAGTGTGCTTCCTTCCGGCACAATGTCGGTCGCGGCGGCAAGCGCCGGGCGGCAGGCCGCGCCGCACAGGGCTAGGCTGAAGGCGGCTAGGCTGAAGGCAGCGAGGGACAGGACGAGGCGCGGGGGGAAATGTTTCATAAGCGCTTGCATTGTATCATAGCAAACAGGAGAGTGTCAACGGCGGGGCAGGGGAGAAGAAGGCTAATGTGATACGCATTTGGAAGGGCGAACACAAGGTTCGCGCCCTACATTCCGCTCCGAAATGCCCGTAGGGGCGAACCTTGTGTTCGCCCTTCTTGTTTGTGTTCGCCCTTGTCTTGCTTTCGCCCTTGTCTTGCTTTCGCCCTTGTGCTTCGATTATCCTTCGCAATCCTTTGATTCTTGTCTGTTATGCCGTATAATACAACAAAGGAGCCGCCCGCCATGCTTCAGCATGAACAAACCGACCCGCCGACGCCTACTCTTCCGCTGCCGGTCCCCAATGCCGCCGACGCCCGCGTCACGCCCGATGAGCTAAACGCCGCTTTGAAAGCGCTGGAAGACCGGCAAAACAGCACCGTCGCCATCGGCTCGGTTGTAGATGAGCTGTGCCTGAACGCGACGCCGGAGCAAATTTGGGAGCAGGTGCAGCAGCAGCGGGCGCAAAAACAGCAGACGCCGAAACTCGCGGCTGTTACGGCGGTCAGCGCCCCGGCCCGGCGGCGGATGCGGACCTGGCGCGACATCAAAGGCTGGGTTTGGGTGCTGTTCTGGTGCAGCGGCGGTCTGGGCTTAATTTCTTCCGGGGTTCAGCTAGTGCATCATGCCGCCGCGCCCGTCGCGGGTATTGTGATCAGCGGCGACAGCGTCACGGGCAACTATGTTGTTCAAGGAACCGGGCCGCAGCGGGATGTGTCCGTTGGCGGCGACGGAGACACAATCACTCTGCGAGGTGATGTCCGAAACCTGATTGTGACCGGCGACAAAAGCACCGTAACTGTGTTCGGATCTGTAGAGGCTGTGACGGTAGACAGCGACCACAACACAATCCACTGGACGAAAGAGCCGCAGGGAAGAACAATCCAGCCGGTCGTCAATGGAGACGACAACAAGGTCGGGCTAAACGAGCCATAGCCGAAAATTGCGCTGTTTCAGGTATAATAAGGGCCTATGTCTCAAACTATCACACAGGATCACCTGCGAAATATCGCGATTATCGCGCACGTTGACCACGGCAAAACGACCCTGGTGGACGGAATGCTCAAGCAGGGCGGCGTTTTTCGGACCAACCAAGTCGTCGCCGAGCGCGTCATGGACAAGATGGACCTGGAGCGCGAGCGCGGCATCACCATCGTCTCGAAGCACACGGCCATCACCTACGGCGACACCAAAATTAACATTGTGGACACGCCTGGACACGCTGACTTCGGCGGCGAAGTCGAGCGGGTGATGACCCTGGTGGACGGTGTCCTGCTGCTGATTGACGCGGTCGAAGGCCCGATGCCGCAGACGCGCTTTGTGCTGTCCAAAGCGCTGCAAGCCGGGCATAAAGTCGTGGTGGTCGTCAACAAGATTGACCGGCCTAATTCGCGCCTGGATTATGTGGTAGACCAGACGTTTGACCTGTTTGCCGCCCTCGGTGCAAGCGAAGCCCAGCTTGATTTCCCTGTCGTGTATGCGATTGCGCTGCAAGGCACGGCGACCCTGGACCCGAACGTGCCGGGCGAAAACTTAGGCGTCCTGTTCCAGACGATTGTGGACCATCTGGACCCGCCGACGGGCGACCCGGAAGCGCCGCTTCAGCTTCGCGCGACGACGCTGGATTACGACGACTACAAAGGCCGGATCGCCATTGGGCGGGTCAATGCCGGCGTGGTCAAGACCGGCCAGAACATCATTGTCGTCAACCGCGAAGGCATCAATGTCCCCGGCAAGATCGCCCAAGTGTTTATCTACCAGGGCCTCAACCGAACCGAAGTGGAGCAGGCGGAAGCGGGCGAGATCGTCGCGATCTCCGGCCTGCCAGATGTCAATATCGGCGAGACCATTGCGTCCCGCGAAAGCCCCGTCGCCCTGCCGATTATGCAGGTGGATGAGCCGACGCTCCGAATGACCTTCGGCGTCAATACTTCCCCGCTGACAGGCCGCGAAGGCCAGTGGTCTACGTCGCGCAAGCTGCGCGAGCGCTTGATGAAAGAATTGCAGACGAATGTTGCGCTGCGGGTGGAAGACACCGACTCCGCCGACCAGTTTGCAGTCTCAGGCCGGGGCGAGCTGCATTTAGCCGTTTTGATTGAAACCATGCGCCGGGAAGGCTACGAGCTGCAAGTGTCCCAGCCGGAAGTCATCTTCCACGAGGAAAACGGCCAGAAGATGGAGCCGCTGGAAGAAGTCGAGATTGACGTGGCCGAAGAATATTCCGGCGTCGTCATCGAGCAGCTTGGACGGCGCAAAGGCGAGATGCTGGATATGTCCACGCCCGGCGACGGCCATGTCTACATGCGCTTCAAGGTGCCGACGCGCGGCCTCTTGGGGTTCCGCAACCAGTTCTTGACGGAAACGCGCGGCACGGGTGTGTTGAACTCACTGTTCGGCGGCTACATTGCTTATACCGGCGAGATGACCGTGGAGCGCAACGGCAGCCTGCTGGCAAGTGAGTCCGGCATCACGACGACGTTCGGCCTGGCGGCGGCGGAAGACCGGGGCATCTTGTTTGTGCCGCACAACATTGAAGTCTACGAAGGCATGATTATCGGCAAGAACGCCCGCGACACCGATTTGGAAGTCAATGTCTGCCGTAAGAAGCACCTGACGTCCATGCGCGAGTCAAACAAAGAAACGTTCATGCGCCTGGCTCCGCCGATGGTCATGTCGCTGGACCGCGCCATCGAATACATCGGCCCGGACGAGCTGGTGGAAGTGACGCCGAAAAACATCCGCATGCGAAAGCGCGAGCTGGACGCCAACCTGCGCCGCCGCGCCTCTAAATCGCCTAAATAGGTCATTTGTAGGGGCGAACCTTGTGTTCGCCCTCGGTTCTTCTTGGACCGCGAACCGGCAGAAAAGGGCGAACCGGCAGAAAAGGGGGCCCCCAACCGTAGCCCCCACCGGGGGCGGCTTATGAGACGGGG
>CAXUNT010000051.1:27452-33097 GCA_964252595.1 uncultured Armatimonadales bacterium
CCCCCAACCAGCGGCCCCCCCCCTACGGGGTCAGGATTAGGAACGGGGCGAAATGTAGGGCGCGAACCTTGTGTTCGCCCTTCCTGTTCTTATTTACATTCACAACACCGCACGGAGCGCGGGCAAAGACAAGGAGCGTCAGGATGTCAGTAAATCGGGAACCAAACCAGCGGAGAAGTCTACGTCTTACCGACTACGACTATGCTCAGGCTGGTCTTTATTTTGTCACGCTTTGCACCTATCAGCGTCAATTCCTTTTTGGCAGAGTTTGCAGTGAACTCGTGCAGGAAAGCCCCGCAGGGCTGATGGTGAGAAATGCTTGGGAGGCGCTGCCTGCACGTTTTCCTTTTGTTGAGCTTGATGATTTTGTCGTCATGCCGAACCACCTGCATGGCCTACTAAGGATTAAGCCAGAGGGAGAAGGAAAGCCAGAGGGAGAAGGGCGAACACAAGGTTCGCCCCTACGGGTTCCGCCAACGCTCTATGTTCATCCCACAGGGACAGAAGAAGGTTCTCTAGGTCGGATGGTACAGGCGTTCAAGTCATTAACGACGCATGAATATATAGTGGGTGTCAAACAAAATGGTTGGCCTGCGTTTGAGGGTAAAATCTGGCAGCGTGAATACCATGATCATATTGTCCGTGATGAAGCCGCCTTGAACTGCATTCGTCGGTACATCGCGGATAATCCATCTCGATGGGAACAAGACGAAGAAAACCCGCATGGCATCAACGGACCACGGTGACAAAATGTAGGGGCGAACCTTGTGTTCGCCCTTGTCTTGTGTTCGCCCTTGTCTTGTGTTCGCCCTTGTCTTGTGTTCGCCCCGTTTTCTTCTGAGGCTAGCTCTTGCTATCCAAAAGCACAAAGAAACAGCCCCCGGCGATTGCCGGGGGCTGTTGTGTTTTAAGCCGAGGGGAGACGGCTCTACTGAATGACCGTCGTAACGACGTTGCCGTTGGCATCGGTGGTAGGGATGGTGAGGGTCTGCGTCGTGACGACGGTGGTTGCCGGCACAGCGGGAGTGGTGCCACTCGCGGGAACCGCAGCCACCGGATGGCTATCTACCAGCGTGTGCGTGCCTGGGGCGATGAAGAAGACAACGGTTCCCTGCGCGTCCGGCTGAGTTGGGTCTGTTGGCTTGGTCGGGTTCGGATAGTTAGCCGGGTAAGTGCCGGTGCCTGTGCCACCGTCAATCGTGACGGTGTCACCGGCGACAATTGGGGTGACGACCAGAGGACTCTTAGAGGTCGGCGTCTGGCCGTCGGCGGTAATGTTCTGGGCGAACAGGCAGACCGTGGCCGGAGTGACGACCGGGAAGATGAATGTGGTCGAGGTGACCCGGCCGGCGGCGTCTGTGACGGTTGCGGCGACGGTGTGCAGGCCGGCTGGGGTGGAGGCCGGGATGGTGAACGGAACCGGCGTACCGGTTGTGCCGGTGGAGTAGGTGGCGTTCGAGAACGCGCCGTTGACGGGGTTCAGCCCCATCGGCAGACCGGCGGAGAGGCCAGCCACGGATGCAAGCGAAGCATCGGTTGAGGTCAGGGTCGCGCCGGTGATCGGCGACGCGCCGGAGCCGGAGTAGCCGTTGGCAATGGCGGCCCGGAAGTAAACGGAGGTTCCAGCCGGCAGCGCCGTAACCGGAGCGGCCGCTGTCGAGTTGTTCGGGTTCGCGTCTACATAATGACCGCCGGTAGAAAAGACTGTGGGCAGCGAACCAGTTGTGTTTGGATCGACATTCACCGGAAGTTTCGCTCCCACGGGTGTGGTCGCTGTGAAGCTCGTATCGCCGGTGATGAACGCCTGCCCGCCGGTGGCCGCCTGAAAGCCGCTGCCTTCGATGGCCGCTTGTGCGCCGATGTTGTTTGCCGCGCCGTAGTAAGCAACCGGCTCTAGTCCATAGATGTACGGAAGCGTATTGGGCCGGGTGCCGAGGTTTTGGTTGGAGAGGGAGCTGCCGCCGCATCCGGCCAGCAAGGCTGCTGCGCCAAGCATGGCGATCCCGGTGAGTGCTAATGTCTGTTTATTATGCATGAAGTGGGTCCTGTGAGAAGAGAATTGGAAAGAGAAGCAACTTGGAAAGAGAAGAAAGCGCGGACCGCAAAACGTGTTTGCCGCCCCGAAAACCGCCTTTAGAAGCCCTGGCGGAAGCCGAAAGGCAGGGACCTCCGGGTAAAGACCCTCTGCGCCCTGTAGGACTCCGTCCCCTGCGGGAACGCCGCTGTCGGACCGTTGTAGTACGGAACCCCGGAGAAAGTTGACGTGGCGAGCGAAAGCGGCGTCAGCTTGTCAAAGATGTTGTCCACGTTCAGGAACAAGCTGAAGTCCGGCGTGATGTTGAAGTCCGAGTTGATCGAGATCTTGTAATGCCATCCGGTATGTCCCGCGATCGGGTTCAACGCCGCAAGCTGTCCGCCGCTGTTGATGATGACCGGGACATTATTGAAGCTTGCGCCGTTGCCGGTCGTGCTGCTGTTGATCTCGGCAAAACCGCTGCCGACGCTGCCGAAGTAGCCGCCGTTGGAAGAGGTCGCCCCGGAGAAGAACGGCAGGCCGCTGCCGGCATCCAGGATGAACGTGGATTCCAGCAGTTTGGCGATGCGCTTGGTCGCGACCACGGCGACCGTATGGCGCTGATCCCACGACGGCGAGAACTCCTGACGGGCGAGGCCCTGAAGCTGGCCTTCGCTGAAGGCCCCGGATTGGGCCAAAAAAGTGACGCCATACGGGATGTAAGCCGTGTCGTACAGGCTGGAGTTGGTGCGAACGACCTGGTTGGTGTAGTTCACATAGCCGTTCCAGTCGGAGGGCTTGCGCTGAAGCTTGCGGAACGAGAATTCAAAGCCGGAGGCATGCTCCTTGCCTTCGTTGTCATAGGCCGTGTGAACAAACGGATAGGCGACATAGTTCGGTGCGTTCAGGAACGCCATGTTGCGGACCCATTTGTTGTAACCGGTCAGCGAGACGTCATAAGAACCCTTGAAGATGCCGGAGGCCATCCGCAGCCCTTTGTCAACGCCCAGATCAAACATATTGGTATTGGACAGCTTCAAGCGATTGAAGGTGCCGTTTCCATAATTTGCCGAAGCGGCATTCTGGGCAGCGGCCGCGGCGGCATCTGAGGCGGTCGGCAGATCGCCGACATCCAGCGGGCCAAGCCGCTGAAGACGCCGCATATCAGGCCGTTGCGAGTCGTAGGTGAGCGACGAGTGGAACGAGAGGTCCGAAATCGGTGTGTAGGAGACGCCAAGGCGCGGGTCGGTGGCTTTGGTCGTATAGCCGCCGGGAACCGAAACGACGGACGACTTTTGGAGGCTGAATGTCGTGCTTTGGAAGCGCAGGCCGTAGTTCACGACAAACTTGTTTTGGGCAAGCTGAAGCTGATCCGCCAGGTACAAAGCAAAGTCTTTCGGCGTTGCGCCGTAGTTGCGGTCTGTAAAGCGTGAGCTTGACGCCGTGCTGGTCGGGTCCAGAGGACCTCCAACAAGGATTTGACGCTCATAAGAGCCTTTGGCATCTTCGTAAGACAGGCCGGCTTTCAGCACATTAGTTTTGTTGAGCTGGTTGTAGAAGTCCAGTTGGTTTCCGGTCTCGTTCGTGCGCGAAAATACAAATTCGCCTAATGTTCCCTCATAATGCCCTGGAATAGCCTGATGGAGCTGGAAGATGCGGTACTGGAGGAACGACGACGGGCTGAAGTTGTGCTTGTAAGTGAAGTGGTCCAGGTTGTAGGTCTGGACGTTATGATCCGTGAAGTTGCTGCCTAGCGTGCGGGTTGACAGGTACTTGGTGCCGTCCGCCGCTGTCTGCGGGCGGTCAGGATCAAAAAAGTTGGACTGGGTCGTCGGCTCGTACTGGTTGTAGTTCTCCGCGCCATGCGCGAAGTAGGTGGTGAACGTATCGTTCGGGTCGGCGTAGTAGTTGAACTTGCCGGACTCATCGTGCGAAGAGTTCAAAGCGCCAAGCTGGGTGTTCAGGCCGTACTTCGTCTTGAAGACAATAGACGAGAGCGCGTAGTCCAGTTTGTTGTTCAGCAGGATGCCGCCGAGGTTGGTTGCGCCGCCCTCGTAGCCCCAGATGGACGCCGGGCCGTTGGTGTTCTCGATGTAGCCGCCGAAGGTCTTGCCGTTTCGGACCAGGTCGCGGCCATTCGTGGAAATCTGGTTCAGGTATGCGCCGCCGGAGCCGCCGTAGGACGAGTCCGCGCCGCCGGTGATGACATTGGACGACCGGATGCCGACCGTCACGAGGTTGGTCGCAAACTGGTTGGTGATCGGGTCGCGCAGGTCAATGCCGTCAATGGACCAGTCGACCTGGTTGCCGTCCGAGCCGCGCACATGGGGGTACTGGCCGGCGTCGGTGGTGACGCCCGTCTTGTAGTTCAAGAGTCCCGTGGACTGGTACAGGTTGTTCGGCTGAGACTTTTCACGCTTTTCGTCGGTCGCGGTCACCACCTGATCGGTCTGCGTGTCGGTCGGGCTTTTGATGATCGGGATGGTCAGGCCCCGAAGGGTCGTGTTGACGGTCTTCTTTGCCAGGGCGACATCGACGGTTGCATTGATGTCCTGGGTGACGCTGACGTTTTCAAGGACGGACGTGTAGGTGACGACATTGACTTGCAGGGTGTAGTTGCCTGGCTCGATGCCCGCGAAATTATACGTGCCGCTGCTGTCGGTGCGGGTGGTTAGACCCTGACCGCCGCCAATTGGAGTCAAAACGACCTGAGCGCCTTGCAGCGGCCGGCCCGCGGTGTCGCGGACGGTTCCCTGGACGCCGCCGACCTGCGCCGCGTGGACGGCAGGCGCACCCGCCGCGAGAAACGCGGCGGTGATGCTGAGTGACGCCGTGGCGGCAAGAAGCTTGAAAGCAAGCTTTTTAGAAGCTGCATTATGCATGAACAATTCCCCTTCTGAAATTACCGAATTTATGAAATGCCGAGAGAATGCCGTCACAGAAAAAGAATCATAAGAAAATCACAAGATGATCATCTGAAAGAAAGCCGGAAAATGCCTTCCAGTCCATACAGCCATTGAGATAGAAGCCGCAAAAAGGGGCTGCTAAAGTCAAGGAGTGCATGACAAGAAGTGAAAAACCGCTCAGGAACCGTGCGCGGGCAGGGGATCCAAGAAAGAGCATCAGGCGTCGTTGCCGGGGATTTGCATGGAGCTTCTCGTCAAGCCGGACACACATGCGGATCAGTCAATACAACAGTGTAACACGGAATTCGGCAATTTTGCGGGAGAGGAAAAAATAAATTTCACAAATTTTTCATTGCCGCCCTGCCGGGGAGGCAGGGCGGGTGCGGTTTTATCCGCCGCTGACCGGAATGGTAATGGTCTGCGGCGAGTCACGCGGAATATGGTCCTGGATCGCCGGGGTGCAGTGAGCACGGCGGACTGCTTCCAGATAACGGTTATCCAGTTCCGAGGAGCCGCAGCTTTCCTGAACGCGAGCGCCGCGCACATGCCCGGTTTCGTCAATCGTAAAGCTGATGACGATCTTGCTGTTGGTAATGTCTGAGCCGCTGATGCCGTCTGCACTGACATTGAGGTCGTCCGCGCTGGGCGGAACGGCCTCCTGGAAGGCAATGTTGACGTTATAGTTCGCCGGATGATGCACCACCGGCGGCGGTGGTGCATCATCC
>CAXUNT010000052.1:0-32133 GCA_964252595.1 uncultured Armatimonadales bacterium
CAAACAGAGACGGCGTCCGGTCGCGATCCGGCGGGCGAGGTGCTTCGAGATCGGACTTTTGGATCACTTCGACCTGACCCGAAGCATTGCGGACACGGATCTCCGGGCGGGGCTGGCCGCCGCGCAGCATCCGGTCCACGGTACGGGTTACGTCATGGTGGATCGCGAGCTTGTCCACTTCCATGATCTCAATGATCACTTCAAACGTCGGCGGCGCTTTGCGCTCCAAGACCGTCTTCTGCGTCCCGCGCTTTTTCGCTTCTTCGTCGGACAGCGTCACCGCTTGAATGCCGCCGATCAAATCCGACAGCGTCGGGTTCATCAAGAGGTTCTCAAGCGAGTTGCCGTGGGCCGTGCCGACAAGCTGGACGCCGCGCTCGGCGATGGTGCGGGCGGCAAACGCTTCCTGCTCCACGCCGATTTCGTCAATCACGACGACTTCCGGCATATGGTTTTCGACCGCTTCAATCATGACCGCGTGCTGCAAATCGGGCTCAATAACCTGCATCCGGCGGGCGCGTCCGATTGCGGGGTGCGGAATATCGCCGTCGCCGGCGATCTCATTGGACGTGTCTACAATGATGACGCGCTTCTTGAACTCGTCGGACAAAACGCGGGCCACTTCGCGCAGCTTAGTCGTTTTGCCGCGTCCAGGCCGGCCCAGCATGAGAATAGACTTGCCGGACTCGACAATGTCCCGGATAATGTCAATCGTGCCGTAGACCGCCCGGCCGATGCGGCAGGTCAGGCCGACAACGCGGCCCTGCCGGTTCCGAATAGCCGAAATTCGGTGCAGGGTGCGCTCGATGCCGGCCCGGTTATCTTTGCCGAACATGCCGATGCGGGCGGTCACATAGTCAATGTCCTCAGCGGACACGGGAATGCCTTCTTGCAACCAGAGCGCCGAGCCGTCGGCGAACCGCGCTTCGGCGTCGCGTCCCAAATCCATCACGATCTCAATGAGTCCTGCGGAATGGTCATCCTGCTCTAAAGCCGCCCGAAGTGGGGGCGGCAGAATGTCGAGAAGCTGAGAAAGGTTGTCGGTGACGCGCATTTGGTTCGCCGACAGAGGGGACGTTTCCGTGCCGGGATTCGAGTTATCTTCATCGTCGGCGGCCAGACGGTCACGCAGGTCGGCCAGGGCGTCTTCACGGGGGTCAGTCATAATTGGGTTGAGTGTGTTTTCCGTTGTATTTTCCGTCTAATGTCAGGTGTGCAAAATATTTGCTGCTGTATTTTTGCTGTGATACTTTTGCTGTTGTTCAGTCGGGAACCGAAAGCGCAGGAAAAGCGTAAACGGGAGTAGGTTCCACCCCTTTATAATACCCAAAAAAGCAGGCAAATTTGTGTCAAAAACACCGATTGACGCGGGCTGGGGTGAATGGTATAATAAAAGAATTCGGAAAAGACTGAGGAACACACA
Source organism: uncultured Armatimonadales bacterium (assembly GCA_964252595.1). Classification (GTDB taxonomy): domain Bacteria; phylum Armatimonadota; class Armatimonadia; order Armatimonadales; family Capsulimonadaceae; genus JANXMY01. Next base: position 1,424 of record CAXUNT010000052.1, read on the forward strand.
CGTTGAAGCTCAACCCCGCCGGGACCGCCGGCGCTTTTCTTGTCGGCGCACTGGCTGTCGGAACATTCGCCGCCGGCGCTCATTTCGGTCCGGCCCAGCCTGCCGGGCATAACCTGTACCGGCCATCTTCTGTCGCAGCATCCCATTCGGCGCTTGTGCTGGCGTCGGCCCAGGTCGCGCAGGGCGGCGCTTTGCCCGGCAGCCACGACTCCCCCGGCCCGGACTCCGGGCAGGCGGGTACGGATTTCTTAACCGACACCAGCCCCGGCGCAACATTTGAGCAGGTGTATCAGCTTGTCGAGCGCAACTTCGTGGACCCCCTGCCAACCGACACGCAGATGGCGCACGGGGCGGCCTCGGCGATGCTGGCTTCGCTTCAGGACCCTGACTCGCGCTTCCTTGAAGCGCCCGAAGTCGCCGAGCTGAACTCGGAAGCCAAAGGCGAGTACAAGGGCCTCGGCGCCGCCCTCGCCGTGCGGCGCCTGGCCCACGCGAAATCCGGCGACATTCCCGCGTATACCGAGTACCGTCTGGTCGTGGTCGCGCCTCTGCCGGGCAGCCCCGCCGAAAAAGCGGGACTTCAGGCGGGCGACATGATTGCGACCATCAACGGCCAGTGGGTTTACAACGACTCGTATGTGTACAGCCAGACAAAAGCGCTGAAAGCCGCTCAGGACGACCCCGCGACCTTCAACAGAATGCTGGCGGCCCTGCAAAAAAGGATTGATGGCTCCCTGTCGCTGTCGCAGGCCCAAACAAAGCTGACCGACCCCGCGCTCAAGATGCTCGCCCTGTCGGTCGCCCGTGCCGGTCAAGCGCAACCGCTGTCGCTGTCTTTGGACACGTCAGCGCTGACTGTCGTTTCCCCGGTCACCACTCGGACGCTGCCCGGCGGCCTCGGCTACATCAAAGTCGCGGCGTTCACGGCAGGCGCGGACAAAGATTTTTCCAATGCGCTGGCGGGCTTCGGCGCAGCGCCAAAGGGCCTCGTTCTGGATTTACGCAATTCGCCCGGCGGCCTGCTGGAAGTCGGCCAAGCGATTGCCGCCAAGCTGCCGTCGGCCCCGGCGCTCGGCTTTTTGGAAACTAAAGGCAGCAAAGTTCAGCCGATTGCCGTCACGCCTGACGCGCCGATCTCCTACCCGGTTGTGGTCTTGGTGAACGGCGGCACGGCAAATACCGCCGAGCTTCTGGCCTCGGCCCTGCAAGCCAAAGGCGCCAAGCTGGTCGGTGCCACGACGTTCGGCGATGCCAGCGATGTCAAGCTGATCACGTTGCGCGACGGCTCCGGGTTCACTATGACCGTCGGCAAGCTCCTCACGGCCGCGCACGGCACGTTCGGCGGCCTCGGCATCAAACCCAACGTTGCCCTGCCCAGCACCAACGGCGACGCGCCGATTGACCGCGCGGTAGATGTTCTTTCAGGCCGCGTCGCCCGCGTGCCGCAGACTGCGGGTTAAGAACTGAGCATTCAGCATTTGCGTCCCCTGGACGCGCGGGCGAAGCCCTTCCAGCGAGTGACTTGAGTCACTCGCGTTGAATAGGAACTATTGTATGCGTATCGGAAGAATACTTGGACGGACCGCCGGAACGGCGGCTTTACTCGGCGTCGCATTTGTCGGCGGCGTGACTTTTAACGACCTGCGAAGCGTCCACAATTTGGACACGTTTCGCACGGTCGCCCAGCTTGTGCCGGGCCGAATCTCCGACGCCTTGATGACGGCGGCCCACGGGCAGGCGGCGGACGAGACGCCGTACAACACCTATGCCGATGTCCTGGCGACCCTGCAAGGCGGCTACTACGGCAAGCCGATTGACCCGACGCAGATGACGTACAACGCCATTCGGGGCATGATGGGCGCGACCAAAGATAAGTACACGCGCTTTTTAGACCCCAAAGGCTACAAAGACATGCAGGAGGAGAACAACGATGAGTTTGTCGGCATCGGTGCCCTCCTCGGCACGAATCCCGCCAAGCAGGTGTACGTTGTCCGGCCCCTGCCGAACTCCCCGGCCATCAAAGGCAATGTCATGGCTGGCGACATTATCCTGAAAGTCAACAACACGTCCACGCTGAAGCTGCCGGACACCGATGTCGTCAAGCTGATTCGCGGCAAAGACAACACGCCGGTCACGCTGACTTTGCAGCGGCGCGGGGTCCCCCACCCGGTCGTCATTCATCTGGTCCGCGCCCCGGTCCATCAGGAAGTGGTCCAGTATGCGATGGTAGATCCCGTCAACAAGATCGGCTACATCTCGCTGTCTTCGTTCAATGAAGAAAGCGACGTGCAGGTCGGCAAGGCGCTGACGGCGTTGCAGGCGCAGGGCATGAAGGGCCTGGTGTTTGATCTGCGCGAGAACGGCGGCGGCCTTTTGGACATCGCCCGCGAAGTCGCCAGCCGGTTTATCCCCGACGGCCCGGTCTACTGGCTGCGCGACCGGACCGAGAACGCCGACACGCTGGAGCCGACCGATGTGGACACAGCCCAGCACCACGCTAATCTGCGCTACCCGCTGGCCGTGCTGGTCAACGGCGACAGCGCTTCAGCATCCGAAGTGGTCTCCGGCGCGATCAAAGATACCGGCGCGGGCGTTCTCGTCGGCGAAAAGACGTTCGGCAAGGGCATCGTTCAGACCATTCAGCCGCTGCCCGACGGCTCGGCGGTGCTGATTACAACCCAGCATTACTACACGGCGCACAAAAACGATATTCATCACAAGGGCATTGAGCCGGACGTTCATGTCACGATCCCCGATGCCAATTTGAAGCGCGACGTGGCGTTCCGCCGTGCCCATCCAGATGCGGTCTGCGACACGGCCAACGACACCCAGCTTCAAGCCGCGATGGCCCAGGTGCGCCAAAAGATGCAGGTCGCCAGCGCTCATCCCTGGTAACGGCTCCCTCCGAGTAACCCAATGACCAGCGCTTCCAAGACGCCGCCCAACAAGACGCCGACTGAGCCGACATCTGCCGATGCCCTCGCCCGGCAGCTTCATGTCTTCAAGTGGCTGGCCGCACTTCTCACCGCCGGGCTTCTCGTCGGCGCAGGGGCGTTCTTCTACGTCCGGCATCTCGGCCAGCCTGTCACGATTTTGGTCAGCGGCAAGCCGGCAGCCACGGTTCGCAATGCCGCCGCCGCCAACGGGCTGGTGGCCGCCGCGGAGAAAGCGAAAGTCGGCGCGGCATTTGCCGACGAGACATTGATTCGGCTGCAAAAAGTGTCGCTGGTTCCTGCCGCTCCCAATGCACCGCAGGACACCGACGCCGCTGCACAGGCAAAGCTCATGCGCCTGCTGACGCTGCGTGTTCCAGCTTTCGTTGTTTTGGTGGACGGCAAGCCGAGCCTTGCATTTCCGACGCCGGACGCCGCCACGCAGACGTTGCAGCAGGTGCAGGACCACTGGGTAAAAATGCCGCCTGCCGCGCCGGTTGTCGGCCAGGCGCAGATCGTCCAGACGGTCAAAATTGAAAAGCGGACGGTTGACACGCGCCTGCTGCGCTCCGACCCGGACACCGCTGCGCCCTACTACTGGACTGCGCCGCCAAGCAGGACTTACACAGTTCGCTCCGGCGATCTCGGCTCCCGCATCGCCTTCCGCAACCATTTATCGCTGTCGGACTTCATCCGGGCAAACCCCGGCAAGAACCTCAACCGCCTGAAGCCCGGTGACCAAGTCAACGTCCAAAAGCTGCCGCTGCTGCTAGGAGTGCGTGTCCGCAAAAACGTGGAAGTGACCGAGAAAGTTCATCCCAGCGCTCCTGCCGCCGTCGCCGGCTTGCAGCGGGTCACATACCAGATCACCTACTTAAACGGAGTCGAGCAGAGCCGCGAAGCTCACAGCGTCGTAATTCTAGAAAAGCCGCAGACCGCCGCATCACTTTGAACAAAAACACCCTGCTGGTAACAGCAGGGTGTTTCTTTTAGCGTGGGCGACCGGAGAGGGTGAGATTCGAACTCACGGAGGTTTGACCCTCATCCGCTTTCGAGGCGGACGCACTAGACCAACTATGCGACCTCTCCACTGTCCGCACGGCGTGTGTATAGTACCCCTCCTGGCCCGCGCTGTCAAGCCTTACTACACTCTGAGAGAAGAATTGGGTATGAACAGCACAGAGAGAACTACACTATGAGCCAAGAAAAAAACTTAACAGTGACTATTGCACACGACTACTTATGCCCGTGGTGCTGGGTCGGCTTTTTCCAAGCCAAAAAGCTGCGCGAAGAGTTTCCGCAGATCCGGCAGGTCTGGCAGGGCTACGAGCTGCTGCCGGAAGAGCTTGGCCCGCTGCCGGATTTCACACCGAAGCCCGCGGATCCGGACACTCCCCCGCCCCCGCCGAGCCGCTTTGAGGTATTTTCGCAGGCGGAAGGCGCTCCGGTCCCACCGGGCCGGACCATCGGTGTGATCCGCACTCACAATGCACTGGAAGGCGCAGCATACGTGCAGGACAAAGCGCCGGAACTGTTTGACGCCTACAATGAAGCCGTCTATCGGGCGTTCTGGGAGCGCTCAGAGGACATCAGCGATTTGGCCGTGCTGGGCCGGCTGGCAGAGAGTGTCGGCATCGGCACCGACACGTTTCTGGCAGCCATTTCGTCCAAAGCTTATTATGATGCGATTGTTCGCTTTGACGACGACGCTTACGCCGCCGACGTCACCCACGTTCCAACGTTTCTGTTCCGCGGCGAGCGCTGCGCCGAAGCCCCGTACACGACTATCAAGGAGCTTGCCGAGCGCTACCTAGTCTGGTATGATAAGTAGAGGCGATTAAGGTCCCATCTCGGAACCTTAAGACTGACACTCAGGGAGAGCAGATCATGGAAGAAACAGAACTCGTGCCGGCTCAATTAGAACGGCGCATCTACTCAGTCCGCAATCAGCGCGTGATGCTGGACAGCGACCTCGCGGAACTTTACGGAGTGGAAACAAAAGCCCTCAATCAAGCTGTGAAGCGGAACAATGGCCGCTTTCCAGAAGATTTCATGTTTCAGCTCAACCAGGAAGAAAACGCAGGTTTGCGGTCACAAATTGTGACCGCAAACCCAGATAAAGCCAAGCAGCGGTATCCACCCTACGTCTTCACAGAACAGAGTGTGGCGATGCTGTCGAGCGTTTTGCGGAGCGAGCGGGCGGTGCACGTGAATATCGCGATCATGCGGGCGTTTGTTTCTTTGCGCGGGATGCTGACGCAGGACAGTGAACTGGCCCGGCGCATTCTGCACTTGGAAGAAAAGTACGACCGCCAGTTTGCCGCCGTGTTTGAGGCCATCCGGCAGATGCTGGCAGCCCCCGCCGCGCCGGAGCGGCGTATGGGGTTTCATAAAAACGTTTTGGAAGAAGACGAGGAGAATGCATCGTGAAGTTTGTCTGCTACAAAGAGTTCGACGACCCGCAGGAGCCGATCCTGCCGGGCATCTTTCGGTCGGGCAAAGTCCTGCCGCTGGCCCGCGCCGTCGCCGTCGCCGAAGCGCTGGCCCCGAAAGGCGTGTCGGTGCCGAGTGACCTGAACGCCGTCATGGCCCGGCTGCCAAGCTACGTCGGCGTGGTCAAAGATCTGGAAAAAGCACGGGTCTTGGACAAGCTCTGGCTGGAAGCGGGCGTGGTCATGCTGGCTCCCCTGCCGTTGCCAAACCGGATATTGGCGATTGGGCGGAACTACAGCGAACACGCCAAAGAACTCGGAAGCGAAGTCCCTGACGAGCCGATTGTGTTCCAGAAAGCGTCCAGCAGCGTGATTGCGTCCGGGCAGCCGATTGTTCTGCCGCATGATATCGGGCGCGTGGACTTTGAAGGTGAGCTGGCCGTAGTCATCGGCAGCGGCGGGCGCAATTTATCGGAAGCTGAGGCGCTGTCTCATGTTGCCGGTTACACACTGATCAATGACGTGACGGCGCGGGACGTTCAAAAGCGGGCCATCGCTAAAAGCCTGCCCTGGTTCCTGTCCAAAAGCTATGACACGTTCGGTCCGCTCGGCCCGTGCATCGTGACGCCCGACGAGATTTCCGATCCGATGGCGCTCCTGCTCACGCTCAGCGTCAACGGCGAAGTCAAGCAGCAGACCAGCACATCTGAGATGCTGTTTTCCATCCCTAACTTGATCGCGTATCTGTCCAAGCACATCGCGCTGGCCCCCGGCGACGTGATCGCTACCGGCACCCCGCCTGGCGTCGGCCCGATCCATCCCGGCGATTTGGTCGAAGTACGAATTCCTGAGATCGGTACGCTGGAAAACCCGGTGATCGGCGAAGACGAAGTTTTTTAAGAGAGCATCTTATGAGCAATCTGCTTGCCCCTGCCGTACTGCGCTGTGAATACAAGACCAACCCGCTCGGTGTTGACACGACTGCCCCGCGTTTAAGCTGGGTGCTGGAGTCGCCGGAGCAGGACGCGGTTCAAAGCGCCTACCAGATCGTCTGCGGCGACGGCGTTTGGGACAGCGGCAAAGTGCTGTCGGCGCAGTCGGTTTCGGTCGCTTATGCCGGGCTGGCGCTGACCTCCGGGCAGCACGTCTTTTGGCGCGTCCGGGTCTGGGACGGCACAGGTCAAGCCTCAGAATGGAGCGAGCCGGCATTCTGGCAAATGGGCCTGCTGGAGGACGAAGACTGGATGGCGCAGTGGATCAGCCTGCCGCCGGGACGGCCCGGTGTTGACCAGAACCCGTCGCCGTTTCTGCGCCGCACATTTGCTGTCACGAAACCGCTGACCCGGGCGACGGTGTATGCGACCGCGCGGGGCGTCTATGCACTGCACTTGAACGGGCAGCGAGTCGGCGACGCGCAGTTCGCGCCCGGCTGGACCGATTACGCCCAGCGCCTTCAGTACCAGACCTACGACGTGACGGCACTCGTGCAGGACGGCGAAAATGCTGTCGGTGCAGTGCTTGGCGACGGCTGGTATGCCGGGTACATCGGCTGGGGCAACAAGCGAGCGTATTATGGCAGCCGGCTTCAGCTTTTGGCGCAGATCGTGCTGGAATACGCCGACGGCAGCCGGGAAACGCTGGGTACCGACGGGCAGTGGCGCGGCGCGACCGGGCCGATACTCACGTCCGATATGCTGATGGGCGAGACATATGACGCGCGTCTCGCGATGCCGGGCTGGTCGGCTGTCGGTTTTAATGACAGCGCGTGGAAACCCGTCACCGTCGAAGCCGCGCATGACCCGGCGGTCCGGCGAGTCGCGCAGATTGATCCGCCCGTGCGCGTCACCGAGGAATTCACGCCAGTTGCCATCACGCAGCCCGCTCCCGGAACGCATCTTTTTGATCTTGGCCAGAACATGGTCGGCTGGGTGCGGCTGAAAGTGTCAGGGCCGCCGGGGACGATTGTGCAGATGCGCTTCGGCGAGATGCTCACCGCCGACGGCAGATTGTATGTAGACAACCTGCGGGCAGCGAAAGCCACCGACACTTATATCCTCTCTGGGAAGGACGCGGAAACCTACGAGCCGCAGTTCACGTTCCACGGGTTCCGCTATGTTGAAGTGACCGGTTATCCGGGCGAGCCAAGTTTGGACGCACTCATCGGCTGCGTGCTGCATTCAGACATTCCAAAGACCGGCGCATTTGAGTGCTCCGATCCGCTGGTCAATCAACTTGTTCAAAACATAGACTGGGGGCAGCGCGGAAACTTTTTGTCGGTTCCGACCGACTGCCCGCAGCGCGACGAGCGGCTGGGTTGGATGGGAGACGCGCAGATTTTCGTCCGCACGGCGGCAGCCAACCGGGATGTGGCGGCGTTCTTTGCCAAGTGGATGCACGATGTTGCCGAGGCGCAGTCGCCTGAAGGCGGCTTTTCCGATGTCTCGCCGCGTTTAGTAGACCTCGCCGACGGCGCTCCGGCGTGGGGCGATGCAGGCGTGATCGTGCCGTGGACCATCTCTCAAGTCTACGGTGACACGCGCATTCTGGAGACCCATTACGACGCGATGGTGCGCTGGATGGACTATCTGGACAGCGCGAATCCGGATCATTTGTGGCTCAATCGCCGCGTCAACGACTTCGGTGACTGGCTTTCAATAGAGGCCGACACGGACAAAGACGTCCTTGCGACCGCCTACTTCGCCTATGATGCATCGCTGATGACCCAGATTGCGGTGGTCTTAGGCCGCGCCGAAGACGCGGTTCGGTTCAAGACGCTTTTCGCCGACATCAAAGCGGCGTTCAACGGAGCGTATGTCTCCGAGAACGGCCTGGTCCGGGGCGACACGCAGACCGGGTATGTGCTGGCCCTGCGCTTCGGGCTTCTGCCGGAGGCCCTGCGCCCGCTGGCTGCGAAGCGCTTGGTGCAGAACATCGCATCAAAAAATAGTCACCTATCTACGGGATTTGTCGGGGTCGGGTACTTATGCCCCGTGCTGACCGAGGCCGGGTACGCCGATGTTGCCTACACACTGCTGCTGAACACGACCTTTCCAAGCTGGGGTTACTCCATTGAACAGGGCGCGACAACGATCTGGGAACGCTGGGACGGTTACACAACTGAAAAAGGCTTCCAGGATACGGGCATGAACTCGTTTAACCATTATTCGCTTGGCTCGGTCGGCGAGTGGCTTCAGCGTTATGTTGCCGGGATTGACGCCGACCCCGATCATCCCGGCTTCGTGCACATCCACATCCAGCCTTACCCAGACCGGCGTTTGTCGTTTGTCCGAGCGTCATTTGAGTCGGTGCGGGGCCGCATTGAAAGCGCCTGGACATGGAGCGGTGACACGTTCACGCTGAACGTCACGGTTCCTGCAAACACGGCGGCGACGGTGATGCTGCCGGATGGACAGACGCACGAGATCGGCTCCGGTGCGTATGAATTTGCGTGTGCGTTGACATAAAAAAGCCCCAGCGAGAACAAACTCGCCGGGGCTTTTTGTCACTTTGTCTTAGTAATTGTTGATAATCTGCGTTTGCAGCGTCAAAGAATGGGTTGTCTTGATCGTCACTTCCGAGCCGCTTTTCAAGTCAATATCGCTTGCGCCATGCTTCTGAGCGGCGTTTGCCGCATAGCCCGCGCCGCCGCCGAGGAGTGCGCCGCCGAGGGCATCGCCTAGCTTGCGCTTGCGGACAAAACCGAGCAGTGCGCCCGCGCCTGCCCCGATAGACGTATAGTTCGACTTGTCCGAAGCCACGCTTTTGCCCGTAAACTCGGCAGTCGCCAAGTTATACGACGAAGACGAGCCGCCGGAGCCGGTACCGAACCGGACATACAGCACCCCGGCGCTCTTCGGCGTCGCCGGCCGAACCGAAGTCACGACACCGTTCAGAATGGTGCCGGTCGGGATGCCAGAATTGTCATCGCCGGCGACCTGCACCCGGACATGGTCGCCGGTCTGAGCGCTCTCCGAAGAAAGGTCGCGCAGCAGCTTGACTTTGACCTGCGTGCCGGCAGCGATTTCATGCTTCGGCATCTGGACGGAGGAATCCGACTGAGCGAATGCCGGGACAATGGCGCTGAAGGGGGCCGCCAGCAGCAGGCCGCTGAGGGCGGCGCTGGTCAAGATGCGTCCTGATGTATTCATGGTTGTTTCCTTATTCAAGTGTCTTGGACGTGTATCCGTTATCTTGTTCGTATCCCGTGAAGGGCCAAACTAAACGCTGCGTCTTGGTTCAAAGACGTAAACAGCAGCCACTTTGTTCCCGCCGTGCCGGAACCACAGACGAAAACCCGGCGTTATGATCGCAGGGAGACACATATGAAAACTTTGTACACGGCGGTTGCGACCGCGGCCGGAGGCCGCACCGGCCATGCCGAAAGCAGCGACGGCGCTCTTGCGGTAGAGTTGGCGGTGCCGAAAGAAATGGGCGGCAGCGGAGCCGCCGGGACAAACCCTGAGCAGTTGTTTGCCGCTGGCTACGCTGCTTGCTTCGGCAGCGCCCTGGATTACCTCGCGAACCAGCGGGGGATCGACACTGGGGCCGTCAGCGTCACAGCGGAGATCGGCATCGGCCCGAACGACACCGGCTCTTTTTCGCTGTCTGCAGCCTTGTCTGTGCTGGTCCCCGCGCTGTCGCAGGCCGACGCCGAGGCTTTAGTGCAGGACGCCCATCAGGTCTGCCCCTATTCCAACGCCGTCAAAGGCAGCATGGATGTCGCCCTCTCCGTCAAGGGCGGCCAATAAAAAACAAGCCGCACGGGACAGTGTCCCGTGCGGCCTTCTCCACAGCCTGCATTGCAGACTATTTCTTCAGCATATGATGCGCGGCGGCGGCTCCAGCCATGCCGCTCATCATCGGATGCCGCTCGGCGAGGTTCGGCTTCTGGCCGTGCGCCATGCGTCCGGCCGCGCCCTTTTTCGCCATGTGATGCGCCGCGAGGCCGGCGGCCGCGCCGCCGAGAACTGGATGCTTGTGCAGAATGCCGGCCTGTGCCGGGACAGTTGCGGTGAAAAGAATGGCCGCTGCCGGCAGCAGTGCCGAGAGTGTCAGTGTGAGCTTCATGTGTGTTCCCTTTCGTCTCTATGAGACAGTGTTCAGAACAGGAAAGCGAACACCGCCGCTGGAAAGTTCCCCGCCGCCAAAAAATTCGCCGCCTCTCTTGCATATCTTGCAGACGCGCGGTATAATGGCTTTGTTCGCGGGCAGTTGGCTCAGTGGTAGAGCACTTCCTTCACACGGAAGGGGTCAGGGGTTCGAATCCCTTACTGCCCATCCATAAATTGCAGCCGCAGAGCGGTCATCTAGAACTTTTAGATGGCCGCTTTTTTGTGGGCCTGACAGCCCATAGATTAGCGGATGCGGGACCGCGGACGGACGAAGCTGTCGGCGGCTTATAATCCTCGGTTGTCAGTGAGATTTTCGGAGGGGGGGCATCCCGATCTGGTTGGTGCTATTCTGCCATCACTCAGCGATGCAGTACGGCGGGGGCGGGTGATAGTTGCCGGCGACGGCACTGTCTAAGTTCGGGTGGAGGATCAGGGCGGCGGCATTGCAATGGAAAACCTCCCCCGCGCGACGTTGTCACGAGGCGACAGCACGAAGGCGTCGCTGGGGCATGGGCTGAAGATGGTGCTGGAAACGGCGGGGCGCCTGTACCTACCGACAGGCCCGTCGGGAATCACCAGGGTGCTGGAGATGGAGCGGAAAAAGTCGCATCCTGCCTGGCTGTAGTTTTTGATACAGGCCGCGCTTGTGTGCTATAATAAAGAACCATTTCCTGAAAGACCTGCCATGCCTTTGGTTGCCCATACCACGCGCCCCAGCAAAGACATCCGCGCCGAGATCGAGCAGACCTTCGGCTTCCTCCCGCCCTTCTTCGAGCCTGCCCTTGCCTCCCCCCAGGTGCTGGAGAACCTCTGGCAGCAGACGCTCTCCGCCTACGTCCTGAATCCGCTCTCGGCCCTGTTCAAGGAACGGCTCAATGCCTTCTTGTCCCGCTTCTGCACCGCACCCTACTGCATCCTCGTCCACAGTGCTGCCTTGCGCCCGCTCGGGATGACGGCCCAGCAGGTGCTCGCTCTGCTGGACGCACCGCCGCTGGACCAAGGGACGGGCCTGACACCCGGCGCTTTGCCCGCCCCCGCACCCGAAGAGGCCGCTGCGCCCGCGCCTGACTCGCCCCTGGAGAAGGCCCTCCTGTATTGCGCGACGGCAGTCTTCCTGGAACGGGCCGACGCCCAGCCGTGCCAAGCGGAACTGCGCCGCCTGCTGGGGCCTGACCTGTACCCCCATCTGGTCGCTTACTTGGCCTACATCAAGACCTGCCATACCTGGATCGAGGCCCATCCCGAGGTTTCTTACGAGGCAGACAAGCGGGCGCAGGAAAGTTTGGGGCTGTTGCTGACGGAGGAACCCGCCCTGGGCGACTTCTTCCTGAGCTATCAGACGAAGGTCAGGGCACAGGGCCTCGGCAAAGAGAGACGCAGGGCTACGGACGAGACCCTGCGGGCGGAACAGGCACGGACAGCAGGCATCTTGGAGAGCATCACCGACGCCTTCTTCACGCTGGACCGAGACTGGCGGGTCACCCGCGTCAACGACCAGGCCGAGCGCCTCATGACTAAGAAGCGCGATCAGATACTTGGGCAGGTCTTTTGGGACTCATTTCCGAACCTCGTCGGCTCCGTGTTCGAGCGCGATTACCGCCGTGCCGTCGCTGAAGGCGTCTCGGTCTCCTTCGAGGAGTTCTACCCGCCGCTGGACGCTTGGCTGGAGGCGCGGGCCTATCCGTCTTCGGACGGTCTTTCGGTCTTCTTTCAGGACATCACCGCACGCAAGAAGGCGGAAGAGGAGCGCGAGCGCCTGGCCAAGCGCGAGCGGTTCCTTGGGGACCTTGCGGAGCGGGCGCAGCGGCTGACGGACCCGGACGAGGTCATTGCCGATGCCGTGCGCTCGGTAGGGCGGTTCCTCGGTGTCGGGCGCTGCGTCTTCGGCGACATTGACCTCCTCGCCGATACCTGCACCATTGTCGCCGACTACTGCGCCGATGAAACCGTGGCAAGTATCGTCGGCGTGTTCCCCTTCTCCGCCTTCGGCCCGTTCGTTGTCACCGAGTACGCGGCGGGACGCGCCGTCGCCGTGGACGACGTGCGACTCGACCCCGTTCGCGTCACCCGAGAGAACGTCGCCCCGTATGAGGCCATGGGCATCCGCGCCCATATCACTGCCCCTGTCGTGCATTCCTCGCGCCTTGTCTCCGTCGTCGCCGTCCACAGCTCTGTGCCGAGGCGCTGGACGCCGGAAGAGGTAGAACTTCTTCAAGCGGTGGTGGAGCGGACATGGTTGACCGTGGAAGTGCTGCGGCAGCAGGCCGCTCTGGCACGGGAAGCGGAAGAGCTGCGGGCCGCACACGGGCGGACGGCGGCCATTCTGGAAAGCATCACCGACGCCTTCTATGCCCTCGACCACGAATGGCGATTCACCCACCTCAATTCCCAAGCCGAGCGGCTTGTAGCCCGAACGCGGGAGGACCTGCTGGGCTGCGTCGTCTGGGACGAGTTCCCTGAGACCACTGGCTCCATCGTCGAGCATCAGTACCGACAAGCCGTGGATGAGGAGATCACCGTCACGTTTGATTTGTTCTTCGCCCCGCTCGATACCTGGTTCGAGGTGCGGGCCTTTCCTTCGGAGGAGGGACTGTCTGTCTTCCTCCAAAACATCAACGAGCGCAGGGCGATGGAAGCGGAGCGGGAGCGCCTGGCCGAGCGCGAGCGCAACATCTCCCGTCAGCTTCAGGCCGCGCTGACGCCCGCCTTGCCGGGGCGCATTCCTGGGCTGGCGCTGGCAAAGTATTACGAGGCGGCCCTGGAGGAAGCAGGGGTCGGCGGCGACTTCTACGACATGTTCCCTGTGGACAAGGGCTGCACGGCGCTGGTGGTCGGGGACCTTTCGGGCAAGGGCCTGGCGGCGGCGTCCCAAGTGGCGACCGTGCGGAATATGCTGCGCTTTGCCCTGTACCGCGCTCGCACGCTGGTCGGCGCACTCCAAACTCTGAACCCGCTCCTGGCGGAGCAGGGCCTGCTTTCGGGCTTTGCCACGCTGTTTGTTGGGACTTACGACGGCGGCGCGGGGACGCTGACCTACGCAAACTGCGGGCAGGAGCCGGCCCTGGTGCGACGGGCGGGGACGGGCCTGGTGGAGCATCTTGTGCCGACCGGCCCTGTACTGGGATCGTTTGAGGAGGGGGTCTTTGAGCAGCAAACGGTGACGCTCTCGCCTGGGGACGCGCTGGCGATATTTACGGACGGCTTGACGGAAGTCGGGAGATCGCGCACGGCGATGCTGAACATTGAAGGCATGGCCGACCTTCTGGCGCAGGCGGCTGTCCCGGACGAGGTTGTCGGTGCCGAGGCAATGGCCGAGTATCTGGCGCGGCGGCTAGTGGAGGGTGCGAACAAGGCGGCTGAGGGCGGCGTCATGCGCGACGACGTGTGCCTGCTGGTCGCAGTAGCAGAGGGCAGCGGGTAGAACAGCGGCAGCTTTATTGGCCCCTTGAAAAGCGGCAGCGGAGCAGTTTAGAAAAGAACTCAGTTGCAAAACGAGGCGCGTCGTGCTATAATGTCATCGGTTTGAGATGACATCGCGGGACAGTTCGCGGATCTCCACCCGCACTGTCTTTGCAAGGGAAAGCCAGAAAGCCAGCTTCCTTACTGTCCGGTTTCGCTTTTTGCCTGCTGCTTCGCTTTCGGGTTCCACGGCTTACTTGCGAGGTGCATTCGCCGGATTTTCCTGGCTGCTCATAAATTTTGCTGTCCATAAATTATGTCCCTCAACAGGCTTTTTTTTCTGCCGGCGTCCCGATATTCTGCACTTTGCGGAATGTTGAGCGAAAAACAGCCCAAAGCTTCCAACAAATATCAACGCCTCTCTACATCAGCGCTCTTATACATTATCCCCTTCAGGAGAAAACCGATGACGCCGTCGCAGAAAACTTGCCCGTCGTGCGAACTGCCCGCACGCATTTATGCAAGCGTGTGCGAAAACTGCGGGCATGTGTTTCGGACCCATTTCCAGCCGCCTCTCGATCAGACCCAAGTTCTGCCGGTGTTGCCTGACTCGCACTTTCCGCCGCATCTGGCGCGGCGCAGGAAAAGGGGAATTCCCACGGCAGTTCTGGCGAGCCTCGCCGTTTTTGTCGTGGCCGCGCTGCTGACGGCCTTCGCGTTCGCCCGGCATGGCGGCCGGCGGACCGGCATCTCCGAAATCAGTCAAGCCGGCTCCGGCACAAACGGCGTGAGCGCCGACATTAACACGCCAGGCCACCACGTTCGCATTGCGGACGGGGAAGCGCTTGCGCCGCTGTGCAGTCAGCAGCAAGTGTTGGGCACGTTAGGCGCTCCATTGGAAAACGTGAACGGGATTTGGAGCTACCCCGCTGAAGACGGCGCCGTGGTCGGCGTCAAGTTCGCCGGCGGGGAAGCCGCGAGGCGTGTTCAGGGAATTGTGGTTTTGGACAACAGTGGAAACTTGATTTGGGAAAAAACGCCGCACTTGTGGAAGTCAATGCCGCTTGTCAAAACGACCGGCGCAAAGCACGGGCTGCCCTTGAAGACGCTGAAAAGATATTTGGATTACATCACCCGCTAGACAGCATGAACGGAGGAGAACTACTCATGGCCGACGATTACCAAAATGATGACCAGACCCAGGATGATGCCACTCAGGCGGTCGCCCAGGCGGCGCCGGAAGACGTGGACGCGCACCGCAATCTGCTTTCGGAAGCGCTCGGAATGCTCGGCGGGCAGGGCGTCAATGTCCAAAGCCTGCTCGGCCAGGCAGGTGTCGGCACGAGCGATCCCAGCCAGATGTCCCACAGCGATTTAGCCGCGACGACAATGGCGCTGGCCCGGTCCCACCCGGAAGTCGTCACCGAAGTCGCCAACCGCTTCCCCGAAGCGGGCGGCCTGCTGAACGATGTTCTCGGCGCGGGCGGCCAGGGCGGCGCGGGCGGCGGTGGAATGCTTCAGGGCCTGCTGGGCCGGTTTGGGCTTTAAGCGTTAGGAATTTTATGCAGACACTGATCGTCACCGGCGGCGCGGGCTTTATCGGCTCCAATTTTGTACGGTATCTGCTCGGCAAATATCCTGATTACCGGGTCATCGTGCTGGATGCGCTGACTTATGCCGGCAACCTGGACAATCTGGCCGATGTTTGGAAAAACCCGAACTTTACGTTTATCCACGGCAGCATCGGCGATGCGGCCCTGGTCAACAATCTGGCGCAGAACGCCGACGTGATTGTCAACTTCGCCGCGGAAAGCCACAACGACCGGGCGATTTTGGACCCAGAAAGCGCCGTGCAGGCAAACTTCAACGGGGTCTTCGTGCTGCTGGAAGCCGCGCGGAAATTCAAGCACGAGCGGTTTCATCAAGTGTCCACCGACGAAGTTTACGGCACCACCGACGGCATCTTCCGCGAAGGCGATGCTTTGGAGCCGAACCAGCCGTATTCGGCGGCGAAGGCCGGCGGCGAGCTGATGGTCCGGGCATACCACCAGACGTTTGGTCTGCCGACAATCGTGACCCGCGGCTCCAACACCTTCGGCCCGTACCACTACCCCGAAAAGATCATCCCGCTGTTCATCACCAATCTCATAGATGACAAGCCGGTTCCTGTTTATGGCGACGGCCAGCAGGTGCGCGACTGGATGTATGTCATGGACCACTGCCGAGGCATTGACATCGCGCTGCACCACGGAACGCCCGGCGAAGTCTACAATGTCGGCGGCGACAACGACCGGCCGAATTTAGAGATCGTGCATCTGCTCTTGAAGCTGCTTGGCAAGCCGGAGTCGCTGATCCACCATGTCCAGGACCGGCCCGGCCACGACCGCCGCTATTCTTTAGACGTGACCAAGATGGCGACGCTCGGCTACCATCCCGAAAAAGAAAAGTTTGAAGAGCGTCTCGCCGAAACGGTGCAGTGGTACCAGGCCAATGAAGGCTGGTGGCGCAAAATCAAAGAAAAACAGCATGAATACCAGCAGTTTATGCAGAAGTGGTATGCCGAGCGCCAGTAGCGCCGTTTTGTCCAGCAGCGCCGTTTTGCCGCGGCTGATCGCACCGGAGCGATCCCCGCTGCGGCTGCTTCACGTCGCCAGCACCAAAAGCCAGGGCGGCATCGAGCGGCATTCGGTGGAAATGGCGGCGGCTTTAGCCGGACGCGGCGCATTCGTCCGATTTGCCTGCGCCCCCGGCGGCTTTCTGAAAGCCTGGTGCCGCCAGGCCGCGCTGCCGACGGCGGCGCTGCGGGTCCGCAACTCCGGCGACCTCGGCGCGGCCTGGCGGCTGGCGAAACTGATTCGCCGGGAGCGAATAGACATTGTTCATGTCCATTCCCGGCGGGATTATGTCATCGCCGTGCTGGGCGTCGCCCTGGCACGGAAAGTTCTCCGCCAACGCGCCGCGCTGGTGCTGCACGCGCATATGGTCCGTCCGCTCGGCGAGCCGGCCCGGCTCAGCGGTCGTTTTTTTTCCTGGGGCGTCAGCGCCGTCGTCGCGGTATCGGGCGCGGTGTGCGATGTCCTGCGCCACGCGCATGGATTTGACCCGACCCTTGTCCATCTGATTCCCAACGGCGTCAATCTGGAGCGGTTTGCGCGGCCCGGCTCGGTTGACGCGGCGGGGCGGCGAAGGGAAACACGCCGCGGCCTCGGCATCCCCGACAATGCGCTTGTTCTGGGAATGATTGGGCGTTTGGACGCCAAAGGCCAGCGGCAGCTTTTAGATGCCGTTCCTGGGCTGCTGGCGGCTTGTCCGACGCTGTGGATTGTTCTTGTCGGCAGCGAAGGAAAATCCGGCGAGCAGGCCGCGCTGACTACCCAGGCTGAAACAGGCGGGTTTCAGGACCGCGTCGTTTTCACCGGGCCGCGCACGGACATTCCTTTTCTTTTGCCCGCGTTTGATGTGCTGGTGCATCTGCCGGCCGATGAAGCGTTCGGGCTCGCGCTCGCCGAAGCGATGGCGGCGGGACTGCCGACAGTCGCCACCGCGATCGGCGGCTGCCGCGAAGTCGTTCAGGATGAAAAAACCGGTCTGCTTGTTCCGCCGGACAACCGCCCAGCGCTGATTTTCGCGCTGTGCCGTCTGCTGGACCCGGTGCAGGGACCGGAGCTTCGCGCGGCCCTGGGAGAGCGCGGACGCCAAGCCGCCGCAGACAATTTCTCGCAGAAAACACAGATTGACCGCCTGGAAGCCCTTTACCGCGAGCTTTGTCCTGCCGTCGCCACTGTTTAATTATGCCCACATTGCCTCCAAGCGTTCCCATTCTGATGTACCACGCCGTTGAAGAGACGCTGCGCCCACCGAAGTACAAGCACTTTTATGTGCTGGCCGATGAGTTTGCCGGGCAGATGCAGATGCTGAAGCGGGCAGGCTACACACCGATCACCTTTTCGCTGCTGGCCGCCGCCCGCGCGGGAACATCAGCGCTTCCCCCCAAGCCCGTGCTGCTGACGTTTGACGACGGCTACGCGAATTTAAAGACCAATGTTTACCCGTTGATGGAGCAGATTGGCTTCGCTTATACTGTCTTTTTGGTCTCGGAGCGGGTCGGCAAAACCAACGACTGGGTCGCGCCGGAAGGCTATGATCCGACCCCGCTTTTGACCTGGGACGACATTGCCGAAATGCAGGAAAGCCGCTTGGTCTCGTTTGAAGCGCACACGGCGACCCACCCCAAGCTCGGCTCCCTCCCGTCCGCCGAAATGCGCCGGGAGCTTGCCGGCAGCAAAGACGTGCTGGAGCAAAAGCTGCAAGCGCCCGTGTCGGTTCTGTGCTACCCTTACGGCGATGTCAATGACACCGTTGCCCTGGTAGCGGCAGAGACCGGCTACGCGCAGGCCGTCACCACCGAGTTTGGGCGAGCGCGTCCGAGCGACAACCCTCTGCGCCTGCCCCGGATCAGCGTTTATCATGTCCCGCCGTTTTCGCTGACGTATGGCATCGGCCCACTGAACTTCCGCTGGCGGCTGGAGTCCCGCAAAGATACACGTCCCTGAACGAGCCGACCTGGGTATAACACAGCATGAAACCCTCGTCTAAGATTTTGCTTTGGCTGGCTCTGCTGCTGGTGTTCCTGGCCGCCGCGTTTGTGTTGCTGCGCCAGCCGCCGGTTTCCGATGCGGCCCAGATTGCTGGGCAGCTTGAAGCGGCGCGGGCTGCCGGAGAGCGGCATGATGTCGGCGGCGTGATGGCAATCGTGTCCCAAAACTACCATGACACAAACGTTCCTTCCCCAGTCCAGCTCCGTTTTCTCTTGAACAAAGTCCAGGGCAGCGAGCCGGTCCAAATCACCCAGTCCCTGCCCGTCATCAGCGTTTCCGGCGACACGGCGACTTCCACCAGCCATCTTCAAGTCATTGCCTCGGCGGACGGCCATGTTCTTTTCAGCCACGACATTGTCGCTCAGTGGAAGCGTGAGGACGCCAACCGCTACTTAATCATTCCGACCAAAATCTGGCGCATCACTTCTGCCGACTACGGCTCTTTCGGGTTTGAGTGACCCACCTCTTATCTCCTAGTCCTCCCTTTGGGGAGGACCCCTGCGAAGTAACTTGTTACGAAGCAAGGAGGTGGGTTTTACGTCATCTCCAAATAGCTTTCGTACCGGCGGCGGTCAATCGTGCCGCTGTCTACGGCGGCGCGGACGGCGCAGCCCATCTCGGTATGGTGGCGGCAGTCGGCGAACTTGCATTCGTCTAAGTAGGGCGCGAACTCGGGGAAGCAGTAGCGAATCTCGCTTTTCTCGATTTCCCAAAAGTCTACCTGGCGCAGACCCGGCGTGTCCGCGACCCAGCCGCCGCCGTCCAGTGGAAGAAGCTCAGCAGTGGTAGTCGTATGCCGGCCCGCCAGATTGGTCACACTGATGTCGCCGACTTTCAGTTGAAGCCCTGGCTGGACGGCGTTCAAAAGACTGCTTTTGCCGACGCCGGACGGTCCGGCGACTGCGGAAATACGCCCTTGCATCGCGACTCGGACGGCGTCCACCCCCTGGCCGGTCTTCGCGCTAACCCAGTACACCGGGTAGCCGATCTTCTCGTAGACCGCGATCATCGCCTCGACTTCGGGCCGGTCTTCGTCTTCCAAACGATCTAATTTCCCGACAATGATGCGCGGAGGAATATCGGCGGCTTCGGCCAGCACGAGAAAGCGGTCCAAAAGCCAGACATCGGGCTTCGGGTGTGCGGCAGCGACAGTCAGAAACGCCTGGTCCAAATTGGCGACCAGCGTATGCTCGCCCCGGCCCGACGGCGAGTGCCGGGACAGCGAGGACGTGCGCGGGAGGACATGTTCAATCATGAGGAGATCGGCGTCTACCTGCACACGGTCGCCGACGGTCAGCGGATCGGTCGCGCGGCGCTTTCCCGCCTGCTCGACGCGGCGGGCGTGGCTCGTTGACGTGGAATACACCAGCTCTTTCTTGAGGTTCCCGCGCAGTTTGCAGACGACAACGCCTGCCGTGTCGGTTTGAACATAGTAATTGCCGCTGTGAGTGCGGAAGACCGTGCCTTCAATCAACACCGTCGCCCGCCAATCCAGACGCCAGTTGCACTAAAATCGGTGCCGGGTCCCGAAGCGACCCAGCCAGATTGCGAATGACCCCTTCTTCTTCGGTCACGGGCAGGCCGCGCCGCATCAGCAGACCACGACGGCGCAGACGGACTAGACACTCCCGGACGATTTCTCCGCGCCCCGCAAGCTTGTGGAGTTCCAGATCACAGACGGCCAGGGCCGGGCGCAGGTCCGGGTCCGCCTCATGGTAAGCGAACAAAGCATCAAAGAAGCCGGGCGACGGCACAGCAGCTTGCCGCCGGGTGAGGGCGCGAATGCGCCGGTACTCACGCGAAGCGCTGCCGAGGCTGCCGCTGTGACGGAGCGCCGCCGCCTGCCACAGCAGCAGCTCGTGAATGGAAGATGCCCCCACGTCCCGCCCCTCAAATGTTTTTCCGATGCCCGCCCAGTGTCCCACCTTCGGCCAGTCCCGCCGCGAGTAGCTGATCTGGCAGAGCGATGCATAAGCGGCCAGGGCGTGATGGTAATCGGAAGCCGGCCAGGCGGACCGGAGCGCGTCCAGTGCGGCTTGTTCGGCAGCTTCCCACTGCTCACGCGCCAGGAGGAATTCTGTTTGGAGGCTTGCCAGGCAGTGACGGCAGGCGCAGTCCGGTGAAATCTCCGCCTGCATATAGCCGATGGCTTCTTCAATTTCAGACGTATAACCGAGCGGGTCCCAGTGCAGATAAGAAGAAATCACATCTTCACGCAGGCAGATACGCTGCGGAAAATCCGCGTATTCCGGCTTGGCGGTTTCCCGGACCGCTGCTTCGGCCAGCGGCAGGGCAGTGTTCGGGTCGCGCTTGTGGAATAAGAGTGCCTGGACCATCCAATGCTCGTAAAAGCGGGCGAACCACGGCTCGCTCAGCGTCTCTGCTAATGCCCGGCCTTCTTCGAGCAGGGCCAGCGCCCGGTCGGGGTCGTCCCGGATCATCGGCACTGCCTGCCGGGTTAAAGCCACAAGCTGATAACTTTCCCGGTCCCGTGCTTCATAAGCGCGTTCTGCGTGCTTCCAAATCCAGTCGTGAATGTCCAAATGTTTCTCCAAATCGCTTTTGTCACTGCCAGAATTGATAGGTTGGGTTCTGCGTTATGATACCCCAGATGTTCAGCACGCTGCCCGGAATAAACTGGCCTAAGATCAATCCGTAGAAGAACGGCAGCGCCGCCGTATAGGTCTTGATGCCGCCGTAGCGCAGAAGCAGCACTTTGGCTGCCCAGGCGATCATCAAGGGCATCCAGAGCAGGTTCATCTCCCATGATCCGCTGACCGCGAACGCCAGCGGATGAAACGGCCACCAGAAGAAGCGCACGCGCATGGCCTGCAAAAATGCCGCGAACAGAAAGCCCAGCACCATTGCCGCCGCAACATGGGTGTTCGGTGGCTTCGGCGACTTCAGCCAGCCCGCGTAGCGGTCCCAGCCGCTCGTGTCGTACCATTCCAGGCCGTAAATGTAATTGTTGTGCAGCAGCGCCCAGAACGCGCAGACAAACCCAAAGCCGCCTGCCAGCAGCAAGGCCCAAAACCACGCACGCATCTCGCGCCTTCCCCCCTCGACCGCGGCGGAGTTCATTGCTCCGGTCTGCTCCGCCATCTTGAACGCTTCGAGCTGAAACGGCATCGGGTGACAGCGGTAGGCCCGGTTGAACCAGTAAAAGAGGCTCAGGACGCCCAGCCCCGATGCTCCGATGGCCCGCGGGCCGAGCAGGTCCGACAACGCCCAGTCCGGCCCGGTGAAGTGCAGGTCATGCACCGGGGTTCCCAGCTCCGCCCGCATCCGGGTGATCGCCAGCGCAAGCCCGAGGTAAATCAAAAAGAACACCAGCGCCAGCCACCAGACCAGCCCCAGCGCCACGGAAAACAAAACCAATGCCAGCAGGCCGCCGGCCAGGCCGATCAACGCCCATTTGTAGCGCAGCGGCTCGGCGGTATCGGACAGCTCGGAAGGACGGCCGAGGGCGCAGCGCAGCACCTGCACAAAATAGCGGCGGCTGAGGTACAGCGTCGAAGCGAAAAACAAAAAATACGCGCCGAACCCCTGATAATTCGCATACGGCATACGCGCATCCGAATCCCAGGCATTGGCGAACACCAGAACCCCTTGCAGCTTCCAAGTCAGATAAAAGAACCAGCAGGAAAACAAAAACTCAGTGGGCATCAGCAGGCCGAGGCCGATGACGAACGGATAAAAGGTCATTGGGGTCCAGCCGATAGCGCTCCAGGGCTTGTTCTGAATTGACTGTCCCAGATCCAGCAGGCTCGCGCCGTTGCCGAAGCCGAGCGCCGGGATCGCAGGGAAGTAGTAATTCAGCGAGCAGCTCAGGTCCACGGCAAAGGCCAGGCCGAAGCCGGCCCAGAACAGACGGTTCCGAGTCAAGGGCATCCCGCTCGCGCCGCGGCCGAACGGCTGGGCGTCGGTGATTTCCAGTGGGATTTTCACCAGCGGGTAAGCAAGCCGCTCGTGGTCGGTCCACTGCTGGCGAATCAAGACATTGACGCATTGGAGCGTCCACAAGAGAACAATGACAAACGCCGTCCAGACCAGCACAGCGGGCAGCCACGCCAAAAGATGCTGAGGCGTGTACAGAGTCGAGTGGCCCAAGTAATAAGCTTTTGTCGCCGACGTGTCGCTGACCATCGCCCAGCGCGGCAGAAAGCGGCCGAACAGCGGCCCGTAGCCGTTGAGCGTGTCCGCGCGGCCGAACGGCCAGGTCAGGTTTGGCACCAAAAGCTGCACGAAATCATGCCCGGCCATACACGAGCCGATGCACAGCATGGCGTAGACCAGCAGCAGCTCTCCCTGGCAGAAAGCGCGTTTCGGGGCGACACGGGCGACCAGGCTGTTCAGGGCCGTTAAGACAACCAGCAGAAACACGCAGTTGAAGAATAGTGAAATGGTGGTCGGGTGCGCTGAATACCGGATGTTTTCCATCATGATCACCCAATAGGCATTGCCGGGCATCAGCGCGAGGCCGAGCAGCAGGGCGCGAGGAGTGACCGAACGCGGCGGCAGCAGCGGCGCGGGGACTTCGGGGACTACTGCCGGTTTCTCTTGAAGTGACATAAGCCATTATAATACAGGATAGCAACAAGGTCAATGGGAAGCAGGCGGGAGAGAATGCGGAAAACAAACTTTTTCGGGTGCAGCGTTTTATATAAAATATATGGTATCATAAGACTAACAGTTTCAAAGTATCCGCTTGTTCTCGTTCGTTTGCGCCTCCTGTTCTGCTTCTTTTGCGTTGATTGCGCCTGGCCGAGAAAGTGCGAAGTCTTTTTTGACTTCCGTGCGTGAGTGGAGATTTGGATTGCGCCGCCTGTAATATTAAAAATCACAGACGGGCGGCATCCCTCCCCATGTGCGGAGGAAAGAAAGAAAAACTATTGGAAACCTTTGCTGAACTCCCTTTGCGGGACGTCATTCAGACCAACCTCGCCAACGCCGGCCATGTCACGCCCACTGAGATTCAGATGCTGGCGCTTCCCGCCGCACTCAGCGGCTCGGACCTCATTGCCTGCGCCCAGACTGGCGGCGGCAAAACCGCCGTTTTCGCCATTCCCATCATCAACAAGCTGGAGCGCAGCGACGCGGTCAAGCCTCGCGCCCTCGTTCTGGTCCCAACCCGTGAACTGGCCGTTCAAGTCGAAGCGTCGTTTGCCCTCTACGGCAAAGGCTCCGCTATTCGCGGCGCGGCCATCTACGGCGGCGCGGGCATGGGCGCTCAGGTCGCCAAGCTGCGGCGCGGCGTGGACCTCATCGTTGCTACTCCGGGCCGCTTGTTCGACCATCTAGAGCAGGGCTACGTTGATTTGTCCGACGTGTCCATGTTTGTCCTTGATGAAGCCGACCGGATGCTGGACATGGGCTTTTTGCCCCAAGTACAGCGGATCGCCAAGCACTTGAAGTCCGAAGGACGGCAGACCATGCTGTTCTCGGCGACCATGGACGGCGATGTCGAAAAGCTGGCCCAGGCGTACCTGCATAACCCGGTGATCATCAATGCTGGCCCCCGCTCCACTGTCGTCGAGCAGATCGAGCAGATTGTTCACCGTGTCACGGCTGCCGAAAAAGGCGAACTTCTCTTGACCCTGCTGCACGAAGCCCGCGAAGGCGGCGGCGGCGCGTTGGTCTTCGCTCGCACCCGTCACGGCGTAGACCGCCTGGAGCGGACACTTGCCGAAGCCGGGATGCGTTCGGGTTCGATCCACGGCGACATTTCGCAGAACCAGCGCGAGCGGGTTCTGGCTCAGTTCCGCGGCAAGCGGATTGACGTTCTCGTCGCCACCGATGTCGCCGCGCGGGGCATTGATGTTCCGCATATCACGCACGTCATCAACTACGACGTTCCCGTGAACGCCGAGGACTACATCCACCGCATCGGCCGGACGGGCCGCGCCGGACGCTCCGGCAAGGCACTGACCTTCGTGACCCACGGCGACACGCCTCAGCTTCGGGCGATTGAAAAGCTGGTCGGCCAGCGCCTCGACCCGAACCCGATTGACCCGAACGAGAACCGCCAGGGCGCACGCCAGCAGATGCGGCGCTCCGGGGGCAGCGGCCGCACCTACGGCGGCGGCTGGGACGGCGGCGCACAGTCCAATGGACGGCGCTCTATGCCCGCACGCCGCGGACGCTAACAACAAACAAAAAAGTCCTAGCCTCAAATTGAGGCTGGGACTTTTTATTTTTATGCCGCCTTGACTTTACGGCGACAATTAGTATATACTTAAACTAATGGCGACCTCAACGGAAATCCTAGAAGACTTTAATGCCTCACTCGCCAGCCCGCCGTCGGCTTTCAGCCGGATGCCGGCGCAGCACCGGGCGTCGGTGCTTGTCTGGGTCCAGCTTCTC
Organism: uncultured Armatimonadales bacterium; assembly: GCA_964252595.1. GTDB lineage: Bacteria > Armatimonadota > Armatimonadia > Armatimonadales > Capsulimonadaceae > JANXMY01. The sequence continues at coordinate 26,260 of CAXUNT010000052.1, forward strand.
AGGTCCTACACGAAAGCCCAGCACAAGATGAGCCATGTTTTGGGCCGGCATGGGCTGACTTCGCCGCAGTTCGATGTGCTGGCAACCCTGCACCGAGGGGAAGGGCTGATGCAGCAGGAACTCGCCGTCCGGCTTTTAGTCACCAAAGGCAATATCTGCGGGGTACTGGATCGCTTGGAAGCCGCTGGGCGAATCGAGCGCCGCCCGGACCCGGACGACCGCCGCACAAACTGCATCTATTTGACCGAAAAAGGACGACAAGTGTTCGCCGAGACCCTTCCCGACCATCATGCCCATGTTTACGAGCTAATGGCTGGCTTCGATGCCGAGCAAATCAAGACGCTGCAAAGCCTGCTCCAAACATTGGAGAGCCGAGCGGATGAATAGAGCCTTTATTTTTGGCTGTTTAGTTCTTACATAAACAATCTATACTTAAACTAATATCTTGGGAGGGAGGGCAAACTGCCAGTTTACTGACGACCAATTTTCTCTAATGCGAAAGGATAGATACATGGACTTCACTACCGCCAACAGCGCGATCATTTTAGTTGATCACCAAACTACAACCCTCGATTGGGTCAAAAGCCTGCCCCATGACACGGTTGTCGCAAGCTGCCGGGTCATGGCAAAGATGGCTTTGACTTTTGAGATGCCGCTTATCTTGACCACGACCATGGAGCAGTATGTCGGCCCGACCGTGGACCAGATCGCCAGTGTCGCACCCGATGCCTTCAACGCCCGGTTCAAGCGCGGCGGTCAGCTTAACTGCTGGAACGATCAAAGTCTTCAAGACCATGTCAAGGCTTTGGGCAGACCGAATGTCATTCTAGCCGGTCTGACCACCGACATCTGCCTGTTCTGGGCAGCGATGGGTGCACTGGAGCTTGGCTACAAAGTGATGGTTGTCGCCGATGGCTGTGGCACGATGACCACGATGGGCGACGACATGACCTTCGCCCGGCTCCGCGCGGCGGGCGTGACCGTGACTGTCACCAACACGTTCGTGACGGAGCTTGCCAATGATTTCGGGACGCCGGACGGCCTGAAAGCCCAGCAGATCATGGCGGACGAGATTATCTCCAAGCTCAATAAGTAACTCAATTCTCAGCAAACAATCCATGCCCGCCGGGCGCGGCGCAGGCCGCGCCCGGCGGCTTGGGCATCCACGCCGCTCAAAGAAACATGAGAAAAATACAGGAGGTGCCATGCGAATTGCAGCCATTCCCGTGCTGACCGCATTCGTTCTATTCGCAGCCGGGCGGCCTGGGCCGGCTCAGGCTCCGGCGGTCCCAGCCGCACCGTCGCCGGCGGCAAATGGGAATTTAGACCTGCGCTCCGCGCCGCAAGCGCCGACGTACAAGCTGCTGCGCTACGACGAAGACTGGAGCTTCCTGCGTCAGCCTTCTCAGCGCCATGATCTCTGGGACCCCATCAAGTATGTCCCGCTGAATGCCTCGGGCAGCGCTTTTGTTTCGTTTGGCGGCGAGGCGCGGGAACGGTATGAGTATTACAGCACGGTCGCCTTTGGGCATGGGCCGACCAGCAAGGACGGCTATTTCTTGCAGCGGTATCTGCTCCACGCCGACGCTCACTTCGGGCGGGACGCACGCCTCTTCGCCCAGTTCGGAAGCAGCGAGGAAGACGGACGCAGCGGCGGGCCACGCCCATTTGACCGGGATACGCATGACATGGTCCAGCTTTTCGCCGATGGCCGGATGGACTTCTCCAAGCAAAGCAGCCTGACGATCCGGCTCGGCCGGCAGCAGATGGCATTTGGCTCATCGCGGCTTGTCAGCACCGGGGAAGGCATCAATGTCCTGACCCGCTTTGACGGCGCACGGGCGATTCTTCAAACGCCCCAATGGCGCGTGGATGCTTTTGATACTCGGCCGACCGCATCGTCCTACGGCGTCACGAACGGCGCGGGCCAGTACAAGCGTCTTTTCTTAGGCGTCTATGGCACGAACCCGGCCCAGTTCGGCCGGACCAACGGCCTTGACCTTTATTATTTGGACTTCAAGAGCCGCAGCGAAGTGTATACAAGCGGCACGGGGCCGGAAGACCGGCAAAGCGGCGGCTTCCGGCTGTTTGGCCAGAATGGAGCGATTGATTATAACAACGAGTTCACTTACCAATGGGGCCGTTTCAACGGGGGCAGCATCAACGCCTATGCGATCCAGACCGACAACGGCATCACTGCAAAGCGCTGGCATCTGTCGCCGCGTCTCGGCCTGCGCGTAGACCTCGCGACGGGCGACCAGAACCCGAACGATCACAGTTTACAGACCTTCAATCCGCTGTTTGTCGCGCCGAACTACTACAACCAGTCGTCCATCGCCGGCCCACGCAACTTTTTAGACGTGCATCCGACACTGGACCTGCACCCGGCCCACAACGTTGATATTCTCGTGGACGATGACTTTTTCTGGCGCGAAAGCCTCAAAGACGGCGTCTACGGCCCGACCGGCACTGGTGTCATCGCTGCCGCCAACGGAAGCGAATCGAAGTTTGCCGGCAGCATCCCGAACCTGCAAGTAACATGGAGCATTGACAAGCATATCAGCCTGCTGACAAACTACGCTCGCTTCTATCCCGGCGGCTTCCTAAAAGATAACCATCTGAACAGAAGCACAGACTACTTTACGACATGGGTTGATTACAAATTTTAAGGAGAGCGCTATGAGCGAAGAAAACACGCCGAAGATCACTGTGACTGCCAATGGCCCCTATATCGTCACCGGCGAGGTCACGCTAGCATTACAGACGATTCAGCCGAATGCCGCCGGCGAGTCCTGGGAATGGGCGGAAGGCCGGATATTCGACGCGAAGACTCAGTATGCCCTTTGCCGGTGCGGCCATTCCGGCCACGCACCCTACTGCGACGGAACCCACGCCAAGGTCGGCTTTGACGGAACCGAGACGGCGACCCGCGAGCCGTTTTCCCAGCAGAAGACCACCCAGGAAGGACCAGTCCTTGTGCTGGACGACGCGCGCCCCTTTTGCGCCGTCGCCCGCTTCTGCGACGCCGTCCAGAACACTTGGGACTCGATCCCGTTGACCAATGACCCGGAAGCGCGGGCGCGAGTGATTCATCAAGCCACGCGCTGCCCATCTGGCCGGCTCGTCGTCCGGGACAAAGCGACCGGCGAGGTCTTCGAGCCGGCTTTCCTTCCGTCCATCGGCGTCGTGGAGGACACAGCGGAAACGTGCAGCGGCCCGCTTTGGGTACGCGGCGGTATCCCGATCCAGTCGCAGGATGGAACACCTTATGAAGTGCGAAACCGGGTGACGCTCTGCCGCTGCGGTCAGTCCAGCAACAAGCCATTCTGTGACGGCACACACACCGAAGTCAAATATCAGGACGGAATTGAACCGTCCATTGTGAGCAGTGAGTGAAGGGAGAAAGAGACCATGAAAACCATAACAAGCATTGAGCAGGGACGTCCGATTTTCACACTCATCAACACATTTACGGTCGAACCGGAGAAGCAGCAGGCGATTGTCGACTCGCTCACCGAAGTCACGGAGCGGCTCATGCAGCATCTGCCGGGTTTTATCGGCGCAAGCGTTCACCGAAGCCTTGATGGGACGCATGTTGCAAACTATGTTCAGTGGGAAAGCGCCGCCGACTTCCAGGCCATGTTTCAAAACCCGGACGCGGCGGCACATATGGCTGAAGTATCCAGTCTTGCCGCTTCTGTGCTGCCCGTCATCTATACCGTTGCCTATGTGGGAGCGGCGGAATGAGAGACCTTCTTTTGCGCCAGTCGCGCCGCCGGACCCGCAATACGCACAGTGTTCGGCCACTCGGCCTGCGTGGCGGCGGCTTCGATCTGCGGCAGGGCTGATGGGTACAGATAGGCCATGTCATGCAGGGCGGCGATCAGCACCCGCGCGGTCTCAATGTCGGGGCGAACGTAGCGGGCCATAATCAGCAGCGCCCCGACAATCTCTTCTGCCGTCGCCTCTTTCCAAACACGCACGTTTTGGCCGTCCATAAACTGTGCAAGCTGAGACAGATACACCGGTAGGGCATACAGCGGCAGGTCGTAAGCCGTCAGCGGGACTGTGCCCTCAAACAGCAGCCTCCCCTCCCCTGCGTCTTCTACCGAGACTCGCGCCAGAAGCAAATCCCGCAGCTCGCGCAGGCCGGTCGTCAGCGCGACCACGCCCGGAATGCTTAACTCTTTCACTGCCGCTTCAAACGACAGATTGAGCCGCCGGTCAAACAGCAGATCGGCGGCCTCCTCAAAGCGCTCTATGATCGGCGTCAGCGCGTCCTGCACGACCGGCGGCAGGCTGTCCCAGTTGTCGGCGTAATCGGCAGTGTTCATAGGTCCTCAGAATAACAAGCAAGACGAGCCACAATAGAAAGGGCCGACACCACGGTCGCCCCCACCGGGTTGGGAGCATAAACTCGGGTTGTTGGGCGCGCACCAGGTGTTGGCCCCCCCCCTTCCCGCTCGTCCTGCCTCTCTATGGCCTACTTCACCAGGTTCTTCAAGATAAAGCCGATGTTGGCGGGACGCTCGGCCAAGCGGCGCATGAAGTAGGGATACCAGGAGACGCCGAAGGGAACATACGCGCGGACGAAGTAGCCTTCGGCAGCCAGCGACTCCTGCAAGTCGCGCCGGACGCCGAGCAGCATTTGGAACTCAAAGCGGCCATTGTCAATGCGCTGCTCCCGGACATACCGCTTGGCTTCCCGCAGAATGGCTTCGTCTTGGGACGCAATCGCCGGATGATGACCGTGCATCAAAAGCGCCCGCATCTGCCAGATATACGCCGCGTCCACGTCGGCTTTGTCGGGGTAGGCAACTCCCGCCGGCTCGGCATACGCGCCTTTGACCAGGCGCACGGAAATCTTCTCGGCGTTCAGCAGGGCCAAATCGTCGTCAGTCCGGCGCAGATACGATTGCAGCACGGTCCCGACGTTGTCAAACTCGGCGTGCGCCGCACGCACGATATCTAAAGTCCGCTGCGTGTAGGCCGAGCCTTCCATGTCTACCCGAACGAACGCGCCGGGGATCGCTTGGGCGGCGACCAGAACGCGCCGCAGATTGGCAGTCGCCAGATTGTCGCCCAAATCCAGTCCCAGCGCCGTAAGTTTGATGGAAATATAAGGCGGCGGCAGATCGGCGTCCGCCACCGCCGTCAGCACCCCGGTATAAGCGTCTGTAGAGGCCGACGCTTCGGCCTCGGTCGCCACATTCTCGCCGAGCAAGTCTAACGCCGTGCCGATGTTCTGCGCCTTCAGCCGTGTCGCCGCCGCCAGCGCGTCGTCCAAAGTCTCGCCGGCGACAAACCGCTGCACCATGCCCTTGGACATCCCGTTCTGCACCAAAGTTCGCTTGACGCTCTCATTTTCCGCCAGCGCCAGCATCACCGTCCGCCCATTCAACGCCATGATTTACTGCTTTCCAAATAGTTTCTCTGCGGCTAGTATACCTAATGCTTCCTAAGCATACCGGCATAGCTGACATGACATGTCAGTTCACTTGATCTGGCGGCGAGTTCCTATGATAAGCTCACGCAGCCAGTCAGTGTCTTTCAGCCGCTCCGGCGGGATGATGAACGCGGGCTTAGCACCGGGGTACGGTGCAGCGCGTTCCAGCTCTGGGGCATATTGCTCGCCGAACTGAGTGACTTTGAGGAACAGTTGGTTTTCGTCAAACTGGCCGATGACTTTTTCATCGACATAGATGACGTACCCGCCGAACATCGGGCGCATCCGTGCGTCGGCGACGGCGGCAATTTGAGCGAGAATTGCTTCTGCTGTTTGTTTATCCGTTGCCATTTGTTCGCCTATAAAGCCATACCCGCATCAAAGCGGCTTTCACGCCAGGTCATTGTCAAATGTAGTTTCTCAAACCG